>NZ_JBEGIA010000021.1:0-2096 GCF_040676455.1 Microbacterium sp. LMI12-1-1.1 | reverse complement strand
TGTCGGCGACGTTCGAGAACCCGGCCAAAACGACGCTTGAAAACTAGGCCACCCAGACCAGATTGGGTGGGTGATCTCCTTGGAAGATTGGGCGTTGATCAGGCGGCTGGTCGCGGACGGGGTTCCGCAGCGCCAGGTCGCGAGGGACCTCGGTATCGCGAGGGACACGGTGGCTGCGGCGGTGCGGTCGGATCGGCCGCCGAAGTATCAGCGAAGGCCGCAGGAGACGTCGTTCTCGCCGTTTGAGGCGCGGGTGCGGGCGTTGCTGGCCGAGCACCCGTCGATGCCGGCGACGGTGATCGCCGAGCGCGTGGAGTGGTCGGGGTCGATCACATGGTTCCGGGAGAACGTCCGGCGGTTGCGGCCGGAGCATCGCCCGGTGGACCCGGCCGACCGGTTGACGTGGGCAGCGGGTGACGCAGCGCAGTGCGATTTGTGGTTCCCGCCGCGGAAGATTCCGCGCGAGGATGGCAATCACGTGCTGCTGCCGGTGCTGGTGATCGTCGCGGCGCATTCTCGGTTCGTGACGGCGAGGATGATCCCGACTCGGAAGACCGAGGATCTGCTGCTGGGGTCGTGGGAGCTGATCCAGCAACTCCGGGCGGTGCCGCGGCGGCTGATCTGGGATAACGAGCCGGGCATCGGTCAGAAGGGTCGGCTTGCGCAGGGCGTGTCCGCGTTCGCCGGGACGCTGGCGACGAAGGTGGTGCAGTTGCGCCCCTACGATCCGGAGTCCAAGGGGATCGTGGAGCGTCGCAACGGGTGGATGGAGACCTCGTTCATGCCCGGCCGCACCTTCGCCTCACCGGTCGACTTCAACACCCAGCTCGCCGACTGGCTCGAGCGCGCGAACGGCCGCGTGGTGCGGACGATCAAGGCGCGGCCGATCGATCTGATCGAGCACGACCGGTCCCGGATGCTGCCGCTGCCGCCGGTTCCGCTGCAGCTGGGCTGGCGGGAGCGAGCCCGTCTCGGGCGGGATTACTACGTGCGGCTCGACGCCAGCGACTACTCCGTCGACCCTCAAGCGATCGGCCGGATGGTCGACGTGACCGCGGACCTCGACCGGGTCCGGGTGCGACTGGATGGCCGGATCGTTGCCGACCAACGCCGCATTTGGGCGCGCGGCGCTGTCGTCACCGATCCTGCCCACCGCGAGACCGCGAAGCTCCTGCGGCAACAGGTCCAACAACCGCGACCAGCGGCCGTCGACACGGACCTGACGAGGGATCTCGCCGACTACGACCGGGCATTCGGGATCGAAGGAGTCGCCTGATGGGCACCTTGAAGACGACCGAGTCGATCAAACAGATCACCTATCTCGCCGGCGCGTTGAAGGCGCCGCGGATCACCGAAGCCGCCGCCAGGATGGCCGACCAGGCAAGGGACGCGGGCTGGTCGTTCGAGGACTACCTCGCCGCCGTCCTCGAACGCGAAGTGTCCGCCCGCAACGCGTCCGGTGCTGAGCTGCGGATCAAAGCCGCCGGGTTCCCGGCGCGCAAGACGCTCGAGGACTTCGACTGGGACGCGCAACCCACCGCCCGGCAACAGGTCGCAGCCCTCGCCTCCGGCGGGTTCCTGCTCGAAGCGCAGAACGTGGTGCTGCTCGGCCCGCCCGGCACCGGCAAGACCCACCTGGCGACGGCGCTCGGGATCGTCGCCGCCCGGCACGGACACCGGGTGCTGTTCGCCACCGCCACGGACTGGGTCACCCGGCTCACCGACGCCCACCGGCAAGGCAACCTCCCCCGCGAGCTCGCCCGGCTGCGCCGTTACGGGTTGATCATCGTCGACGAGGTCGGCTACCTCCCGTTCGAGCAGGACGCCGCGAACCTCTTCTTCCAGCTCGTCTCGTCCCGCTACGAACACGCGTCGCTGATCCTCACGTCGAACCTGCCGTTCTCCGCCTGGGGCGGGGTCTTCGGCGACCAAGCCGTCGCCGCCGCGATGATCGACCGCATCGTCCACCACGCCGACGTCCTCACCCTCAAAGGGGCCAGCTATCGACTCCGCGGACGCGGCATCGACAGCCTCCCCAGCATCAGAACCCAGGATCCGGCAGACTGAGCAAACGACAACCAGGTGGCCTCGTTGTC
>NZ_JBEGIA010000020.1:1655-5060 GCF_040676455.1 Microbacterium sp. LMI12-1-1.1 | reverse complement strand
TTAACGCGCAATGGCCACCCCATCAGGGGTGGCCATTGCGTGAATGGGTGTCCGGCGGTGTCCTACTCTCCCACAGGGTCCCCCCTGCAGTACCATCGGCGCTGAGAGGCTTAGCTTCCGGGTTCGGAATGTGACCGGGCGTTTCCCTCTCGCTATGGCCGCCGAAACTCTCTTGATGTTTCAGTCTTCACAACGTGAAAAGCAATGTTTTGTTGTGTTCCCGACCGTACATCGGGAACCACTCAGTGGACGCAAGCACCATGAACGGTGTGTTATCAAGTCATCGGCTTATTAGTACCAGTCAGCTGCACGCATTGCTGCGCTTCCACATCTGGCCTATCAACCCAGTAGTCTGGCTGGGAGCCTCTCACCCGAAGGTATGGAAGTCTCATCTTGAGGCCGGCTTCCCGCTTAGATGCTTTCAGCGGTTATCCATCCCGAACGTAGCTAACCAGCGGTGCACTTGGCAGTACAACTGGCACACCAGAGGTTCGTCCAACCCGGTCCTCTCGTACTAGGGTCAGATCCTCTCAAACTTCCTACGCGCGCAGCGGATAGGGACCGAACTGTCTCACGACGTTCTAAACCCAGCTCGCGTACCGCTTTAATGGGCGAACAGCCCAACCCTTGGGACCTACTCCAGCCCCAGGATGCGACGAGCCGACATCGAGGTGCCAAACCATGCCGTCGATATGGACTCTTGGGCAAGATCAGCCTGTTATCCCCGAGGTACCTTTTATCCGTTGAGCGACAGCGCTTCCACAAGCCACTGCCGGATCACTAGTCCCGACTTTCGTCCCTGCTCGACCTGTCAGTCTCACAGTCAAGCTCCCTTGTGCACTTACACTCGCCACCTGATTGCCAACCAGGTTGAGGGAACCTTTGGGCGCCTCCGTTACTTTTTGGGAGGCAACCGCCCCAGTTAAACTACCCACCAGGCACTGTCCCTGAACCGGATTACGGTTCGAAGTTAGATATCCAGAGTGACCAGAGTGGTATTTCAACAATGACTCCACGAATACTGGCGTATCCGCTTCACAGTCTCCCACCTATCCTACACAAGCCACACCGAACACCAATACCAAGCTGTAGTAAAGGTCACGGGGTCTTTCCGTCCTGCTGCGCGTAACGAGCATCTTTACTCGTAATGCAATTTCGCCGAGTTCGCGGTTGAGACAGTTGGGAAGTCGTTACGCCATTCGTGCAGGTCGGAACTTACCCGACAAGGAATTTCGCTACCTTAGGATGGTTATAGTTACCACCGCCGTTTACTGGGGCTTAAATTCTCAGCTTCGCCTTGCGGCTAACCGGTCCTCTTAACCTTCCAGCACCGGGCAGGCGTCAGTCCGTATACATCGTCTTGCGACTTGGCACGGACCTGTGTTTTTAGTAAACAGTCGCTACCCACTAGTCTCTGCGGCCACCACACCCTTTTTGAGGCAAGCTCATATAAGTGGATGGCCCCCCTTCTCCCGAAGTTACGGGGGCATTTTGCCGAGTTCCTTAACCACGATTCTCTCGATCTCCTTGGTATTCTCTACCTGACCACCTGAGTCGGTTTGGGGTACGGGCGGCTAGAACCTCGCGTCGATGCTTTTCTTGGCAGCATAGGATCACCCACTTTTCATCCGCATCGTGTCTCAGCCGTCATGAGTGGCGGATTTGCCTACCACTCGGCCTACGCACTTGCCCCGGGACAACCATCGCCCGGGATGGGCTACCTTCCTGCGTCACACCTGTTAATACGCTAACCGCACCAGAATGGGGTCGTGCGCTAGGCCCACAGCATCACCCCGAAGGGATCCGTCAATGGGATTCAGACACTTAGCACTACTGGGTTAGTTTGGGCGGTTCTTCGCCGGTACGGGAATATCAACCCGTTGTCCATCGACTACGCCTGTCGGCCTCGCCTTAGGTCCCGACTTACCCAGGGAAGATTAGCTTGACCCTGGAACCCTTGGTCTTTCGGAGGACGTGTTTCTCACACGTCTTTCGCTACTCATGCCTGCATTCTCACTCGTGTGGCGTCCACGGCTGGGTCACCCCGCCGCTTCACTCGCCACACGACGCTCTCCTACCCATCAACACGGCTGGACCACGAAGGCCTACCAATAATGTCAATGCCACAACTTCGGTGGCGTGCTTGAGCCCCGTTACATTGTCGGCGCGGAATCACTTGACCAGTGAGCTATTACGCACTCTTTCAAGGGTGGCTGCTTCTAAGCCAACCTCCTGGTTGTCTAAGCAACTCCACATCCTTTCCCACTTAGCACGCGCTTAGGGACCTTAGATGGTGGTCTGGGTTGTTTCCCTCTCGACTATGAAGCTTATCCCCCACAGTCTCACTGCTGCGCTCTCACTTACCGGCATTCGGAGTTTGGCTGACGTCAGTAACCTTGTAGGGCCCATCGGCCATCCAGTAGCTCTACCTCCGGCAAGAAACACGCAACGCTGCACCTAAATGCATTTCGGAGAGAACCAGCTATCACGAAGTTTGATTGGCCTTTCACCCCTATCCACAGCTCATCCCCTCAGTTTTCAACCTAAGTGGGTTCGGCCCTCCACGACGTCTTACCGTCGCTTCAGCCTGGCCATGGATAGATCACTTCGCTTCGGGTCTAGGACATGCGACTGAATCGCCCTATTCAGACTCGCTTTCGCTACGGCTACCCCACCCGGGTTAACCTCGCCACATATCGCTAACTCGCAGGCTCATTCTTCAAAAGGCACGCTGTCACCCCTACTAAGGAGGCTCCAACGGTTTGTAAGCAAACGGTTTCAGGTACTATTTCACTCCCCTCCCGGGGTACTTTTCACCTTTCCCTCACGGTACTTGTCCGCTATCGGTCATCTGGGAGTATTTAGGCTTATCAGGTGGTCCTGACAGATTCACACGGGATTTCTCGGGCCCCGTGATACTTGGGATACTCTCCACGTCAGAACACGCATTTCGACTACGGGGCTGGCACCCACTCTGGCCCGCCTTTCAAGACGGTTCGTCTATACGCTTCTGTCACGTCGACCACTCGGCAGAATGATCCGGAAAGTCCCACGACCCCTCACATGCAACTCCTGCCGGATATCACACACATAAGGTTTAGCCTGATCCGATTTCGCTCGCCACTACTCACGGAATCACTGTTGTTTTCTCTTCCTGTGGGTACTGAGATGTTTCACTTCCCCACGTTCCCTCTACCCGCCCTATATATTCAGGCGGGAGTCACCAGGTACGCACGCGCCCTGGCGGGGTTTCCCCATTCGGACACCCTCGGATCAAAACTTGCTTATCAGTTCCCCGAGGCTTATCGCAGATTGCTACGTCCTTCTTCGGCTCCAGATGCCAAGGCATCCACCGTTTGCTCTTAAAGACTTGAAATCACATGAGTTTCATCAAGAATCGAACCC
>NZ_JBEGIA010000020.1:0-1555 GCF_040676455.1 Microbacterium sp. LMI12-1-1.1 | reverse complement strand
GTTCAGGTGCTCCTTAGAAAGGAGGTGATCCAGCCGCACCTTCCGGTACGGCTACCTTGTTACGACTTAGTCCTAATTACCGATCCCACCTTCGACGGCTCCCTCCACAAGGGTTGGGCCACCGGCTTCAGGTGTTACCGACTTTCATGACTTGACGGGCGGTGTGTACAAGACCCGGGAACGTATTCACCGCAGCGTTGCTGATCTGCGATTACTAGCGACTCCGACTTCATGAGGTCGAGTTGCAGACCTCAATCCGAACTGGGACCGGCTTTTTGGGATTCGCTCCACCTCACGGTATTGCAGCCCTTTGTACCGGCCATTGTAGCATGCGTGAAGCCCAAGACATAAGGGGCATGATGATTTGACGTCATCCCCACCTTCCTCCGAGTTGACCCCGGCAGTATCCCATGAGTTCCCACCATTACGTGCTGGCAACATAGAACGAGGGTTGCGCTCGTTGCGGGACTTAACCCAACATCTCACGACACGAGCTGACGACAACCATGCACCACCTGTTCACGAGTGTCCAAAGAGTCCCCTATTTCTAGGGTGTTCTCGTGTATGTCAAGCCTTGGTAAGGTTCTTCGCGTTGCATCGAATTAATCCGCATGCTCCGCCGCTTGTGCGGGTCCCCGTCAATTCCTTTGAGTTTTAGCCTTGCGGCCGTACTCCCCAGGCGGGGAACTTAATGCGTTAGCTGCGTCACGGAATCCGTGGAAAGGACCCCACAACTAGTTCCCAACGTTTACGGGGTGGACTACCAGGGTATCTAAGCCTGTTTGCTCCCCACCCTTTCGCTCCTCAGCGTCAGTTACGGCCCAGAGATCTGCCTTCGCCATCGGTGTTCCTCCTGATATCTGCGCATTCCACCGCTACACCAGGAATTCCAATCTCCCCTACCGCACTCTAGTCTGCCCGTACCCACTGCAGGCCCGAGGTTGAGCCTCGGGATTTCACAGCAGACGCGACAAACCGCCTACGAGCTCTTTACGCCCAATAATTCCGGATAACGCTTGCGCCCTACGTATTACCGCGGCTGCTGGCACGTAGTTAGCCGGCGCTTTTTCTGCAAGTACCGTCACTTTCGCTTCTTCCTTGCTAAAAGAGGTTTACAACCCGAAGGCCGTCGTCCCTCACGCGGCGTTGCTGCATCAGGCTTTCGCCCATTGTGCAATATTCCCCACTGCTGCCTCCCGTAGGAGTCTGGGCCGTGTCTCAGTCCCAGTGTGGCCGGTCACCCTCTCAGGCCGGCTACCCGTCGACGCCTTGGTGAGCCATTACCTCACCAACAAGCTGATAGGCCGCGAGCCCATCCCCAACCAAAAAATCTTTCCAACCACGAGCCATGCGGCTGCGGTTCGTATCCAGTATTAGACGCCGTTTCCAGCGCTTATCCCAGAGTCAGGGGCAGGTTGCTCACGTGTTACTCACCCGTTCGCCACTGATCCACCCCGCAAGCGGGGCTTCACCGTTCGACTTGCATGTGTTAAGCACGCCGCCAGCGTTCATCCTGAGCCAGGATCAAACTCTCCATAAAAAATGAATACTGCAA
>NZ_JBEGIA010000019.1:0-13867 GCF_040676455.1 Microbacterium sp. LMI12-1-1.1 | reverse complement strand
ACGTCGAGAACGAACTCAACCGCCGACCCCGGATCACCCTCGGCGACCGAACCCCAGCCGACCTCTTCGCCACGCTGCTAGCCTCCCAGAATCACCCCTCGTTGCGATGACTGCTGGAAACCAAGCCCTCGTTAATGCGTCAGATTGGAGCGTCGCCGACACTTCTTGGCCGCCGCCGGCCTCAGATCTCGCCCGCACCCGATGCGGGCGCGGAGGTAGAGGAACTTCTGCTGGTTGCACACCAGGTCAGGAAGCGTCCTTCCTGGACCGGTCTGGCGATCGAAACCCCATCTCGATGCCGGGCTTCCACGCAGCCGCCGCACGACGGCTCGCAACATCTGCATGTGAGATCGAGGTGCCGATCTCGGAAATGCTATGCACACCCCGTGATCTGGCGGAACTTCTCCACGAGCTCCGGGCGATGCTCGATCCCGACCGAGAAACTCCGCCTGGTTCGTCCCCTCCTGACGCGAAAGGGATCGAGCAGCGTGGCCCGGGTCACGATTCCGTGCCGACCGTCGTCAGTCGGTCTTCCGCAATTCGTGAACGAGCTGACCTTCCACGACGTAATGCTCGTCCACACTCCCGAGGTCGCGCACCTTGTTGAAGCTCTGCAGCTCGGTGAATGCACCCTCGCGAATGAGGTTGACGAGCTGAGGGTTTGCGACCTGCGCCCTACCCGCTGCAATCAAATCGAAGTCGTCCTCTTCCAGGCCCCGCCGAACGCGGTAGAGATCGTGCTCGATCTGCAGATGAGGCTCCTGGTTATCGAAGAGGTCTCTCGCCCAGTCGGTGGAGAGTCCGACACTCCCGATCGCCAGCACCGGCACGTTTGCCATGCTCTTCACCCACGCGGCGAGGCTGCGGTGCTCGTCCAGCTCCGGCCAAGCGGGCGCGTCGAAGCGGCGGGTGGAGACGTTGAACAGGTCAACCCCCGCCCGTTCCATGCGCTCGAGGAAGGGCTTGAGATCGTCGGGACGCTCCGCGATCCGCGCGTTGTAGTCAATCTCCTTCCACTGGGAGAAGCGGAACGAGATGATGAAGTCGGGTCCGGTCGCCTCACGGATGGCCTCTACGATCTCAGCTGGATACGCGGCCCGCTCCGCCAGCGTCGACCCGCCGTACTCGTCCGTGCGCTTGTTGGTCTCATGCCACAGAAACTGATCCAGCAAGTATCCGTGGCACGCATGTAGCTCGACGCCGTGCGCGCCAAGCTGCTGTGCGGTGAGCGCGCCTTGAACGTACGCCTGCTTGGTCTCCTCGAGGTGCTGTTCCGTCATCGCAATCCCGTTGTGAAGCCCATCTCGCACGAGGCCGGAGGGGCTCAAAGTCGGATAATGCGGGTATGGATTTTGCATCGCCGGCGTCACCAGCCGCAGCGATCCGGGATGCCACAGCTGCATGAGGAAGACCACGTTATCGACGCTGAGCACCACGTCCACCACCCGACGCCAGTCCTCGATCGTGTCCTGCCCGATGACGCTGAAGATCTGCTGCCAGTACGCCGCGGGGTGGTCCGGCGACGACCCTTCAGCGATTATGAGCCCCGCGCCGCCTTCTGCCGCGTTGCGCAGCAATTCCACCATTCGATCAGTCGGACGGAAACGGAACGATGCGCGCTGCATCGCCGGTAGTGCGAAACGGTTCTTGACGGTCTTCCCGTTGATCGAGACGGGCGTAAAGAGTGGGTCGATGCTCTCCGCATTCCCCACCGCCGGTTGGGCAAGCTGCTCCTTCAAAGTTATTCCTTTCGTCAATTAACGTGAGCCTGAGCGATGCCGGCCCCCTTCACCGGTTCTTGAATGATGTTGCGAGCGGCGACGTAGCCGAAGGTAAGGTATGGACCCCACGTGCAGCCGGCAGACCAGTACGCTTGGCCGGACGCCGATGCCACGCAGTTGCCCAGGCCATAAAGTCCGGGGACGGCCCGTTCGTCGCCGTCGAGAATTTGCAGCTTCTGGTTGACCTTCGGGCCGCCTTTGGTGTCGAGCGTGCCCGGAGCCAGAATAATCCCGTAGTACGGCCCCTCGTCAGATAGCGGAGCCATGCTCGAGTTCGGGGACTCAGTTGCGGCCTCCGCTGCATCGGCACGCAGCTCGTTGTCCAGCGCCATGAACCACTGTTCGATTCCGGTCTGCCCTCGCGCGAAGTCCTCGTCATTGCCGGACCGAGCAAAGCCGTTGAAGCGGTCGATTGCCGCTCTCAGGTTATCGACGAAGTGCCCGCCAAGTTCGATAGCGTTGAGTAGATGCGCGTGTCGCTGAAGGCGCTCGGCGAATCGGTCCGCGAGATCTTCCAGAGTCTGCCCCTCAAGGAAATACGCGGAGGTCTCACCAATCCTTGGGATGAAGTTCCCCGCCGTGAAGTCGTTGTCTCCCGTGTACCCGTACAGGTCACGGCACCTCTTGTCCATC
The DNA here is from genome assembly GCF_040676455.1 of Microbacterium sp. LMI12-1-1.1. Taxonomy (NCBI): domain Bacteria; kingdom Bacillati; phylum Actinomycetota; class Actinomycetes; order Micrococcales; family Microbacteriaceae; genus Microbacterium; species Microbacterium sp. LMI12-1-1.1. Next base: position 11,453 of record NZ_JBEGIA010000019.1, on the reverse strand, counting down.
ACGACGAACTGCAGCACGTTAGGGTACTCCGCTCGGTGTGGATCCCAGGCGAAATGCGACTGGGTGCGGTCGTTGTAGGTGGCTTTTTCGTTCCCCACGCGGACGCCATACTTATTCACCACCATGACACTGTCGCCAGCACAGTTGAAGTTCGCTATCATGGCAGGATCCTTCAGGATTGCTTGCTCGTAAACGACGGGGGCGAAGAACGCGCCGTTCATCTGGTGGAGCGGCACGCCGAGGCTCTTGGCGATCGGGATGAAGTCACCAGTATTGGTGAGCGCCGCGCAACCGCCAACGATTTGACCGTTGAGGTACTCGGCTGTCAGGTCAGCGTTGTGTGTAAATCCACCCGATGCGAAGACGACGGCCTTGAGTGCGCGGATGGAAACCACCGAATCGCCTTGGCGACCGCGAATCCCCACCGCCTCGCCAGCGTCGTTCAGGTAAAGCCCGTCTACGCGGAACGCTAACCGGACCTCGACGCCGAGCTCGGCGATCTTGGCCGCCATTCGGTCGATCGCGTTGCGACCGTTCGACATGCGCCCGCCATCATCAGCGGGCGTCAAGTAGCGGCCCCGTGACGATTTGTCCTGCGGAACGTCGTTATAGCTCGGCCAGTCGGGAATGTGGACGACCCGCAGCGCGCCGAGGTCCTCCAGACGGGCAAGCGCATCAGCTCCATTGTCGAAGTACGTCTCGATCAGGTCGTACTCCCACTGCGGAAGACCAAACGTCGGGCTGGAGGGGTCGAACAGCAGGGGCCGGCCAACACGCGCGAGGAAGGCGACGAAATCCTCCTTTGCCTCAACCTTGCCCAGCGCCCGCTGATAATTGTTGTTCGGGATCATCATCCCGCCGCCGGACTTCGCGCTGGTGCCGCCCGGCGCATCCGCCTTCTCGAGCATGATTACAGATGCTCCGAGGTCGGCACAGTGGATCGCTGTGGTGTTACCTGCGACGCCCGTCCCGACTACGACTACGTCGGCGGTTGCATCCCAATCGTGATCTTCCTGAAGGCGGATGACCGTCGAATCCGTGTTAACGGAAGCGGAATTTGTCATGTATGGTCTCCTCGTGGTCTGAACTATGTTTGACGACTCACGCGGCAGGGCGCTGAGTGTAGGGGTTGCTAGCGATGTGCTGACCTGCCAACCAGGCAAAGGTAATCATGGGACCGAGCGTGCCGCCGGCGCCCCAGTAGGCGTGCGCGGACGGTGACGCTGCGCAGTTCCCGACCGCATACAGTCCCGAGATCGGGTCGCCGGCGTGGTCGAGGACCTGGCCGCTCGGGTTCGTCTTCGGTCCGCCCTTGGTGTCGAGGGTGCCTGGTACGAGAAGTGCAGCGTAGTAAGGTCCCTCCGGCGTCAGCGGCGCGAAGGTGCTGCTCGCAAGGCCTTTGCCTTCGACGCGCTCCTCGACGATGTCTTGTCGCGCCTCCTGGCCGTCGACAGTCCACGACTGTTTACCGCCCTGCAGCGCGGTGTTCGCCTCCATGAACCCCGCACCCTCTCCGGCTGCGGCCGCAGCCTCTTGCAGAGACTGCAGGTATACCTCGACCTCGGTCTCTCCGCGGTGGAAGTCCTCGTCCTGTCCATTGCGAGCGAACTCGTTGAAGCGCTCGATCGACTTCTCGATTTGCTCCGCGAAGTCGTCCGACGGGAGCGCGCCGCCGATATGGTCACTGTACTTTGCGAAGCGGTGCTTGATGGCGTCGGCCAATTCGGCCAGCGTCCCTCCGGTGATGACATGGGCTCGTTCAGCGTCGCTCCAGTTCGCGCCCGGAATCATGCCACCGTCGAACATGAGCCCGCCAAAGTCCCTGGCGTTGGCTTCATCCCAGATAGCGATGAGCGGGAGGTTCGGGTACTCGACGCGCACCTCGTCCCATTCAGCGAAGATATTGCAGGCTTCGGAGTAGACATGCTTCTCGTTGGTCACGCGGCGTCCGTATCGGTTGACCATGAGGATGCTGCGCCCCACGATCTCGAAGGTAGCAACCCCGATGTCCTCCCCGCCCACAGCATGCTCGAGCAGCACCATCGAGTTCCAGGCGTTGTTCATGTTGCGAAGCGGAGCACCGAGGCTCTCTGCGATCGCGACGAAGTCCCCTTCATTCGTGGTCACGGCGCATCCGCCGTAGACGGGGTGTGGCAGGTAGTTGTCACGTAGTTCCGGGTTATGGGTGAAGCCGCCGGAAGCGAAGACGACACCACGCCTTGCCTTGACGGCAATCTCGCCCTGCGGCGTCTGCACGGTCACCCCGACGACTGCACCGTCATCGACGACAACGCTCACCACGCGGTGCTCGAGGAGAATCCGACCACCCTGCTCGGTGAAGGTGTGGCTCATGCGGCGGATGAGCTCAACCCCCTGCCCGGCGTCACCGTCCTCCTGAAGCGGAACAATGACACGCCCTTTGTTCAGGTGACCGTCGATGACTGGCCGGTAGTAGTCGGGGAATGCAGGCAACCACATGGTCTTCATCGCGCCGAGTTCCTCCAGCGAATCGAACGCGGTTGATGCCGTTTCCACAAATGTCTCCAGTAGGTCATACTCCCACTGTTGGAGTCCGAGCGTGGGGCTCGACTCCGTATACCGATGTGGTCGCGCGGTGCGCGCCGTGAAGCGTAGACACCGGTCCAGCGGGTCGGTCATACCCGCCTCGCGCATGAACCGGTTGTTGGGAACCCACATTCCAGCGCCCGACTTGGCCGAGGTACCCCCGATAGCCGGAGCTTTCTCAAGCATGATCACCTGCGCGCCGCTCTTGGCCGCCATGATCGCCGCAGTAAAGCCGGAAGCGCCCGAGCCCACCACGACGACGTCGGCTTGATCAGACCAACTCGTGATATTAGCCACTTCCCTGATCGGTGCGTAGATGCTGGCTGCATCCATGTCTCGACTCCTTTGTGAGAGTTGCACCATCGGCGCCGCACAATGCGCGGCAGCTTCGGCACCAAGATAAGATACGGTACGTAGCGATCCTATTCCGCGTGTCGACAATGTCAAGAACGGAGATGTACCAGGCGATCATGTTCGCGCCAAGCGTGCGGCTTGGTGAGTGGCCCACGGATGCCGCCGAGATCCGGAGGCTCAGTGATCGGGAATCGGACGGGAGGTGCGCAGCCAGACCGCGCTCATGGATCGCTCAGGGATGTGCGCGGACGACGAGTATGCCCTGCATACTCAGTCCGTCTCGTCTATGGCCGAGCGACTCAGCGCTTCCGTGCCGCTCAGCCCGGGCCTGCCATCCCTCCCGGCCCGGTAGACCTTTGGATCGCCAGCGGGACTTTCCCACCACCGAGCCTGGGATTAGCGACTTCGCACGATCCACCAGCCGCAATTCGGCAACCGACATCCTCGTCGCGCTCACGGAACTCTCGGCGGCCCGGAGGGCCGGATTCACTGTTCCCGAAGATCTCTCGATCCTCCCCTTCAACAGCGCCCCGCGGGCGAGGGCTTCGCCCCCGGCGATGTCGGCTGTCTTACAACCAGTCCGCGAGCTTGGATCGACCGGCGCTCGCATCGTCTTTGAGCGCATCCAGGGCCTCGATGATCCGCCACGCAAGTACAGCTACAAGTACGCTCAGCCAGAATCCGCCACCGAGACAATATTGATGCCCGTGTGTTGTTGATGACTGCGCCATACTGGTCGCTCACTGCCACAACGCCAATCCCGACGTCGGCGCGGAATCGTGCGGCGTCGGGATCCACTTTTCCGAAACCACGCACCGCCGCGGTTCGTGAAGCTCCTACGACTTCGACGTTCGCCAGCGCACGCACACTGAGACGGCACCGGGAGAGGTCATAGTGGCGTGGCGCCGGGCCCACTCAGGGCGAGAGGCTCTCCCGCCACCACACCGGGAATGGTTCAACCGCTGGGGACGGAGTACGTATCCATGATCCAAGCCATCACTCGCTCATCCGTATCGATATCTGCGGTCAGTTTGTCTCGCTTCACGCCGATAGAGGGCGGATTCGGTTGTAAACCGGTGCGGGCGCCCGGAAAACGATGAGAGTGTCGACGCCGAACTTGATCAACGGGGCGAAGGAACTTTGCGAGATACAAGCAAGGAACGGTGAATGGCCGCCGCTAGCAGAGCTCAAGCCGACCCACACGAGGAGTCCGTGCCCGCCGCCCATCATTGCGAACGAGTTCGGCGTGGTAGAAGCTCGCCGATCCAGGCAGCGCGGTCACCAGCTGCTGATATGGGGACGGGTGCTGTCAAGTGGCAGGTGAAGGAGCGCCCGGGGTGATCGTTCCTCGGACGCTCCTTCGTGGGACCGATGGTCGTGTTCGGCGATGACAGCGTGTCGGTGTCGACGCACGGTCAGGCTGAAATGCGCAGGTTGATTACCGCAGGACGGGCTGTTCGATGGGGAGCGGGTGTCGCGTGTCTAAGGTCGAGCGTCGCCTGCCCGAACGGGTGGGCTGCTCATAGCAACCTCGCGGGTCGCTCCTGGTGATGCCGTCGTCGCCGTGAGGATCATCGGTCCCAGTCTGTGGGGGTCAGCCGTCCATGACGGCCAGGGACCAGCACCAGCCGGCCAGCTCGCGGGCGACCGCGACGGCGGCGATGGTGGATCGCTTCTTCCGGTGGGTGAACTGCTGCCATTTGCGGTGCAGGCGGCGATTGCCGGCTTGGCCGCGGAGCACCGCGTCCGTCGGCGCGGCGGCCCAGCGGGCGTGCATCACCGCGCCTGGCCGGTAGTCCTTCTTGTGGTGCCACGCCGACTCGACCAGGAGCCTGCGGGCGTGCGCGTTGCCGGTCTTCGTGATCGCTCCCTGAGACCTCGACGAGCCTGAGGAGTACTCGGTGGGCACGAGTCCGAGGTAGGCGCCGATGGTGTTCCCGGTGAAGCGGTGCCAGTCGCCGATCTCGACCGCCAACGCATATGCGGTGAGAGCCGAGATCCCGCGCAGGCATCCCAGGCGAGCGGCTACCGGGGCGAGCTCGTCGTCGCAGAGGGCAGCCTCGGCAATCAGCTGGTCAAGCTGCCGTTTGCGTGCCGCGATCTGTGCGACCGTCTCATAGGCGGCATCGAACGCTGCCGCGGAGCTGGGCAGGTCGGGTCGGTGGCGTCGTATCCACGCGTCATGCTCTCGGGACCAGGTGGTCTTGCCGTCGAAGACGAGCCCGCGGCGCAGCAGCAGTTTGGTGAGCCGGTGTCGAGCCGCCATCAGATCGGTGCGGACATCCTCGCGGGCGCGCACGAGATCTCGCGCAGCTTCCTGCTCCCTGGTCGGAATCCGCACGGCGGTGGCCTCGCCGAGGCGAAGCAGCCGTGCCAGATGCTCGGCGTCTCGCGCGTCCGTCTTCACACGGTCGCCTGACGGACGCTGCAGCTTCGAGGGCGCCGCCACCACGCAGTGGACAGCGGAAGCCTCGAATTGACGGGCCAGCTCGAAACCCGTCGGCCCGGCCTCGTAGACCACGTGCTGCGGACCGGGCAGAGCCTTGACCCAGCCGATCACCTCGGCAGGGTCGTAGCCGAACCGGCGGTGAATTATCTCGCCGGTCTGCTCGTCGATCGCGCAGCCAACGATGCTGCGCGCGTGCACATCGAGCCCGACGCTCGTACGCTCAATCAACAACTGGGGCCTCCACATTCGCCTGTCGGAAAGGCCAGTCGATCGGCTGGCAACCCACGTCTACGCGAATCGAGGCCCCAGCCTCAAGACCAGCCCCACGCCCCCATATCGTCTAAAGCGTTGATCAGCGGAGACTCCTGTGCGCGCGGCGTCCGGCGCCGGCCATTTAGGCCAGTCGGGTTCAGTGTGCCGGGTGATCACCTGGTTACGGAAGGAAGATGGTCATGAGCCTCGGGGCGCCGACGCCGAGGTTCAAGTGCGACCCCCGGTGGGTGTCGGCCGCGATGGCGAGAGCGAGTTGGTCACGGCTGATACGGGTCACTCGAGGGACGACATAGGGTGCCCCGCCAGACCGTCTGTCCGTCCACGGGGTTGGCACGAAGGTCAACTCCACGCCTATTACCCTTGGACCCCAATCACGGAGATCCAGATGGAAATGGCGGAGAGTGCCGCCATCCCACTGTAGTTGGCGGCGGGGTCGGTTAGAATTTGCCCGAGATACAGATCCCGAGAGAGCGCAAGGGCTGACCTCCGGTGCGCAGCTGAATTCACGGAGAGCTCTGCGACGTTAAGGCCTCGTTCAACTAGACGATGTCGACGTCGGCCCACGTCGTACCGGCGCGTGCGAGCGCTCGGTTGGCTACCTCGACGGGCGCGACTCTGAGCACGTCGAGGCGGTTGCGAAACGCGGCACATCCCGCAATGCGCGCGAGCGGCTCCGCCTCGAGTGCACCCTCGCCCGTGAAGATCACCGCGGCGAGCGCGGGGTTGATCGACGAGTTGCCCGCCGTTATGGTCTCCGGCGCGAACAGCGCAACGAGTCCGCCGAGCTCTTCAGGATAAAGACTTGACTGCAGTAGTATGAACCAAACGATACGCTTCGTATCGATCACAATCGAATCGACTAGATCATTTGTGGAGGACACCTCAGTGATAGTCTTGGCTGCCCCACTCGAAGTCGGCAACCTAGCCTTAGAAATCCGACCATCCTCCGCCTCCGGCCGTTCCGGAGCCGACGTCAGGCGGCCGACGAGACAGCAGCTGGTCGCGTCTTCCACCGCCGCGATGGAGGCGCGGGCGTCATGCACCCGCCAGCTCGACGCCACCGCGCGAGGATTCCGCGAATCGCCGTTTCGTCGGACGCTCGTTTTGGCGTGTACATTCGCGCAGAATGCGGACACCACTCATAGTTCAGAAGGAGTGTGATGGGTTCCGCGCAGCTGTTTCCCAGCGGCGGGAGAGTCCCGTCGAACAGCACAGCACCCAAGTTCTTACCCGCCGCGACGCGGATCAAGCCGAGCAGCAGTCGAACGCATGATCGCGTCGGCGTCTCTCGCATCCGTTACGCCGGGGAGGAACAGCTTTCCAGATTGCGCGCATTTTCCCGGTCGGCGATGCACAACGTTGGAGCGGCGCCGCCATCGGTTATTGACAACGCTCGAGTCGTTGCAAGCCTCTCAGGACTCTCGTAACGCCGATCAGTACCGCGTTGCGGTGCGTAGAAACTCACATTAGGAGGTCTCAAACAAATGACTGGGCAACTTCGGGGTAAGGTCGCGGTGGTGACGGGGGCCGCCAGCGGCATAGGCAAGGCGGCCGTAGAGCTGTTCGTTGCGGAAGGGGCGAAAGTCGTTGCTGCAGACATCTCGGATGAGCTCGGTGGTGCGCTCGAGTCACTGCGCGCGGGAAGCATCGTCTACGTGCACACCGACGTCACAAGCGAGGCTGATATCGAACGCGCGGTGCAGACTGCGGTCACCAGGTTCGGGCGTCTCGATGTGATGTACAACAACGCTGGCGCGCTCGGCGATCCCGCTACGGTTCTTGAGGCTACCCCCGAAGGATTTGACCGGACGATCGCACTTGTTGCGCGCTCCGTCTTACTTGGGACTAAGCACGCCGCACGGCAGATCCTCGCTCAGGGGACACCCGGTGCAATCGTCAACACCTCGAGCGTGGCCGGCATACAGGGCGGCTGGAATGCAGCTGGATATACGGCCGGCAAGCATGCGATCATCGGCATCACTCGGCAAGCAGCGGCTGAGCTAGGCGGTCGGGGTATCCGCGTGAATGCGATTGCTCCAGGCATCATCCGCACGCCAATCCTCGCACGAAGCTTCGGTATTCCCGTCGAGGAGGCCGAGGCGTTCAGCGAGTTCTTCGGCAAGCGTTATGGGATACACGTTCCGGTTGGAAGATTCGGGCTCCCAGAGGATATCGCTCAAGCAGCCCTATGGCTCGCTAGCGACGCGTCTTCATTCGTTACCGGGATTGTCCTGCCTGTAGACGGTGGTGCGAGCGCCGTACATCGAGTCGCGGAGAAAGACGACTTCGCTGCGGCGCTCGAAGCATTCCGCGAGCGTAGGACGACCAGTGCATAGCGAGTGCTCTTGAAGCACTCAGCGCGGTCGGTCCGAGCGACTGGAATGATGCACAAATCGGCCTGACGTCGCTTCTATCGGCTGCGTTATCAGCAGGTGCAGGATCGACTCAATTGAGGTCAGCGGAGTGCTGGTGCTCGACCTCGACCGGGCTACGAATGTCGTAGTTAGCGGTGGCGGCGCGCGTTGCTCCCCACCACGCCCACTCGTGCGTAGCGGATTTCACCAGCTCCGCTGTCCCACCAGGGATCCCACCGGCGGACCGGCTCATCTTGCGGAGGTTGTGATCGTCTCGGAGCTTGCGATATCGAACGAGTCGCGGATCCTCGCAGCCCCTCGCTGGCGCGGTAGCGGCGGGAAGTCAGGAACCGTGGACTGCGGGCGTGGTGGGGGAAGCGATACAACGCTCGGAACCCCCCACGCGATCGCCGCTGCGCCAATGGCAGCAACGATCGCGTGAACCGGCCCCGCGAGAGGGCTATCCGACGAGACCGGCGGTCCGCGGAAGGGCCGATAAGTCCACACGGGCGTGATCGTCCTTATACGGAGCTGCCGCCACCGTCACGCGGATCTCGCGCTGGGGAGTCCCGGGATTCCCGTACAAGAGCGTCAGACTCTGCCCGATCTCGCTGGCCTCAACGTCGACCACCGCCAGAGACAACATCTGGCGGAAGTGGGCGCTGTAACCGCGGGACGTCGACACCGCCACGGTGCGGCCATCCTGCTGGACTTGATCCGCCCACATGTAGCCGCGACGCTCACGTGGGATCTCCATCCAATCAGGAAGAGACTCACCACGCTTGAAGAACTCTCCCCATACGGAAAGAACGTCGTCGGAGTTCCACACAAGGGTGCGCAACACTCGCCGCGGCGCGGCGAGTTCCTCTCGAAGGGCATCCATCCCGATGAAGTTGTGGTCAAAATTGATGCGGTTACCCCACCCGAGCTCGACCGGGCTGCGGTAATAGTCACGGATATCGTCACTGTGGAAACTACCGGCAACTCGATAATTCTGGTCCATAATCGGCCCGCCGAACAATGGGCTTAGCGTTGCGTCGGCGAAGGCATAGTACTCCGACGACCACTCATCAAAAAACGCTGGCAGGTAGTCCAAGGTAACGGTGGGGATTCCAGCTTCTAGGTGGTTGATCATTGACACCTTTGCTCCCATGCGGCGGATGCCGAACTCCTCACCCGCTGACATGATTGCGTCGGAGATGGCGCCAAGGTGGCTCCTCGACGCCTGCAGCTCGAAACCAATCTCGCCCGTCATACCCTGCCTCAACACCCGCACCTCGTTGCCGGCGATCGTGACTACCGTGGAACGCATGAATCCTATATCCCTCACCTCCTGCCCGCTTGCACGCTCGAGTACGTGGAGTGCCGTAGGTCCCTGCAATTGCAACTTCGTCCAGCCAACGGGCTCCGCCTGTACGTCATAGTTTCCCTGACGCCGAATAAAGTCTGTCCAGAGGCAGGAGGGGCCGAACTCCACGAACTCATCTTGGCCAATGCGGGAGAGAATTCCCTCGCCGACTACCTTCCCGTCCGGATTGGTGTGAATGATATGCTTGGACTGATTGACGGCGAATCGGTCCATCGTGTTCACTGACACGTCGGCGAAGAGCCGCAGTGAGTCGGGGCCGGTAAATTTCAAGTCGGGGAGCCACGACCAGTCCCCGAGGTAGCAGGTCTGCTTCCACGAAAGACTTTCGTCGATCCAATCAGTGTACTGCGGCGCACCCCATGCCTGATCGAACTCCATCAAAAGCGGCCGACGCATCGATTTCATGTCGACGGTTGGCGAACCCACGGTGTACGGGGGCTTTGTATCATTTGACACTCTTGCACTTCCTCTTCTTGCGGCACTTGTGTTGATTCATCGAATCCCGGTATCGCTCGGTGCGGCCGCCTTGCACGAGCCCGCTGGACATATCGGTGCCAGCCTTTTCGGGTGTTGAGAATGACCAGGCTTCGTTTGCTACAGGTCAGGTCGGACCTGCACGTAAATCCCGACGCAATCGCTGCTCCGCGGCGCATCTTTGCAGCGAGTGCCCGGCGGAGGTCAGGCTCCAGTTCGTGGGCCGGCTAATCAAGCTACCGACTCGCGAGAACGCGCACAGCGCTCCAACGTGGTTGAGGATGGGTTTGCACCGCCCTCCCGACGGACTACTTTTTCGGGGACGAGAGCGAACGTGACCCGCAAGCGTGCCCTCGTTGGAACCCACTCGACTCGCCCTCTTCCTTGAGTTCGTATCACCCTGCTTGCGTGGCTGGCGGTCCCACTGACGACACGGTTCCGCAGCCAGGAATCGCGTCGAGTTGACCCTATACGATACGTTCCGCGTTGTATAGGAGATGTCACCATCCCCGCCAGCGGCTACTGTTCAGCCGCTAGGATTCGACTCGAACTTGTGGGGCAGAGGGTACGCGCGCGGATCATCCGGAACAAGTCGCCCGCGCAAGTGCATTCCGAGGTCGCGTCGAGAGCGCGCTGGCCGACGCAAAGCTCGGCTTCTCGGATGTCGACGGCTACTTCTGCGATGGTTCTGCGCCCGGCTTCGGCGGCACGTCGGTAGCCGATTATCTCGGACTGGAGCTCCGCCACATTGATACGACCGCGGCCAGCGGGGCCCCTACGTGGTCCAGTTCAGCCATGCTGTGGAGTCGATCAACGCCTGAAAGTGTAGCGTCGTGCTCGTCACCAGGGCTGGCCCTCCTCGGGAGGATCCGAGCAGCCTGGGGTTATGGGACCGAGGACGCCTCCAATGGCGTCTTCGGCACGTCCACCCACAACCTTAACGCCCTCGCCGCGCGCCGCCACTTGCACGAGTTCGGCACGACGAGTGAGCAACTGGCCGATATCAGGTTACTACGTCCGTTCACGCGCAATCCAATCAATCTGGACTGTTGCGCAAGCCAGTGACCATAGCGGTGATGCTCGACTCCCCTTCACCAGCGATCCGTTGCATTGCATCGCTGGATTTGCTCCGTCGTGACCGACGGCGGCGGGGCCTTGATCGCCCTGTGCCCGAGGTAGCCTGCCACCTGTATCGCGTGAAGTGAAGGTGCTCGGCCCTGGCACACCCTTCGGGCGACCCATCGCCGGCGGATCAAAGTCACGTACAGCGGAGCGAACCGCTCTCGACGGACGGCATTCGAGGAAGCCGGCGTTCGCACGGGACCTCGACTACGCTTCCATCTGGTGACGCTCGCCACCGATCACTGCTCAGGCCCGCCGAGAGCGCGGATGAGCGTTTTGCCGGTTCCTCCAGGCGAAGCACGGCTGTGACTGGCGTGGTTCCATGCGTCACCGGTCGTCATTATCATTTTTGGTCCTGACCTCCGGGTGATGCTCCTATGGTGTCAAGTCGGTGAGTTGAGCCAGTTTTCGTAGGCGGTGAGGAAGACGGCGTCGTGGACCTGTCCGCGTTCGGCGAGGGAGATCTTGGCGGTGCTGACGCCGAGTCCGACGG
>NZ_JBEGIA010000018.1:0-23762 GCF_040676455.1 Microbacterium sp. LMI12-1-1.1 | reverse complement strand
CCTCGCCCACGTCGAGAACGAACTCAACCGCCGACCCCGGATCACCCTCGGCGACCGAACCCCAGCCGACCTCTTCGCCACGCTGCTAGCCTCCCAGAATCACCCCTCGTTGCGATGACTGCTGGAAACCAAGCCGTCGTTTCGGCCGGTTCTTCAACCGTCGTCGACACAGACAAGATTTTCTGGCACCTGTACGCGACGACTGTTGGACAACAGGCCTGAGCGCCATGCCGCGAGTCTACCCAGGCGCCCACTGCGCCCGCCCGGGAAAGAGGAACCGGCAAGCTGCCGCCACACGCCGGGTCCTGGCACGCTCGGGAACCTTCCCCGTCTTCAAATCGTGCGAGCCAGCTGATGCGCACGGGTGCTCCACGCAAATCGGGACAGTGACCCTGCCGCTGCCCGCTCCCGTCGCCCAACTCACGCTGGAACAGCACCGGCGCCGACCGGAGCCCCCTGGCTGTTCGCAGGCCGCTAATAAACGACCCGGCAAAGCGAGCCTCCTGCGAAGACGCCCGCTGATTCGGCGTCACCAACTCCAGCTGATGTCGCCGCGCGATTTGACATCGCTTTGGATCATGGCTGCGATCGTGATGTCTGACACCTTCGGCGTCGCCGTCGCGACTTGTACTGCGATACGCCCGGATCAGCGGCGGAACGTGGTCAGACGCGGCCATCGTCTTCTCCGCGAATCACGCCCCCACACCCGACTGGCCGAGCACCGAGTGAGAAGTTGGGAGGTTCGCGCAACGCTTTTTGTTCAAGCCGCCAAGGCCGAGTCGTGACGACCGCCCCGGTTCAAGCTTAGGCGGCGCGGCGTTCGAGTCGCACGATCACGGACTTCGAGGTCGGCGTCCCGCTGATGTCGGCGGTGGAATCCAGCGGTACGAGCACGTTCGTCTCGGGATAGTAGGCCGCCGCGTTCCCCCGCGGAGTGGAATAGCTGACGATGCGGAACTCCTCGGCGCGCCGCTCGAGACCGTCACGCCACTCCGAGACGAGATCGACGATGTCGCCCTCGACGAACCCCAGCTTCTGGATGTCCTTCGGGTTGACCATGAGGACGCGGCGTCCGCCGTGGATGCCGCGATAGCGGTCGTCCTTGCCGTAGATCGTGGTGTTGTACTGGTCGTGCGAGCGGATGGTCTGCAGCAGCAGTCGCCCGTGGGGGATGAACGGGTACTCGAGTGGGTTCGCAGTGAACACAGCCTTGCCCGTGGCTGTGGCGAAGCTCCGGTCGTCGCGGGGACCGTTCGGCAGGAACAGCGTGCGGCCCTTCTCGATGCGCTGCTCGAAGTCGTCGAAGCCGGGGATGACGGCCGCGATGTGCCGCCGGATGAGGGCGTAGTCCGCTTCGAGCGCCGCCCAGTCAGCCCGCGGAACCGACTGCGGGCGCCCGTGGGGCTCACGTCGCTCCAGGTGCGTGCGTTCCACGGCCGGAGCGTCGGACTGGATACCCACGTGCTCGGGCTGGTCGAAGTCCACATCGACCGCACTCTCGTCGTCGATCTGCGGCTCGAAGTGGCTGCCGGCGTCCGACCCGAACAGCTGAGCGCAGATGCGCGCGACGATCGCGACCTCGCTCAGCATGTCGGCTGACGGCGGCACCAGACGCCCGCGTGAAGAGTGCACGGCGCTCATCGAGTCCTCGACGGTGACGCGCTGCTCTCCCCCGCCGCGCACGTCGCGGTCGGTGCGGCCGAGCGTCGGCAGGATGATCGCGCGCTTTCCGGTCACGACGTGGGAGCGGTTCAGCTTCGTGGACACCTGCACAGTCAGGTCGACGTTTCGAAGGGCGGCCTCCACGACGTTCGTGTCGGGCGTCGCCGAGACGAAGTTGCCGCCCATCGCCATGAAGACGCGAGCCGAGCCGTCCCGCATCGCGCGGATCGCCTCGACGGTGTCGTGCCCGTGCTCCCGCGGGGCCGTGAATGCGAATTCGCGGTCGAGCGCGGCGAGGAAGTGCTCCGACGGCTTCTCATAGATGCCCATCGTGCGATCGCCCTGCACGTTCGAGTGCCCGCGCACCGGGCAGACCCCCGCGCCCGGTCGGCCGATGTTGCCCTGCAGCAGCAGCACGTTCACCACATCACGCAGGGTCGCGACGGCGTGCTTGTGCTGGGTCAGCCCCATCGCCCAGCACACGATCGTGGACTTCGAGGTGCGCACCCGCTCCGCCACGCGACGCAGCGCCTTCTCGGGCACCCCGGTCGCGGCGACCAGTTCACGCCAGGGAACCGCAGCCACCTCTGCGGCGTACGGGGCGAAGCCGGTGGTGTGCTCCTGGATGAACACATGATCGAGCACGCCGCCTTCGCGTTCGTCGACCTCGAGCAGGTGCTTTCCGATCGCCTGGAACAGCGCCTGGTCGCCCCCGAGCCGGATCTGCACGAACTCGTCGGCGAGCTTCTTGCCCCCGAGGAGCACGCCCCTGGGCGTCTGTGGATTCTTATAGCGGATAAGCGCGGCCTCGGGAAGCGGGTTCACCGCCACGATGCTCGCCCCGTTGTCCTTCGCCTTCTCGAGCGCGCTCAGCATCCGAGGGTGGTTCGTGCCGGGGTTCTGGCCGGCGATGATGAGCAGATCGGCCTGATGGATGTCTTCGATCGAGACCGTGCCCTTGCCGATCCCGAGAGTCTCGGTGAGTGCCGAGCCGGACGATTCGTGGCACATGTTCGAGCAGTCCGGCAGGTTGTTGGTGCCCAGGCCCCGCACGAGCAGCTGGTAGAGGAACGCCGCCTCGTTCGAAGTGCGGCCCGAGGTGTAGAAGATCGCCTCGTTCGGATCATCGAGGGCCCGAAGCGCGTCGGCCACCTCGCGCAGCGCGTCGTCCCACGAGATCGGACGATAGTGCGTCGCACCCTCATCGAGGATCATCGGATGCGTCAGCCGGCCCTGCTGGCCGAGCCACCAGTCGTCGTGCCCGCGCAGCTCATCGATCGAGTGCTCGGCGAAGAATTCCGGAGTCACCCGGCGGATCGTCGCCTCCTCTGCGACGGCCTTCGCCCCGTTCTCGCAGAACTCCGCGATGTGCCGCTTTTCCTCTTCGGGCCAGGCGCATCCGGGGCAGTCGAACCCGTCCTTCTGGTTGACCGCAAGCAGAGTCTGGATGCTGCGCTTCACGCCCATCTGCTCCTGGGAGATCTTGAGGGCGTGCAGAACGGCCGGCACACCGACTGCGACCTTCTTGCGGCCGGAGACGTGCACCCGCGCCTCGTCGATGTCAGCTTTCGGGGGCTTCAGCGCCACGGCGCCGCCCCCAGGCAATTGATTCTCATCGTGCGTACCGCTCCCTGAACTTTTCTAACCCGAGTTGTGCGTGACCCGTCAAGGACCCCGCCTGGTATCAGCTCTGCAGAGGAGTCGCTCACTTGTGCCGTGCACCCGGGCCAAGCTGAGCAGAGCCGGTTTACCTGGGCACCCCCGCGCAGCTTTGCGATGTGTTCAGCCTCGAAGCGCCCCTGAACGTACTTGCCGTTTGCGAGCAATCTCGGAGGCAGAGAGGGGCTCTGTGCCGATGAGAACGAAGAGCACCCGAGCGGTGCGGTCCGTACGATTCGACCATGCGTGGCTGGTGGCACGTTGAATCACAACGTCGCCAGGCGTCAGGGTCGCTTCACCGCTATCCACGAGGAGAGTGATCTCCCCGTCAAGCACGACGGCGTAGTCCAGCGAGTTGGTCCGGTGGAACCAAAAGTGCTTTCCCGCGCTGCGCCTATCGGCCGCATCGCCAGCATGGGCCCCATCCTGAGCATTGAGCTCGGCGAAGATTACTGCGCCCGCGTCATCCGGGTAGACCGCGTCAGGGGGGAAGTCAGCGATGCGCAGGATGGTCGCACCCGGGGCGGGAAAGGACGGTATCTCCGAGTCTGATGCCGCGGGGTCTTCGTCCGTCACATGGTCGATCCTCTCCCCTAGAGTGACCCATGGCACGGTCGCACCGAAACCTAGAATGACGTCGGAATCGTAGGCGTGTGGGGCTGGACCATCGGACAAGATGATCGCTCGACCATCGTCATCGTGACCGGTGACGACTCGTCGCACCGGCGGCCGCGTCATCTCAGTCCTCGCTCTCGTACGGGTAGGGCCGCGGCTCTGGCCACCAGGGCGGAATTTCCTTCTCTGCAGCCACCCGGTTACGCAGCGTGCCGACACCCTCCAGGTCGAGTTCCACAAGGTCCCCGGGCTCGAGGAAACGGTTGATCTCGACGCCGGCACCGAACCCCATCGTGCCTGAGCCGATCAGGTCACCCGCCTGCAGTCCATCAAAAATCGAGACGTACGCGACCAGCTCCTCAGGCGTGTAAACGAAGTTTTCAACCTTGGTGTCGGAACGAACTTCGCCGTTGACGCGCACCTGCCCGCGCAGACCTTCGATCGACGAAATCTCATCAATGGTCGTGACCCACGGGCCGATACCGTAGGCAAAATCTTTGCTGTGCTGGGCGCCCATGCCAATCGGACCTTCGACGGCCTGCACGTCGCGCAAACTCCAGTCATTGAAGATCGTGATACCAAAGATGTGACCGAGCGCCTCATCAGGGGTCAGGTTGCGACCCGGCTTGCCTACGATGTAGCCGATCTCCAGTTCGTAATCGAGCTTGCTCGAGATGTTCGGGTATGGGATCACCTCGTCATGGCCATACACCGTGGCGGTCGAGCCTTTGAAGAAGCCAGGCCTGTTGTAGATCTCCCGCACAGGCTTTGAGTGCACGACGTTGCGGAAGTAATTCTCGATGTGAGTCCCGAAGGTGAGACCGTCTCGAATAACCGGAGGATCGACTGCCGCCCGCCACGACACGTCGTCTATCGGCGTCGAGGCGTCGTCGGCGGCAGCGAGCGCGGCGTGCGCGTCGTCGAGGAATCTCGCCCCTCCGGCGATTGCCGCTGACAGGCTCAATGGGAATGCGGAAGAGGCGAGCTCGCGAGCGCGATGTGGTGTGGCCCCCGATTTCTGCAGTGCGAGCGAGTAGGCCCGTGCGAGATCCACCACACGACTGAAGTCGGGCTGTGCGGCGACCACGCGGATCTGTTCTCCGTCGGGCGTGGGGACGGCGATTCTTCCGAGCTTCATTGGTGATTCTCCTAGTCGAGTAGACGGTGAGGGTGCGGTGTGCGAGCGTTCGGCTCGGTCACATTCATTCGCGTTCCAGTTCTCCGGTGGTCCCGGACCTCACATGTTGAGGTGGTGCCACGGGTGCCTGATCGGCTGTACTGTCCGACGTAGTCGAAACCGACCGTCTCCATAGTGGAGGTGACCGCGATCCGGTTTCCGAACGGGTCCCGGACGTATATGGAAAGCATCTTGCCCTCGTATGCGCACCGTGCCATAGTCGGCAACCAGCTCCGTCAGAGCTAGGTTGTCGAGGGTCTGCAAGAAATCCACTTCGTCCGCTTCAAGGGCGACGTGGTGGAGGCCCTCGCGCCCGGTGAGAACCGTCACCTGAAGGTGTATGGCATTCGCTCGGAGGAACTGGATGAAGTAGGCGGGTGAATCCGGCAGCGGCACGAACAAGCTACTGAGATATCCGAGCACGCCCAAGAAATCGGGGACGCCGGTCACATCGCTTGAACGTAGCGGCAAGTGGCTGTTGCGGATGTCGATAGCGCCGGGTCGGTAGGTGCGTTCGACTGGGGCCGGGGGAGCGTTGGTTTCGTGCTCCGCTACCTCGAAGACATGTCCGGTGCTCAGCGCGACCCGCAGTTCATTGCGGGCGCCTTCGCGCGTGGTGTCGACGCCGAAGATGGTGTCAATGCCGTTCGCGACGAGCTTAGTGGCGAGCGCATCGTAGGATTGAGCGCTTCGGGCTGGGAAGCTGACGTAGTCCAGACCTGTTCCGCCTTCGGACAGCCCGAGCACGATCCGCCCGCTCACGGGACCCATCAGGTAGATCTTGTCGTTTCGCCGTTCGGTTGGTACCAGGCCGAGCATGGACTGATACCACGGTATGGCGACGTCGAGGTCGGGGACGCGGATGACACTGTGATCAGTGCCGGACAGCGGCCCCTTCCAGGCGACGCTCTCCGGTGTGTCGATGATCCGATGTTCGATGCGAGGCATCAGGGCTCCTATCGCGCGTCGGGGCGGTCGAAGGGCGGGAGGCCGAAGTGCGGGGTCCTACCGTGCAGGTCTTCGGCGATGACACGGTGGTGCTGGTGGCCGAGGCCGGCGATGGAGATGTCGACGGTGTCGCCGGGGACGAGCCAGCGGGCTCCGTGTACGGCGCCGTTGCCAGGAGGGGAGCCCATCATGAGTAGGTCGCCAGCCAGGATCGATACGCGTTCGGACGCGTAGGCCAGGTACTCCTCGGGAGAGAAGATCATGTCGTCGGCGGGCCAGTCCTGCATTCTCTCGCCGCTGACGTCGAGCGTGATCTGCAGCGTCGAACGGTCGGGGAAGAACTGTCGAGGCACGACGAAAGGTCCCGCTTGCTTGTAGGTCGGGGACTGCTTCGCGATCCAGTCCGCGTTCCATTTGATGTCCGTGCGGCTGAACAGGTCACCGATGTGCATGTCGTTGCCGATCGTGTAACCGACGATGTACTCCACGGCCTCATCGGGGCTGAGGTACCGCGGCGCCCCGCCGGCGGTGACGATCGTGAGTTCGGCTTCCCAGTCGTGGGCGACGCCGATGGCGGGGAGCTCGATGTCGTCGTCCGGGCCGACGAGCGACCCGTGGCTGGCCAGCCAGATGAACGGCATTCCCTTGGCGCGTTTCTCGGTCACGAAGGAGAGATTGCGTTCATAGAACTGCTCGTCGGACTCACCGTCATGGCGATCCTTGGCGTAGTTTCCTTTGTTGAAGGTGTACATCTCGGCGGCGTGCTGACGGTAGTTGGACCCTGCGCAGAAGATCTGCGGTCGCACCGTTGGCGCGAGAACCCGATAGTCCGTCACGGTCTTGTCAGTGCCCACGCTTCTCGAGTTCAGCAGCTCGAGGGCGTCGAACGTCCGGGCCCAATCTCCGTACAGTTCGTCCTGGCTCGGGTACTGCGGTGTGAGGTCGACGACCCCGCCGTCCGGTCTGACGAGGGCGTTGATCACTCCGCCTTCGTCGCCGAGGCGCGCTAAGCCGAAGGTGCCGTCAGCCAGTCCGGTAGTGGGGTGGATTTCAGTCATTGCAACTCCTCAGAGGCGACATCGGATGTTCAGTTCTGGACTTGGGTGGGAAGATCGGCCACATCGACGCGTCGGTTATCGCGCTTGTATGGTGCGCGTGCCACCGTCGCTCGGATCGTCTTCTGGGGTGAACCCGGGGAGCCCCAGATCACTTCGACCTGCTGGCCCGGCTCTGCGTGCTCCGCGTCGATGCTGCTCAGCGAGATCATGTCGCGGAAGTGGTATGAGTAGCAGCGGGACGTGGATACGCCGACCTCTCGACCGTTGGCACGCACGGAGTCCACGGCAAACGAATCGAACAGCGCTCGAGGCATCTCCATGAAGTCGTACGGTGTCTCGCTATCGAACAGCGAGGCGTATACATCTTTGACGTCGTCCTTGTCCCAAACCAGGGTCACCATCGTCCGGTGGGGCGCGGCGGCTGATTCCTCGAGGGCAGCGCGTCCGATGAACTCGTGATCGAAGTTGATGCTGCGTCCCCAACCCAACTCGTGAGGGGTGCGGTACGCGTCGTCATAGCCAGCGGGCACATGGCTTCCCGTCGATGGGAAGTAGGCGAGATAGGCCAGCTCCGGGTGCGTTTCCGCGAGGTACTGAGCGAACTCAGGCTCGTCGCCGACCGCCGGCATGTAGTCGACAAGCGGCGTCGGGAAGCACGCTTCGACGTGGTTGACCATCTTTGTTCGGCCACCGAGTCGCCGTACGCCGAACTGCTCCCCTGCGTCGAGCAGCGCCTGGTGTACCTCCACCGCGTGAGCTCCGTCTCCGTGAAGTTCGAAGCCCAACTCCCCCGACATCCCCTGCCGCAATGACCAGACAGGATGGCCCGCCACGGTGGTCTGACGGACGTTGAGGAATTTGTAGTCGCGGTGGGACTCTCCCGACGCAGCCTCGAGAATGTCCAGCGACCGTGGTCCCTGGATCTGAATGATGAAATCTGACGTCCCACGCTGAGTGAGCGTCGCGTTGTAGTTGCCCTTCGCGAACTGGTACTCCGCCCAGTACAGAGGACCACCGGTGAATTTCACCTCTTCTTCGCCGAGGCGCATCAGGATGCCTTCGGTGATGACTCTGCCGGAGCGTGAGCACTGAACGCTGTGCTTGGCCCGCCCCACCTCGAAGTTCTTGAACGTATTGATGGAGAGATCCTGGAAGAAGCGCACCGCGTCGGGTCCTTTTACGACGATCTTGTTCGGGAGCGATGACCAGTCGCCGATGTAGGCCGTCTGTTTCCAGGATTCGCTCTCGTCGATCCAGTTGGTGAACTCCGACGGCTCAAACTCGTGAATGAACCGCGTCCACGACGACACTGCTGGTGCCGGAGGGATGTGCTCATTCAGGAAGAAGCTGGGGTGCGTCGTTGCAGTCATCGTCTGGTTCCTCTTCTTTGAAGGCATCGAAGTGATGCAGGATCAATACGATCCGTTTCGAATGACACTTGTCGATCGACTGGGTTCTAGCTGAACACGATCGTCTGGTTGCCGTGTCGGATCACGCGGTCCTCGGCATGCCATTCGACGGCACGAGAGAGCACCGCGCGTTCGACCAATGCTCCACGGATTTGGAGGGCCGCTGCGTCCATAGAGTGATCGACCCGAGTGACGTCTTGTTCGATGATCGGACCCTCATCGAGATCTTTGGTGACGTAGTGCGATGTGGCACCGATGAGCTTCACTCCCCGTTCCTTCGCCCGCCGGTATGGCGCGGCTCCGATGAAAGCGGGGAGGAAGGAATGGTGGATGTTGATCACTGGGACGCCGACCTCGTCGAGGAACTCCGCCGAGAGGATCTGCATGTAGCGCGCTAGCACGATGAAGTCGACTTTGCCTCGCAGCAGCTCCAATATCTGGGCCTCGGCTTCGGACTTGTCCGGCCCCTGGGAGGGGACGTGGAAGAACGGGATTCCGAAAGATCGAACATCCTCGGCGGTGTTGGTGTGATTGGAGATCACCATGGGAATGGAGATGTTCATCTCGCCTCTGCGATGTCGCCACAGGAGCTCCAACAGACAGTGGTCCGAGGTAGAAGCGAGGATCGCTACCCGCTTAGGCACCGACTGATCCGTCAGCTGCCACTGCATCCCCAGCGGTGTCAGCGTGGACTCCAGATCTGCCTCGATCTTCGATAGCGCGGTTGTCAGCTCGGGGTGCTGGAAGACGACCCGCTGGAAAAAGTTCCCCCCGTCTGCATTGTCGGAGACCTGATCCAGCGTGGAGATATTCGCCCCGTTGCGGGCGATGAGTGCGGACACTGCGGCAACCAGGCCCGGTCGATCTGGTCCCTGCACAATAAGGCAGGCACTGTTTTGCTGCGGTCTACCTGACATCAGAACTCCTCAACGTGCGTTCGGCGGCTTCCACGACATTGGTGACAAGTAGCGCGCGGGTCATCGGACCAACTCCACGTGGGTTAGGTGAGACCCAGCCTGCGACGTCAGCTACTGCCGGATCGACGTCTCCAGCGAGTTTTGCTCGACCCGTCGCGGTGCTTCCGACTCGAGTGACGCCTACATCCAGCACCACAGCGCCGGGTTTGATCCATTCGGGCTTGACGAAATGCGGTACCCCGACGGCAGCAATGACGACGTCGGCGCGGCGCACCTCGGCCGCGATGTCGGGGGTCCTGGAGTGAGTGAGAGTCACCGTCACATCCGTTCCCTTGCGGGTCAACAGCAACCCCATCGGCCGCCCTACGGTGATTCCTCTTCCGATGACGGTGACATTCTTACCCGCTAGAGAGATGCCGTTTCGCTCGACTAGGTCCATGACCGCACGCGGAGTGCAGGGCAGCGGACCCGCCGTTACTGCCTTCGGATCGACCCCCAGAACGAGTCGACCCAAATTCAGCGGGTGCAACCCGTCAGCATCCTTTGCAGGATCCACCAGCTCCAGGATCGCCTGCTGGTCCAGTCCGTCCGGCAAAGGCAATTGCACGATGAAGCCCGTCACGGCCGGGTCATGGTTAAGCTCGCGGACAGCCTTGGCGATCTGCGCGAAGGTTGAGGTGGCAGGTAGTTCGACCGAGATCGATGCCACCCCGACTTCCTCGCAGTCACGGTGCTTGCCCGACACGTAGGACCTCGATGCAGGGTCGTCTCCAACCAGCAGCGTTCCCAGCCCAGGTACCACCCCTCGGGAAGCCAACTCGGACACTCGTGTCCGCAGTTCATCCTTGATCTCGGTCGCGGCCTTGACTCCGTCCAACAGCTCAGCCATGGTCTGCTCCATTCGCACGGGTACGAGCCTCGTAGTGATGAACCCAGTCCGACGTCGCGCGAAGTCCCCCGAATGTGTAAAAGTGCAGTTTCACGTCGCTCTTCATCGGTGTAAGCGCGAGGGCGTCTGCAAGGCCGTCCACGAATCTGTCGGGCCCTGCCGTGCCCATCAGGTTGGTCAGCGAGAAGCCGTACTTCTTGACGATCAGCGCGTTCGCTCCGATACCAAACCGGCGAGCGAAACCGATCAGACGTTTGACGCCCGCGGGACCCGGCGTTCCTACACGGATATCCACCTCGATACCTTTGGACCGGGTTGCCGCGATCCACTCGGCGACCGGAGCGGTGTCGAAGGCAAGCTGAGTGAGGATCGTGGCGTGGAACCCCCGGTGAGACAGCGACGCGACCTTTTGATCGAGTGCACGCCAGAGCAGTGCGGTCGTGATATCAGGGTGACCCTCTGGATATCCAGAGATGGTCACCCCTTGCACGCCATACTCCTCGAGGAGACCGCTGTCGATGATGCTTTGGGCGTCTTCGAAAGGACCCTCGGCTGAAGCGGGGTCGCCACCGACCACGAAGACTTCCTGCGCTGCGCCCACGTCGTGAAGACGCGAAAGAAATTCAGCCAAGTGCGCGCGAGACGGGATCCTGCGCGCTGCGATGTGCGGTACGGGCATGAAGCCGCTTTCACGAACGGCCCTTGCTGCCGCCACCCTCATCTCCAAGTCCTCGTTGCCGAGGAAGGTGACGTTGATTCTGGTGCCGTCAGGGATGGTCTCCCTCGCTGCGCGTAACTCCTCCACATCTTTACCGGTCATCTCGAGCGAGTAGTCGCGGATGAGCTCGGCGGATCCCGGCAATGTCGATTCCGGGTTCATTCTGACCGGCTTCGCATGCTCATGGTTACCCCTCAGTCGTCGTAGACGGATATGGACGGTGCTAGCGATACTAGCCGTATCGTATCGTACGATTGAAGACGATCGTACGCATCATCGCAAGAAATGATCCTATCCAGTCCGTATCGTTTTGCATAGGATGTGTTCGATCGCGCCGCCGCCTCGTGTGGGCGCCGCGAGCAGACCAAGAGGGTGGTCGGGCCTGCCGGCATCACCCACAACGTGGTTCAAAGGAGAAACATGTCGGAGATCAGTCGTGAGCCCAGTCTGGCGACGCTTATTCAGCAGGCCGGCGGAGCGATGAATCTCGTTCGCAACGCCCCCCCTTACGCGGTGGTCTCCTCCGGGCTATCCGGCCGAGTTCTCGTCCTGGCGTGACGAGCAACGCGCATGGATGAACGGAGTCGCGCTTCTCGAGCTGTCATACCACATGCCCGAACTGCAGCTGCGCGGCACCGAGGTCATCCCGTTCCTGAAGGAACTCGCCGTCAACCAGCTCGAGCCGTTTTCTGTCTTGCGGGGCCAAGCAGCTCGTGGTCGCCGCACCCGGCGGGAAAGATCAAGTTCTTCCACATCGGAGAGCTACAGATCGCAGGCAAGACCGTCCGAGCGCTGCGTCACGGCATGGCCGGCACCCCCGGATTCGAGTTGTATGGGCCCTGGGACGACCAGCAGGTCGTGCGGGAAGCGATCGAGGAGACCGGACAGAAGTACGGCTTGAGGAAAGTGGGAGCACTCGCCTACGGCACCTCTAGCCAGGAATCGAGCTGGATGCCCATCCCGCTGCCTGCGATCTATACCGCCACCGAACTCCAGGAGTTCCGCGAGTGGATAGGGCCGTTCCCCCTGCCCGCACTTGACTCACTAGGGGGAAGCATGACCTCGACCCGGATCGAGGACTACTACATCGACCCGATCGAGGCCGGGTACGGTCCGCTCGTGGACTGGAGCCGCGAGTTCGTAGGCAGCGCTGCGCTGAAGGAGAAAGCAGAGAACCCGCGGCGCAGAGAAGTCACCTTGGTCTGGAACGATGATGACGTTGCAGACACGATTGCCGCTTCGTTGTTCGGCGAAAAGCGGGCGCAGACACTGTCCGTCCCCGTTCCGCACTACGCGTGGTACCCAGCTGACACTGTGCAGAACGCGGACGGACGGCAAGTAGGCGTGTCGCAGTGGAGTAGCTACAGCGACAACGCCGGCCACGTGATCTCTGTCGGCGGCGCCCGAACTCTGAACGTTTTCGGCGCCTTGCATTCCAGCGGTCATTGCAACGAGGGCTGATTCTCGGACATTAGCAGGCTGGCGAAGAGGTCCGCGGGTGCGCGGTCGCCGAGCGTCATTCGGGGTCGCCGGTTGAGCTCGTCCTCGACTCTGGCGAGGTCCCGCGGCGTGTGGACGGCGAGGTTCGTCGACTTCGGAAAGTACTGTCGCAGCAGCCCGTTTGTGTTTTCGTTGCTGCCGCGTTGCCAGGGGCTGGCGGCGTCGCAGAAGTAGATCTTCGTGCCGGTGTCGGCGGTGATGTCGAGGTGCTTGGCCATCTCGGTGCCTTGATCCCATGTCAGCGTCCGCCGCAGCCCCTCCGGGAGTGCGCCGAGGACCCGCACTAGAGCTTTGTGCAGCTCGGACGAGGTGAGCGCGTTCAGGTGCAGCAGCTTCACGTACCGTGTCTGCCGCTCCACGAGCGTGCCGATCGCGGAGCGGTGATGCGGGCCGACGATGAGGTCGCCCTCCCAATTGCCCGCCACGGACCTGTCTGTCGGTTCGAACTCGCGGTCATGGATCGACAGCATCGGCTGCGCGAACCGGCGCCCGGCCCGGATCAGACGGGTATGCGCCCTGCGGTGGTCACGTCCTGTCCGCAGCGGTGACGGATCGGGTTTGCGCAGAAGCCCTGATCCGGGCCGGTAGATCGCGAGATAGATGCTCTCCGTCGCGACCCGCATGCCGGCATCGCCGGGGTGCGCGGCGCGCAAGGCGCGGCTAATCTGCTGCGGACTCCACCGCTCCCTCAATCTCGCCTTCACGTACGTGCGCAGCGCTGGATTTGTCGACAGCTTCAACGGCTTCGGCCGCCGGCGACGGGTCGCGGCGACGCTGTGCGCGTGGAACGGCCGGTACTGGCCGGACTCATGTGCGTTGCGTCGCAACTCCCGGCTGATCGTCGACGGCGACCGGCCCAGCGTCTTGGCGATCTCCGTCGGTCCGGCGCCCCTGCTCGCGAGGTCGGCGATCCGGATGCGTTCCTCCTCGGACAGGAAGCGCGGCGAGATGGGGCGAAGCGAAAGCGGCTCGAGCGGCGGCACGACCTTCACCGTGCCATCCTTTCGCCGCACCGTCGTGCCGTCTCTCCAGATATACGCCGTGGTGCGCACGACACCGACCTCGCGGGCCGCGGCGGCCAACGGCCACCCCTGCGCCAGCAGCTCCATGAACCGCTTCCGCGCCAAAGACTTCGGCCTACGCCCAGGACCCTTCGGAACGCGACGTGACGACAACATGACCTCCAACTGGTGTGATCACGTTGCGACGATCACTGGAAACCACCCCGCCGCTACTGTCCAGTTTTCGAGCGCCGTCGACAATCTCAACCGCAGTCGTGGAAATCGAGCATGCCGAGCCCGGAACCGGCCTCGTCCTCCTGTGGGGCAACCCCGAGGTGAAAACAGCCCAGTCTGACGCTACAGAGGTTCGCGAGATCAGAGTTTCCGTTGCACCTGCGCCATACTTCACGAAGGTCACCGATAACCCGACAGGTGAAAGTTGAGCGGCTGCAGTCGGACACGCTGACAGCGTGACCTGTGCGCTAGCGTGACGACATGGTGGCTCGGAGCGAAGAGAGTAGACAGGCGATCATCGGCGCGACGTTGACGCTGATCGGGCTGGGTGAGGACAAACCCGGTACGACAGTTCAACGGCTCACTATCGAGGCGATTGCGAAACGCGCCGGGGTCAGCAAGGCGACCATATATCGGTGGTGGCCAAGCAAGGTCGCCGTCGTGATCGACGCATTTGTTTCGGACTATCTACAGCACACCCCGATCGATCCCGCGCTACCTGCCGATGATGCCCTCGCCGCGCACGTGCGATCCGTTGTGCGACAGTACGGCAGTGACGAAGGCATGATCGTCGCGCAGATCATCGCGGAAGGTCAATACGCTCCAGACGTGCTGCGCCAGTTTCACGAACGATTCTGGGACGACCGAGCACGAGTAGTCCGGGAGCTCCTGCAGCGCGGCGTGGATGAGGGCCTCTTTCGTGAAGACCTCAACCTCGACATCGCCGCGTCATTCATCTACGCGCCGATCTATCAACGTCTGCTTCTCGGGGGCGGGCCTCTCGACGACGCATTCGCCGATGATCTGTTGTCGTTCGCGCTTCCGCCGTTGCGGAAACCTATCGCGCGCTGACGCTGATCGCGCTACCCCGGAATTCGGCGACAACCCCGCGATCCGAAGTCACGGTCACATCGCAGTGTGCAACTCGACCGACGCGGTGACGCACCTCCGCGGTCGCCGTCAGCACATCTCCCACATGACCCGGGCTGAGGTACACAATCGACGCTGACGATGTCACCGGCATCTGCCCGACCACCGCACACGCGCAGATGAACGCGGTATCGGCAAGGGTGAAGATGAGACCGCCGTGGGCAATCAGATGCCCATTCCCCATGTCGGCGGTGACCTCCATCTGCGCCACCGCCTGGTCGCCGCCGGCAGAGACCACACGGATCCCCAACAGATTCAGCGATCGGTCCGTTGCCAGCATCCCTTGAACTGCGTGGGATACCGGCAAGATCGGCTGCGACTCCTCAGCCGACATCATGGGTCTCATGCGAGGTGAGCAGCTCGTCGGTCCAGAGGTCTGCGACCCTCACCCCGTCGGGAAGGATGTCCAGGGCTCGACGCATCGTCAGCAGAAGTTCGAGACCATCCAACGACGGCCAGAGATCACGTGCCCGGTTGGTCCAGGCGGATCGAGCCGAATCGCCCCCGAAGCCTGCGGCAATCAACAAGCTTGCACCAGTGTCTTCCTCGACAGCATCGGACCAGCTGATGGCGCCGCGCAACGCGCCAAGCAGGAGCGCAAAGAGAGGCTTTAGCTCCTCGACCCGATCGCCTTTGACAACGATCGCTTGCCCGGGGAAGCCTGGAACCAACTGATCGATTCTCCCGAGCTGGGTCAGGCCGCGCTTCTCAGCTTGCTCGCTGAGAGGCGGCCCCAGCAAGGCTGCGTCGACACTGCCATCAACAAGAGCGGAGTAACGCTCGTGAACACCACCCGTCTCCACGTAGCGCACGTCCTGGATGGAGCGGGTCTGCACGAGATGGCGAAGGACGACAGCGAAGCCGTTATCGAAAGCGTCGACCGAAAGCGTAGCCCCCGCCAGACCATCGAAAGACGTGATGCTCGGTTTCGCGATGAGCGAGAGAGGGGTCGTGCGCTCTATCTGCGCAATGATGCGGGTGTCAGCGGAGCCTTGGTTCCACACGATCACGTTATCCATCGCGGTGACCACGAAGTCAACCGCACCGTCGATGAGCTGGTCGAGCTGCTGGGTGCTCGATGTGGTCTGCGCCAGGCCCAGGTCGATGCCGGCGCTCCTAAACAGACCTAGGTGTTCCGCGACCACGAAGGCCGTTGGTGGAACGAAAATCGACCCGCGCAGTATCGCGGTGCCGGGCGCTGCCTCCATAGTCATAGCCTCTCTACGATCATGGCCATTCCCTGACCGCCACCGACGCACAGAGTGGCCAGACCGATCGTTTCGTCTCGGGTTTCCAGGCCATTGATCAGTGTTCCCAGCATCCTCACTCCGGTCGACCCGTACGGGTGCCCGAGTGCGATCGCACCGCCGTGGGGGTTGAGCCGAGAATGGTCGATACCGAGTCTCGCGGCAGACGGCAACACCTGCGCGGCGAACGCTTCGTTCAGCTCGACGATGTCCAGATCCTCAATGCTCAGCCCTGTGCGTGCAAGCGCCAGCTCGGTAGCGGCAACGGGACCCAGACCCATGATCTCCGGAGACAAGGCGGAGGCCGTAGACGTCAGTATTCTCGCTCGGAGGGTGATCCCGAGCTCCCTCGCCCGTCGCCTGCTCATGATCACTGCCGCAGATGCGCCATCGTTGAGCGGGCTGGCATTGCCCGCAGTGACAGTTCCTCGAGGATGGAAAGCCGGCCGCAGCCCAGCAAGAACTTCCACCGTCGTGCCGGGCCGGGGCCCATCGTCCAGATCGACGCGGGTTCCGTCCGGAAGGAGGACAGGCACGATCTCGCGTTCGAAGAATCCCGCGGCTCGTGCGGTGATCGCGCGCTGCTGCGAACGCGCGGCGAAGGCGTCCTGATCAGCTCGGGTCGTGCCCGTGAGCTGTGCGACGAACTCTGCCGTCTTGCCCATCGCGACGTACACATCGGGCACTTCGCCTCGGTCGCGGGGGTCGGACCACGGGGTAAATTCGGCGAAACGACGTTCGGCGCGCGTGATTGCGTCGTCGAAATCGGGATGCGGCACAGCCGTCAGCTCGCTGCTTAACGAGACACTCTCCACTCCGCCAACGAGGAACACGTCGCCATCGGCGGCTTTGATCGCGTGCGCGGCCATGCGTGCCGCTTGCAGTGAGGAGGCGCAGAATCGGTTGACGACGGCAGCGGGGAGGCCGTCTAGCCCGGCCATTACCGCGACGCGCCGCGCGATGTTGTCCCCCTGGACGCCTTCCGGCAACGCTGTGCCAAGGAAGAAGTCCTCGATATCCTCGGGGTCCAGTTCCGGTACAGCCTGTAACGCTGCTTGGACGGCGGTCAGGCTCAGGTCCTCCGGCCTTACCTCGCGGAGCGCTCCCTTGAAGGCTCGACCGATGGGTGTCCGCGCATAGGCCACTACCACTGGATCGTTGTCGTGTGCGGCCCACCGACGGGTCATGACGCGCCCGGCTTTGATGCTCGCACCTGAGCGGCGTACGCCGCGTAGTCCTGCAAAACTGCGAAGTCGTCGACCGCGCCGGCACTTACCACATCGGACAGCGCCGCCCCTTGAAGGAGCCGTTTTACCGGTACTTCGAGCTTCTTTCCTGTACGCGTGTGAGGGATGCGGCGCATTGTCACGATGTCATCGGGAAGGTACCTCCCCGAGAGCTCCTGGCGTATCGCAGCGCGCACGGCTTCTTGCACGGTCGCCACATCGAAACCGTCCGTGATGTGCAGGAATAGGGGCATGAAGTAGTCTTCGGTGCCCAGTTCGGCGCCTACGACGAGGGCCTCGACGACCTCCGGCAGGTTCTCGACGACCTGGTAGATGTCGGCGGGCCCCATGCGCAGACCGTTTCTATTGAGAGTCGAATCACTGCGCCCATGGATCACGGAGCTGCCGTCGGAATCGAAGTCGATGATGTCGCCGTGGCACCACCGACCGGGGTATTTCTCGAAGTACGCCTCTTGATAACGCTGCCCCGATGAGTCACCCCAGAAGAACAACGGCATAGAGGGCATCGGAGAGGTGACCACCAGTTCACCCGGTTCCCCGACGATAGACTCCCCTCGCTCATTCCATGCCTGCGCGTCGACCGCGAGCGCTCGGGCGGGGATGCGTCCGAGTCGTACCGGCAGTGAGGGTGACCCGGCCACAAACACCGATGCGATGTCAGTGCCGCCGCTCATCGACGAGATCCAGACGTCGCCGACACGGTCGAGAATCCAGCGGTAGCCATCGACCGATAGTGGCGATCCGGTCACTTGCACGGTGCGGAGGGAGGGGACGGTTCCGCGGAGGTCAAGCCCATCCTTGCGGCATGAGTGAATGTATCCCGCGCTTACACCGATCGCGGCCACTGATTCCTGGCTCACGATTCGCCAAATCCGGTCCGGGGTGGGATAGGTGGGGCTGCCATCGACGAGCACCGGCACGGCGCCTACGGCTATGGCGGAGGCGAGCGTGTTCCACACAACCCAACTGGTCGAAGCAATGCTCAGGTAGCGGTCGCCTGTCTTCAGCTCAGAGTGCAGCAGGAGCATCTTGAGGATCTCAAGGAGCACCCCGCCATGACCGTGAACGATCCCCTTGGGAACGCCCGTCGTGCCCGAAGAAAACAACACCCAGAGTGGATGTGAGAAGTCCACCGGTTCAAACTGTGGAGCACGAGGAGAATCCGTTGACAGTGCATCGGCCCAGAGGACTGTAGGCACTTCTGTTTCTGGGCGTGATGATCCGAGGGAATCGACCCAGACCACCTTGTCCAGGGTGGGCAGCGCGTCGATCACCTCGGCAATCTCACGAGACCGGTCACGTGTCCTGCCACCGAGCTGGTAGCAGGAAGCTGTAAGCAACACTCGAGGCTCGAGCTGAGCAAACCGCGAGATGATCGCGCCCGAACCGAACTCGGGCGAACAGATCGACCACACGGCTCCCACAGAAGCCACTGCGAGAAGCCCGACCAGCGCCTCGTATGTATTCGACAGGACAGCGGCGACCCGATCTCCCGACACGATCCCCCACTGCCGCAGCGCCCCCCCGAGCGCGCCCACGTCTGCGCGAAGTTGGGTCCAATCATGCTCCGTGCGGTCCCCGTGCTCATCGATTGTGATTACAGCGACCCCGTCGCCTTGGCGGAGGAGATGCTCGGCAAAATTCACGCGTCTGCCCGGAAACCAACTTACTCCAGGCATCTCATCGCCTACGGTCACCGGGCCTGCTTCGCCGTCGAGGCGCACGTCAGCGAAGTCTGCGAACTCAGTCCAGAAGGCTGAAGGCTCCTCCACCGACCATGCCCATAGCGACTCATAATCGGACTTGTCTATGAGGCCTTGACGGACGAGCCGCTCAGCGAATCGCGTCATGTTCGATGCCCATCCGTTGTTTGGCATCCACGCGACATCACCCGGGTTCGAGGCGCCGTCGACGATCACTTGGCGCCTTCGAATCCGTGGTATGGACGGGACTGACTCTGATATGAATCCATGCTTCTCTCCATCGAGATGAGGTGGTCTATATACGATACTGTACGTATCGGATGAGTTGCCCCGCGTTTCCTCAAGAGCAACAATCTCGGCCGTGCACATCGATGTCTGACAACGGCAAACGCCAATGGATCAACGTTGACCCGTCAACAGTCCCACCAGGCGGTTCGTCATCGAACAGCCGCACTAGCTCATGAGTTTCGAGCGCGAGTCTGCCGCCGACGCCCTCGTGGCCCTGCTAGCCGCATGCGAGCTCGACCCAAACGACCCTCGACCGCGAAACGCCGCAGCGACTGGCGCACTTTCGAAAAGGTTTTCGCCGGCGTCGGATGCGGAGCCCACTGGGCCCTTGTATCGCCATGGAATGCGTTGTCTCGGCGTACGTGCCCGTCTGCTGACCCCGGCCATACAGCCGGGCGTTAGGCCACTCCATGCCGACCGCACCAAGGTCCGGGGCTGGGAACGCTCCCACGCCAAATGGCGGAGGTCGAGGGTAGAGGCTCATTCGCCTTAACTGCGAAGAGGCCGTCTTCAGGTTGACATAAGTGCCCTCGATCCCCGGTGTTGCAGTATCCCAAACGATACGTATTGTATAGATACTGCGTGTACCTCCATCGTGAGCGAAGGGGAAGGTCGCGCTTACATCCCAGTGGGGTGCTGATGCTGTTGAGCGATGTTGCAAAGCGAGCAATACGGGAGACGAAGATGTCAAGCTATCGATGGACCAGGGTCACCATGCCTGGAGCGAACCCGCTCACCGACTATTCCTCGGTGATGAAGGAGAAGGACGTGCCCAGCCTTCGCGCAGCACAAGAGATCATCCGACCAGGGATGCGGTTGAACGTGACATCTTTCGCGGGCGAAAGCTTCGACTCGCGCGAGGTGCACACCATCCATTCGGAGGCCGGAGAGGTTCGCCGCATCCGCGTGACGATCGCGCCGACGCCGTACTTCACGAAAAGAGTCCGGGAAGCGAAATGAAGCTGATGATGGGGCCACTGGCCGACGCACGGCTTATGCAAGACCAGCACGAATCCGGGCCATCTAAGCGGTCCTCCGTAAGCGCCGCGGTGTGTGCCGCCGCCTTGCTGACCGTAAGTGTCGCTGGGTGCACCGCACAAGACGGGACTGTGCAGACGCCGAACCCGGATGAGCCGCGGGCGAAGCCCAACATCCTCATGGTCTTGCTGGATGATCTCGGCTACACCGACCTTGGTGTGTACGGCGGCGAGGCGTCCACGGTCACCATTGACACGCTCGCCGAGGACGGAGTCCAGCTGGCGAACTTTCACGCCTATCCCGTCTGCGCACCCACGCGCGCCTCCCTGATGACCGGGCAGGACCCCCATCGGGTCGGTCTCGGGTCGCAGGAGGGTTTCGGTCCGCCCGGGGTGCCGGCAACGACGCCGGGGTACAGCGGTTTCCTCGAAGGGAAGTACACCGGAATTGCTCAAGTCCTCTCCGACGTGGGATACGACACATATCAGGTGGGAAAGTGGCATCTGGGTGAAGGCCCGGAACAGAGCCCGCAGGCTTTGGGATTCGACGAGAACTTCACGCTGTATGACGGTGCCGCTTCACATTTCGGAGACATGCTGCGCCATGCGCCCCGCGATGGCGAACCTGTGGACACCGTCAAGTATGAGCGCAACGGCGAGCCCGTCGAGACGCTCGCAGACGACTTCTACTCTACGCACGCCTATACCGACGAGCTCCTGCGAATGCTCGACGAGGACGCGGATTCGGAGAACCCGTTCTTTGGATATCTCGCCTACACGGCGCCGCATGATCCGCTTCATGTTCCGGACCGCTCGAGAATCGACCACTACCTCGATCGCTACCTCGCAGACAACAACTACGAAGAGCTCCGAGCGGATCGGATCGCCGCGCTGGCCGCCGCCGGCCTCATCGACCACGATGTGGCCACCCGATGGCCGGTGCAGACTCCCCAATGGGATGCGCTGACCACCGAACAGAAACGGGACCTGGCGTATCGCCTCGCGGTGTACGCGGCGATGATCGAGGACGTCGATAAGCAGCTTGGCCGCATCGTGACTCACTTGCAAGCGAGCGGCGAGTATGACAATACGCTGATCGTCGTGGCGAGTGACAACGGTGCCTCGAGCGTCTCCCGCGTGCTTTACACGGCGAAACCAGGCAACGCCGAGTGGCAGCAGCGGCACTACCCCCTTCGCGACGTCGACGACTACGGTAGCCCGGGTTCCTACCCAACCCTCGGCCTTCCGAACGCTCAGGTGTCGTCTGGCCCGTTCTTCCATAGCAAGGGCTCTGTCTTCGAGGGCGGCACCCGCGCACCCGCGATCATCAAGCCTCCCGCCGCAAAGGGAGACGCGCCCAAGCAAAGCGACACCTTCGTCCACGTCTCTGATCTGTACCCGACCTTCGCAGACTACGCGGGTGCCGACCTCGTCGCCCCGGAGAGCCTACTCGGCTCGTCTGCCAGACCGCTCCTCGAGGGGACCTCCGACCTGGTTGGCACGGAGGAGTTCGGCATGGAGCTGCTGGGACACCGTGCGTATCGGGACGGCGACTGGAAGCTTGTCTACGCTCCCGTCGTCGCCGGAGGAACGGGTGTCTATTCTCTGTACAACCTGGCGGATGATCCCGGCGAGACGAAGGATGTTATCGACGCTCACGGAGATGTAGCGGAGGAGCTCGCCAGGAAGTGGGACCAGTACGCGGCCGATCAGGGAGTCGTCGACGTCGACTTCGACACCGTCAACGAGGGGGCGGCTCGTCTCGCTGAGTTGGTGTACGCAATCGACTGGGCTGACTGAGTGTGTTGTCTAGGGACGTTGTTGTGTGAATCGCGTGGGAGCTGTTGACGTGTGAAGGCCTCCCGTTGCGAATGTGGCGAGGTCTAGGAGCCGCTTCACACACAGGAGGCCTTCGCGTCCGACGCTAATGCTGCTCTCACTCCGCGCGCTCGTCTGCGTCTGGCCAAGCACATCGTTGAAGAGCATTGGCCGGTCATTGTCTCGGCGAAGATGTTCATGACCTCGACCGCCCGCAAGTGGGCTGCCCGGTTACCGGCCCGGAGGCCCCGCGGGGATGATGGACCGTTCCAGTCGGCCACACTCGATGCCGACCAAGACACCGCCCGTGATGGTAAAGCGGATCGTGAGGGCGCGGTCGCGGTGCCGCTTGCCTGTCCGCTTCGCGGTCGTCTCGCGGTTGCGGTCGCCCTGCTGCTTGCCTACGAACCGCCGCCCGCCGCCATGGGGGATGTTCCCGAACTTGGTGACAACGACATGGTCAGGGATCCGGGATGGTCGTGCTCGTAGCGACGGATCGGCTCACCGGTGACTCAATCAATGTGACTGAGCCGGTTGATCCGGGCACGCACCAGCACGGCGTGGACGGTCGAGGCGGGGATACCGAGCTCGCACGCGATCTGCACCGGCCCCACAATGGTGAGATCATCGATTCGTTCGCTCACATCTCAGACCTCTACCCCACCTTCGCCGATTACACCGGCGCCGACATAACGGATCAGCCTGAACTGCTTGGGGCCACACTCTGCGGGGTCTTCGAAGGCGCCGACGGTGACACGAACGACGAGTCCGGAAGCTGCGAGAGATGGGAGTGGCGTCGCTGGTCGACGCGCTCGAGATCCAGGACGACACCCTCACCCGGGGGATGGTGTTCGAGGAGCGCGTGAAACTGGCCGTCGACGACGCCCACGCCGCGTTCACCCACGCCAAGGTCGAAGGCCTCATCCGGCGAGCCGGACTGCGTTACCCGAACGCGGACCTTCGCCGGCTGGACATGCTCGAGCAGCGCGGCCTGGACAGGGGTGTGATCGCCCAGCTCGGGACCTGCCAGTTCATCAGCAGACAGCAGAACGTCGTGTTCCAAGGGTTCACCGGATCCGGGAAGAGCTACCTGGGCTCTGCGCTGGCGAAGCAGGCATGTCAGCACCGCTACCGAGCGCACTACATCCGCATGCCCGACCTCGAAGAGTCCTGGGCTTCGGCGAGGGACCGGCCCGCGGGGAAGGAGAAATGGTTGCGCAAATACGCCGCGTTCACCCTGCTGGTGATCGACGAGTGGCTGCTCGACAGCCCCGATGACAGCGTCCGCGGCAATGCTGCTCGAGCTCCTCGAACGGCGTTACGACGCTGCGTCGACGGTGTTCTGCACCCAGTACGCGAAGAAGGACTGGCACCAACGTCTCGGCGGCGGCGTCCACGCCGACGCGATCATGGACCGCATCGTCCACAACACCATCTGGATCGAGACCGGCAGCACCAATATGCGCGAACACACCGCGACCGCGGGCTGACCCAGGCCGGTGAGCGTCACCACGAGCCGGGTGGCGCTCACCAGCAATATCGAGTGGCCCCGAATCTCAATATCGCGTGGCCCCGAATCTCAATATCGCGTGGCCCCGAAACGCAATATCCAGTGGCCCTCAAGCCCTCAAATACTCAAAGTTCGTGCCACCGCTCGAGCTGCTTGCCGCCCGCACGATCTCGCCCCGGTTCCTCTCCGAGGCTGAGCGCATCCAGATCGCCGATCTCGCCAGCCGAGGCCTCGGCCCGACGGCCATTGGACGCG
>NZ_JBEGIA010000017.1:0-90119 GCF_040676455.1 Microbacterium sp. LMI12-1-1.1 | reverse complement strand
ACAAGACCTTGACGGGGCTTCGACCCAAGCTCCTATGAGGTCATGCCAGCCCTGACCGGCTCGCAAAACCCTGTCCCGGATAGACAGATCAGATGCAAGGCACGCGGCCCGTCGACGACAGGGTCACACCCGGAACAGGGACGACTTCATTCTTCAACGTCGGCGACACCGGGGTCAGCACCACGGAGGTTGGGCTGCAGAACTCGTCGCCGGGTGGCACTCCGCGATGTCCGTACCGCTCCCTCCGGCGTGCCTCACCCGCGAGCCGCCGCTGTGGATGTGTCGTGAAGCTTCGGGATCGGATCGGGATCGGATTCCGATCCGAGGGGGCATGACAGGCCCGGAGTGCCCACGAAGTCGTTGACAATCCACCCTTCTGCCGGACCAGGGGTCTGCGGCGGGTTCCGGTCGAGATGAGGATGATTGCTGTCAGGCGCACGAAAGTATGAGCACAATGTGTCGACACTCTATCCGGCCAACACCAGTTGCGCGGTAGAAAACGCGACAGTCTCGTGTAAAGTGTCGACTGATCGCGATGCGGTTGATTCTGAAAGCGAGGAAGCTTTGTTCCCTGAACGTCTCATCGAGGCCGACACCCTCCGCCCGTCCGCCGACGGGTTCACCACTGATCTCCGGCTGCCGTGGTACCGCGCGCTGCCGCTGTCGTGCGTCGAGCGCATGGCGGTGCGTGTCGACGGCCAGCCGGTCCCCGAAGGTGACGTCACCCTCAGTCTCGCCGGCGACGGGCCGTACACGCTCCCCGATCTCGCGGCACACACGGACACCTACTGGTACGTGCTCGATTCGGCGCAGCTTTCCGTCAAGTCCGACGCAGCGACACAGCCCGGCGAGCATGCGATCGATGTTGACTTCGGCCTGTACATCCCGTACCTGCCCGTGAACGGCGCACCCCTCAAGAACCTCGACAGCAACAGCGCGATCCTCAAGGTGGCAGATCGATGACTACGACTCCCGAACTTCCTCAGCTGGGCACGACGCTCTACAGCATCACGCGCGACTTCCATGCACGGAAGATCGCGTTCGAAGACGCTGTGCGTCGCGTTGCCGAACGGGGGCTGGGCCCGGGCCTGGAGGTGGTGGGCTTCCAGAGCTTCCGGAACTGGCCGCACCTCAGCGATGAGCAGATCGCCGAGTTCCGCACACTGATCGACGAGACCGGGCTGACCCCTTCCGCCATCGGCGCCAACGCGGATGCCGGCGTTCGCCGTGACCGCCTCCTCACCCCCGACGAGCTCGTGGCCTACATGGAGCCGCAGATCAAGGCCGCGCGCGAGCTCGGCTTCCCGGTGGTGCGCGTGCAGTACTCACTGACCCCAGACGACATGGAGCGACTGCTCCCGCTGGCCGAGCGAGAGAACGTCAAGTTGGGTCTGGAGATCCACGCTCACCACTCTCCGCGGCACCCTCTGATGGAGGCGCTGCGGGAGCGCTACGAAAAGCTCGGGTCGCCCCACCTCGGCTTCATCCCCGACTGGGGTAGTTCGATGCGCCGCATCCCGCCGAGCCGCATCGCGGCCGCCCGCGAACTAGGCCTGTCCGAGCGCTACCTCGAGCGGATCAGCGAGGCCTGGGCGGACCAGCACACACACGGCGCGATTCTCGACGACTCGCAGCTGCCCGAGATGTACCGCAAGGTGTACGAGATCGTTGAGCAAGAAGGCGCCGGCGCGGCCGGTCAGCCGTTCGCTCGCAACTCGATCGGCCTGTTCGGACACGCCGAAGCGGTCGACTGGGAGCTCGTCGCACCGTGGACCGTCCACATGCACGGCAAGTTCTACGACATCGACGAGAACGGCGACGAGCCGGCGGTTCCGGTGCGTGATATCCTGCGTGTCTTCGTCGATGCCGGATACACCGGGTTCATCTCGAGCGAGTGGGAGGGATGGCACTGGAACCTGCACGCGAGCGCGTGGGACATGATCGCCAAGCACCACGAACTCGAGAAGCGGATCCTCGCGGAGCTCGCAGACGAGAAGCAGGGCGTCACGCACGGCGCGGATGCCCGCTGAGGGCGCGGTGCCGGCGACGAGCACGCTACCCGAACGGGTGGACGTGCTCGTCGTCGGCACCGGCCCCGTCGGCACCTCCTACGCTCGGGAGATCCTCGAGCAGGCACCAGGGGCCACCGTCGTGCTCATCGACGCCGGGCCGCAGCTGACCCGACAGCTCGGCAAGAACATCCGGAATCTGGGACCCGACGCCCGACGCGAGGTCCAGCTCGCCGCAACGCGGTGGACCGGCCAGACCCCCTCCGACACCGGTCGCATCGACGGGCGCATCGCGGCCCGTCCGGGCACGTTCCTCCTCAACGAGGTCGCGGAGTCCGAAGACGAGCAGGAGGGCATGCCTGCCGCGGCGATGGCCGCAAACATCGGCGGAATGGGCGCGCACTGGACGTGCGCGTGCCCACCTCCCGGCGACTCCGAGCGCATCGCTTTCCTCGAGGATCGGTTCGACGAGGCATTCGGCCGCGCCTGGGAGCTGCTGAGCGTCACCCAGGCGGCCTTCCCGGCTAACGAGGCGCAGCGGGAGTTGCAGGAGAAGCTGTCCGCCATCTTCGACCAGGGCCGCAGCGAGGACCGACGTGTGCAGCCGATGCCCCTGGCGTGCACGCCGACCGGGGAGCCCCTGCCGCGCTGGTCGGGGATCGATACGATCCTGTCCGGCCTGGACGAGAGCGCCCGTGCGCGGCTGACGATCGTCCCAAATGTCGTGTGTACGAAGCTGGTACACGACTCCGGCACAGTCACCGCCGTGCAGCTCGTGGAGCGGGAGAGCGGCACAACGCACCTGGTGGAGGTGTCGGCTGTCGCAATCGCGGCAGACGCTCTCCGCACCCCGCAACTGCTGTGGGCATCGGGCATCCGTCCGCCCGCGCTGGGCCGCTATCTCAACGACCAACCGCAGATCGTGAGTGCGCTAGCCGTTCGCGAAGACGCGTCCCACGAAGCGCACGGGGGCGACGACACGGACTTCCGGCAGCGACTGACGGGTGTTCTCTGGATCCCGTTCCACGATCCGGACTTCCCGTTCCACACCCAGGTCATGCAGATCGGCACGAGTCCGATCGAGCTGCCGGATGCGGAGGTCGAGCACCGCCGCATCATCACCTGGGGCCGCTTCACCACCAAGGACATCCGGGAAGAGGACCGCATCGAGTTCTCCGACACCGAGTCGGACGTCTTCGGTCTTCCGAAGATGACGATCCACTACTCGCTGTCCGAGAAGGACTGGCAGACGATCGAGCGTGCCAAGCGCGACATGGTCGACCAGGCCGCAACGATCGGCGACTTCTTCTCCGGAAGCCAGCCGCGGCTGCTGCCGGCGGGAAGCTCGATGCACTACCAGGGGTCGGTTCGCATGGGCGAGTACGACGACGGTCTCTCGGTGTGCGACCCGAACAGCCGGGTGTGGGGCACGTCGAACGTGTACGTCGGCGGCAACGGAGTGATTCCTACTGCGACTGCGTGCAATCCGACGCCGACATCCGTCGCCCTTGCCGTGCTCGGTGCACGCGACCTAGTGACCCGCCTCTGATCTCAGTCGGCTTGGTCGGGGCGATCGATCGCGTGCACTGCGGCTTCGATCGACCGGCGCACCAAGAGTGCCGCCATCTCGCCGTCCCGTCGCATCAACGACTGCAGGATCTGCTCGGCGTAGCTGAGGCTCTCTTGGAGGCGGTCTGGCGCGGCCAGCGCCTGCCTGATGGACAGCGTGCGCAGGAAGAGGGAGTTGAGGATCGGGCGCGCGGTCTTGTTGCCCGCGATCTCCACGATGGCGTCGAAGAACTGGAAATGCGCCCACCGATAACGGGCATCGTCGTTCTCGCGGGCGTGCCCCGCGAGAACGTCGACCAGGCTGACGAGTTCGTTGAGGTCCGCCTGGGTGATCCGTTCGGCGGCCACTTCGGCAAGAGCGGCCATGACGGTCGCGCGCAGGAAGAACACTTCCTTGATCCGCTCGGAGTCGTAGACGACCACCCGGGGTCGCTTCCGTGCGCGCATCTCGAGGAGGCCGTCGGACTCCAGGATCGCCAGCGCTTCTCGCACGGGGGTGCGGCTTGTACCGAACTGGCTGGCGATGTCGACACTGTTGAGCGTCTGCCCGGGCTGGATGCGGCCATCGATGATTCCCCGCGCGATCCACACCGCAATGTCGGCAACGACAGGTTCCCGGCGCTCCGACAGCTGGAGCAGTCGCACGAGCTCCTGCGGCGCCGCATCCTCGTCGATCGCGCTTTGGGACACGAGACGCATGCTAGCAAAGCGCTACGGCGGCCACTTGATCGAGACACTCGGCTGCCAGCCCAGGGCCCGCGAGATGGCGAGACCCGACGTGATCACCGATGGTGTCGCAGCTTCCAGCTTCACGGATTCCGAACGCACCACCACCGACAGCGCAGCCACGACCTGTCCGCTGGCGTCGACGATTCGGGTGGCGATAGAGTCGGCCTCGCGGGTGAGCTCTGCGCGCACGGTGGCCGTTCCGGTTTGCCGGCATGCCGCGAGCTGGCGTCGCAGCACGGCCGGGTCAGTCACCGTGAGCGGCGTGTAAGGCGAGAGGCGGCCACTGAGCACCCGGTCTATCAGTTCGCGGTCCGCGTGGCTGAGGAGCACCTTGCCGACGCCCGAGCAGTGCAGCGGCAGGCGCCCGCCGACTTCTGAGGCGAGCGACACGGCTTGCGGTGCGGACATCCGCTCGATGATGACGGCGTGATCCTCGGCCAGCACTGCAAGCTGCACGTGCTGGCGGAGCGCACCGTAGAGATCGTCCATGAATGGACGGGCGAGCACGCGAAGCGACTCTGTCCGGGGCGTGAGCGTCGCGAGCTGCCACAGTCGAATGCCGGGAGCAAACCTGCCGTCTTCGAGCCTGTCGACCGCGCCCGCCTCCTCGAGCTCGAGCATGAGACGTCGCGCAGTGGCGTGCGGCATGCCGGTTTCGCGCTCGAGTTCGGCAAGGCTCAGGATCTGATGCCCTTTGCGGAACGCGAAGAGAAGCTCCAACAGGCGGGAGCTTACGCTTCGTCCTGGTTCGCTAGTGCGCGGCACCCTCACTCCCTTGTAGCCGCCGGCTCGTCTCAGTGAAGAGGGCAGGAAATCGCACCGGATCGCGATGCGAGCGGGCCGTGGCCCGATCTGGGGGTCGGGGGCAGTTCCATCGCCGGGCGAACCGAGGTGCTCATCGGTGCGGCGAACCCTGGCTGAAATCGAGGCGCGGCGCTTCCGCCCAGTCGTCGAGCTCGATGGTCCTGCCGGTGCGGGCGGACTCGTAGACCGCGAGGACGAGTTCCAGGGCGTTCAGGCCCTCCTGGCCGGTGACGCGCGGTGCACGGCCCTCGGCGAGAGCGCGCCCGAAGTCTTCGTGCTGGCGGCGGAACAGGTCGAGCCGTGCCCCGTGGGAGACCGCCGGCGACGGAGCCGAGACACCGGACCACGACGTCGACAGCACGCCCTTGCTGATGACGGCGGACCCGGCGTCACCGGAGAGCTGCAGGGTATCTACCGTCGTCTGCTCGGTGGGTGTGGCACCGGCCGAGTAGAACGCGGTGGTGGCCTCAATCGTGCCGACCGCGCCATTTTCGAACTCCACGAGCGCGATCGCGGTGTCCTCCACCTCGATCGAGTGCGCGAGGGTGCGGGTCCAGCCGGTGACACGTCGGGCACGACCCATGAGGCGGCAGAGCTGATCCACTTTGTGGATGCCCTGGTTGATCATGGCGCCGCCGCCGTCCATCGCGTGGGTGCCGTGCCATCCCCGGTAGTACTGCCGATCCCGCCAGCACTTGCGAGACGCCGATGCGAGCGTGGGCACGCCGAGACGCCCGGACTCAACCGCGGCGAGCAGTTCCTCGAAGGGTGGTTCGAACCGACCCTGGGAGACCACGCCGAGCACGACGCCGGTGTCTTCGGCCGCAGCGACGAGTGACCGCGCGGCCGCCAGGGAAGTGTCCATCGCCTTCTCGACGAGGATGTTCATCCCGAGGCCTGCAGCTCTTGTCCCAATCTCCGCGTGCGTCCCCGTCGGTGTGCAGATGACGGCGACGTCGGCGCCGGCGTGCGCTGCCGCTTCGAGCGACGGCCATTGCTGCGTGGAGAACTCGGTCGCGCGCATCTGAGCACCAGCGTCGCCTACGAAGCCGAGGAGCTCTGCCTCGGGGACCAGTCGGATGGCCTGGGCATGGAGCTGGCTCACTGAGCCGCCCCCGACGATCGCTACTCGTGCCATCAGAGTGCTCCCTGCCTGGTGGTGCGCAATTCAGTGACCCAGTTCCCGAACGTGCGGCCAGAAATCTGCAGTCCGGACCGACCCAAATAGCGATGCTCGATTGCTATCACCCGCTTCTTCTATGAAGGATTTCGTCAGGGTCATGTTCCGGAGTCTCGTTCAACCCGACAAGGAGTCAGATCGTTCAATGAACAGGGCGCCCGGGTCCCCTTCGGGGGCGATGACGTCGACGGCCGCCTGGACCGATCGCCGCACCAGCAGGGCTGCCATCTCGGCATCACGGCGGTGGGCCGCAGCGAGAATCAGCTCGGCGTAGTACAGGCTCTCGTCGAGGCGGTGGGGGAGCGAAAGAGCGCGGCGGACGGGCAGGGTTCTCAGGAACAGGGAGTTCAAGATCGCCCGGGCTGTGACGTTGCCCGACATCGCCACCAGGTCATCGAAGAACGCGAAGTGCGCCCACCGATAGCGGTCGTCGTCTCTGGCCGCGGCGAATTCGCGGAGGATCTCGAC
The DNA here is from genome assembly GCF_040676455.1 of Microbacterium sp. LMI12-1-1.1. Lineage (NCBI taxonomy): Bacteria > Bacillati > Actinomycetota > Actinomycetes > Micrococcales > Microbacteriaceae > Microbacterium > Microbacterium sp. LMI12-1-1.1. Next base: position 83,360 of record NZ_JBEGIA010000017.1, on the reverse strand, counting down.
GTGCCGGTCCAGAGCCGCCACGTCTCCATCGGTCGCGTTCTCGATCGCCGCGCGGGTGAGCCCCGAGATGAGTTGGGCGCGGACGAAGAAGACCTCGCGGCTCTGCTCGGGCCCGAACGACGCGACCCGAGGACGCTTGCGTGCGCGCATCTCGATCAGACCATTCGATTCGAGAAGGGCAAGCGCCTCGCGCACCGGGGTGCGGCTGGAGCCGAAACGGGTCGCCAGTTCGACGCTGTTCAGGTCCTGCCCGGGAAGCAGCTGTCCGTTGATGATGGCCAGCGCGACCCACACGACGATGTCGATGACGACCGGCTCGCGTCGGTCGGAGAGCTCGAGGAGCTTGATCAGCTCGAAGGGCGCCTCCGCCGTCTCGGCGGTCGTCGTCGCCGTGGCCTCCAACGTCATCGAGCAGCCCCGATCGGCTCCCGCCGGCCCGAGCGCGCAGATTCGCGTGCCGCATCGATCACCTGCATCGTCGCGACGCCGTCCTCGACGCTGACCGGTCCGCCAGAACCGGACAGCCAGTCGCGAGTGGCCTCGTAGAATCCAGGCCACCAGCCCCGCTCCGGCAGGACGTCGTCCCATTCGCCGTCGGCCCCACGCCGCCGCCAGTCGGAGGCGTCTGTGACGCCCCAGGAGGGGTCGAGCGGGGACAGGCCGGCGTGCAGCTGGTCGTGCTGTGGGTCTGCGGTGCCGAGTGAGACCAGCGCATCGCGCGCCGACACCTCGAATCGGGGGAGGTCGGTGTTGCCGAGCGCGCCGGAGATGAGATGCGACACGCTCCCGTCGGCATGGGTGATTGCCAGGAAAACGTCGTCCTCGGTGCGGGAGCCGGGACGTCGTACCAGCACTTCTGCGTAGACGCCGGTGACCGGGCCCAGCAGTTGGATGGCCTGATCGATCTGGTGGGGGCCGACCTCTCGCAGGAATCCTCCGCCCTGGGGGTCGTTGCGCCAGCTGTCGCGCACCGTCGGCTGCCACCGCTGGATCCGCGAGGTGAGGCGCACAGGGCCAGTCCATGCGCCGGCTCTGTGGAGGCGCTTGAGCGTAAGAAAGTCGCTGTCCCACCGGCGGTTGTGGAACACGGTCACCTGGTCCCCGACCCGCACCGCCAGCTGTTGGGCGCCGGCGAGGTCGCCCGCGAAGGGCTTCTCGACCACGACCCGGGTGCCAGCGTCCACGAGGTGCGCGACGGTGTCGCCGCGGTGGTGCACGGGAAGCGTGACCACCGCGACTGCCGCAGCCTTCGCGGCATCGAGCAAGTCGGTGACCTCCGCGTGGGGGTAGCGCTGCGCGGCGGCCGCGCGGCGCTCCTCTCCCCGGGCCACCACGACGGCCACGTCGAGTCCCTCGGTGGCGTCGATCAGCGGGGCGTGGATGCCGGATCCGGAGCCTCCGAATCCGACGAGGGCGACGGGAATCGATCGGTCAGGCATCGACCAGCGCCCCTGCCAGGTAGCGGTAGCGGCGCAGCTGCTCGAAGGTGTCGGGATTCTGCTGCCACAGGTGACCTTCGAACTCAGCCAGCAGATGGCCGTCGAACTCCGCAGCCCTGAACTCGTGGAAGATCTCCTCCAGCGGGACCGCAGCCTCGTGTCCGTCCACGATCTCGAAGAACTTGCCGTGAACGACCTTCGTATGAGGCAGCACATCGGGGAGCCAGTCGGGGCTGGAACGGCGGAACAGCCGGCGCATCCGGCCCACGAGCGGACGGGCCGCCGCCACCAGGTCGTCGCCGCCGAGCGCCGCGAGAGCGTCGAGCGTCTCTCCCTCCGGCTGATCGGCCGCCCATCCGTCGAGGATCGCATCGATCGCCGCAGCGGGCAGAGCGGGCCGCAGCAACTCATCGACGAATCCGTCGGGGATGGCCTGCATCACACACGACAGGTCGAGGGTGAGCCCGAGGTTCGGGGAGTCGATCTGCGTGAAGGCTGCGAGCAAGTCCTGGACGTACGGGTCTGCGCTGGTGACGGCGTGGAGCTCGGTCAGCAGGACGAGGTTCCGCTGCGCGGCGAGTTCTGTGGCGCGGGAGAGGAGACCGGCCTTCGGCGGCAGGTTGATGCGCGCGAAGGAGGATCCCAGCAGGGCTGCGGTGTCCAGGCCGTTCTGCGCCCAGTTGAGCAGGTCGTCATCCGTCGACGGCCCCAGCTGCCGGCCCGGGTCCGTGTACGCGCCGTACACGAGCGGGACGAGTCCGGCGTCCCGGACGATGGTGCCGAGCTGCCGAATTTCGGCGGAACTGGGGTTCGGGTACCCCTGCGCCACCTGTGCGCCCAGCAGCTCGACACCCGCATATCCGCCGATCGCCGCGACTTCGTCGAGGCAGGCCCGCAGGGCCCGGCCGCGGCGCAGCTCACCGGCGAAACTGAAGGTGCACACGCCCAGGCTCCAAGGGGACGTCCCACCGTGACCCATCGTTGCCACCGCCGACACGCGCCGGCGCGTCCAGTCGCCCTTCGGGTCGTGGCCTTCCGGCATCCGGAGCGTGACCGCGGCTTCGATCGAGGCGCCCGGTTCGGGCACCGCGGCGCCGGCTGGCAGGCCGATCTGCAGCGTGGTCTGCACGCCCCAGTAGTCTCCGCGGCCCGCCAGTGAGGCCAGCGTGACGACATCGCCGTCAAGGCGGACAAGCAGTGCATCTGCGGCGACCGGGTATCCGTCCACCTGTAGTTCCACTCGCTCGAGGCAGGAGAACGGGACCGCCCGGAACCAAGGGAGGGAAACGTTCACCCACCACGCGAGCTCCTGGGGTCCGCCCTGCGGGCGGGGGACTGCGGTCATTCGGAGCGCGTACGGATCGGTCACGATTTGATTCCTCCGGCAAAGCCCTTGACGAGCTGACGCTGCGTGAAGATGAAGAAGATCAGAACGGGCACCACCGAGATCACGATTCCCGCGAACACGTAGTTCCACTGCGTCGCGAACTCGCCGACGAACCCGTAGATGGCGACAGGAAGCGTCTGGTTGTTGGTGCCCGTGAGGAACACGAGTTGGGCGAAGAAGTCGTTCCAGACGAACAGCGCCGTGATCACCGACACAGTGGCCGTCACGGGGCCCAGCAGCGGGAAGACGATCAGCCAGAAGGTGCGGAAGGGGCTGGCGCCGTCCACCAGCGCCGCTTCCTCGTACTCCTTCGGCAGGGCGCGGATGAACCCTGCGTAGAGGAAGATCGCGGTGGGAAGCTCGACACCCGTGTACAGGATGATCATGCCGAGGTGCGTGCCGACCAGCCCGAGCTCGCGCAACAGGATGAATGCCGGGATCAGCCCGAGCAGGTACGGCAGCACGATGCCGATGATGAAGAGGAAGTACAGCGTCGTGTTCAGTCGCGAGGCGTGACGGGCAATCGCGTACGCAGCCAGCGAGGAGAGCACCACGATCACGATGACGCTGCCGGCCGTGATGATGAAGCTCGACAGAAGGCCGCTTCCGAGCCCTGTTGATGAGCCACCGCCCCAGGCCTCGGCGAAGTTGCCCCACTGCGGGTTCGAGAACGGGAACGCGAGCGAGCGCTCGTTGATGGCATCACGATCCTGCAGGGAGATCGCGATGATGATGTAGAACGGGATCCACCAGATGGCTGCGACCAGCAGCAGGATCACTTCGCGGACGAACGTCCGCGGACGGTAGCGATCGCGAGACATTAGTTCTCGTCCTTTCCACGCAGCAGCAGCACCTGTGCAACGGCGATGACGCCGATGAGCACGGTGAGCAGCAGCGCGATAGCGGCGCCATAGCCGTAGTTTCCGAAGGCGAACGCCTGGCGATAGAACTGCGTGACGAGCGTCTCGGTCACCTGAGCGGGACCGCCGTTCGTCAGGCCGATGACCTGATCGAACACGCGCAGCGACATGATGGTGGGCAGCGCGACCGCGACGACGATCGCCGGACGCAGCATGGGCAGCGTCACGTAGCGGAAGCGCTTGAAGACACCGGCACCATCCAGCTCGCTGGCCTCATTGATCTCCTCGGGGATGCCCTGCAGTCCCGAAAGGTAGATGATCATGCACAGGCCGGTGGTCTGCCACACCATCACGACGAGGATGGTCCACAGCGCGGTCTCTGGATCAGCGGTCCACAGTCGGCGCCATTCACCGAGGCCGACAGCGCTCAAGAGCTGGTTGAGCAGGCCGTTGTACTCGAAGATGAACGACCAGACGTAAGCCACGGCGAGAGATGTGATCGCGAACGGGGCAAAGAACAATGCGCGGAGGAAGTGCCGCGTCTTCAGGTCCTTGTTGAGCGCATTCGCAAGAATCATGCCGAGCGTGTTAGAGATCAGGACTGCGCACGCGGCCAGGATCAGCGTGTTGAAGATCGAACGCAGCGCAACCTCATCCGAGAAGATGCGAACGAAGTTGTCCATGCCGACGAAGTCGGCCGACACGCTTAGGCCGTTCCAGTTCGTGAACGCGTAGTACGCGCCGAAACCGACGGCGATGTAGCGCAGCAGCGCCACGGGGATGAGCGCCGGCAGCGCCCACAGGCGCGAGATCCGCGTCTTGGGGATGTAGTGCCGGCGACGCGGCGACTTCTTCGAAGGAGCCGACGCGGTCCGGGTGTTGGAGGGCGGGGAGCTCTGGCGAGTAGTCATCGTCATCACGCTGCGTCCCGCTCCGTCTCAGCGACTGTGAGTCGAAGTGTGTAGGTCATCTTTGGCCGCGGCCTCCTTGCCGAATCGCGTGTGCATTGTGCCCGTCCGAGCGACATCGCCGATCGCGGGGTACATCCTCGATGCTAGCCGCAAAATGACCATGTGTCCACACTGTGCGACTCAGATTGGCAATGGACCTGCGCAACAAGCCCTGCGACCTCTAAAGTGTCGACTCTTATGTGGACAGGCCGGGCGGCGTGGGGAAGGTTCCTGCGGCGTGGTGTGCGACTCGGAGCGCGAGTGCGATCGTCGTGAGCATCGGATTGACGCCGCCGTTCGTGACGTGCAGGGAGGTGTCGGTGACGAGCACGTTGGGGTGCCCCCACACGCGTCCCAGAGGGTCAGTGACGGACGTAGCGGGGTCATCGCCCATGCGCGCCGTTCCGGCCTGATGCTGGCCGACACTGGGGCCCCATCCCGGTGGCCGTGTCGTCCAGCCGACCGTGGTGTGCGCGCCGCTGGCGGTGAGCCATTCGGATGCGCGTTCGGTGAGGAACGCCTGCATGCGGCGGTCCTCGGGATGGTTCGCGCCAGACAAGCGGACGACGGGCATCCCGGCGTGATCACGCTGCGTCCAGTCCAGTTCGACGCGTGAGGCGGGGTTGGGGACCTCTTGCACGGGTCCGATTACGCGGTGCACCCGTTTCGTCAGGGTGCGCATGGCCTGCTTGGCGGTGAGGCCCCAGGGCGGCAACAGGCCGGCGGCGCGGAGCATCGCATACGTGCTGACCGGTGTCGGAACGAACTCGTTGGCGATCATTCCGCCGCCGATCAGCCCCGCATTGTCATGCCGGAACCCGGTCGTGGCGATCTGGGGACCTGGGCCACGGAAGTCGTTCAGGTCGTCGTCGAAAACCCCAAAGGCGCCGGCGTAGAGGTGGCCCTGAAGATGACGGCCCACCTGATCCGTCCGATTGCCCAGGCCCGCCGGTGCGGCATCGGTCGCGCTGGCGAGGAGAAGCCGTGCAGTCTCGACGGCCCCGGCCGACACGATCACCAGGCCGGCGCGGACCTCACGACGTTCCCGCGTGCGCTCATCGACGAGCGTGACTCCCGTCGCGATGCTGGCAGCGTTCACGTGGACGCGGACGGCTCGCGTCAGCCGGGCGAAATGGCACCGACCTGTCGCGTGAGCGCGCATGAGGAACGTGTTCTGACTTCCGGCCTTCGCGTCCACCGGGCAGGCGAAGCCGACGCATTGCGCGCAGCGGACGCAGGCGTCTCGGCCGCCGTAGGGGACGGAGTTGATGGCGAGTGGCACCGGCAGTGTGTCCCAGCCCAGCTTCCGCGCGCCGACGGCGAGGCGGTGTCCGGGGCGCGTGCGAAGCGCGGGCGGCATCGGGTAGGGCTCGCGTGGTGGGCCGTGGCGTTTGTCGACCTGCCCGGCGACGCCGAAGGACCGCTCCGCGAGCGAGTACCACGGCGCGAGCTCCTCGTAACTGATTGGCCAGTCCGCGAGCGAGCTTTCATCGGGCACGCCGTAGTGCGTGGCCATGCGGAAGTCGACCGGGTCGAACCGCCATGCCTGTGCGCCGTAGATGCGCGTACCGCCGCCGACCGTCATCGCGTTCGCGCCCCAGCGGAACTCTGACGGCACGGTGAGTCTTCCCTCGACGATGCGAGGTTCTTCAATGTCGAGAGGGAGAGAGCGGTCCTGGAACCCGAAGTTCACTCTCGCGTTGCGCAGGTGGTCTTCGCTTAGGTGCTGAGCGTCGGGAGCGTCCCCGCGCTCGACCACGAGCACGGCCAACCCTGCTTCCGAGAGCACGGCTGCCGCGGGGCCGCCACCGGCTCCCGACCCGATTACCACCGCGTCGTACGAGTCAGCCAGGTCCGCAAGACGACGCGTCGGTGGCAGCAGCGCCTCCCGTTCGGCCGGCGGCCAGCCTGGGGGGCCCGGCTTCCATCCGACCATCCGCCAGCTCACCGCTTCGCGGTTGCCGCCCTGCGACGGGTCGGCGTAGTAGCCGATCTGCACGAGGTTGCTGAGCCACTCGAGGTCCGTGGCCTCGCCAGCGAGGGCACCTTCGACGTGCACCCGCCACTCGGGCCGCTCGGCCAGCGCGCTCTCGAGGAAGTCGATCGCGCCGGCGTCAAGGGCTGACGGAAAGTCATCGGCAGGAATGAACTCGTTAAGTAGTGAGGCGAGTCGCTCGACATCGAGATTCTGCAACACCATGCGCACCTTTCGGATGCCACTGCTCGCTCCCTCCGCCACACGAGCAAAGGGGATGGGGCTGCCCGCATGCGTCCATGCGAGCAGCCCCTCCGTGTTGACCTACTAGTTGGCTGCCTGGTCCCAGGCCGCGTCCGTGTCCTGGAGCACCTGATCGATGCTCTTCTGACCGGTGAGCAGACCCTGGGCACTCGTAGCGAGCTGCTGGGCCACACCCGCACCAGGCCACAGCAGGTAGCCGGGCGCCGGAGCGTGGTCGGAGGCGAGGATGTCACGCAGCGGCTCGAGAACCTCAGGGATCACGTCCTCGCCGTTCTCGCCGGCGGCCCAGGCGATGCCGCCGCTCTCTTCCGAGTAGGCGATGCGCTGTTCGGGCTCGCCGAGGAACTCGACGAACTTCTTGGCGGCCCCGACATCCTTCGCGTCGGCGTTCACGACGACGCCGATACCCGAAGCCGTGGGGATCCAGGTGTTCTTCTCGGAGTCACCGGGGAAGGGGAAGGTGGAGACCTTCAGGTCGGGCGTCGAGTTCGCCGCCACGATCGACAGCGCCTGCGCCGGCATGACGTACATGGCGGCCTGGCCCGCACCGAACTGCTGCGAGTGCACAGGCGCTGCCACAGCAGCAGCGTCGGGGGCGTAGCAGCCGGCGTCGATCATCTCCTGGAAGTCCTTGAGAACCTTCTGCCACTCCTTGCTGTCCTCGAAGGTCGTCTTGTCGGCGTACCGCTCGTCGGTCCAGTCCGGGCTCGGACCGTCGACGTTGTTCGAGGCAAGCGTCTGCAGCGTGATGTTCACGTTGCTGTACGAAGCTCCGGCGAGGGCGATCGGGATGAGGTCGGCATCCTTGACAGTGCCGCAGGCGTCGAGGAGATCGTCGAACGTCCTCGGGATCTCCAACCCGAGCTCGTCGAAGATGTCCGGGTTGTACGCGACGAAGTACGGCGCGATCGCCGTCGGCAGGATGTACGTCTTGTCGTCGAGCGTGATCAGCGGCTTGAGGCCCTCGGGGACTTCCTCGATCCACGTCTGGCCGTCGAGGTCCGCGAGGCGGCCGTCCTCGGCAAGGGAGAGGCCGGCGAGGCCGCCGCCCGTTCCCGGCGTCACCTGGATGACGTCCGCGGCCTGACCTGCCTGATACTGCGTCTGGATCAGCTGTGCGAACTGATCGTTAGGGGTGAAGGTGGCGTTCACCGTGTACGAGGGGTACTGCTCCTCGAACGACGCGATGAGCTGCTCCCAGACCGCCTGCTCCTGCGTCTGCGCGGCGAACGTGACGGTGCCGCCAGTCGAGGTGGGCTCGCTGGTCGGCTCAGCATTACTGCCGCCGCCACCCGAGCATCCTGCCAGCAGGGCGACCGTGGTCGCCACGCCGGCGAAAGCGATGAGTTGCTGTCTCTTGGCCATGTCGCTTCGGCCTCCTTGCCGATCTCTTGCCGGGCAGGGTTTCCCGGACTTGCGGTAACCATAGATCGAGATTCCCAATCTGTCTACACATTCACGCAATCGTCCTGCCCCAGTGAGGCATGACCGCCAAATCTGCGCAAAAGTGTCGACTCTCTGAGTTTTCGCTCAATGCTGTGGTCTACCGCAAGACACGATGCCGTCCATGAATCATCGCCCGCGCCGTAATGTTCGTTCAACGAACATCGAGGTGATGAGCCGGTCGGATCCGACGACCATTGAGGCCGCAGAGCACGACACACATCGGAGGACCAGATGACCCGCTCGAACCCCGACATCGCAATCATTGGCGGTGGGATCGGAGGCATGGCTGCGGCCGCCTTCCTTGAGCGCGTCGGCCTCACCAGCACGGTGTACGAGCAGGCGTCCGCCATCAGCGAGATCGGCGCGGGGCTCGTCGTGGCACCCAACGCTGCGCGACTGCTGCGTCGTCTGGGCGTTCTCGACCAGCTCCTCACCCGTGCGGTGCGCCTGGAGTCTGGTTGGGAGTTCCGACGGTGGGCCGACGGCACGGTGCTTTCGTCGGAGAATCTCGATCCCGCGTGCAAGGAACTCTACGGCGAGCACACGTACACCGTCCACCGCGCCGATCTGCTCGACGCCGTCGCCGCCGCTGTTCCGAAAGGGATCACCCGGCTCGGCATGCGCGCCGTGGAGGTCGCGTTCGAAGACGGTCGGCCGATGGTCCGCTTCCAGAACGGTGAGGTGATCCGTCCCGACATCCTGATCGGCGCCGACGGCATCCACTCCGCTGTCCGGCCCTTCATCGCCACTCCCGGCCCCGCGACCTACTCGGGCATGGCGGCCTTCCGAACACTCGTCCCTGCCGAAAGCGCCCCCGAGTTCGCACTGCGCCCCGCCCAGACTCTCTGGATCGGCCCCGGCCGGCACCTGGTGCATTACCCGGTGTCGGGCGGTGATCTCGTCAACGTCGTCGCGTTCGCCCCTTCGACTGAGGCCATCGAGTCGTGGACGGCGACGGCCACGGTCGACGAGTTCCTGGCGGAGTTCGAAGGCTGGGACCCTCGCCTCACCGAACTGATCCGCGCGGCGAACAAGCCCGGCCGGTGGGCGTTGCTGGACCGTGCTCCCCTGGAGCAGTGGAGCCGCGGCACGGTCACCCTTCTTGGCGATGCCGCCCACCCGATGTTCCCGTTCTTCGCGCAGGGCGCCGCACAGTCGATGGAAGACGCCGCCGTACTCGCCCTCTGCCTCAAGGACGACCTCGCCAACCCCGAGCGGGCCCTCCAGCGCTACGAGTCGCTGCGCATCGAGCGCACCACCCGCCTGCAGCAGATCAGCCACGCGCGGGCGGAGATCAACCACCTTCCCGACGGCCCCGAACAGATCGCGCGCGATCTCGAGTTCGTGGAGGAGGATCCACTCCTTGCCAACGGATGGATCTACGGGTATGACCCCGAGCAGGCAGTCTTGACGAACGACACGAAGGCGGTAAGCAAGTGACAACTCAGCCGGTGGCGGAACAGATCGCCCGACTTCTGGCCGCGGAAGGTCACGACACGATCTTCGGCCTGCTCGGCAGCGGCAACTTCGTCTTCACCGACGCGTTCGCTCGCGACTTCGGCGGCCGCTTCGTGTGGGTCAGGCACGAGTCCGCCGCGGTGGCCGCGGCCGCCACGTACGCCCAGGTCACCGGCCGGCTCGGAATCGCGTCGGTCCACCAGGGGCCGGGCGTGACCAACACGCTGACCACGCTGACGCACGCCGTCCGCGAACGTCAGCCGGTGCTGCTGCTAGCAGGCGAGACCGGACGCGGACTTCAGGTCAACCAGACCATCGACCTGGCAGCGTTCGCGGCTGCCGCCGGAGCCCGCGTGCACCGGGTGCTCCGGTCAGAGGACGCCATCAGTGTCATCTCCCGGGCGATGGCCGAAGCGCAGAAATTCCGCATCCCCGTGGTCGTCGGAATCCCAACCGACGTCCAGGTGGAGGAGATCGAGTGGACCGAGCCGCCGCCGCCGGCCTCGCCGAACACGCCCCTGAGCCGCCCCGCGTCCGCCGACATCGAGGCGGCAGCGGACATCATCCAGGCCAGCAAGCGACCATTCATCCTTGCGGGTCGGGGCGCCGTTCTGGCCGAGGCACGCAACGAGATCGAGGCGCTGGGCGAGCGGATCGGTGCGCTGTACGGCACATCGCTGGTTGCCAACGGCTTCTTCGTGGGCAACGAGCGCAGCGTCGGCGTCTGTGGCGGGTTCTCCTCCGAGGTCGTGCCGCGCATCGTGCCGGAGGCCGACGTCGTCATCGCGTTCGGTGCGACGATAAACCAGTGGACCGCTATGCACGGGACCTTGATAGATCGTTCGAAGGTGATCCAGATCGACACCGAGGAGGGCGCCCTCGGCGTCAACGGCCCGGTGCGTCTCGGCCTGATCGGCGATGCTGCGCGCACGGCCGCAGCTTTGCTGCACGAGCTGGAGCGGCGAGGCTACGAGAGCGAGGGCTTCCGAGGCTCGGATGAGCTAAAGGAGCTGCAGGGATTCGTGGCAGCGGATGAGTTCGGGCCGGTCGAAGCCGAAGGCGTCATCGATCCGCGCTCGCTCGTCGTCGAACTCGATCGCCTCCTTCCGCTCGAGCGAACCGTCACCTACGACAGCGGACATCACCACTGGTGGCCCACTGCATTCATCCGCGTCCCCGACGCGCAGGGATTCGTCGCGGCCCAGGGCTTCCAGTCGGTCGGCGTCGCGCTCGGCGTCGCCCTGGGCTCAGCGGTGGCGAGACCCGACCGCGTCTCGGTCGTGTTCATCGGAGACGGCGGAACGCTGATGCAGCTGGGGGAGCTGGACGCCCTCACCGCGCAGCGACGCGACGCGATCGTCGTCGTGTACAACGACGGCGCGTACGGGGCAGAGGTTCACCACTTCCAGCCGATGGGCTTCGAGACCGAACATGTGACCTTTGGGACGCGTGACATCGCGGGCATCGCATCCGCCTTCGGTGCGAGCTCAGCAGTGGTGCGCTCGGTCTCCGACATCGGTGAAGCCCTCTCGGCATGGGAAGAGGCGGGCCGGGGAACCCTCCTGCTCGACTGTCGGGTCAACCCGGCCGTTCGCTCCGAGCGGCTGCAGGAAGCATTCCGCGCGCACTGAGTCGCGCCCCATCGAGAGCGGAGTCAGCTCATGGCCATTGAGTTCGACCACAGCACGCTAGGTCAGCGCGTCCTGTTCGGCACCGGTGGTGCAGCGCGGAACACCCTCGCTGCACTGACCGGTCTCGACGCGAACCGAGTCCTCCTCATCGCAGACCGGTTCACATTAGAGCTGGCCGATGAGATCGCGGCTTCGGTGCCGATCGTCGACCGAATCCACGACATCGTGCAGCACGTCCCGGTCGAGAACGCCCAGGCTGCCGTCGATCGTGCACGAGCCACCGGCGCGGACGCAGTCCTGAGCATCGGCGGCGGCTCTTCCACAGGTCTGGCGAAGATCGTCGCCCGGGAGACGGGGCTGCCCATCGTCGCCGTTCCGACCACCTTCGCCGGTTCCGAGGCCACCAACGTATGGGGGCAGACCGAGGGAGAGCGCAAGACGACCGGGGTCGACGACAAGGTGCTGCCTCGGGTCGTGGTGTACGACGCGAGCCTCATGGCGACGATGCCCGCGACACTCGCGATGTCCAGTGCGCTCAACGCGGTCGCGCACGCGATCGACGGATTCTGGGCTCCGCGCGCGGATCCGGTCAACCGCGCCCTTGGCACGGAAGGCCTGCGCGCGCTGCTCCCGGGACTGCGGCAGCTGCAGAGCGAGCCTGACAGCCTGGAGGCGAGAGAGCGGACGCTGTACGGTGCGTACCTTGCAGCGGTCGCGTTCGCCTCCGCCGGCTCCGGCATGCATCACAAGATCTGCCACGCGCTCGGCGGCACGTACAACCTTCCGCACGCCGAAACGCACTCCGTCGTGATCGGATACGTCACCGCGTTCAACGCCCCCTTCGCACCCGACGCGGCAGAGCGCGTGGTGAGCGCGCTCGGCGGCGACACCTCGCCCGGCGGTGGCTTGTATCGACTGCGGCACGATATCGGCGCGCCCCGCTCTTTGGCGCAGCTCGGCTTCGACGAGAACGCGATCCCCGCGGCGGCCGAGATCATCCTGCCCGCGATCCCGGCTTCGAACCCGCGGCCCGTCACGCAGGCGGATCTTGAGACGCTGCTGCACGCCGCCTGGGCCGGCGACCCCATCGAATAAAGAGGAGCTGTCATGACCCGCAACGTCAGCGACGAACAGACCGCCCGCGAACAAGCACTCATCGAAACTGTCGTGGCGTCGTTCGCGGAGACCCCCGACGCCCGACTGCGAGAGCTGATGCAGGCCCTCGTACGCCACCTCCACGCGTTCGTCCGAGAAGTGCGACTGACCGAACAGGAGTGGGATGCCGCCATCGCCTTCCTCACCGCGGTCGGGCACATCACCGACGACAAGCGCCAGGAGTTCATCCTGCTGTCCGACGTCCTCGGGATCTCGATGCAAGTCATCGGTGTCAACAACGAAGCGCAGGGCGATGCCACCGAGGCCACGGTGTTCGGGCCGTTCTTCATCGAAGACGCACCAGAGATCCCGCTCGGTGGCGACATGGCCTTCGACGCATCCGGTGAACCGTGTTGGGTGAGCGGCAGCGTGCGGGACACCTCGGGCATCCCGATCGCCGGCGCACGCATCGAGGTATGGGAAGCGGACGATGACGGCTTCTACGACGTCCAGTATTCGGACGGTCGGACAGCCGCCCGGGCACACCTGTTCACAAACGAGGACGGGCACTACGACTTCTGGGGGCTCACTCCGACGCCCTACCCGATTCCTCACGACGGTCCCGTCGGCGCCATGCTCGAAGCGGTCGGACGATCCCCGATGCGGGCATCCCACCTGCACTTCATGGTGACCGCCCCCGGCTACCGCCGGCTCGTCACGCACATCTTCGTGCGCGGCGACGAGATCGGCTGGAAGGACACCGTCTTCGGCGTAAAGGAGTCGCTCATCAAGGACTTCCACCGTCACTCGGCGGACGAGCGCACCCCGGACGGCCGTCAGCCGGGAGGCCCTTGGAGCGACGTGCGCTTCGACATCGTTCTCGCGCCCGCCGAGTAACGCGGTGCGCCAGTCACACACCGCACCTGAAGACCAACCCGAACGAGGCTCCGCCGAGGGCCGTGATCTCCCGTGACGCGGGGAACTGAGCCGCGCGCGTTCCCCAACGGGGTCGTTATGGCGGTCCTTGCGATCGCAGGCGTTACCGGCTCTTTCATGATGACGATGGTCATCCCGCTGCAGCCGCAACTGCCCGTGCTGTTGGACGCGTCCGCAGGCGACACTGCATGGATCGTGACGGTGACCCTCCTGGTGTCGGCCATCGTGACCCCCATCGCCGGGAAGCTCGGCGATATGTACGGCAAGCGGCTGATGATCCTCGTCCTCCTGGGACTGGTGCTCATGGGCTCGGTGATCGCCGCCCTCGCGACGACGCTGGGACCAGTTCTGTTCGCGCGTGCGCTCCAGGGTGCGGGCCTTGCCGTCATCCCTCTCGGGGTCTCCATCCTCCGCGACATCCTTCCGACGCGAGAGCTAGGCGCCGCCACGGCGCTGGTCACCGCCTCCGTAGGCCTCGGTAGCTCGTTGGCCCAGCCGATCAGTGCGTTTCTCGCCGAACACGTCGGCTGGCACGCGATCTTCTGGGTCGGAGCGGCTCTTGCCGCGGTGTGCTTCCTTCTTGTGCGGCTGACGGTGCCGGTTCGCACCCGCCGGTCCGGTGGCAGGTTCGACTTCGCCGGCGCAGTAGGTCTCGCGCTGGGCCTGACAGGGGTGCTCCTCGCCGTGTCGCGCGGCAACGAGTGGGGATGGCTGTCGCCCAGCATCGCGATTCCGCTCGTGGGCGGGATCCTCGCACTGCTGCTCTGGGGCTGGTTCGAGCTGCGGCGGGCGAACCCGCTCGTGGATCTTCGGGTCACCGCCCGGCGGCCAGTGCTGCTCACGAATGTGGCGTCCATAGGGATGGGCTTCTCCATGTTCGCGGGCAACATCATCTTCCCGCGCTTGCTGCAGCAGCCGGAGGGGGCGGGCGGTCTTGGGTTGAGCCTGTTCGAAGCGAGTCTGATCATGATGCCTTCAGGCTTCTTCGCGGTCGGGACATCCTTTGTCGCCGGCCGGTTCGAGCGCACCATCGGCCCCAAGCGGCTTCTGCTCGCGGGGGCGGCCGTCGTCGGTGGCAGCTACTTGACGGCCACGTTCCTCCAGCTGTCGGTGTGGCATGTGTGCGTGCTCAACATCGGTGCCGCCATCGGCGCGGGCTTTGCCTTCGCGGCGATGCCTGCTCTCATCAACCGATCTGTGCCCGCGTCGCAGACGGGCGCGGCCAACGGGCTCAACGCGCTCATGCGATCGCTCGGCACCAGCAGCGCCGCGGCGGTCCTTGCTGCGGTCCTCAGCGCGAACACGCTCATTTACGGTCAGCTGGTCGTTCCCAGTGCCGATGCGTATCACGCTGCGATCCTCATCGTCATCGGTGTCGCGGCGCTCAGCGCCGTGCTCGCGGGCTTCATCCCGCGCACGAGGCCGATCCCCGATGAGCCGTTGGCTGCACCGGAGTCGATCGTCTGATCCCCGCAGGCGTTCATTCAGTGAACCTCGCCGCTTTGGAGCCGAAACGCGACCCTACGCTGGCCACGGTTCGCGGATAACCCGTCCGCGCTGGCACGACCTCCCTGCCAGTTCCGTCCCATCGATCGCAGTGTCGATCGAGACAGGTTGATAAAGATGACTCTGCGCGTTGCGATGATCGGATACGGCTTTATGGGCGCCGCGCACTCGGTCGGCTGGCGCCAGGCCCCCCACGTGTTCTCGCTGCCTGAGGACGTCGAGATGACCGTCGTGGTGGGCCGCAACGACCAGGCTGTCGCCGCCGCGGCGGCCCAGTGGGGCTGGAAGGCGTCTGCGACCGACTGGCGCGAGGTCATCGAACGCTCCGACATCGACATCGTCGACGTCGTCACGCCCGGCGACTCGCACGCCGAGATCGCGATCGCCGCACTCGAGGCCGGCAAGCACGTGCTATGTGAGAAGCCACTGGCCAACTCCGTCGAAGAAGCCGAGGCAATGCTCGCCGCCGCCGAGCGCGCGGCCGAGCGCGGCGCCAGGGCGATGGTCGGCTTCACCTACCGCCGGGTCCCCGCGGTGACCTTCCTGCGTGACCTCATCGCATCGGGCAAGGTGGGACAGGTGCAGCAGGTGCGGGCCGCCTACCAGCAGGACTGGCTCGTCGACCCGCAGCTGCCGCTCGGCTGGCGTCTGCAGAAGGAGCACGCCGGGTCGGGCGCGCTGGGCGACATCGGTGCCCACATCGTCGACATGACGCAGTTCGTGACCGGCCTGCAGGTCGAGGCGGTGTCGGGCATCATCGAGACGATCGTGAAGCAGCGTCCGGTGCTGGGGGAGCGGGTCGGTTTCACCGGTGTCGCGGGTGGGAAACTCGGGGACGTCACCGTCGACGATCTCGCGCTCTTCACCGGACGTCTGTCGAACGGCGCGCTGGTCTCGTTCGAGGCGACGCGGTTCGCGACGGGTCGCAAGAACGCGTTGTCGATCGAGGTGTCGGGCGACAAGGGCGCGTTGCGGTTCGACCTCGAAGACCTGAACACGCTGCAGTTCTACGACCGCACTGCGCCTGAACGCCTGCAGGGGTTCACGAAGATCCTTGTGACGGAAGGCGCGCACCCGTACGTGAGCGCCTGGTGGCCGGCCGGTCACATGCTCGGCTACGAGCACGGGTTCAGCCACCAGGTCGTGGACCTCGTAACGGCGATCGCGGAGCGCACCGACCTGCACTCGACGTTCGCTGAGGGGCTCAGCGTGCAGCGCGTGCTCTCCGCCGTCGAGGAGAGCTCGGCCCACGACTCCGCCTGGGTCCGCGTCGCCGCGGCCGTTTCGGTCGTCGCGTAATCAGGAGCTATGACAATGCCTCGTCCGATCACTCTGTTCACCGGTCAGTGGGCCGACCTCCCGTTCGAGGAGGTGGCGCGGCTTGCGGGGGAGTGGGGCTACGACGGTCTCGAGATCGGCTGCTGGGGTGACCACATCGACGTGTCGCGCTGGGATGACGCGGACTACGTGCAGTCGCGGCGGGACATCCTCGAGCGCAACGGGCTGAAGGTCTGGACGATCTCGAACCATCTCGCGGGGCAGGCGGTGTGCGACGACCCGATCGACGAGCGGCATCGCGACATCCTCAACGACCGCGTGTGGGGCGACGGCGACCCCGAAGGTGTGCGGCAGCGGGCCGCCGAAGAGCTGAAGATGACCGCACGGTTCGCGGCGAAGCTGGGCGTCCAGACGGTGACCGGCTTCACGGGATCGTCGATCTGGAAGGCGGTGGCGATGTTCCCGCCGGCATCCGATGAATGGATCGCAGCGGGCTACCGGGACTTCGCCGACCGGTTCCACCCGATCCTCGATGTCTTCGAAGAGGTCGGGGTGCGCTTCGCGCTCGAGGTGCACCCGTCCGAGATCGCCTACGACTACTGGACCGCGAAGGCGACGCTGGACGCGATCGGTCATCGCAAGAGCTTCGGGATCAACTTCGATCCGTCGCACTTCATGTGGCAGCAGCTCGATCCGGTCGCGTTCGTGCTCGACTTCGCCGAGCACATCTTCCATGTGCACGTGAAGGAGTCGATCACCAACCTCGACGGCCGCAACGGCGTGCTGGGCTCGCACCTGCCGTGGGCCAACCCGCGGCGCGGGTGGACCTTCGTGTCGACCGCGCACGGCCAGGTGCCGTGGGAGCCGCTGTTCCGGGCCCTCAACGCGATCGGCTACGACGGCCCGACGAGCGTCGAGTGGGAGGACGCCGGCATGGACCGGCTCGACGGCGCCCCCGAGGCGATCGAGTTCGTCCGCAAGCTCAACGCCATCACCCCTCCCGCCGCCGCATTCGACGCCGCGTTCTCCACCAGAGCCGAGAGTGTCGCCTGAGACCCCGGCGGGCCGCGAGCGCGCGGCACCGCGGTCCGCCGGCACCAACAAACAGATCGAAAGGTGACATCGATGTTCCTCTCCGGAAACTTCTTCTGGTTCCTCCTCTGGTGCTTCTACTTCATCGCCTACCTCTACGTCGTGATCGTGATCATCACCGACCTGTTCAGGGATGCGAAGCTGAATGGCTGGCTCAAGGCGCTGTGGATCATCGCCCTCGTGTTTGTACCGTTCCTCACGGCAATCGTTTACGTGATCGCGCGGGGCCGCGGATTGGCTCAGCGCACCCAGCAGAGCCGCGCTCGGGTTGCCGTGTCGGAATCGGATGACTATCGTCCGGCGGCGTCCACGAACCCGGCAGAAGACATCGCACAGGCGAAGCAGTTGCTCGAAGCGGGAACCATCACGCAGGGCGAGTTCGACGCTCTCAGGGGCAAGGCCCTCGGCAACCAGTACTTCGGCTGAGAATCCCCGCGCAACCTCCGCTACCGGCAACTGTCGCAATGCCCAGCGCCGAGATACCGGCGGTGCACGGCAGCCCGGACGGCTACACGAGGGGATCCCCTCCAGGGGCGGGCGCCCCCTCCATCAGCACCCCACGCTGCTGACACGCATGGAGGCGGCCGTTGCTGAGCGCGGCGACCGACGCCTGGCGCAGCTGCCCGCTAGACACCGCTCGTTCGCTGGTCCGACCGTGCGGTCGTGGCAGCCCCAAACAGCGAGGCGCCAGCAGGTAAAGCGCTGGGACCGTGTGGAGATACCGGCAGAGATGCGCCGAAGCGCGAGTGTGCTCCCACTGGAAAATGGGGCGACTGACCTCTGCGGATGCGCGGTTACTTCGCTGAGTACCACTCGCCGCGGCGCGATGGCCGTGGTTCACCTATCCACCACAAGGACCTCAGCCGGCTACCTGAGCCGCTGTACGTCGTTGGATGAGTCCCCAGGGACGGACCACGACGTGTCATGTCATGAGGCGCGCACGGACCATCGGCGTCGCCGTGCTCGAGCACAGGGCGTTGGGCCCGTCGACGTCGTCGTCGATGCCGAGGTCACCTCGATCGTCCCGAGCTCGCAAAGACAATGAGCATCAGGACGATTGCTGCTGCGTCTGGAGTCGGACGCACGACAATCGCAAGACTGCACGCTGCGGATCCCGCCGGTGGCGTCCAGCCCACCATCACGCGAGAGCCTCACCGCCTGGCGCAACACGGCCGAGGCGCTATGAGCTGGTCGATTCCTTGGGGCATGACGCAACTTCAATGCGAACGCGACAGCGACGTGAGGAAGGTGTCGCTGGCAAGACGGGCGGCGCCGATCAGACCCGAGGTCTTTCCGAGGGTGCTCGACATGACCACCAGCCCGGCGGTCGAGAGGGATGACGAGCGCTTGAGGATGGCGCTGTGAACCTCCGTGAGCAGGGGAGGCCCGAAGGCCGCCGAGGGGCCGCCGAGAACGATCCGCTCGGGGTTGAAGAAGTTCACCAAGGCGGACAGGGCCTCGCCGATGAGCGCTCCTGTTTCCCGAATGATGCGAGCCGCAGCGGGGTCGCCCGCCGCATTCGCCAACGCAAGATCCATCCCCACGAGGGTGCCGGTACTGGCCAGCCGTTCGGCGAGGAACGGCGACTCCCCAGATCGCGCAGCGGCCAGTGCGCGCGCACCCAACGCGGCCGCTCCGACCTGCGCCTCAACGCAGCCCCGTCGGCCGCAGTGGCACGGAACATCGGAGTTGCCTGCCGGGACATGGCCGATGTCGCCTGCGGCACCAGAGTGTCCTCGATACAGCGAACCGCCGACCACGATGCCGCAGCTGATTCCCGACCCGAGCTTAACGAACAAGCAGTCCTCGATACCCTGCGCGGCTCCCCGGTGCCCTTCGCCAAGGACCATGAGGTTGGCGTCCTTGTCGACACTGACCGGCACCCCCAGCCTTTCGCTGAGTTGATCGCGAATCGGGAAACGGTCCCACCCAGGCATCAGAGCGGGGTCGACAGGTTCTCCCAGCTCGACGCTGACCGGGCTCGGTATACCTATGCCGACGCCCGCAACGCGAAGGGGGCCGCGGGCATCTCCAGTGAGCCGACGTGCGCACTCTTCGATCTGCGCCATGACGGATGCGGGGCCTGCCTTTAGGTCTGTTGGTTCCTCGACGGTCTCCAGCACCTCGAGGTAGGCGTTCGTGGTACCAGCCGAGATGGAAACGGTGCCCACATCGATTGCCAGGAACTGGACGGTGTCCGAGAGCTCGACCACACGCGAGGGTCGCCCGCCCCGCGAGCGGGATTCCATCCCCTGGGCGACGAGTCCATCGCGGACGAGGGCGCCGATCTCGTGCATCGTGGTCGACCGAGAGACATCACGTGACTCCACGATCTGCGCCGCCGGCAGAGGTCCCCGGTCACGTAGCAACTCGACGATGTCTCCTGGCCGACCGACCACGCTCACCCCTGACCTTGTCCTACTCGGCACATCATGGCAGAGACCGTTCAATGAACATGCATCTTTCGATGATTCCGACAAAAGATATGTTGAGTCTAGCGAATCTGCGTCGGTGTTGCCGATGCAGTCGATGGGCATCAGTCGAGGAGCATTCATGAACCTAACGAGCACCCTCTACCCGATCGAGGTTCTCGGGCCGAACGGACGGTACACGTCGCGACAGCCGTCTCTAGTGACCGACGTCGCCAGCGAGCCCGTGGCTGAACTCAGCCTGGCTCCAGTGCCTTACGTCGCCAGAGCCATGGCCGCTCTGCGAAAGGCGAACGATCGCGACATCGACCGGCCGGCGATGATCGCCGAAGCCGGTCGACGGTTCCGCGACGAGCGGATAGCGGGTCTGGACCCGGACGAGTACAAGCACCTCGTGAGCCGTGTCACCGGCCTCCCGATCGTCGAGATCGCTGCGGCGACGGACCAGGTTGCGGCAGGAGCGACGGATGTCGCTCGGCGCGCCCGCTTCGGCATCCCTTCGGATGCGATCCTCCGCCGTGACGACGCCCCGCATGGAGTTCCGGCTCCCCTCTGGGCACGCCGCGGACGGGTCTTCGCGATGCACGCCTCGGGTAACCACCCGGGCATCAACGGCTCGTGGCTGCAGGCGCTGGCCCTCGGATTCCGAGTGGCAGTCCGTCCGTCCAGGCGGGAGCCCCTGACCGCCTACCGCCTGGTGTCCGCGCTCTGGGAGAGCGGGTTCCGCCAGGACGAGGTGGTGTTCCTACCCACCGACTACGCGGCCGCCGACGAGATCCTGCGAGGCGCGGATCTCGCGATGGTCTACGGGGGCGACGACGTCGTCGCGAAGTACAAGGGACTGAAGGTCCGCCCGAATGGTCCGGGCCGGTCCAAGATTCTGATCACCGCCGATGCCGATTGGCGCGACTACGTCGACCTCGTCGTTGACTCTGCGGCCAAGGGCGGTGGCGCAGGCTGCGTCAACGTCACCGCCGTTTTCGTCGAAGGCGACCCCACGGGGCTCGCGGAGGCGGTTGCGGAGAAGCTCCAGAGCATGCCGAGCCTGCCTCCGGAGGACCCGGCGGCCGTGTTGCCCGTTCACCCGATCGCGCAGGTGCAGAAGACCGCGAACTACGTCAACGGTGCGGCGGCGGGGGCACACGTCGTGCTCGGTGGTGCCGACCTCGTCGGAGATATTGGGGACGGCAGCGCCGCCCAGCGGCCGAGCGTTCACGTGCTGCCGTCTGCTGACGACGCGCGCGCTCGGATCGAGTTGCCCTTCCCTTGCGTCTGGTTCGCGGCGTGGTCGCCGAGCGACGGGATCGACCCGCTGAAGGACACTCTGAAGTTGACCGTTCTCGGAGCCGGGGACGATCTGGTCGATGACCTTGCCGCGGAAGCCTCGATCGACACGGTGTTCGTGGGTCCGCGTCCGACCTACTGGGCGCCTCCCGGGCTGCCGCACACCGGGTATCTGTCGCACTTCCTGCTGGAGCCGCGCGGCTACTTCGAAGGCGGGGCGGCCTGATATGGAGTTCCGTAGAGCTGGTGCGTCCGGCCTTCACATCTCGACCGTCGCGTACGGCAATTTCCTGACGCACGGCGACAAGATCGATGCTGACCGGTCCACGGAAATCGTGCGCGCAGCCGTGGATGTCGGCATCACCACGTTCGATACGGCCGACTCGTATGCCGGCGGTGCCGCGGAAGAGGTCCTTGGGGCGGCGCTGCGGGGACTGCCGAGAGACTCGTTCGAGCTGAGCACCAAGGTCTTCTTCGCGCTCGACGACGCGGACCCGCATCCCAATTCTCGCGGCCTGTCCCGCAAGCACGTCCGCGAGTCCATCGACGCGTCCCTGCAGCGGCTGGGCACCGACTATCTCGATGTGTACATCGCGCACCGCTTCGACCCCGATGTTCCGCTGGAAGAGATCATCCAAGGCTTCGCCGATGTGGTGCGCGCGGGGAAAGCCCTCTACTTCGGAATCAGCGAGTGGCCCGCGGAGCAGATTCGACTGGCTGCGCCCATCGCGAGAGAGCTGGCGGTTCCGATCGTGCTCAACCAGGTCCAGTACTCGATGCTGTCGCGTCGCGCTGAGAGCGACGTCGTCGCGGCATGCATCGAATCGGGCATCGGACTTTGGGCGTGGTCTCCACTCCAGCAGGGTGTGCTGACGGGAAAGTACCTGCCCGGGCAACAGCCTCCCCCCGGGTCCCGCGCCGTGGACACGGGCCGTGGGTCTCAGCTGATCCGACGCTGGTTGACCGACGACATTCTGGCCGCAGTCCAGAAGCTTGGCGCGCTGGCAGCAGAACTCGATGTTCCGCTGGCACGGCTCGCCCTGGCCTGGGTCCTTGGCCGGACCGGCGTCTCAGGGCTCATCGCCGGAGGTGCCCGCCCTGAACAGGTCGCGCAAAACGTGAAGGCCGTCGAGCTCGTCATCCCCAGCGACGTGCTGGTTCGTATCGACGAAATCCTCGTCGGAGTCGAACCCCTGCCGGTCGGCAGCTAGTCCATCCAACCAACAGAAAGCGACACACGCCAATGACGACGCCCATCCTCGACCTCCCGTTCGGCGAACGCCCGGATCCCGACGAGTTCATCCGTGCAGCCATGGCCTGGCACTTCCATCCCGACACCGGTTCCGAGTTCTGGCTCCAGCGAGCGAAGACACTCGACTTCGACCCGCGCACCGACATCCGCACCTGGGACGACCTCGGGCTCTTCCCCAACGTCACCGACGAGCTGCGGGATGTCCCCGCCCCGCAATTGATTCCACGCGGGTACGGCACCAAGCCCGACGTGGCCGGCATCATCGAGAGCGGCGGAACGACCGGCGCCCCGAAATGCCTTCCGCTGCTCTACGACTACGCAAACCGCATGGTCCAGCGCGACATGTACCAGTTCGAGCAGTACGGCATCCAGCACGGCAAGAACTGGCTCTCGATCACACCGAGCGGGCCTCACGGAGCGTTCGAGGAAGTCCGGCGCTCGGCACGAGAGTGGGGCTCACTCGTATTCACCGTCGACATGGACCCGCGCTGGGTGAAGAAGCAGATGTCCGCCGGCAACGCGGCAGAGGCCGGCGCCTACGCCGAGCATATCCTCGACCAGGCAACCTACGCTTTCCGACTGCAGAACATCGGGTACCTGCGTCTCACGCCGCCCGTGCTCGCCCGCATTGCCGGACGCGAAGAACTGGTCGACAACGTCAATCAGAACGTGGACGTCATCACGTGGGGCGGAGCGTCGATGGACGCAGACTCGCGCGACTTCTACCGCCGTGAACTCTTCCCCAACGTGAACATCGTCGCCGGCTTCGGTACCACCATGGCTTTGGGCAGCTGCGCCGCCGAGCGCCTCGGCGTCGACTCGGACGACGCGATCCTGGACCCGACCATCGACCCCTACAGCACATTCCAGGTCCGGAGCCCCGACACCGGCGAGGTCGTCGAGTACGGCGAACGTGGTCAGCTCGTCGTGCATCACGTCAGCAAGTCGTTCCTGCTCCCCAACAACGCGGAGCGCGACTCTGTCATCCGTCACGCCCCCAGCAGGCTGGATCAGCTCGGCGACTCGATCGGCGGCATCGCGCCGCTCGACGCGTTCAAAGGCGTGGAGGTTATTGAGGGCGTGTACTGACACGCGTGACCAAGCTCACTGACTTCGACTCGGAATAGACGCTGCAGCCGCACTGAAGCGAGATGTCACCCTCACTTGTCGGCGGTTGCGGCGGGCCAAACGTGAACGGGGCGATCACCGGAACACTACGAGTGCGACGGGACGGCGCCTCGCGTCGTGATCGCGCCTGTAGCCGAGATCACGAGAGACAACCAGCGATAGAAATCGCAATGCACGCAGGCACTTTCTGTGGAACTCGTTTCGAGTTAAGCAGTTTGGCGTTACGCTGGGTTCGTGCGCGGAGGTCTGGAGCGCTGGAAACGAGGTGTCGGGTCTCAGGGGGTTCGGCAGGCGATCGGCTACGCGTTCCACGGATCCTGTGACTCCCATCTCCGGTCGGCGGGTACCGACGCGCTCGCCGCATACGGTGGTGTCGGGCTCGCCGGCGTGCCCCGATTCATCGTCGAGGCCGGCGTCATCTCGACGGACTCCCTGGACGAGGTCGGGCTGCGGCGCTGGGTCGACGGTCGGGATCCGGAGACCGCTGAGAGGCGCGGTCGTGACCTGTGTTCGCCGGACGCGGACCTGATCCTGGATGGCACGATCAACGCCCCGAAGTCGTACAGCATCGCCGCCCTGATCCACCCGGAGCTTGCGGGCGAGTTCGAAGCGCTGCAGGACCGGTTGCGGGATCGAATCATCACGACGTGGCAGCACGAGCTCAACGCCCGCCGCGGTGCCGGCGGCCGTATCCGTGAATCGCTGCGACGGATTGAGGTCGTCGAACTGCGGCACCGCCGGTCCCGGGCGCTGGACCCGCACGTCCATCGGCACCTGTGGCTGAACGTGAAGGTGCAGGGGGAGGACGGGAAATGGTCCAACGTGGACTCCCGGGTGGCAATGAAGATGCACACTCTGATCAACGCGGAGGGGGACCTCGCCGCCCGCACCGACCCGCAGTGGCGGCAGGCGTTGGCGAGACATGGGCTCACCCTGAACGCCGAGGGGGAGATCGCCGAACTCGCGCACGCGGTGCGGCCGCTGTCACGCCGGTCGACGCAGATCGAGGCGAACCGGGCGGTGCTGCTCGCGGCATGGCGAGCCGAGCATCCGGGGCAGGAGCCGAGTCCTGACCAGCTGCATCAAATTGACCGGCTGGCGTGGGCGAAAGCGCGCCCCGACAAGCCCGGCGAGGTCGATGAGACCGCGTGGGAACAGCTCATCGCCGACGAGCTCGCGGCCATCGACCCCGCTGTGCTGCGGCCTCGATCTGTGGTGCCGGTGCACGGGCCGGCCATCGCGGATCTTGACCTCGAGTTGCTGGCGGCCATGGCGACCGTGGAAGCGGATGCCCGATCGGCATGCTGCGGGGGCCGTTTCAGCGGGTTCGACATCCGGGCCGGCGCGACGCGCGCGGTCGCCGCATCCGGGGTCGTCGCTCCGCGGGCCGACTTGGACCCGGTGATTGCCGAGGTCACCCATCGGGCGCTCGAGCTGACGGTGGATCTGCTGCCCGGCGAGGCCGAG
Organism: Microbacterium sp. LMI12-1-1.1; assembly: GCF_040676455.1. Classification (NCBI taxonomy): domain Bacteria; kingdom Bacillati; phylum Actinomycetota; class Actinomycetes; order Micrococcales; family Microbacteriaceae; genus Microbacterium; species Microbacterium sp. LMI12-1-1.1. Next base: position 58,483 of record NZ_JBEGIA010000017.1, on the reverse strand, counting down.
CGGCCCGCCCACGTGAAGGCCTATATGGCATCGTCGACGGCGGCGTCAAAGCTGGAACTTGCGGCGCGGTTCGACGCCCTCACCCACTCCGGCGAGCCGGTCGACGCGGCAACGGTAATGGCGGCCGCCGGCGAGGTTCTCCGCGACACGGTCGAGCTCGATGAACGGCAGGTGGCCGCGGCGGCGGCGATCGCGGGTACCGACCGGCTGGTGTCCGTGACCGGACCCGCCGGGGCGGGCAAGACGACGATGCTGCGGGTTGCCAGGAGTGCCCTGCTCCGGCGGGGGCAGCAGATGGTCGTGGTCGCCCCGACGAAGAAGGCGGCATCGGTGGCGGGGCGCGAGCTTGGCACCGCGGCATCCAGCCTGCACGCTCTGCTCGCAGACCACGGGTTCCGGTGGTCGCACGACGTCGCCGGCGCCGAGACCTGGTCCCGCCTGGTGCCGGGAGACCTCGATCCCACCACCGGAACGATCTATGAGGGGCCGCATCGATTCCCGCTGACCGCCGGTGACCGAGTGGTCGTGGACGAGGCCGGAATGGTCGACCTGCACACCGCGAACGCTCTGGCTAACGTCGCCGGTGAGACCGGTGCCGGCATCGCAATGGTCGGCGACCATCTGCAAGCCCGCCCGGTCGGACACTCCGGCGCCATGGCGACCATGACCCGGCGCGCCACCGCGGTCGTCGAACTGACTGCGGTGCACCGCTTCCACGACGCCGACTACGCCGCATTGACGCTGCGAATGCGCGAACCCGGCTCCAAGGAGGCCGCGCTGACAGTGGCCGCAGACCTGCACGGCCGGGGGTTGATTCACCGGGTGGCCGATCGCACCCAGGCTCGCGAGATGATGGTTGAGGGCTACTTCCGATGGACCGCCGGCCACGGCCGAGTCGCGCTGGTGACCAGCACCAACGAAGAAGCCGATGCGATCAACGAGGCCATCCAGCAGCGCCGAGTCGACAACGGCCAGCTCGCCCTCACACGGATCGCCGTCGGGCAGGACGAGCAGCGCCTCCTCGAGGGCGATATCGTCCAGACCCGCCGCAACGACAAGCACGCGGATGTTGAGAACCGTGCCCTTTGGACGATCCGCCGCATCACCCCGACAGGTCTGGAGCTGGCCAGCCTCAGCGACAGTGGCGACCGTCGCGCCGTGAACCGCGAGTACGCCGTCCAGCACGTGCACCTCGCCTATGCGTCCACGGTCCACGGCATCCAGGGTGAGACTACCGACGCCTCGATCGTCGGCCCCGGCGTGGATGCATCCGGGCTGTATGTCGGAATGACCCGCGGCCGGACGCACAACGAGGCCATCGCCATCGCCCGGACTGACGCCGCCGCGAGGGACCGGATCGCGGACAGCATGCTCCGTGGCATCCCAGAGGTGAGCATCGACGACGCTGTCCGCGCCGCCCGCATCGAACTCGGCCGTGCCGCCCGCGCCCCGGAACGAGGGAGCGCGCCACCCGCACCTTGGACCGATAGAACCCGCCGGCCGCTCGGACACGAACTCGACATCGACCGCGTCGCCCAGGTGCGGCGAGAACGCGAACGCGAGCTTCACCAGCAGCTCGAGGTCACCCGCGAGTGGCTCCACCGCACCCGAAACACCCTGCTCGATCTCGACGCTCGCATCGCGGGCAGCGACGCCAGCGACCACGCCCGCGTCGAACGCCGCGCCGACACTCTCGCTGCGTCCCGCCGCCAGCTCATTGGTCAGTACGAGGCGCGCTCAGCGGACTACGCCGACCTGATTGGCACCCACCGTCAGCACACGCGGCTGGCCGAGGCGGCCGAAGCGGAACGACGGGTCCGCCTGGAACTCAACCAGGACGCCCGACAGGCCGAGAAGGCCGCGCGCCGCGGCGCTGCGGGGCCCGAGTTGGGGAGCCCCCTGCCGACGCGACCCGGCCCGACGAGATAACAGGTCAGGTCAGGGGCATCACCGCGTTGGCCCCACACCAGCAGGGTGATCAATTGGTGTAGATGACGTCGACGCTGTTGATCTCGCCGGTGAAGGGGAATGGAGCCCGGTCGAAGTAGTCGAGCGAGACCGCTCCGCCGAGGCAGACGCCGATGTCGAGGCAATCGTTGGCGGTGAACAACAGAGGCACACTGATCGGCACGGTACCGGTTGCAGCTTCGTAGCCGTCGACGGAGATGACAATGCTCAACGGGCCGGCTGGCCGGGGCTCGATGTAGTTGGTCTCGACGACGATCTTGACCCTTCCCGCTGCCAGGCGTTCGTTGGAACGTATCTTGGTGCGCTGGATGATGAACATGTTGTACTCGTAGCAGAGGTACCCGTCGTCCAGGTAGCAGGTGAGCCCGCCCCCTGCGCCACCGAGTGCGTAGAGCACGCCGTTCGCGTTCTCGGGCAGGACGGCGTCGATGGTCACCCGGTTGGCGCGGTTGCCGAGTGCGGGTGCGATGACTTCGGGCATGCGGCGCAGGCTGCCGGTGAAGCTCCAGCTCCGGTACGGGGTCGAGATGCGGAACTCCGGGTGGTAGATCGGCACCCAGAGGCCGCCGCCGACCGGGTAGACGCTGTTCTTCGCGGCCTCGATCGCGAACAGCTCCTTCAGCTGGGCGAGCTTCTCGGGGTGAGCATCGGCGAGGTCGTGAGCCTGCGTCCAATCCGCGGCGAGGTGGTACAGCTCCCACGTGTCGTGGTCGGGGGTCCACTCGGCAATCCCCTGCGGCAGGCCGGGAACCCACGGTGCACGCGGACCGAAGGCCGATGCCATCCAGCCGTCGTGGTAGATGGCGCGGCTCCCGAGGATCTCGAAGTACTGCGTGAGGTGCGTCTCTTTCGCTTCCGCATCCGTCAGCGCCGCGGCGAAGCTCGACCCATCGATCGGGTCCTGGTGGACGCCGTTGACTTCACGTGGCGGGGTGATGCCGATGAGGTCGTAGATGGTGGGCACGATGTCGGTGCAGTGCAAGAACTGAGAGCGCGGTGTGGGGTCGGGGTGGATCTTCGCCGGCCAGCGCACCGCCATGGGGTTGCGGGTGCCGCCGAGGTGGGAGGCGAGCAGCTTCATGCCCTTGTACGGGGTGCTTCCCGCCCATGCCCAGCCGGCGTGGTAAATGTTGTCGACCTTGGAGGTGCCCAGCACATCGAGGCCGCCCATCTCGTTCATGGCCTCGATGTGCATCTGGACGGTCGAGGGGATGCCGTTCTGGGCGAGCAGCTCGCTGATCGTGCCGTTCTGGCCCTCACCTGAGGAGCCGTTGTCGCCCCAGATGTACATGATGAGGGTGTTGTCCCCGTAGCCGAGACGCTCGATCTCGTCGATCACTCGACCGGCCTGCACGTCGGCATGCTCGGCGAATCCCGCGGCGACCTCCATCAGTCGGGCCTGGAAGGCGCGCTCGTCTTCGGGGATGTCGTCCCAGGCGGCCATCCGCGCATCCCGGGCGGTCAGTTCGGCGTCGGCGGGAATCCAGCCCGAGGCCTTCGCGCGTTCGAAGACGCGCTTCCGGTACTCGTCCCAGCCTCCGTCGAATCGCCCGGCGTATTTGTCGGCCCATTCCTTCATGATGTGGTGCGGTCCGTGGACTGCTCCGGGCGCCCAGTACATGAAGAACGGCTTCTCGGGTTCGAGCGCCTTGTGATCGCGCAGCCAGCCGATCGCGTCGTCGGCGAGGTCCTCGCTGAGGTGGTAGCCCGCTTCAGCTCTCTTGGGCGGCAGCACGCTGGTGGTGTTGCGCACCAGGTTGGGCTCGTATTGCGATGCTTCGCCGGCGAGGAAGCCGTAGAAGTACTCGAATCCGATGCTGGTCGGCCAGTTGTGGAACGGACCTGTCACGCCGGTCTCGATCGCGGGCGTGTTGTGCCATTTGCCGAACGCGGATGTCGAGTACCCGTAGTCCTTCAGCACTTCGGCCGCGAGCGTACTCGACCGAGGGATCTCACCGGCGTACCCGTCCCAGTCGTTCGCGAGTTCGGCGATCTGACCGTTGCCGATGCGGTGGTGGTTGCGGCCCGAGAGCAGTGACGCTCGGGTGGGCGAACACATCGCGGTCGTGTGGAACCGGTTGAACCCGATACCTTCGCCGATGACCCGCGACAGAGTGTCCGTTCTCACTTCACCACCGAACGTGTCGGGAAGCCCGGGCCCCGCATCGTCAATCAGGACGATGACGATATTGGGGGCATCCTCCGGCAGCCTCGACGGTGTGACGCGCTGACCGTACACCGACTCCTGCATGGTGCGGCCCGCGATGCTCGCGGAGGGGGTGGGAGGGAAGGGAAGAACATCTTGCGGGTTCACGACGGAGTCACCTTCGATAGATGTTGAGAAGAATTCGGTGCCCGCGACACGGTCGGAGGACCGTACGCGGGTCGCGCGGCGGGCGGGCGCGAATAGGTCAGAGACCGCGGATCGACGGTCCCGGGCAGCCGGGAGCCAATTTGTGCAGCGCTTGCGAGCACCGCTAGATCACCTCTGGGCGTGGGGGCACCCAGGTGCCGTCGAGCACGGACGAGTGGGGCCGGTAGAGCCGGAGCGTGTAGTTCCATCCCGGCATGATGGGCAGCGCGTTCGGGATGCCGGTCGGGTCCTCGCCGAAATGCACGGTGACGCCGCCGTCAGCGTCGGGGACGGCGGTGAGGCTGTTGATGCTGTTCACGCCGAGCGCGTTCGGTTCGAAGTAGCCGGCGGCGTTGTACACCGATACCGACCAGAACGCGTCGACAGGGATGTCCTTGAGCCGGAGCCGGTAATCCGCGACCGGCAGTCCCTCGTCGACACTGATGTAGGTTGCCTCGTACTCGGGCAAGCCGCCCCAGCCCCCGGCCGTGCCGAGCAGGTGCATGATGGGGTCGACCTCTGCGTGTGTGCCGAATGCGTGGTCGAACGTGGAGACTCCGCGTCCCAGCGCGAGGATCGCGTCGCGGGTCGCCGCCTGGGAGGGCGCCTCGTAGTTGGGGAGCGGGAAGTCTCCCGTCCCTCCACCCGTAAGACCGAGCGCATCCTGCAATCGGTTCACCTCGGCGAGGTCGTCGGGGTCGTTCGGGTCGGCGAGAATGCGGACCAGAACGGCGGCGTAGTCGGACCCGACCATGTCATGGGTGAGTGCGTGGTCCCCGGGTTCGCGAAGAATGCCGGCGGTGTAGTGGTCCTGGTTGATGACATGGACGGAGGTATATCGCGTGCCGGTGTCCGGCAACGTGAGGGTCACGCCTTCACGCACATCGACGACAGCGCTGCTGTAGAGCGTGTCGCGGTTCTGTCGAATGATCGGCTGATCACCGAGAGCCTTCAACCCACGGGTGTGGTTCCATCGGCCGAGTCCGACGCTCGCAGCCAACCGCGAGAACATGAGGTCGGTTTCTGCACGTGCGAAGTTGAGAACGTTGACTGTCGTTGCGGACATGAGTTTCCTGATCGTGATGGTTTTGAGGGGTGGTGGGGGATCGCTTACGGGAAGGTGCTGCTGCCGCGCGGCAGCCTGGGTCACGTTGTTGTCGGTTCCGCCGGCGCCCGCTCAATGTCGCCCGGTTGCGCTTCAAGGATGGCCAGCACCCACCAGGCGACCAGGGGGAGCACCACGGTCAGCGTGATGCCGCCAGGGTGGAGCGAGCCGAGAACGATCGCGGCCACAGCGAGAGCAATGATGGCGCCTCTCAACACGACCCTCTGCTGCCGCAGAACCCCACGCCACCGTTGATGAGCCCATTGGTCTACGCGCGCGACCGACCGGACACGGACGTTCAATGCGATCATCGCGCGACGGATCCGAGCGCTCGAGACCAGCCCCGCAAGCAGCGCTGTGAAGACGCCCACGAGGAGTACGGTGGCCGTGCTCTGCCGCACCCGGCTGATCGTCTGCTCGTACACCGCCGCCACAGCGTCCGCGGGAATATCCATGCTGGCCGCGCTCGCGATGAGGACCGACGACCCGACGCCAAGCGCGGCGAGCAGGATCGCGGCGGGAACAGCGAGACCGACGCCCACCCCTATCACTGCGCGTCGCCGCTTTCGGGCGAGTGCGATCCCAACGACGAACAGGGCGACCGACAGCAGCGGAAAGACATATCCGGCGGTCGTCGCGAGCGCATAGAGGGGCGAGATGAGTGCGAGCGCGTCGGACTGTGCGACGACGAACGTGGCATCGACTGCGGGAATCTGCGACGCGATGGTCAAGCCATTTGCGAGCAGGTGGTCCTTCACCTGCTCGATGATCGGTGCGAGCTGGATGCTGAGGTGACCGCTGCCGTCGATGACCAGCGCTGTATCGGGGGCACCGGGCGTGACAGCGGCGGTGAGCGCACGGTGGCTCTCGCGGAGCGCCGCGGTCCACACATCAGCAAACAGATCGGATGAGACGAACGCCGTGACGCCGGACTGAATCAGGGTGTGAACGCCTGCGGCGGCAGGGGCCCGAAGCATGTCCAGCGCCGCGATCGCCCGATCGCCGAGCCCCAGGTCCTCGACACCGTCGAACAAGGCGTCGGTGGTCGCATCGATGCCGACCTGTTCGTCGATGAGCGTGACCACGGCATCCGTAACTGCCGCTTGCACCGCAGGGTCGCCGGCCAACGGCGCGAACGTCTCCACGAAACGACTCTCATCGATGAGCTCCGCCCGCGTCCACGCGCTGCCCACCGACACCGGAACAAGCACGGCAGCGACGACGATGCACAGGATCGCGCCGAATGTGCGCCAAGAGAACTTATGTCTACGGGGTTCGCGCGCGCGGAGGCGTGAGTTCTCGGCCTCCAATTCAACAATTCGAGCCGCAAGGTCGCCGTCAACGGACGAATCGGCGGGCATAGCGATGTTCGTCATATCAGCTGGGGAGGCCGACGAACCGCTGGCGGAGCGCGTTGAGATCGGAGTCCGTGAGCCCCAGCCCCTTCTGTGCGTATCCGTCTACGTCGCCGAAGCGGCTGGTTGCTTCATCGATGGCCGCGGCGAGGTACTCGCCGCTCACCCCCAGCACGGGCATGAGCAGCGAGGTGTCGACGCCCTTGGCCGCCGCGGCGTCGATGATCGGGCGCAGCGCAGGAAGAAGATCCGAGTTCGTCTGAAGGTAGTCAGCCCGGACGTCGTCCTCGTCGACCCCGAGGAGAAGGAGGAGAGATGCCGCAGCCCACCCTGTGCGATCCTTACCGGTCGTGCAGTGGAACAGTGCCGCACCAGTGCGAGTCGGGTCGATCAGGTCGAGGTAGAACGCCCGGTAGGCGGAGAGAGCGGACGGCAGGCTGACGATGTTGCGATATGACTCCTCCATGAGCGCTGTCGCTCGACCGTCACCGAGCGTGGCCGCGAGCGCTGCCGGGTCGGTGACGAGCTGACCGACACTCGCCGCGACATCCTCTGTACTGTCTGCGAGAACATCGAGACCGACGGTGCGGACGCCCGCGGGGAGGCTGTCGGGTTCGGTGGCGCGTTCGCCCGCGGTGCGGAGGTCGTAGACGGTGGTGATGCCGAGCCCAGCGAAAGCGTCGAGGTCGGTGCCGGCAAGACGCGCGAGGGTCGCCGATCGGTAGATGGCACCGGGGCGCACGATGCGCTCCCCACCCGCGGCCAGACCACCGAGGTCGCGGAGGTTGGGTGCGCTGTGTAGTTGCACACGTCGATTCGCAGGCGTTGTCATCAATTCGTCTCCCGGACCCCGTGCTTCGCTGTCTTTACACACATCGAACCGCCCCGCACCGGGCCACTGGCCGTCAAGATGAGGAGCACGATGAGAGTTTGCTAAAACGCCACCCGCTGCCGGACAGACTCCTGGAGATCTGGGAGAAAGTGGTCACTGCAGACAGGAACTGTCTCAGCGCGTCGCCCAGACGAGCACCATCTGCCCCGCGCATCAGGTATTTGTCGCACGCCTCGACTGCGCCCGGCCGACCGTCGCCGACGCCCTTCCAGAAGCTCCAGTGCAGCTACACTCTTGGCGTCTTAGCGCGCGACAGTCCTCCTGTTTGGCAGGTCTAACCCGGGGGTCGACGACGAACCTGCGGTTGGTGAATTCCTGCGCGCGCAAAGGCTCGTCGCATCTGCACGACCGAGGTGAACCCAGCCTCAGATGCGACCTCTGTGAGCGACTTCGTGTTCATCTGCTCAATCGACGCGAGCCGACTCGTTGCCTCTGAGACCCGAAGTCGTTCGATCGCTCGGCGTGGTGTGCTGCCCATGGATTCGTGCGCGCGGTAGAGCGAACTGTGGCTCACGGAGAGAGCCTTGCAGAGGAGATCAATCGTGAATCCGGGGTCTCGGAACCGCTCTGCGATAACGGCCTGCGCTGTCAGGAAGAGGCGATCTCGGTGGACGGCATCGACGCGGGCCGAAACGGAAGCTTCAACGGCGGCCGCGGCGACCAAATGCTCCATTGCTATTCGGGTGTGGATCGAGGGCTTCATGTGAGCGGCCGCGCCTGCGCCGAGCGAGGCGTTCGCCACGGATGTCATCGCCAATAGAGATTCCCGCGGGATCGACCGTGGCTCGCCCATCAGATGCCGGTATTCGCGCCCTTCCAAGAAGCTCTCGCTGAAGAACCAGCCATACCTGGCGAAAGGATGCGATGAGACTCCCTCCAGCGCCGCATCCCCGCGAACCAGCAAGATTTGGCCAGCTTCAATCGCCGCGGGCTTGCCCTCCACTGCCATCTCGGCAGCTCCTTCGACAAGGGCTACTACGTGAACGATTCCCTCTCGGCTCGAGAGCGCTGTCCGCATCCCGCCACTCCACAACCGCGCGAACCCGAACTGAGAGTTGCCCATCACGTCGTACTCGTAGAGGTCGGGCTGGTTATCGAAACTCCACCCATGCTCGAGGCTCAACTTCAACGTGCTCATTCGGAACGGCCACCCCCGAGGCCAGAAGACGACGCAAGCCCCGCGGCCATCGAACGGCGGGTAACCCAGTGTTGCACGGTGGGCAGCGGAGCGGGGCGAGAGTACAGTGACTCTCGCCCCGCTTGCTTGTTGGTTCAGGTCAGCGGACGATCCCGGTGCCGGCGTACGAGGCCGGTACCGCTGTCGGGCCCGTAGCGTCTGCTGCGGGCCTTTCAGCTTTTGGGGCGCGGTCCACCACGACGCCGGTGAACTTTAGCGACGCGCCCACATTGTCCGCGACTATGTCGCGGGTCTCGCGGGTCTGACCGGTCTCCTTGTCGGTGTAGGTGCCGAACCGGAGGTCGCCGGCGACGATCACGCTGTCGCCTTTGCGGAGCGAGTCGGCCACGTGCCGGGACTGCTGGTTGAACACGACGACCCGGTGAAACACCGTGCCGACGTCCTCCCACCGGTTGGTGGTCTCGTTGAGCCGGCGGTCGTTGACGGCGATGGTGAACCGGGCGTACTCGTTGCCCGACTCGCCGGCGCCGTGTTCGGGGTCACCCGTGAGGTTGCCCTCGATGGTGACCGGGATTCTGGTAGTCATCCTTCTTCCTTCCAGTTGGTGAGACACCTGGGGTATCTCAGTGGGCGTGGGCCTGGGTGGTCCACGCGTCCCATTCCTGCTCGTCGACGACATTCGTCCACGAGCGAGGCGTGAGGGGGTTGTGTCCGCGAGCGCAGCCGCCCGAGTAGGCACGGGAGAGGCGGGGGAGGGCGAGGCTGAGCCGTTCGTGCCAGCCGATGGGGCCGTAGCCGGTATCGGTGGAGTCGAACGACGCGGCGTGCGCGGTGTGGAGGGCGGAGAGTTCTTCGACGAGCTGCCCGTGCTTGAACCAGCACACCGGCACCATGGATTCGGAGATCCGGTAGCGGACCGTGAACCATTCCACCCACGCCCGCAGTGCCGCCCACGCCGGACCCGCGTCGGTATTGGTCAGGGTGTACCAGTTGATCGTGCTCGCGCCGAGCGGTCGGGAGCTGCCGGCACGGTCGTCCCGGTTCGGGGCAGACCTCGATGGTGGTGGGGGTGGGCCGGGGCGGGTCATGTCGTCGGCGATGGCGTCGTCGTAGTCGGGTGGCGGGTCGCGGTAGTCGGTCATGGGGTGCTCCCGTCGGCGGGCTGCAGCTTGGGACGGAGCCGTTGCAGGGCGACGTGGGTGGCGTCGCGGCGGGTGCGATTTCCGGAGAGCACCGGGTCGCGGTCGATGAGCCGGTGCAGCAGGTCGTGGCAGTACGGGTGCAGCGGCATCAGGTCCTCGTGCGCCTCCAAGGCGAGCCATCTCCCGTTCGTCGAGCTCATGCCGGTGTAGTCGAGGTGGTGCAGTTCGAGGTGGTGCTTGTCGGCGGGTTGCCCGCATGCCGCGCATTCCAGCGGGATGCCGCGGGCCGTCTGGTCGCGGAACCAGCGGTCACGGCGGGCGAACCACGCGCGGGAGCGAAGGAACTCGGATCGGTAGATGTTGACCAGCGCGGGCCGGCGACGGTTGCTCATTCCTCAGTCACCGCCTCCGGCTCGGGCTCCGGCGGTGCCGCGGGGGTGGGGGTGCGCTGTGCGGTGTCGAACACGCCGCGTTGCTCGCGTTCGGTCTCCCGTTTGCCGGACTGGATTGACGACGCGTCGCGGCGTTCGTCCCAGCCGGCGAGGTCGAGCAGCACGCTGCGCCGGTTCCGGTAGGCGAGCAGCCCCGCGGTGGGCGGGAGGCGGCGGATCTCGTCGACCGACATCAGCGGGCGGCGTTCGTGGTGCTCGCTGGTGGAGTGCCCGGCTTCCCGGGTGGACCAGGACCGTTGCGCTCTGCTGGTCTCGCGGGTGCCGAGTAGGGACTCGATGTCGCGGAGGTGGTCGACGTGGCTGGCGCCGCCGAGCAGCACTTTGGCGGTGGCGGCGGCCCAGATGGTGTCGGCCTCGGCACGGGACCAGGAGGTTTCGGCTTGGGAGAGGGCTTGCAGGACGATGAAGGTGCAGATGCCGCGGCCGCCGCCGTCGGCCATGATCCGGGGCAGGTTTCCCCACCGGAACATATTCGCGATCTCGTCGAGGATGAGCCCGAGCGGATGCTGGAGTCGGGAGCCGGGGGAGGCAAGGGCGGTGGTGCGGGCGACTTCGACGATGTCGTCCAGCAGAGCGCCGAGCCAGCCGCCCATCGCCGACGCCCCCGAGGACGACCCAATCAGATACAGCGTGTTCGCGGCATCCAAGAACTGGCGCGGGTCGAACACCCGGTCGCGGGGGTGGGGCATGAGCGCGTCGCGGATCTGCGGGACCGCGAGCGGCGCGACCGCGCCCTGGACGCCGAACCAGATGGAGGAGACGAGCTTCTCGTCGCCGGAGATGGTGGCGTCGAGGCTGTCCCCCCAGCCGGGGGTGCCGTCGCGCTTCAGGATGTCGACCGCGTCGCGGGTCTGTCCGGGGCTCGTGCCCCAGTCGTAGAGCTCGGCGATCGTCTTCCCGCCGACGGCGGCGGCGTGAAGGAGGCGGCCGAGGACGACTCCGGACGCTTGCGCCCATTCCTGGTTCGTGTTCGAGGTTCCCAGGGCGGTGCCGGTGATGATCGCGGTGCCCCGCTGCATCGCGACAAGGGGGTCTTCGCAGCCGGCGATGGGGGAGACGCGGAGGGGGTGGCGGATTCCGGAGAGTCCTTGCGGGTCGAACACGTCGACGGTGCCGCGGGTCTGCCGCATCCGCATGGTGGCGGTGAGGTTGTCGTTCGTGGTCGAGGTGGTGATCAGCGGGCCGGACCAGTCCACGATTGCGGAGATCAGCACCCGGTATCCCTTGCCGGAGCGGGGTGGTCCCTCGAGGGCGACGGAGTCCTCGATGGAGACATACACGTCCTGCCCGCGGGACAGCCCGACCCGCCACCCCACGTCCGTCGCGGTGGGCCTGGCGATGTCGGGGCGCAGCTGGCCGGCGCGGCGGAGTACGGCCTTCGCGGACAGGTGATCGCGGATCTCGGAACTGGTCGCGAACCCGGGACGGGTGCGTAGATCGGTGATGAACGCCCGATCCGACTCCCGATACCGGCGCACCGCCACCAGCACCCCCAAGGGCGCGCCGGCGATCAGGAGCATCGCGGCGACGTCGACGACACGGATGACGGTGACCGGCAGCACACACCCCACCGGCGCCACGTAGCCGGCCGGGCTGCCGGTGATGGCGAGGACCAGCCCCGCGAACAAGTTCTCCGGGTCGGGGCGGTCCCCGCACGCGAGCCGAGTGACTGCTTCGGCGATGAACGCGAACGCGAGGGCGAGGACCATCGCTGCGGCGACGAGGATCGCGGCCGCCTTGCCGAGCATGCCCTGGTTCATAGCGCGCCCGTCTTAGAGGCCTTCGGCGGCGGATGCGGCGACGGCGAGCCAGGCGTCGCGGGTGGGGGGGCGGAGCGTGTCGAAGCGGAGCGGGCCGGCTTTCAGGGCGGGGTCGAACGGGATAATGTGCACGGCGCGGACGTGCCCAGTGAACCCGTCCGCGATCCGCCGGGCCGCGGTGGTGCCAGCAGGTTCGGATTGGCTGACGAGGACCACGGCGCGGTCGGCGAGGGCGGCGGAGCGTTCGTCGCGGCCGCGGAGCGCGTCCAGCAGCAGCGCGGCGGATTCGGCGGATTCCGCGGTGGTGAGGGTGGGGATGACCAGTTGGTAGGAGCTGTCGATCATCCGCAGCCAGCGTTGCGCGGATTCGTCGTTGCCGGAGTCGAAGATCACTAGTCGGTAGAACCGGGCCGCGACCTGCATCAGCACATCGAACTCGGCCGCGTTGATGCGCTGGTCGGTGGCGAGCAGTTCCGGGTTGGAGCGGAGCACGTCGTACCGGTCCGCGTTCTGATGGTGCACGAACCGGCTGATCTCCGACACCCCCGCCCCCGGCGCCAACAAAGCTGCGGCGGCCGGGAGCAGGTCGCGGAGAGTGGTGTCGTACAAGCCCTGCTCGGTGCGCCAGCCGAGGGTGCCGCGGGTGTCGTTGTTGTCCCAGGCCAGCACGTTCCCGCCGCCCTCCCGGGCGTACACGGCGGCGAGCATCGCCGTCGTCATGGTCTTGCCGACGCCGCCCTTGCCGTTGACGACCGCAAGGGTGCGGCATCCTGCCCACTGCCGGGCGACCAGCGCCTGCTGCGCCGCGCGCCGCACCTCGGCGGCGGAGGGACGGACGGTGATACCGAGAGCGGCGACGACGCCCCGCCACCCGGTGGCCCCCGGCGTGGTGTCGGCGGTCGGGGTAAGGAAGGTGGGGCGGGCGGGGGCCTCCGCAGCCGACGCACCGTCGGCACGCTGCTCTGCCGACTGCGGAGCCCGTTGCCTCACCTCCTCTCCACGGCTGGGGACGGTCGCGTCGTGCACGTCCAGGTAGGGGCCGAGGTCAAGCCCGCCGTCGTCGTCGGAGTTGGGGTCGGCGTTGTTGGTGGTGGGGAGGCGGGTGAGGTCGCCGGCGGGGTCGACGAGGAGACGGTGGGCGCCGCGGTCGCCGGAGGTGACCAGCTCGATCGGGGTGCCGGTGCGGCGGGCTTCGTCGGCGGCTCGGCGGACGATAGCCTGCCGGATGTCTTCACCGCCGGTGGCGGTGACCGGTTCGGAGTGCCCGTCGAGAGTGACGAAGGTGGCGTGCGGGCCGGTGACGGTCGCGTAGGTGCGGGGCGGGATGACGGTGGTCATGATCACAGCTCCTCAGTCAGGTCGCGTGTCTCGGCTGTCAGCCACCCGTTGACGGACTGGTCGGCCGGTTCCGGCCAGTACTCGTCGAGGGCTCCGGTGTCGAGGATGCGGACGGTGGTGTCGTCGCGGTCGTCGCGGTCGGCGGGGGAGACGGCGTCGTCGGTGGCGAACAGGGCGTACTCCCACGGGGTGGAGGTGGCGAAGCAGTCGACCAGGTATGAGTACTGGCCGACGTACGCGAGGAACTCGCCCTTCCGCAGCTGCCGCGCCATCTCCACATGCGGGGCGGGCAGGTTCAGCCGCGCCCGGAGCGCGGCTTGTTCCTGGTGGTTGACGCGGAAGATGAACTTGTTCTCGATGTCGCCGACGATCGAGTAGGCCAGCGACCGTTCGAGGGAGTCGGCGTCGCCGACCGCATCGAGGTCGCCCATCTTGTGCAGGATGACGATGTTGCTGATCCCGTAGTGCCGGGACAGTTTCAGCCACTGCTGGAACATCTGCAGCGACGCCAGGCTCGTCATGTCCCGCCAGCCCTCCTCGCGGACCACGTACCGGGTGCGGCGGGCGGCCCGGTCGCTGATGACGGCTTGGATCCAAGCGGTGGAGCACACCTGCGTCAGCTGCGCGGCGAGATCACCTCGGGCGAACAGTTCGGAGGTGTCGGTGACGACGATGGGGGCGCCCTGGTCGAACTCGACGGTGGAGGCGTCTTCGAACAAGCCGGACAGGTCGCCTTCCACGAACCGGCGCAGCACGAACCGTGGCTGGATCGCCCCCTCCGCCGCCCGGAACGCCGCCTCGGTGTCCCCGGCCAAGTGCCCGAGCTCCTCATACACGCCGCGGAGGGTGGGGTGGTCGCCGGTTTGGGTGATGCAGCGGTCGAGGGCGTCGAGGATGGCGGCATGTTCGACGGCGGTGAGCCGGCCCCCGAGGGTCATTTCGATGAGGGCGATGAGGGTGCCGATGCGGCGCTGGTGGACCATCTGTTCGTGCTGCTCATCGGTGGTGTCGGTACGCCTGGGGCCCCGGTCGAGCGGATTGAGGCGGGTGCCGGTGCCGTCACCGAGCCGGATCACCCGGCCGCCGGGGATCGCTTCGGCGACCGCCACCCATTCCCCCTTCGGATCCGACGGCACCACGACCTGGTGTCCGAATGCGATGGACCGGGTGACGAGGGTCTTCACTGTCGCGGACTTCCCGCCCCGGTAGGCGCCGAGCACCAGGATGTTGGTGGAGAAGGTGCCGCGTTCGGTGGTGTCGACGTACGCCTCCCATGGCGAGAAATGCCAGAGCGCGTCGGCGTTGAGGTCGACGCCGAGGATGGGGCCGCGGTGGCCGAGGCCGCTGTCGGCGACGAACGGGTAGATGCCGGCGATGTGCTGCGAGGTCGCCTGATGGGCGGGGATCCACGCCTTCGCCAGATTCCAATACCCGCCCTGCGTGATTCCCGGCCCGAACGGTCCCGGCACGGCCGGCTCCGGCAGTCCCCGGTCCCCTCGGGTCGAGCGGGGCGGCTTCTCTTCCTGCCGTGCCCGGGTGATCTCCCGCTGCAGGTCCCGTTTCTGTCGGCGGGTCAGGCCGGCGGGAGTGAAGGTAGCCGCGTGGCGGGTCATCACTTCATCCCCAACCCGACCGGGAGAGCGTTGACCATCAGCGCTTCGGCCTGCTGGCAGTACAGGATCTGCGCCTCCATGCCCGCCCGCGACAACGCGTTACGCATCCCGGCGATCGCCTGATCGAGGCGTTCCTCATCCGGTGCGGTGACCGTGAGATAGGCGCCGTACTGGAACTCGCCGTGCCCGTTCGCGATCTCCTGCTCCTGCTGCTCCAGCGCCCGCCAGTCCGCAGCATCCGCCGCCGACCCGTCCGCACCCCGCTTCGCGCGCAGCTTCTCGTTCCCCCGCCACACCTTCTTCTCATCCCGGATCCGCTTCAACGCCTTCGACACCGGGACGGGGGTGAGGACGATCGAGAAGATGTGGGTGATCGCGTCCCCGGTCTGCGGGTGGCGGGCGAACACGACGGGCGATAGGAACCCGACGGGGGAGTCGGAGCGGGGCCATTCGTGCACCCACATCGTGGTGTGCACGGCGGAGTCGGTCACCACGATCCCGTTGCGACCCTTCGGCTCGTCCAGGAACATCGGTCCGATCCCGGCCGGATCCACCCCGGCCACCTCGTCGGACCGGTTCTGCACGGTGGCGGCGAACTCGGGGTCGAACGCGAGCCGGCCCAGCGCGGTCACGTCGCGGGGTGACAGCCAGCGGCGCACCGTGATCTTCGCGGCGGTGAGCGCGTCGGCGAGGTTGCCGCCCTCGATCTTCGCGAGCGCGATGATCGCGTCCTTGCCGCCGCCGAGCGCTTTCAGCTGCGCGCCCAGCGCGACGAGGTCCAGGGTGAGGATCAGGTAATTGCGGTGGGCGACCTCGAACCGTTCCGACCGGTCCATCACGTCCTCGTAGTTGTGGGCGACCGGGGAGTCGGGGTTGAGGGCGCGGAGGCGTCGGACGGTGTCGTAGTGTGCGCGGGCGGCGCGGATCGTGGTCGGCAGGGTGCGCTCCTGCAGCGTCACCCGTTTGATGCCGGGCCGCTGCGTGAACGGGCCGAGGACCCGGTCGAACTGTTCGGCGAGGTCGAACCGTTCCGGCAGGTCGTGCATCAGAAACCCCTGCACCTCGAGCTCGGCGATCACCGACACCGACCGGTCGTGCGGGTTGTAGACCGCGGCGACGTGGTTCTCCTCCCACAATTGGATCGATGCCCGCGTGCCGGGGAGGTTCAGGGTGCCGATCAGTCGGGGACGCTCCGGACGGAAGGTGTGGGTCGTCGCGCCGGCGGTGTGGCGGACGTGCTTCATCAACCACAGTCCCGCCATCCGCGGTGTTGAGACGCCGTGGATGCTAGTCAGCGCGGTGATCCCGAACAGCAGGTACAGCGGCGCCCCGTACAGCAGCCCGAGCGGCCCGAACCTGTTCACGAACACCAGCAGAATCAGTGCCGCGGTGGTGAGGAACGCGAGCTGCCACGGGTCCATGCCCATCACAACGCCCTGCCGGGACCGGCGCGGCAACCGCACGGGGCGCGCGTACTCAGGGGTGGCGGTCATGACGAACTCCTATCGGTCGTCGGCGGCTGCGGCGCCGCCCCAGGTGACGGTGGGCGGGGTGGTGCCTGTTGCGTCGAGGTCGCGGTGCGTGTCTCGGTCGGGCCGGTCGAGCGGGCCTGCGCCGGCTTCGGCGCACCGGCAGGTGCACCGGTGGAGGCCGGCCGCGTCGTCGCCGGTTTCGCGGTGGGTCCGGTGGTCGACGGGTGGGTGCCGGCGGGACGGATGCCGGAGGGCAGGCCGCCGAGCCGGGTGGGGATGCGGGCGGTACCGCGGGCGGCATTGCTCGCCATCCGGCCGCCGTGCGCGCCGAGCCGGGAACCGACCC
Organism: Microbacterium sp. LMI12-1-1.1; assembly: GCF_040676455.1. Taxonomy (NCBI): domain Bacteria; kingdom Bacillati; phylum Actinomycetota; class Actinomycetes; order Micrococcales; family Microbacteriaceae; genus Microbacterium; species Microbacterium sp. LMI12-1-1.1. Next base: position 41,549 of record NZ_JBEGIA010000017.1, on the reverse strand, counting down.
CGTCGGCGGCGACCGCGCCGGCAAAGCTGAACAGCCCGAAGATCGCGAACGGCGCGAACGCCACCAGCACCAGGCCCACCAGCAGCGGCCAGGACTGCGGGTTCCAGATCGTCTTCACGCTCGCCAGCCCGTTGACGATCAGCGTGACGAACCCGATCGTGAGCGGCCCGGTCAAAAGCAGCACGATCACCGCGGACACGTACCTAACCACCCATTGCGGGCCGATGCTCCGCACCGGAAATAGCATCCACGCCACCGGGCCCACCATGATCAGTGCCGCGAGCACGATGTTGCGGAACGCGAACACCAGCATCAGCAGCAGCATCCCCAGCATGAGGAGGCCGTGGATGAGGAACGCGAAGAAGTAGTTCGCCTGCCCGCCCGCCCACATCACCGACTGCAACGTGGAGTAAATGCTCGACGCACCCTCACCGTTCAGGATGTACCACGTCATGTCATCGACCGCGTTCAACACGTGACCGGTCAACCACAACGTGATGGCCACCGCCGGCACCGCAATGAAGGACCGGACCAGCGCCCCGACAAGCTCCGCCCGGTCGCCGGACACTATGGCGGCTGCGATCGCCCACACCATCGCCCCGAACGTGATGATCAGGATCGCCCACTGCCAGAACGACCACTGCTCCACCGCCGCTGACCACAGCAACGTGCTGGTATCGAAGCGCATGTTGTCCGCGACCAGGAACATCATCCCCGTCGCCGACAACGCCATGCCACGGCCCGCGTTCTCGAACGTCAGACACACCGCGTCGCCGAGGCTGCAGCCGTACTTGACCTCGAGCGCTTTGCCGCCATCTGCCTGGATAGCCTGTGCGTGGCCTTCGTAGGTCGTGCAGACCGTCGCTTTCGCTCCTGCGAGAGATACGCCGATGAAGCATTGCTGCGCGGTGACTTTGTGCGTGTCAGTTGGGGTGCACGTGACCTGTCCGGCCGCGCTCTGGCAGTCGACGGGGTAGGCCGGCGCTGACCATGGCTCGCCGCTGACCGCTGCCGTCGGCGCATGGATGCCGGTATCCGTGGTCGTCGCCTGTGCCGCGCTGCCGGAGCCGAGCACCAGCGCAATGCCCACGGCGATGCCGAGGCGAAGGGCGCGCTGGAGCTTCATCAGAAGCCGAAGTCGAAGTTGACGAACCAGGCGAACAGACCGGACGCGCCGCCCAGGACGGCGGCGGCGATGAAGATCCACAGGATGTTCTCGCCGGCCCACGTGCGGACGCGGTCAGAGGCCAGGCCGCGGAACGCGAGGGCGGCGCCCGCGATGATGAGCATGATCAGCACCATCAGCATCGCGCCGGCGAGGACGTAGGACGCGATGACTTGGAAGCCCTGGAAGAACGGGGCGGAGAAGTCCGGCTGGATGTCGGGGACGTCGACATCGACAGGGACGGTGCGTGGCGACATGGTCATGCTCCTTGCTCATTGGACTACTTCAGAGGAAGGCCGAGACCGGCCATGAACGGCTCCGGAGCTACCGCAGTTCCGGACTTTCGGACTTCGAAATGCAGGTGACAGCCGAACGACTTGCCCGTATTGCCCTCGGCACCCAATGGCGCACCGGCAGTCACCAGTTCACCGACGGAGACGCGCAGCGAGTCCCACTGCATGTGGCCGTAGAGAGTGACGATCTCGCCGCCGTGATCGATGCGCACCGTGTTCCCGTAGCCCTGATACGACCCGGCGGTGATCACCTCGCCATGCCCCGCGGCGAAGATCGTCGCGCCGCAGCCTTGGGCCATGTCGTAACCCTGATGGTCCGTCGAGCAGTACCCGCAACCCTGCACCGGGTTGTACCCGAACCCGCGGCCCTTGGAGTAGCCGCCGGCCAGCGGAAACCCCCACTCACCCGACACCCCGGGTGCAGCATCCACCTGCTTGACCGTGCCGCCCGCCGCGCTGCCGGCGATCGCGAACGGAACAGCGATCAACGGCGTCACCAAGAAGGCGACGACCACGGTGAAGCCGATCAACGCCCCTGCCAGGACCTTCCGGCCAGTCCTCGAGTTGAGGGCTGCGGCGGCGACCACCGGGGCTCCCATGTCAGGGCTCCAACGGCTCCGTAAAGAAGCGGACCACCTTGCAATCACCGGCCCGCTGCGCCGAATCCGGCGTCGGCACCGAGCCGGGCCCGCAGAGCACCTGCACGCTCACCCGCACCTGCTCCTCATACGACGTCTCGCCACCGTCCCCGTCCCCGTCCCTGCGGGTGAACGTCAGCGTCACATCCGACGTCCCGATCGACATGTCACCGGAGTCGTCGTCGGACACCGGCAGGTAGGCCAGATCGCCCGTCGCCGCCGCTACGACGCGGCCATCCTCACCGGCCAGGGAATCCCATTCCTCCTGCGGCAGCACCACTCCCGTTCGCAGTTCGACCTGCGCGTCACGCACCGACGATTGCTGGTCCGCTTCCGAGGTGTAGCGGGTGTCGGGTGTGAACCAGGTGTCGAGGTAGTCGAGCCACTCCTCGCGGGTGCTCTTCGTCGTGTCGAACGTCGACGCGACTTCGAGCGCCGCGCGAATATAGGTGTCGGCATCTGTCGTGATCGGTTCTGAAACCCAGCCCATCTCTGACGCCGTGGGATCGACAAACTCGCCGGGCGGCTCCTCGCTGGCGGTCGGCGCCGACAATGTCGAGCCGCCATCGGAGGTCGGAGTCGGGACCGGCTCCCGCTGCACCAGGGACGAAGCGACAATGATCGCCACGATCCCCGCGATCAGCACGAGACCACCGATGATCGCCCACAGCAGTCCGCGCCGCCCGGAACTCTGGCTCATCACCGTTCAGCCCTCCCGATCCTTCAGGACGGCCACCGTGCACGGACGCAAAAGCTTGCGCCACGGTCGCCGTGACCGCATCCTACGCACGCCCCCGGCACATGGAAAAGGATCTGCGACCAGGTTGTGGACAAGTTCCCTGCGGACGGGGTCTGTGGAGGAATCCGGCCGATTCTGGGCCACGGAGTCGAGATTTTAGCCGTGGGATCAGGATGTTGTCTGTAGGCATTTTGGGGGACAAGGTTGGCAACGCGATTCTGTCGCGCGCTCCGTTCACCTTGCCGACCGGACTCATGTCCACACGGTATAACAGTGTGGTTCATTTGTAAACACCTAAGCCGGAGGGTCTTCTGGACTCCTGGGCAACCGTGCGCCAGACTTGCATCCATGCCCCGACTCGCGCAACCAGCGGGCTCCGAGGACGCTCAAGACCCGATCGCGCTTCTCGGCAACCTCGTCAAGGCCGCGATCCTCCGCTACCTCCGCGCCCACCCCGACGTCACCGTCGGCCCAATCTGCGACGCCCTCAAACTCGGACCCACCACCATCCAGCCCCGCCTCAACGAACTCGAGACTGCAGGGCTGGTCATTGCCGACCCGCCCATGACCGCGGGCGAGTCCCGCAAAGGCGTCTGGGTCAAATACCGTGCCAACAACGAAGCCGTCACCGACTTATACCTGCGACTGGGCATGGCGATCGGAGAGTTCTAAGCGCCGCCAGATGCGTTGGTTGTGACGCCTCGGCCGTCGTTGGGTATGCAGTGGCGGCCTGCGCGTCTAGTCGGTGTGTTCCCTGGCAGCGCATGGTTTCGCGGGACGAGACAGAGGCGGGTTGCTTCCAGCGAACTGAACGGCGGCGGCCTACCTGCGCGGCGTCGAGCCTCGGAGGATCTCCTCTGTGTGATGGCCAAGTCCAGCGATTGAGACGACGTCGGCCCCCTGCCCATCGAAAAGGATCGGCAGCCGAGGGACGCGAATTTCTTCCTTCCCTTCGCCGACGTCCACGAAGAGCCCTCGCGAGGCCAGTCGCGGATCATGACGGACCTGCTCGATCGTGGACACCACCCCCGCAGGCTGACCCGCGTCACGCAGGGCGCGGGCGGCGGCATCCGCATCCATGGAGTCGGCCCACTCTTCTAGTGCCGGGATGATGCGCGTGCGCATTGCGGCGGCACGCGCCTCGTTGGTCAACAACTCAGGATCGGACAAGAGGTCGTCTCGGCCGATCACTGTGCAGGTTCGTTCCCACATCTGCTGAGTTGGTATCACGATCGACACCCAGCGACCGTCGCCTGCCAGGAATGCGCCCACCGGGCTGTGCGCATCGCTTCCCCGCGTCGGGGCAACGCCTGTGAACTCGAACAGCGTCAGCGGGCGCATCAGGAATGCCGCGCCGACGTCATGCATCGAGGTGTCCACGTGCACGCCTTCACCGGACCTCTCCCGGCCCTGGAGGGCCATCAGTATGCCGAGAGCCGCGTAGAGCCCCGCCAGCATGTCCATGGTCGACATCGGCGCCAGCAGCGGCGCGCCGTTCGGATCGTCGCCGAGAAGCCCACTGAGTCCGGCCGAAGCCTGGATGACGGAATCGAACGCCGGCCATTCGCGTTGCGGGCCCGGCGTCGCACCGAAACCGGTGATCTCGCACACGATCAGCCGGGGATATCGGTTCCGGAGTCGGACGGGATCCAGACCAGCGCTCTGCAGGAAGTTCGGTCGCAGGTTGCACACGAGCACGTCGGCGGTGCCGAGCAGCTCCTCGAACGCCGCGAGGCCGCCAGGAGAGCGGACGTCGAGCTCGATTGACTTCTTGCCGCGGTTGTAGGGGACGTATCCCGCATTGATGTCGGGCTCGTGATCGGGCGTCCGAGGCTCATAGTGCCGCCGGGGGTCCCCGATCCCGGGCTGTTCCACCTTGATGACCTCGGCGCCGGCGTCAGCGAGCAGCGACGTGCAATACGGGCCGGCGATGTACTGCTCCAGGCTGAGAACGCGGGTTCCCTCGAGTAGCCGCATTCCCTCTCCCTCGTTCGTCGACGAAATTCAGGGTACGGGAGTACTACGCGACCTCCGGGGCCAAAAGACCGATACATCCTGCGTATAAGTTCCCCTGCAACCGCGCATTTGCAGTATCGGAGAGCGGCCCCGACACTGGAACCGCGGCGATGTGCCGCCAGCGCAAGGGAGCGCCCGTCACACTCGCTCCCTCGCAATCCAGCGAGGAGAGAGCTGATGAACGGCCAACGAACACAGACGGCTTCGGGCTCGCAGGAGGGTAGCGCCTTCGAGCAGTCGCACCCCAGTGGCTCCGCACGCACAGGCACGAGCACGAAGATCGTCATCAGCGGCGCGTCAGGGGATCTGGGTCGTCGGGTCACGAAGCAGCTGCAGGGGCACGCGGGTATCGACCTCACCCTGGTCACTCGGACTCCCCAGCGTCTCGCCGAGCGACAGGCAGAAGGTCTCGCTGTGCGCCGTGGCGACTACTCCGAGCCCGACTCCCTGGACGCGGCCTTCGCCGGTGGGGACGTGTTGTTCTTGATTAGCGGGCTCAACCTGGGGCGCCGCATTCCCGAGCATCGGCATGCGATCGCCGCCGCCAAAACGGCTGGCATCCGACACATCGTCTACACGTCGGTCGGTGGAGTGCAGCCGAACAATCCGGCGCTGTCCGCCAAGGATCATCTTCAGACGGAGCTGGATCTGCGGGAATCAGGACTTGCGTTCACTTTCCTGCGGAATCATCTCTACGCCGAGATCGTAAGCAACATCTGGATCGCCCCGGCCGCTCTCACCGGACGGCTCGAGCTGGCAACAGGAGACGGTTCACTCTCGCCGGTGGGCAAGGCAGACATCGCACGCAGCGCCGCGGCAGTGCTGAGCGATGTGAATCGCCATGAAGGCGCGGTGTATGACATCACCGGGCCCGAGCTCTTGACCGTCGCCCAGATCGCCCAGATCGGCTCCGAGGTCTACGGTGTGCCGATCACCTACGCCCCCGTCTCGCAGGAAGAGCGACTCGCCTTCTTCGATTCGACTGGGATGCCCCGCACCTATGACCCGACGATGCCTCCCAGCGCGGACGGACACATGTGGGCGAGCGACGAGCTTGTCAGCGCCGACGTCTCCCAGGCCGAGGACTATCAAGCGATCCTCACGCACCACGTCAATCAATTGACCGGACGGGCACCGGAGTCTCTGCGCTCCGTGATGGAGCGCGTGCGAGCTGTTCCCTACGACCTGATCGGCGCGACCGCGCAATGATGCCGGCTGCGATCCACAAGAGAAAGCGAGAAGTCCGATGACTGATAACGAATCGACACCGGCGGGCCTGAGCGTTTATGACGTGCCCGTCTACCCGGACGTCGCCACCTACGGGAACATTCTCGGCAGCCTTCACATCTGGGAGGGCGACGGGTGGAAGCGCGAATCCATGTCGTGGAAGACCGGCGCGTACATTGCGTCCAACCTGAGCGGACTGCCTGAGATTACCTTCAGTGGGCCCCATGCTCAGGACTTCCTGTCGAAGGTGAGCATCAACAACGTGTACAACTGGCCGATCGGCACGTCCAAGCACCTGGTCTCGCTGGACGAGCACGGACTGATCGCCAACCACGGGCTTACGGTGCGGGACAGTGAAGACTCCTTCCGGCAGTTCGGCTCCATCCCCTGGCTGCCCTACCTCGCCGAGACCCTCGGCGCCGACGTCACGGTGACCTTCCGTCAGATCTTCTTGTACCAGGTCGCGGGTCCCGCCTCTCTTCAGGTGCTCGAGCGGCTGATCGGCGAGGAACTGCGAGATGTGACGTTCCTCGGCTTCCGGCCACTCCGCATTCCCGGCATCCCCGCGGACGTGGAGATAGAGGTGTCACGCATCGGTATGGCTGGCACGCTCGCGTACGAGCTGCGGGGGCCCATCGAGCATGGTCCGGAGGTGTTCGATGCCGTCTATCGAGCCGGCGCTGATTTCGGCATCGTGCGTCTGGGCTGGCGCACGTATGTCGTGAATCACACCGAGGGTGGCTTTGCCCAGCAGGGCTGCACCTTCCTGCCGTCGGCGTATGGCGATCCTCAGTTCGCCACCCACCCCGCCTTCGGCCTGAGTGCGCCGGCGGCCAACGCGCCCGCAGCGAACAACCCGAGCGTCGGGCTACCGGGAAGCGCCGGACCGGCGGACATTCGAGCTCGGATGCGGACGCCGTTCGAAGTGAACTGGGGCTGGCTCGCCAAGTTCGACCACGATTTCATCGGGCGTGCGGCTCTGGAAGCCGAGGCCGCCGCGCCTCGGCGCAAGACAGTGACTCTCCGATGGAACAAGGAGGATGTCCTCGATGTCATCGCGTCGCAATTCGAACCGGGCGAGGAGTACAAGCACTTCGAATTCCCGACGACTCCGCCGTCGCCTGCCGGCGGACACGCCGACCTTGTGACGCAGGACGGCGTCGAGGTGGGCACCTCCTCCCTCGCCGTCTACTCCTACTACTACCGGGAGATGATCTCTCATGCCGTCGTCGACGCCGATCGCCAGATCGGCGATGAGGTCATCGTCCATTGGGGGGATCACGGTGCACGCATCAAAGAGGTGCGAGCGACCGTCGAACGATTCCCGTACCTCGACCTCCCGACCAATAAGGACTACGACCTGAACTCCGTGCCGTCGGGCGTGGCCGCCGTCGCCTGAGGTTCAGGCTGCTTCGCGCGGCCTTCCACCGACCCTCGCCAACGAAACGTACAGGAGACGAACATCATGGCCGCTGCGAAGACCGACGCCGTGGAACAGAATCCGAACGCCGGCGCTCGTGGGGATGCAGACCCGAGTGAGATCGGCCGCCTGATCGTGCAATGCAGCGACCAGCCGGGGATCGTCAGCACCGTCAGCGGGGTCCTCGCCCAATTCGGCGCGAACATCGTTTCCCTGGATCAGCACTCCACCGACCCGAGCGGGGGCCGATTCTTCCAACGCACCGAGTTCCACCTGGCTCACCTCTCGGCCAGACGTGCGGAGTTGGAGTCGGTCCTCGAGGCCCGGGTCGGTGAGCCGTATGAGGCGGAGTGGTCGCTGGCGAGCCCCGCGCGTCGCAAGCGAGTCGCGATCATGGTGTCGAAGACGGATCACTGCCTCCTGGAACTCCTTTGGCGACAGCGACGGGGCGAGTTGCCCATCGACATCGTCATGGTCATCTCGAATCATTCGACGCTCGCCGACGACGTGCGCGCTTTCGGCATACCGTTCGTGCACATCGCCGTCGACAGCTCCGACAAGACAGCCGCCGAGCGCGCGCAGTTGGAACTGCTCCGCGGCAACGTCGATCTCGTCGTGCTCGCGCGCTATATGCAGATCATCTCGGAGAACTTCCTCGAGCGGGTCGGGGCGCCGGTCATCAATATCCACCACTCATTTCTGCCGGCGTTCGTCGGCGCCGGTCCCTACCAGAAGGCTCGCGATCGGGGAGTGAAGATGATCGGTGCGACAGCGCACTACGTGACTGCCGATCTGGACGAAGGCCCGATCATCGAACAGGACGTCGTGCGAGTCGATCACGGGCACTCCGCTCAAGAACTGCAGCGAAGAGGTGCTGACGTCGAGAGACGGGTTCTGGCGCGCGCGGTTGAGTGGCACTGTGACGACCGGGTGCTGCGGCACGACAATCTCACCGTCGTGTTCGACTGAAGCAACTAGGGCGTTCAAGGGCCTTCGGCGGCCTTGAGCCATAGCTCGCATGTATGGCAAGCCGCTGAAATTCATATTAGCGGAATACATCGTCGTCCATCATCGTGGAAGAAGGGCCGAGCGCCATCGCCACCGCGGCGATACGCCGGCGAGGACGAAGGAGTCTCGGATGATTCAGGTGAAAGTGGACTTCGGGCGTTGCGACGCCAACGGGACGTGCGCTGCGCTCATGCCCGACGTGTTCCATATCGGCGAAGACGGATTGCTGCAGCAGCTGAGCACGCAGGTGAGCGAGGATCGCGGCGACGACCTCGAAGAGGTCATCCTGTGCTGCCCGCTCGGCGCCATTTCTCGATCATGAGCACCCGCATGCCCGTGTTCGATCTTTTCGCACCCGACGCCTTCGATCATCCCGGCGGGGAGATCGACGGTGCAGCTGTTGCGATCGGCCCCGAAGGCTACGCGGTGCTGAGCTTCGAGGCAGCAACGGCGGTTCTTCGCGACACCCGCTTTCGGAACTCGGCCCTGCAGCTGATGGAGGACTTCGGCATAGCGGATGGCCCGGTCCATGACTTCCGCGCACGGAGCATCATCATGCGGGAAGGAGCGGCCCAGCTGCGCCTGCGCACGCCGCTCGCACGCTTCATGGGCCCCGCCATCGTGCAGGACACCCGATTCGTCCTCCGCCAGATCGTGGCTGAGATCATGCAGGACGTCGATGCTTCCCATGCGATGGACTTCCACGCGGCGGTCGACCGGCGGATCCCCTCATTGGTGTACTGTCACCTGGCCGGCGCCCCCTCCACGGACGCCCCAAGAGTGCAGAGCCTGTCGGAACGGACGCTGTCGCTGCTGGCCCGAGACCGGACGCTGATCCCTTCGATCCTCGATGCGTATAACGAACTGTTCGACTACCTCGCCGATCTCATCGCGCGCAAACGGGCGGACGGACTGGGCGAGGACATGCTGTCCTACCTCATCGGGCTCACCGATGCGGGAAAGCTGACCGAGCAGGAACTGTTCGACGAGGCGACCTCGATGCTAGAAGCCAGTTCGGTAAACACCGCCCACCAAACCGGGCTTGTCGTCTGGACGCTGCTGAGCGACCGTGCCGTCTGGCAGCGGCTGCGGGAGGACCCATCCGTCATCCCCGCCGCCGTCGTGGAGGCGACCCGGCTCTACCCCCGCACGGGAGTTCTCAGCAAGATCGCGACGGAGGACATCGACGTCCAGGGCACGACCATCCCCGCAGGATCCGACGTGCACGTCGCGGTCTGGTCGGCCAACCGCGACCCGGAACGCTTCAACGAGCCCACGATCTTCGACCTGGACCGCGAGCGCAATCAGCCGCTGACCTTCAGCACGGGTTCGCATAACTGCCTCGGGCAGGGACTCGCGAAGGTCGAGATGGAGGAAGTCGTCCGCCATCTGGTCGAGAACTACCCCGAATCCCGCATCGTCGAGGAAGACACCGAGATCGGACAGGTCGCCGGCAGATGGCTCGTGAAGAACCTGATGATAGAGCTGAGGTAAGACGATGCACGCTCCTGATTCCCTTTCTGAGCGGCTTTCCGCATACTGGGCCGACGTCACGTTCGATCAGATCCCCGACGTCGAAGTCCAGCGGATCAAGCACAACATTCTGGACACCCTGGCGGTCGCACTCGCCGGGGTGGGCACGCAGGAGTCCGAGTCCGTCCGGACAGCACTCACCGACATGCAGCCGTCGAGCGCGGGCAGTCTCGTGTGGGGCACCTCCCGACTCCTGACTCCCTCCCACGCGGCGCTGGCCAATGGCACGTCGGCGCACGCGCGTGATTTCGACGACGGTGGCGGAGCGGGCCATGCCGGGGCGACGGTGCTCCCCGCGGCGATCGCCGTGGGGGAGGCGGCGGGAGCTAGCGGGAAGGCGCTGATCTGCGCGACCATCGCCGGATACGACATCGGCTACCGTTCGCTCCAGGCGCTCGGCGGCTTCGCCGCGCACACCGACCGGGGTTGGCACTCCAGCGGCACGATGGGAAGCATCGGCGCCGCCGCGGCATCGGCCAAGATGCTCGGCCTGGATGCCGACAGGTTCGCCGATGCGCTGGGAATCGCGGGTTCTTTCACGGGCGGGGTCTGGGCGTTCATCGAGGATGGCGCCTGGACGAAGCGGATCCATCCTGGGAAGGCGGGTGAAACCGGTGTGGATGCGGCGTTCCTCGCTCGTGGGGGGATCACCGGCCCGCGGCGGATCTTCGAAGCGGAATGGGGCGGATTGTTGGCGACCTACGCCGGCGGAGCGGGATCGGCCCAGCGAGCCCTCGAGGGGCTCGGGGACGACTTCAATGTAGCGAGCGCTTATCTCAAGCCGTACGCATGCTGCCGCGGATCCCATTCGAGTATCGACGCGATGCTCGACTTCATCCGCGGTCGCGACCTCCGGCCCGAGGATGTCGATCACATCATCATCACTGCGGGCGAGACGGCGATCAACATGCTTTCCATAGATCCTATCGAGACAGTCTTCGATGCACAGTTCAGTCTTCCCTATGCGATCTGCGTGGCCCTCCACAGCCGCGGGGTCGGGCTCGACCAGTTCGATCCCCCGAGGATCGCCGAGCCCGGCATCCGGGAGACGTTCGACAGGATCTCGATGCGACTCGACACTTCCATCCAACTCGAGGACGGACCGCGGTTGACGGTGCAGCTCACTGACGGGAGCGCCGTCGAGCTGCTCGCCGGCAACCCGACCACCGCCCGCGGCTCTGCGGGCAGGCCGCTCAGTCGCGAAGAACTGGAGGCGAAGGTGCGGTCCGTTCTGGGTCCGCAGGCCACGGCTGTGGCGGACGACCTCATCGACGCCGTCGAGGACCTTGAGAACGCCCCCGACCTGACGCGCCTGCTGCGCGCTCTGCGCGCAGAGAACGGAGAACCATCATGACCCGCCTCTACGACAACGCCACGATCGAGCGCACGGAGGTGATCGCCGCTGAGACCGTCGAGGCGGTCGCCGGAATGCTGGACATCGATGTGCCGCACGCCGCCGGCGACACCGTCCCCCCGCTGTGGCACTGGACGCTGCTCCTCGAACGGGCAGCGGAACGGGACCTCGGCGAGGACGGGCACCCGGTGGTCGGCATCCCCGCTCCGCCGGGCGCGGGTCGCAGACGCATGTTTGGCGGAGGACGGGTCACGACGCTCGGGCGACTGCGCATCGGAGAGCCGGCCTCGAAGATCATCTCGGTACTCCGGTCCGTGGACAAGAACGGGCGCACCGGGCCGCTCACCCTGACGACCGTCCTCCACGAGATCTTTCAGGGCGGCGAGCTGGTCATCAGGGAGGAGCAGGACATCGTCTATCGCGCCGCGGGAACGGCGACCCTGCCCACTCCGCCGCCTGCCGCGCGCGCTCCCGCAGGACCGACGCTGAGCCTGGATGTGGACGAACGACTGCTGTTCCGCTTCTCAGCCCTCACCTACAACGCGCATCGCATCCACTACGACGCCGCGTGGTGCAACAGGGAGGGATACGACGGGCTCGTGATCCACGGACCGCTCCTGGCGCTCATGGCCGGCGAGCACTATCGGCGGCAGGGGTTCGATCTGACTGGCCGCACTTTCGGCTATCGCCTCGTCTCTCCGCTCACCACCTCCCAGACCTTCACGATCGTGCCAGGGCCGGACGGTCTCGAACGTGGTGTCGAGGCTCGAGGCGCGGACGGCACCGTGGCGGCGGTCTGCACGGTGACGGACTCGTGATGTCGTCATCGCCCGCCGCTGACGTGCTGATCGTCGGTGCCTCAACGGCCGGTCTGCGGGCGGCGGAGGCGGTGACGCGTCACGCTCCGGAACTGCGGGTCGTCGTCGTCGGCAAAGAGGTGCACCTTCCGTACGAGCTTCCACCGCTGTCCAAGATCGCCCTCGACGAGGTCATGGATGTCGGAAACCTCGTCTATCCCCTCGCCGACGATCTGAAACAGCTCGGCGTGGATTTCCGGCTGGGCGCCGAGGTGACGTCGCTGGACACCTCGGCGCGGGCCGTCGTCCTCGCCGACGGACAACGACTTTCGTACAAGGCGCTGGTGATCGCGACAGGGTGCGAGGCGGTCGTTCCGCCGCTGTTCGCCGGGGCGACGAACACCCACACACTGCGACGGTTTGAAGACGCCGTGGCATTGCGCCGTGCCGCGGCCGATCCGAGCAGATCGGTGGCCATCGTCGGTGCGGGCTTCATCGGCGGAGAACTCGCCTCGACGCTGGCGAAGGCAGGACGGACGGTGTCGCTGATCGACCGTGCGCCCCAGCCGCTGATCAGGATGGGCGCTCCGATCGCAGACGCCTACACTCGACTGCACCGCGACGCAGGCGTGAACCTCCTTCTTGGCGTGAATGTGGTCGAGATCGCAGAGGACGAAGGGGGGCGAGTCCTGGTGCTCGACGACGGACGCCGCGTCGCGGCCGACGTGATCATGGTGGGAGTCGGCGTCCGGCCGTCCCTCGCCTGGCTGAGTAGCGCCGAGCTCACCTACGACAATGGCATCGTCGCGGACGCGACCCTGCGCGCCGGTGAGGACGTGTTCGTCGCCGGAGACATCGTCCGCTGGCCCAATGCACGCTTCGGGGCCGCGATGCGGGTGGAGCATTGGACGAACGCCGCCGAGCAGGGGCGGGCGGCAGGATTGAACGCCGCACGGCTGCTGCGGGGCGAGAGTCGCGAGCCCTTTGTCAATGTGCCGTACTTCTGGTCCGACCAGCACGGGGTGCGCATGCAGTTCGCCGGCTTCATCCGCGGGGATGAGGAGATCGTCGAGCAGGTCACCCCGGACGGCACGATTTATCTGTATCGCTCCTGTGACACGGTCACCGGAGTCTTCGCCTTCGATCGCCGCTCGCAGTTCGTCGCACTCCGCGCGAAACTGCGTCGTGACCTTTCGTGGGCGGATGCCGCTCAGATCGTGTTCGCCGGGGCGGGCTCACCGGTCGGCTGAGGTCTATCCTCGGCACTGTCGCCCGGGCGGAACAGCCGCGCGAACCGGTCGGCGATTGGAGTGACGATCCCGTCGCGGCGCCGGACGATCGCGAGCGGCAAGTCCGGCCAGCCACCGTCCACGGCGACGCGGACGACACCGGGAAAGGAATCGACCATCTCGTCGCTCAGGACCGATACGCCCAGTCCGGCCGCGACGAGGTTGGCCGCGGTCTGAACCGTCGGCACAGGGATGATCTTCCCGGGGATCCCGCCCAGGTCGGCGAAGCGATCGTCGATGATGCGGGAGAGGCTGCGCGCGCCCGGAAGCCGACCCGGAAGCACCCACGTGTACTTCCGGAGGTGGGCGAGCGAGACGGGCTCGCCGGCGATCATCTCGGACGTCCGCGGGGCGATGACCGTGAGCGGCAGCGTGGCGATGATCTCAACGGTGAAGTGGACGTCGGCGATCGGCGGGAGCGGCTCCTGGGGAAGCACGGGGATGATTGCGAGGTCGAGGTATCCGTTCGCCAGGCTCTCGAGCTGCATGCGTGGCGAGGCGTCGACGATCTCGATGGACACCTTGGGAAACGCGTGAAGGAACGTTGCGATCTGGGAGCTCACGATGCGCCACAGGCCCATCGGCTCGGCCCCCACGCGAAGATCGCCCTCGAGTCCCTGGCCCATCGCGCGCAGCGCTGCCGAGAGGCGCTGCTCTTCGGCGATCAGCCGGCGTCCAGTGATCTGGAGGTATTCACCTGCCGGCGTGAGGGAGACTCCGCGCGGCAGTCGCTCGAAGAGCGATACACCCAGCTCGGACTCGAGCTTCATGATGGCCGTGCTCAACGGTGGCTGGGAGAGGTGCAGCGACTTCGCGGCGTCGGTGATGGATCCCGCATCGGCGACCGCGAGAAAGTATCTGATTGTGCGCAAGTCCATGCGCTCAGTGTATGGGAGGTGCCAATCACGAGCATTGGAGATATGGCTCAATCAGGACGAAGGTGGGAGAAGGCTGCCGACCGGGCGCCTTCCCCGAATCCGAAGATGGAGCGAGCGTGTCCGAAGACCAGCAGGTGATCGTCGTCGGAGCCGGCCCGACCGGACTGCTGTGCGCGCTCGGGCTCGCCCAGCAGGGCATCAGCGTCACCGTGATCGAGAAACAGCCCGGACTCCAAGACTCCCCCCGCGCGATCGTCTATCACTGGGCGACGCTGGACGGCCTGGCCCGGCTCGACGTGCTCGACGATGCCACCTCGGTCGGATTCCTCAAGCAGGACTACGCGTACCGGGTCAGGCGTACGGGGGAGGTCATCGGCTACGGCCTACAAGCTCTCGAGGGCAAGGTCGAGCGCCCGTACAACCTTCATCTCGGGCAGGGAGCCCTTGCACAGGTGGTCCTCACGCGGTTGCTGACCTACGCGAACGTGCGCGTGCTGTGGAGCACCGAGGTCAACGCGGTCGCTCAGCACGAAGCCGGCGTCGAGGTGCGCGTCCGCACGGCGGACGAAGAGGCCGTGCTCCGGGCGGAGTGGTTGGTCGGCGCCGATGGTGCCCGATCGCGCGTGCGAACCGAGCTAGGGCTGGCATTCGAGGGGATGACCTGGCCTGAGCGTTTCGTGGCCACGAATGTGCGCTTTCCCGACGAGCGCGAAGGCTGGGCGCAGTCGACCTTCTACGTGGACGACACCTATGGGGCCATCATCGCCAAGATCGACGACTCCGGAGACCACGGGCTGTGGCGCTACACCTACATGGAGGACAGCGCCCTGCCCGCCGAGACCGCGGCCGAGCGGTACCCGCATTTCCTACGCGCCGTCTTCGGGGAGGACGTCGCGGAGCGCACTGAGCTGGTCGCGCTGTCGCCGTACAGCATGCACCAGCGTAGTGCGACGGCATATCGAGCCGGACGTGTTCTGCTGGCCGGCGACGCCGCTCACGCGACCAACCCGACCGGAGGCCTCGGCCTGACGATGGGGCTGTTCGACGCCTACCTGCTCAACGAGAGCCTGGGACTGGTCCTGCGCGGACGCGCCGACGACGCCATTCTGGATGTGTACGCAGACGCGCGTCGGCAGGCGTTCGTCGAGAAGGCCAGTCCCCGGGCCGCTGCGAACAAGCAGCTTCTTTTTCACTCGTCCGATCAGGAGCTGCTCGATCAGCAGCTCGAGCCATTCCGGCGGATGTCGCATGACCCTGAGTTCGCGGCCGAGCGCCTCTACTTCACCAAGACGCTCGAGACGCCCTCTCTGCTCGCCGCCGGCTGAGCAGGCGATCCGCCGACTCCGCCAACGAAGACCGACGAAAGGGTCCCGCATGACCAACCCTCTGGACGGCCTCGTCGTCCTTTCCCTCGAGCAGGCGGTCGCGGCTCCCTTCGCGACGCGTCAGCTCGCCGACCTGGGTGCCCGGGTCATCAAGATCGAGCGCCCCGAGGTCGGCGACTTCGCGCGAGGCTATGACGAGACAGTTCGCGGGCTCGCCAGCCACTTCGTCTGGCTCAACCGGTCCAAGCAGTCGGTTGCGCTCGATTTGAAGAGCGAGTACGGACGGGATGCCGTCCTTCAGCTGGCCCGACAGGCGGACGTGTTCGTGCAGAATCTCGCCCCCGGGGCCGCTGCTCGGCTCGGGTTGGATGCCGACAGCCTCCGGGCGGAGAATCCGCGGCTCATCCATGTCTCGATCTCGGGATACGGTCCCGGGGGGCCGTACTCGGCCAAGAAGGCGTATGACCTTCTCGTCCAGTGCGAGGCAGGGCTCGTCTCCATCACCGGCACGGAAGAGGAGCCGTCAAAGGTCGGCATCTCGATCGCCGATATCGCGTCAGGCATGTATGCGTACAGCGGCATCCTCACCGCACTCATTCAGCGCGAGCGGACCGCCGAAGGAGTGACGATCGAGATCTCCATGCTTGAAGCGCTCGCGGAGTGGATGGGATTTCCGCTCAACTTCGCCATGTACGGCGGAACCCCGCCGGCTCGCACCGGTGCGCGGCACGCCGCGATCGCGCCGTACGGCCCGTTCCTGTGTGGCGACGGCAAGCAGGTGTTCCTCGGCATCCAGAACGAGCGCGAATGGGCGACCTTCTGCGACAGGATCCTCGGAGATCCGCAGGTCGCCGAGGACCCGCGCTTCGTCCGCAACTCGTTGCGGGTGGAGCATAGCGCGCAGCTGCAGGTCGAGATCGAGCGGTCCTTCGCCACGAGCACGGCCGAGAGGGTCGCCGACCTGCTCGAGGCGGCGGGCATCGCCAACGCACTCTTGCGCGACATCGACGGGCTGGCCGCGCACCCGCAATTGGCAGCACGGAGAAGGTGGATCGATTACGACTCGCCCGTCGGGACGCTGCGTGCTCTGGTTCCTCCTGCGACCTTCGTCGGCAGTTCGCCGGTAGCCGGCCCGATTCCGGAAGTCGGGGAACATACTGAGGCCGTCCTGGCGGAGTTCGGCGTCCGCGCCGATGTCGCACGTGTTCGCTGAACAGAACCCGGCTGCTCCGGCGGGCTCTGCCCGCGAACTGGTGCGTTCAGCCCGGTCTTTTCTGTTCGTGCCCGGCGACCGCGCCGATCGCTTCGACAAGGCGGCGGCATGCGGAGCGGACCTGGTCGTCCTCGACCTGGAAGACGCCGTCGCCACGGAACGGAAGACGCCGGCTCGCGAGGCAGTCGGCGCCTGGCTGAAGGGCGGGGGGCGAGCGGCGGTGCGCATCAACGCCGTGGACACCAAATGGTTCTCCGCGGATATTGCCGCACTTCGCGGCTTGCCGGGCCTGCTCGCCGTCGTCGTGCCCAAGGCCGAGTCGTCGGGGCAGGTCACGTCGGTGTGGGAGCAGACGGGGGCGCCGACCGTCGCTCTCGTGGAGTCGGCGGCCGGTGTCCTGGCGGCCGCGGATCTGGCGCGATCGGCGGGTGTGATCCGACTGGCGTTCGGGCATCTGGATTACGCGGTCGATCTGGATATCGAGCCGACGTCACCCGCCATGGCACACGCACGCTCGGCGCTCGTCGTGGCATCTCGTGCCCATGGTCTGGCTGGTCCCGTCGATGGCGTCACCACGGCTCTGGACGACGGGGACGACCTGCGGACCGATCTCGCTGACGGGCGCGCGCTGGGGATGACCGCCAAGCTTCTGATTCATCCGAAGCAGGTCGACCACACGCACGCCGCGTTCGCCCCCACCCGAGAGCAGGTCGAGTGGGCCGAGCGAGTCGCTCACGCGTCTGGCGCGGGATCGGCGACACGGTTGGATGGGCACATGATCGACGCTCCGGTGCTCGCGAGGGCGCTGTCGATCCTCGAACGTGCCGGGGGCACCCCGCCGTAAGCCACGCGCGCCGCCGGTCGTCCCGACGAGTATCATCCGGGGAATGGAACTGCGTGAGCTGCAATGGTTCGTTGTTCTGGCGGAGACCGAGCACGTCACCATCGCAGCCGCCCAGCTGCATGTCAGTCAGCCGACTCTGTCGCGCGCCCTGGCCCGCCTGGAGCGGACGCTCGGTGTCCGTCTGTTCGACCGAAGGCAGAATCGACTGAGCCTGAACAAGTACGGCGAGATATTCCGCACGCATGCGCTGCGCGCGATGGATGAGATCACCCAGGCGGAGGAACGGATCACGACTCTGGTCGATCCCGAACGGGGGGTGGTGACCCTCGGTTTCGTTCAGTCCTTCGGGGACTGGCTCGTTCCCCGGATGGTCACCCGCTACCACGACAGCGTCCCCGGAACGTCCTTCGAGCTGTTCGGCGGCGCCGCGGACGCGATCGTGGAGGACGTGCGCAAAGGCCGCCTCGACGTTGGGGTCGTCGCCCCACGCCCCGCGGCCGATGATCTGGCGTGGGTGCCGCTCGGCTCCCAGACCCTGCGCGTCGGATCTCCGCCTGGCCACCGATTCCGCGAACAGCAGTCGGTCACCCTCTCCGACCTCGTCGGCGAGCCGATGATCTGCCTCCGGCTCGGATACGGACTTCGGCAGGTGACCGACAGTCTGTTCCGTGAAGCGGGACTCAACCCCCGCATCGTGCTCGAGACCACCGAGCTGTCGACGCTGCGTGCACTCGTCTTAGCTGGAATGGGCATTGCGATCGTGCCCGAGCCGCCGCCGGAGCTCGAGCCCGTGCCGCCGACAACCGCGCTCGATCACCCCGCGGCGTTCCGCGAGTACGGCGCGGTGGCACGCAAGTACGGCCCCAGCGGTCGGGCGGCACGTCGATTCCTCTCCTTCATCGCAGACGACTCAACGCACACTCCCGACCTGTATGTCATCAGTCACGATGGCCTGGAGGCCTGAGTTCTCGAGACCTCAATAGGCCAGCACCAGGATCTGCTCGCGGGTGTACTCCAAGTGCGGGTGCGCTGAACGCAGATGCTGCTGAACGGCCTCGACGAGGGCATCCTCGTCGACGCCGTCGAGAAGCTCGCCGCAGGGGCACTGGAGACTGATGGTGCGCGATGTCATGCCCCAACGCTAACCCGGGACCCCGCCGCGGGCCGGGCGAGAACGTCGCGCTGATCATGCGCCCCATGCATGAGAACAGGGAAGATCGTGTGCTTGTCACGCTCGCCGTTACTGCGCATGCTGGCAATGACTGAAGAATCACGCGATTCGATCAGTGCATGGCCGTCGACTTCGGCGCCAGTCGGACGTCTTCGCGGACACACAAAGGAGTAGTCATGTCCCTCACTGTTGAGCGGCTCAGTGGCATCGAGCGCACGCGCTTCTTCATCGACGGCAAGTGGGTACAGCCGCGGGGCGGCGTGCTGCGCGAGCAGACCGAGGCCGCCACCGGCGACGTGATCGGCGTGGCCGCTCTCGGGTCGGAGAGCGACATCGACGCGGCGGTTCGCGCTGCGCGCCGGGCCTTCGACGACGGTCCTTGGGGCCGGTCCTCTGCCGGCGACCGGGCTGGGGCTCTTCGCAGATTCGCCGACGCGCTCGAGGCGCGTGCCGGCGACACATCGACGCTCGTCACGCGCGAGAACGGGATGCCGATCCAGTTCTCCCAGCAGGTCAACGGTGGATTGCCGGCCGTGATGATGCGCATTTACGCGGACGTCATCGAGGGCGTCACCCTGGAGAGCGCTCAGGCGAGCATGGTGGGCTCCACGATCGTGCGCCGTGAGCCGCTCGGCGTCGTCGCTGCCATCGTGCCCTGGAATTTCCCCCAGGCGCTGGCGGCATTCAAGATCGCGCCTGCTCTGGCGGCAGGCAACACGGTCGTCCTCAAGCCCTCGCCCGAGACCTCGCTCGATGCGTACGTCTTCGCTGAGGCGGCTCTGGAGGCCGGGATCCCGGATGGAATCATCAACGTCGTCGTCGGTGATCGCGACGCCGGAGCTGCCCTCGTGGCGCACCCCTTGGTCGACAAGATCGCCTTCACCGGCTCCACGGCCGCGGGTCGCCAGATCGGCGCGGAAGCGGGTCGCCTCATCCGCCCGGTGACTCTTGAGCTCGGCGGCAAGTCGCCCGGAATCTTCCTCGAGGATGGCGATCTGGGCACGCTGCTGGAGGGACTCGACGGTGCGTCCTTCCTGAACAACAGCCAGACCTGCACGACGCAGTCCCGCCTACTCGTGGCGCGCTCGCGGTACGACGAGGTGCTGGATGCGCTCGCCGACTACGCCAAGACTCACTTCACGATCGGAGACCCGCTCGACCCATCGGTGACTCTGGGGCCGATGGCCTCCGCTGCGCAGCTGGAACGCGTCCTGGGCTACATCGAAGGGGCGAAGAACTCCCGTGCACGCTTGATTGCCGGAGGAGGTCGGCCGCACGGTCTGCAGAAGGGCTACTTCGTCGAGCCGACGGTCTTCGCCGACGTCGACAACAACGACCGGCTGGCCCGAGAGGAGGTCTTCGGTCCGGTCATCGCCGTCATGCCGTTCGACGACGAGGACGAGGCGGTGCGGGTCGCCAATGACACCGACTACGGCCTAGCCGCCGTGGTGTGGAGCGTGGACGAGGAACGTGCGCTGCGCCTCGCGCGTCGCATCCGTTCGGGCACGGTGGGCCTGAACTACTACCTCCTCGACATCGGCGCGCCCTACGGCGGTTACAAGCAGTCCGGACTGGGCCGAGAGCTCGGCGGACCGATCGGACTCGACGGGTACCTCCAGTACAAGTCCATCTACGCCTCCGCTGCCCAGCTCGAGAACTGACGAGGATCCCACATGACCACTTCCGCCCAGGTCGTCGCGGCCTACTTCGCCGGCGTGATGGCCGGTGACGCCACCGCGGTCGCCGACCTGTTCACCGACGACGCGACACTCCACAACGCCGCGGGCACACTGAGCGGTAACGACGCCATCCGCCGCATGTACGAACAGGGCCTCGCCGGGGCGAGGATGACACCGTCGCCCGGTCCGCTTGTCATCGATGGTGACACCGTGGCCGTCGAGATCGACCTGGAAGTCGACGGTGCGGCGGTGAGGCTCGGAGACTTCTTCACCATCCGCTCCGGCAGGATCCAGCGGCTCTCCATCTACAGCCTCACACCCAGCGGCGGACGCCTGCTCGAAAAGGTCGGCGTCGACCCTCAGGACCACAACCCAGGAGATTCATGAAGATCGCAGTGTTCGGCCCGGCACGCAGAGTCGGCCTCGTGGTGGACGACTCGGTCGTGGACATCAACGCCGCGTACGCCAGGCTGCTCGCCGACACGACCAGCCACACCCGCCCGCAGGCACAAGCGGATGCCGCCGTACCCGCAGACCTCAACGCATTCATCGCGGAGGGCCGCGCAGCACTGGACGGTGCGCAGACGGCGGTCGTCCACCTCGCCGATCTGGGACCGAACGCCGAGGCCATCGACGGCGGACCGCTCCGATTCGCCCTCTCCGACATCACGTTGCATGCCCCGATAGAGGGTGCTTCCCGCATCTTCGCGGCACTGGCCAACTTCGCCGACCACATGCAGGCCGCGGCAGCGAACGCGAGCGCGGAGGATTCGCAGGCGACCTTGGCGAGACTCCTGGCAGGAGGGCCGAAGTACTTCGCCAAGGACCATCGCTCCGCATCCGCCGACGGAGATCTGCTGTACTACCCGAGCCGCACCGAGCGTCTGGACTACGAGGCCGAGGTGGCCGTCGTGATCGGGCGGCGCGGCAAGAACATCCCGGTCGAAGAGGCGACATCGTACATTTACGGCTACACGCTGCTGAACGACTGGTCGATCCGCGACAACGTCCAGCTGGGACCCAATTTCCTCTACTGGAAGAACTTCGACGGCGCCGCAACGCTAGGTCCATGGATCGTCGTGGATGAGATCGATGACCCTCAGAACATTCCACTCGAAAGCCGCGTCAACGGCGAGGTCCGCCAGAGCGGCAACACCAGCTCGATGGTGCACGACTTCTCTTCGCTCATCTCGTATCTCTCGACCGATCAGACCATTTGGCCCGGCGACCTGATCGCCAGCGGCACCCCTCGTGGGACCGCGGTGGATTCGAGTCGCCAAAACGCAGACGGCAGCTTTCCCGCAGAGCTGTTCGTGGGCCCGGGCGATGTCGTGGAGATCTCTTCTGCGCCCATCGGCCACCTGCGCAACGAAATCGCACCAACGAAGGAGTGAGGACAACGAGCATGACAATCGCAGACGCAAAGTACGACGTGGGGGGCGTGGTCTACGATCGCCCATTCAAGATCCGCCGGATGAATCACTTCGGGATCAGCGTGGACGACACCGGCGAAGCTGTGAAGTTCTACCGCGATGTCCTCGGGTTCGTGGTGTCGGACACGCTCGACACGGCGAAGCACGACCCGGGCCCGTGGCTGGACGGGGTGCCGGACACCAACATCTACTTCACCCGTCACAACAGCGATCACCACACCTTCGTCATCATGCCGCGCCCGTGGGCCGATCATGCGGAGAAGCCCCCACGGGAAGACATCACGATCAACCAGATCACGTGGCAGGCGGGCAGCCTGCGCGAAGTCGTCGAGGCACGCAAGTGGCTCGATAGCCTCGGTCAGAAGATCGATCGATACGGGCGTGACCCCGGGTCGAACTGGCACACCTACTTCCCGGATCCGACCGGCCACTGCAACGAGCTCGAGTACGGGATCGAGCAGGTCGGCTGGGACGGGCTCAGCAAGCCGGAGGCAATGTGGCCGTGGGCGCAGGGCCACCCCGACCTCCCCTACAAGGCCGAGGTCACGGAGATCGCCGATGCGGTGGCGGACGGCGTCGACATCACGTCCGGCTACCGCTGGGAGGACGACCTGCCCAAGAGCTACGACGTCGGCGGAGTACTGCTCGCGAGACCCTTCAAGCCCGTGCGGATCGGACCGGCGAGCCTGTTCGTCGAGGACTTCCCGGCTGCTGAAGAGTTTTACACGCGTCGACTCGGCCTGACGATCAGCGAGGAGGTCGAGGTCCTCGGTCACCGGGTGATCTTCCTGCGCGCGAACACCGAGCACCACAGTCTGACCCTGCTCCCGCTCGAGCTTCGCAGCAAGCTGGGCGTCCGTGAAGACAGCACCCTCCTCTCGTTCGGGGTTCAGGTCGGCTCATACGCGCAGCTGCGGGCGGCCAAGGCCTTCCTCGAGGAGAAGGGGTTCTCCTTCATCGATCTGCCTCAGGAGCTGTACACGGGGATCGATTACGCGCTGCATGTCGTCTCCCCTGACGGCAACGTCATCCAGCTCTACTACTACATGGAGCAGGTGGGCTGGGACGGCCGCACCCGACCGGTAGACCAGCGGCGGCGGGTCGAGCCCGGCGTCTGGCCGGAGAATATCGAGTCTCAGTCCGACACGTACGGTGGAGAGACCTTCTGGGGTCCGCTCGGTTGATTTCGCTTCGACGACCGTCGCCAACGACGCTCGCTCGGCAACTTCGGAGGTCACATGGATGCCGGACTCCTGGTGCTGAGGGCGCTGCTGGCGGCGGTCCTGTTTGTACACGCGACGCAGAAGCTCTGCGGCTGGTTCGGGGGTCCCGGACGCGCCAAGTCCTCAGAGATGTTCGCCGACCTGGGCCACCGCCCGGCGGCGCTGATGGTGTTGCTCGCCGGTAGTGCGGAGCTCACCGCCGCCTTCCTGCTGATCTCGGGTCTGCTCTCCCCGCTGGCCGCGGCAGTGACAATCGTCGTTATGCTCGTGGCGGGACTGTCCCTGACGCAGTTCAAGGGACGGCTGTGGAATTCGGTCGGCGGAGGCGAGTATCCGCTCGTGCTGGCAGGCACGGGTGCCGTCGTCGCGCTGACTGGTCCGGGCGCCTGGTCGCTGGATGCCATCCTGGACGCGGCGTGGTACGCGCCCACCGGCTCCTCAGTGTTCGTGTTCGCTGGGCCTGGAGCCATCCTCGGCGCCGCCGCCGCGGCATCCGTCCCCGTCCTGCGTGCCCGACGGCAGCTGAAAGACAGGGTGTGAATTCGGCGTCTGCCACAGACGTGCACAGAAATGGGCCCTCAATGCGCGTGCATTGAGGGCCTTCTGCCTGTCACTGCCCGATGTCGCCGATGAGGTCGTGACGCATCGAGCCGAACCGGCGTGCGGCTCCCGCGGAGCCGCCATGCCTCCTCAGGGCCGCTCTACAGGACCCGTCGCGAGATCCGTCAAGAAGTGAAGGAAGCGCAGGCCGGCTTGACCGCTGGGACCGAACGGCCGGGCGATCGCCCCATAGTCGCGGAAGGCGGCGGCGTCGGCTATGCGCACGGTGGCGAGCGTCTGTTCGCCTCCGCGTGACGCGGGGAGTAGGCCGAGCCCCATCCCCGCGCTCACCAGTGCGCGGAGGGTCGACAGCTCGGTGACCTCAACCTCAACTCTCGGGAGGATTCCGGCATCCCGGAAGATACGGTCGGCGACCTGCCGCACACCATAGCCGGGGCGAAGGGCAACGAGTGGCTCCGCACCCAACTCGAGGACGGAGATGCTCTCGCGACCGGTGAACCGGTGCCCGGGCGGCAGCGCTACACACAGGTCTTCGCGTCCAAGCGGAATCCAGACCAGATCGTCTGCCGCCGGTCGAGGCGCGACGAAGCCGATGTCGAGCCGACCGCTGCGCACATCGTCGACGACCGAATCTGCGGCGGCACCGTGCAGCTCAAAGGACGTCGAGGGGGCGAGGCTGCGGTATCGGGTGAGAAGGTCCGGAACGAGCCAGCTGCCGAACGAGTGAAGGAACCCCAGCGAGATGACGCCCCGGTCGGGATCGACGAGCGTGCCGATGCGCTCCTCAGCCTGGGCGATCTCGTTCATCGCGCGGACGACGTGGGCCAGGAAGATCTCGCCGTACTTGTTCAGCCGGAGGCGATTCTGGTGGCGGTCGAAGAGTCGGACGCCCATCGTCCGCTCGATTCGAGCCAGCGCGCGGGAGAGAGTGGGCTGACTGATGTGCAGCCGTGCGGCCGCGACGGTCACGTGTTCCGTCTCGGCGAGGGCGATGAACCAGTCGAGTTCACGAAGTTCCATGTGCCTCCTCCGTGGTCGCCCAACTGGTCCGTCGGCGAAGCCGAGGAGGCGACGACGCTGCCGCCGCCCCCTCGGTGTTCACTTCGAGAGCGTGAACGGTCCGTCCGAGATCGTGGACAGGCCGCCGTCCACAGCGGCGTCCGGGTGGACGATGAAGGCCTCGTTGGTCGGAGACTCGCCCACGTTGCTGTAGTCGAAGGTGACCTTGTGGCCATCGAAGTCAGTGGGACCGAGCTCGAAACGCTGAGCTGCCACCCCTTCAGGCGTCAGGTCTCCGGCGGCGCAGGCTGCTTCGAGGATGCTGCTCATGAGCGTTGCGCTGAGGTAACCCTGAACCGCGTTCGCCGTCACCGGCGCCTCCTCTTCGGCGCTCAGTGTCGCATAAAGCTCGGCGCCCGGGCCGGCCTCGAACGTCGCGATGTACGAGCTGAGAGTCATGTGCTCGGTCAGGTAGCCGGCCGCGGGCGTGTCCAGCAGCGCCGGCACGAAGCTCGAATAGACCCCGGCGATGGGAATGTCCGAACCCGCGCTCTGCAGCACGGTCGCGATCGATGCGGTTTGGCCCGGTGCGACGCCGGCCACGATGACTTGCGCACCGTTCGCAATCGCATCCGTGACGGCCGCCGTCATGTCGGTGTCGGTCGGCTTGATCTGGTACGACAACGCAGTCAATCCGTGCTCGTCCGCGAATTCGTCGGCTCCCTCGTTCGCCTGCTCGCCGAAGTCGGTCTCCTGATGGATCGTGGCGAACGTGTCGCCCTTCTGGAGGGTGCCGCTGTCCAGCAGCCACGACAGGCTGATCTGGGCGTCCGTCCCGATGAAGGCCGCCGGGATCAGGATGAGCGGACTGTCGATGAGCTGTTTGGTCGCAGAGTTGGCGAGCATGAGGCGCCCGTCGGCTTCGAGGTCGGGGAGGATCGCACCGATCTGCGCCGCTCCGGAATAGTCCTGGTACGCGAGCACATCCTGCCCGATCTCCTGATACATCGCAGCGGACTGCTGGGCGTTGGACGCGTGATCGCGAACGACCAGCTCGACCTGGTAAGTGCCGCAGACTCCGCCGTCACCGTTCTGCTGATCCCAGAAGGTCTGGATGCCGTCGAGCGCAGCCGTCGCCAATGGTGAGAACGGCCCGCTGTAGTCCGAGACGACACCGAGGCTGATCGTGTCGCCGACGATGCCAGCGCCGGTCTTCACGGCGTCAGGCTCGCTGCTCGTGGTGGCCGTCGCGCCTTTGGCGCTGCATGCGGTCAGGGCGAGAAGGGCGATGCCTGTGATCGCCAGGGTGCGGATGAGGGGCTGTGATGTGTGCATGTCATTCACTTTCTTGTCGGGCCAGGTGGTCGGTGCGCCGACGTCGGAGCACCGCCGTGAGTGATCCCCACACGCCCGCGAAACCTCGCGGCCAGAAGAGGAGGACGGCGATGATCGCCGCGCCGTAGACGTACCTCGAGAGCTGCGCTGTGCTGACGTCCGCCGATTCGAGGAAGGTCATTCCCGCCAACGCCGGCTGCAGCAGCACAGGCAGACACACCACGAACGCCGTGCCCGCCACCGCGCCGCCGATCGATCCCATGCCGCCGATCACGATGATGGCCAGGGTGCGCAGTGCGAGCTCGACGTTGAAGGACGACGGGGCGATGCTGCCGATCGAGAGAGCGAAGAGCACTCCGCTCAGACCTGCGTACATCGAGGAGAGGCAGAACAGTCGCGCACGGTATGCCGTCACGTGGACTCCTCCAGCAGACGCCGACAGTTCACCAGCGGCGATGAGCTTCAGTGCTCGGCCAGGACGAGACCGCATGACGTTGAGCGAGAAGGCGACCACGGCGGCGACGCAGGCGACCCCCAGGTACCACAGCCATTCCTGACGTCCGAAGGGGACCCCCAACACCATCACAGGGTCGGCAGAACGACCGAAGACGATGCCGAAGAGTTCGAAGTCCGGCGTGCGGCGCCCCTGGTAGCCGCCGCTGAGCGGGACGGCGTTGTTGAAGATGTGCTCGGCGAGGATCACCAGGCCGAAACTCGCCATCGCGAGGTAGATGCCCTTCAGGCGCGCGGCGATCGGTGAGAAGAGGAGACCAGCGGCACCCGAGGCGAGCACTGCGGCGATGATTGCCAGTGCGGGCGGCCACCCCATTCCTGCGTATCCGGACTCCGGATCGGATGCGCTGGCCAGGGTGACGTACGTCAGCGCGCCGATCGCCATGAAGAACGGCATGCCGAGTGAAAGCTGCCCGGTACCGGCCAGCATCGACAGCCCGATCGTGCCGACCGCCAGAGCGCAGACGGTGAAGCCGAGCTGGAGCCAGAATGCAGGCAGATACAGAGGGAGCGCAACGACGACGAGCGCGCCGACGGCGATGGCCGCGCCGAGCGCCACCTTGCGGCGCTTGGCCCGTCGATTCGGAGCGCTTGTGCTCGTTGAGGCCGGGCTCACTTCCAGAAGGTCAGACACGGACCGCTTCCCTTCTTCCGAACAGACCCTGGGGCCGCGCCACCAGGACGACGA
The DNA here is from genome assembly GCF_040676455.1 of Microbacterium sp. LMI12-1-1.1. Taxonomy (NCBI): domain Bacteria; kingdom Bacillati; phylum Actinomycetota; class Actinomycetes; order Micrococcales; family Microbacteriaceae; genus Microbacterium; species Microbacterium sp. LMI12-1-1.1. The sequence goes on along the minus strand of NZ_JBEGIA010000017.1, from coordinate 14,208 downwards.
ACATCACCATGAAGGCCGCCGCATCGCTCAGGCCGAGGCCGAGGAAGGAAAGAGCATCCTGGTAGGTGATCGTGACGGCCTGGATCATCCCGACGATCAGCCCTCCGACGAGTGCTCCCGCGACGGAGTCGATGCCGCCGATGAGAGCAGCTGCGAAGGCGCTCAGCACGATGACCGGGAGCGCGGGCGTGAGGCCCGGGGCCGGCGCACCGGTCAGGAGGATGCCGGCCAACGCAGCCAGGCCGCCGGCGGTGGCCCAGGTGACCATGGTGATCTTGCTGAGCTTGAGCCCGACGAGTTCCGCGGTTTCGCGATCTTCGGCCGCCGCGCGCATCGCCACCCCCCAGTTCGAGAACCGGAACGCCAGGATGAACCCCGAGACGACCACGACTGTGACGCCGATGGTGATGATGCGATTCCACGGCACGACGGCACCGAGGATGACGACCGAATCCGTTCCCCACGGTTGCCCGAGCTGCAGGATGTCGATTCCGATGCTGCCGGTCAGCCAGGTCTGCAGAATGACTTCCACACCGACCGTCATGACGGCGAGAGAGAGCACCGGCGCATTGCGAATCCGGTTGATCAGAACGCGATCGACGAGAAGAGTGAATAAGGCGGCGGCGGCGATGCCCACGAGGGCGGCGGTGTAGAACCCGATGTACCCTGACAGTCGCGCCGCAACGTATGCACCGAGAACGGCGATGCTGCCGTGCGCGAGGTTGAGTACCTGCGACCCCTTGTGCAGAATCACGATGCCCAGCGCGACGAGTGCGTAGGTGCATCCGAGCGAAAGGCCCATGATGAGGGTGGGGACCACGTTCACTGAGGTACCTCCGCGGTGCCGCCGAGGTAGGCGCCGATGACTTCTGGGTCTGCCTGAATCTGGGAGGGAGTGCCCTCGGCGATCACGCGACCGAAGTTGAGGACTGTGATCCGATGCGACAGTCCCATCACCATCTCCATGTCGTGCTCCACCAGCAGAACCGTCATTCCGAGCGAGTCGACCACCGAGCGGATGAGCCGGGCGATCTCACCCTTCTCGCTCGCATTCATGCCGGCCGCGGGCTCGTCCAGCAGGAGCATGCGCGGCTCAGTTGCCAAAGCCCGGGCCAGGTCGACTCGCTTCTGGTGCCCGTACGACAGCTCGGCCACAGGTGAGTCGAGCCAGGGCGTCAGACCGACGAACTCGGCGATCTCGGCGACCCGCTTGCGATGAGCGCGCTCCTGACGGCGCGCTTCGGGCAGCCCCAGTCCGTTCGCGAGCATCCCCGTCGTCATCAGCAAGTGCCTGCCGAACATGATGTTCTCGGCGACGCTCTCCTGGCTGGCGAGCCCGACGTTCTGGAACGACCTTCCGATCCCGCGTCGTGCGATCTGATCGGGCCGCATCCCGATGAGGCTTTCGCCGTTCCACGACACCGTGCCGGATGCCGCGCGATACAGGCCTGACAGCACGTTCAGAAGCGATGACTTGCCGGCGCCGTTGGGTCCGATGATGGAGTGGATCGATCCTGCGGACACGGCGAAAGAGACCTCCGAGAGCGCTTGGACGGCACCGAAGCGTACGACCAACCCACTGACCTCGAGCAGCGGATCCGTCATGATGGTCCGTTCCCCGACCACGGCTGAAGAGTGGTGGCGAACGCGACCGACCCGGCAGAGACCTCGCCACCCGAATGGCCGAGGTAGAGATGGCGAATCGTGTCGGTCTCGGTCAGTTCGCCGGATGCTCCCGACAGCGACACTCGTCCTAACTCCAACACATACGCAGAAGAGGCCACCGACAGCGCCATGGCCGCGTTCTGCTCGATCAGAAGCACCGAGGTGCCTTCGGCGTTGATCTGCCTGATCACATCGGCGACCTGGCCCACGATGATGGGCGCGAGTCCCAGCGAAGGCTCGTCGAGCATCAGCAGCTTCGGACCGGCCATCATCGCACGTCCGATCGCGAGCATCTGCTGCTCCCCGCCCGACAGCAGAAGACCCTGCTGATGCCGTCGCTCCGCCAGCCGGGGAAAGATGCCGTACACGCGCTCGCGGGCCGCGGCGGCAGCCTTGCGACCGCGACGCATCCCGCCGACGCGCAGGTTCTCTTCGACACTCAGGCGCCCGAGAATGCGACGGCCCTCCGGGACCTGCACGAGTCCTCGGGCGACGACTTCCGACATCGACGTGCGCGCGAGGTCGATGCCGTCGAAGCGCACGCGTCCGTCAGTCAGCCGTGCCCCGTGTCGGCTCAGGTTGCGGGAGATCGCACGCAGCACTGTCGTCTTGCCTGCGCCGTTTGCGCCGAGCAGGGCGACGCACGAGCCCTCGGGTACCGTCAGCGAGACCCCGTGCAGCGCCGTCAGGACGCCGCCGTAGGTCACGGACACATCTTCCATTTCGAGCACTGACCGAATCTCCCTTGATCGTCGGCGGCGTGAGCCATCGCCAGTATTCGCGACCTTGCGGTCAGTTGTACAAGAGCGAAATTGCGTCCACATCATGCGCCGTAGGTATAAGGCGTCTGGCAGACGCGAGGATCTCAGTCATATTCACTGAGCGTATGAATGGTGCGCGTAGTACGTATTTGATGTATTGCAACCTTCACGGCGAAACTGATACCTGAGAGGGCCGCGATGCCGCCCGCGCAAAGGAGCGTTACGCATGACCGATGCCATTTCCGACCGTCCTGTCGCCGTAATCACGGGCGCTGCACACGGACTGGGGGCTCAGATCGCCGAGCGCCTCTCGGCCGATGGGTTCTCAGTCGCGCTCCTGGACGTGCAGGAAGAGGGCCTCGCGGCCGTCGCCGAGCGGCTGTCGCACCTGCATCCCGAAGCGGAAGCCCGGACGCACGCGCTTGATCTGTCCGACGAAGCGAGAGTCGCGGAGGTGTTCACTGAGATCGAGGCAAGATGGCGTCGGGTGGACGCGCTCGTGAACACCGCCGGCGGCAGTGGCACTGTTCCGGTGCGTGATATCGAGGAACTATCGCTCGACGCGTGGACCACCGTCCTGCGCAACAACATCACGAGCGCATTCCTCTGCGCTCGGCACGCCGTGCCGATCATGCGTCGCCGGAATTTCGGCCGGATCGTGAACTTCTCATCCGGCATCTCGCAGGGAATCGCAGGACCGACGGGGACGGTGGGCGCGAGGCTCGCCTACGCGACGTCCAAGGGCGCCGTCAACAGCTTCACCAAGCAGCTCGCGAAGGACCTGGCTCTGAGCGGCATCACGGTAAACGCTCTCTCGCCGGGCCTGATCGTTCCGCAAGAGGGTCGCATCCGGACGATGTTCTCGTCGCTCAGCTCCGAATCGCAGGCGGCGATTCGCGACTCCATACCGATGGGTCGACCGGGCACCGGTGAGGAGGTCGCCGCCGCAGTCGCCTATCTCGTCTCGCCGCAAGCCGGATTCACATCCGGTGCCATCCTTAGCGTCGACGGCGCGGCCGCGTGATGAGCGCGGGCAGCCGACACGGCGACACGTCGGTGGAGACCGGCATGATTGAGCATCCGCTGATACTGCTCCCTGCGCTCGGATCGGACGAGCGACTGTGGCAGCCGCTCGTCGAGCGCGTTGACGGCCTCGTCGAGTGCCGCGTTCTGCGCGGCGAGGGAGAAACGATCGCTGCGATGGCGGCATCCGTGCTCGAGCGGGCCCCCGACCGGTTCTACCTCGCGGGAAACTCGATGGGCGGATACGTCTCTCTGGAGATCGCCCTGAATCACCCCGAGCGCGTTCTCGGACTGGCGCTGCTGAACACCTCCGCGATCGCGGCGCCGCCGGATCGCCGCGCCAACTCCCTCGCCGCGATCGACGCAGTCGCATCGGGCCAGTTCGAGGCGGTAGCTGCTCGTATCAGCGCGGCTGTCGCACCCGATCGTCCGGAAATCGCAGCTCTCGCCGCGAGGATGGCCATCGACCTCGGCCCGGATGTCTTCGTCATCCAGCAGCGCGCGGTCGCGGATCGCGGCGATCGCCGCGCCGAATTGGCAAATCTTGGCATCCCCGTGCTCGTCGTAGCTGGAAGCGCCGACGCCATCACGCCGCCTCGGCTCAGCGAAGAGATGGCAGCGCTCATTCCTGAGGCCCGGCTGCGCGTTCTCGATGGCATCGGACACCTGTCGCCGGTCGAAGCGCCTGCGATGGTCGCCTCCGCACTCCTGAGCTGGCTGCTGGGCATCAGTGGCAGGGGGGATGCGCGATGATCTCTTTCGACCATGTCACTCTCGGGCAGCGGGTCCTGTTCGGTGCGGGCGCCGCTGCCGACAACACCGCGCTAGCGGTGTCCACGCTCGGCGCTCAGCGGATCCTGCTCATTTCCGACGCATTCGCCGTTGAGATCGCCGATGCGATCAGTGCTCTCGTGAACGTCGTCGACCGGATCGACGAGGTGGTTCAGCACGTGCCGGTCGCTAACGCCCGTGCGGCCGTCGCACGCGCGAAAGCTTCGCGTGCCGATGCTGTCGTCGCGATCGGCGGCGGTTCAGCCACCGGTCTGGCCAAGATCGTAGCCCGAGATACAGGGCTTCCCATCGTCGCTGTTCCGACGACGTTCGCCGGGTCTGAGGCAACCAACGTGTGGGGGCTCACAGAAGCGGATCGCAAGACCACCGGGATTGACGACGGAGTCCTGCCCAAAATCATCGTGTACGACGCCTCACTGATGGCCGACCTGCCCGCACGTCTGGCGGTCACGAGCGGCCTCAACGCGGTCGCGCACGCGATCGACGGGTTCTGGGCACCTCGTGCGGACCCGATCAATGCCGCGCTCGCGTCAGAAGGACTGCGTATCCTGGTGCCAGGCCTTCGGTCCGTGCACGCTGATGCTCATGACCTCCCCGCACGTGAGCAATGTTTATACGGCGCCTATCTCGCCGCCGTCGCCTTCGCCTCCGCCGGCTCGGGGATGCACCACAAGATCTGCCATGCACTCGGCGGAACCTTCGGGCTTCCGCACGCGGAGACGCACGCGGTCGTCATCGGCTACGTGACGGAGTACAACGTTCCCTTCGCACCTCATGCTGCACGACGGCTCCAGGACGTCCTCGGCTCTGCCGCGTCGCCGGCCGCTGCTGTCGCTTCCCTGGCGCGGGAACTCGGTGCCCCGCGATCGCTGCGGGAAATCGGCTTCGAGCGGCTGGCGATCCCGGAGGCAGCCGGAATCATCCTGCCCAGCATCCCTGCGACGAATCCTCGACCGGTGACGCAGGAGAGCCTGGAATCGCTGCTGCATGCCGCGTGGGCAGGCGAACCGGTCCGGTGAGCGGAGAGAAATCATGACAGACGACATCACCCCCGAGCAGGTGGAGCGGGAGCAGCAACTTACCCAAACCGTCCTCCGTTCGTTCGACCAGGCAGCGGATCCGCGTCTGCGAGAGATCCTGCAGTCCTTGACCGCCCATCTGCATGCATTCATCCGCGACACTCGACTGACCGAGGAGGAGTGGAACGCGGGGATCGCATTTCTAACGGATGTCGGACACACGACGACCGACTGGAGACAGGAATTCGTTCTCCTCTCGGACGTGTTGGGCGCGTCGATGCAGGTCATTGGTGTCAATAACGCCGCCTACGGCGACGCCACCGAGGCGACGGTGTTCGGACCGTTCTTCGTCGATGACGCGCCCGTGATCGATCATGGCGGCGACATGGCCTTCGGAGCGGCCGGTGAACCGTGCTGGGTCTCCGGATCGGTGACCGATATCAGCGGGCGGCCGCTTCCGGGTGCTCGGATCGAGGTCTGGGAAGCCGACGACGAAGGTCTCTACGACGTCCAGTACGACGATGGGCGAACGGCGGCAAGAGCACACCTCTTCGCTGACGAGGCCGGCCAGTACCGGTTCTGGGGTCTCACGCCGACCCCGTATCCGATTCCCGATGACGGCCCGGTGGGCCGCATGCTCCGTGCCGTCGGAAGGTCCCCGATGCGTGCGTCTCACTTGCACTTCATGGTGACCGCCCCCGGGTACCGCCGCCTGGTGACCCACATCTTCGTCCGTGGAGACGAGATCGGCTGGAAAGACAGCGTCTTCGGGGTGAAGGAGTCCTTGATCAAGGACTTTCTTCGCCACGACAGCGGCGACGTAACGCCAGACGGGCGGGACGTGGGACAGCGTGGGTGGAGCGAGGTGCGCTTCGACATCGTTATGGCGCCGTCGGACCCGCACCACGTGAGGTAAAGTCCGTCGGCATGCGCGAGTGGTAATTTCTGCGGTTCTTGATCCCCTGAGCGCGTTCAATAGCATCCAAAGTCCTCCGTACGCTGGCTGTAGACCGCGACATTCCGGAGAGGAGCACTCATGGATGCGGACCAACTGGCCATCTCCTTGTCCGACACCGGCTCGCAGTCCCCGGCCCGGGCGGTGTTCTTCGTCTCTGACAGCACGGGAATCACTGCAGAGACGCTCGGCAGCGCGCTTCTTGCGAACTTTCCCGGAATGCCGTTCCACCGCCATACGATCCCGTTCGTCGACACGCGGGAAGGCGCGCAAGCCGTCGCCCGGGACGTCCTACGTGTCAGCGAGACGGGGGTGCAGCCAGTCATCTTCACGACCGTGAAGTCGGCGGACATCCTTGCTGAGCTGCACGTTCCGGGCGCTGTCGTGGTCGACCTCCTGGGAGGACACCTGACCGAGCTCGAGGTCGCGCTAGGAATCACACGGTCCGAACAACTCGGCCAGTTCCACGGCGTGGGCGACATCGAGCGGTATTTCGCACGGATGCGCGCGGTCGAGTACGCGATCGAGCACGACGATGGCCAGAGCGGCCGCGCGCTTGACATCGCCGACGTGATCATCATCGCGCCGTCTCGCTGCGGCAAGACGCCGACGACGATGTACCTCGCATTGCAGTACGGGCTGCTGGTCGCCAACTACCCGCTGACCGATGACGACTTTCCCACCGACGACCTGCCCCGGACGGTCAATAGATATGCGTCGAAGTGCTTTGGCCTCACCACGACGCCGCTGCGGCTGAGTCGGGTGCGACACGAGCGACGCCCGAACTCGGTGTACTCCAGCCTCGCGCAGTGCACCCTCGAACTGCGTCGCGCTGAGGACCTCTACCGGCGCAACCGTGTGCCGTTCCTCAACTCCTCCACTAAGTCGGTCGAGGAGATGTCCGCCGTGATCATGCAATCGATGCGGCTGCGCAGTTGACGTCTCCCTCTTCCGTTCAGTACCCCGAGATCACAGATCAGGAGTCTTCATGACGAACATCCTTTGGTACAGCCAGGTCGGTATGGCGGATATCGCGCAGGTCGGCGGCAAGAACGCATCGCTGGGTGAGATGGTTTCGAATCTGTCAGGGGCGGGGGTGCGCGTGCCGGGCGGCTTTGCAACGACTGCGGACGCGTACCGGGAGTTTCTCGCTGCCAACGGCTTGTATGACCGGATCCGCAAGACTGTCGAAGCGCTGGACGTCGCGGACGTGGGCGAGCTGGCGCGGGTCGGTGCGAACGTGCGGGACTGGATCCTGGCGCAGCCTTTTTCGCCTGCGTTCGAGAAGTCGATCCGCGGGGCATACACCCGCCTGGTCGCCGGCGACCCACAGCCGGAGTTCGTATCGTGGGCTGTGCGGTCGAGCGCGACTGCCGAGGACCTCCCGGATGCGTCGTTCGCCGGCCAGCAGGAGACTTTCCTCAACATCAGCGGCATCGAGAACATCCTGCTCGCCATCCGCAACGTATTCGCGTCCCTTTACAACGACCGCGCGATCGCCTACCGGGTGCACCACGGCTTCGACCATCATGATGTGGCGCTGTCGGCGGGTGTGCAGCGGATGGTGCGGGCGGATGTCGGGGCCTCTGGGGTGCTGTTCACCGTCGACACCGAGTCTGGGTTCGACCAAGCGGTGTTCATCACCAGTTCTTACGGGCTCGGGGAGGCGGTCGTGCAGGGCGCAGTAAACCCAGACGAATTCTACGTCTACAAACCGGCCCTTCAGGCGGGCCGGCCGGCGATCCTGAAGCGATCGGTGGGGGAGAAGGCCATCAAGATGGTCTACGCACACGGCCGCCACGTCGGTGGCAGCACCCTCTTCACGGATGTCGCCGCACCGGATCGGGCCCGGTTCAGCATCACGGATGCCGAGGTGGAGGAGCTGGCGCGGCAAGCGCTGATCATTGAGGAGCACTACGGCCGGCCGATGGACATCGAGTGGGGCAAGGACGGGGTCGACGGCGAGATCTACATCCTGCAGGCCCGCCCCGAAACAGTGGTGTCCCGCGTCGACGGCAACGTGATGCGCCGGTTCGTGCTCGAAGGTACTAGCGCCATCGCCGCCGAAGGTCGTGCCATCGGTCAGAAGATCGGGGCCGGCGCGGTCCGCGTGATGCCCTCCATCGCGCAGATGGACCAGTTCCAGGCGGGCGATGTGCTCGTGGCCGACATGACCGATCCGGATTGGGAGCCGATCATGAAGCTCGCCTCCGCAATCGTCACCAACCGCGGCGGCCGGACCTGCCACGCCGCGATCATCGCCCGCGAGCTCGGCATCCCCGCCGTGGTCGGCACCGGCGATGGCACACGGGTGCTCAGCGACGGGCAAGAGGTCACGGTGTCGTGTGCCGAGGGCGACACCGGGTTCGTGTACCAGGGCATCCTCAAATTCGAGGAGCTCGTCACCCAACTCGATGCGATGCCCAAGAGTCCGGTGAAGATCATGCTCAACATCGGCACCCCCGACCAGGCGTTCTCGTTCTCCAAGCTCCCCAACCGGGGAGTCGGGCTGGCGCGACTGGAGTTCGTGATCAACCGTCAGATTGGAATCCACCCCCGCGCCCTGCTCGAGTTCGACACGCTCGCGCCGCCACTGCGCGCAGAGATCGCCGAACGGATTAGCGCGTACGCTTCTCCGCGGGAGTACTTCGTCAAACGCGTCGCCGAAGGCGTGTCCATGCTCGGGGCTGCGTTCTCCCCGGAACCGGTGATTGTGCGACTGTCGGACTTCAAGTCCAACGAGTACGCGAACCTGCTCGGCGGCGATCTGTACGAGCCGCACGAGGAGAACCCCATGATCGGATACCGCGGCGCCTCCCGATACATCTCCGACGAGTTCCGTGCCTGCTTCGATATGGAGTGCGAGGCCCTGAAGTTCGTCCGGGACGAGATGGGGCTGACCAACATCGCTATCATGGTGCCGTTCGTACGCACCCTCGGCGAGGCTGCCGCCGTCATCGACCTGCTCGCCGAGAACGGACTGCGACGCGGTGAGAACGGCCTACGCGTGATCATGATGTGCGAACTGCCCTCCAACGCCGTGCTCGCCGATGAGTTCCTCGAGTACTTCGACGGCTTCTCCATCGGCTCCAACGACATGACCCAGCTCACCCTCGGCCTTGACCGCGACTCGGCGCTCGTCGCCGCAACCTTCGACGAACGCGACCCCGCCGTACTGAAGATGCTGTCGATGGCCATCGAGTCGTGCGCACGCGCCGGCAAGTACGTCGGCATCTGCGGCCAGGGTCCCAGCGACCACCCTGACCTGGCCGACTGGCTCGTCGAACAAGGCATCGAATCCATGTCACTGAACCCAGACACCGTCGTGGAGACGTGGTTGAGACTTGCGAAGCGAGAGTCGGTCCTGTCACCGGTTTAGCGACATCCACGTCCGTTGAGAGGCGCGTTCATTTCGCTCGGACCGTCGCTCGGAAATCCGTCGAGTCAAACTCACGACAATTGACCTCCCTCAATTAAGTCCCGATGCACGCGGGTCAGCGCTGCTCGATGAAGGGTGGCGTGAGGACGTGCCCACCAATGTGAACCGAGCCCCTACGTCCGCGGAACCGTGCGGACATCCGCCGAGAAGTCGCCGCCCACGAATCAGAAGGTATTGAGTTTGAGTACCTGCTGGACGTGCACGTCCGGTCGCGCTGCGCGGCGGACGCCGTCGTCGCTCGGAAAACGCTAAGTCGGCCCTCTCTCTTCGGCCCGACGACTGGCGCATACCAACGTTGATGCCTGCACGACGGGACGTTGCTAGATCAGACCGTCCCGATCGTCGGAACGTGAACTTTCGTGACTTGTCGGTTTCTGATGCTCCTATGGTGTCAAGTCGGTTAGTTGACACCATAGGAGCATCAAGATCTGAGAAAGGCAGGCGCCGCCGCTCGTGGTGAGGTGAGGATTACGAGGCCGAGCAAGCCAACCGGCGGGAATGGCGAGCATCGCCTGATTGATGGCCAACTCCTTCGATGCCGCTGGATTTCGGGGCGACCACACCGTCGCACGCGACGAGCCAGTTACTCCGATTCCCATTCAACCTGCGCGCGCCAATGGGAAGCATCCGTCGTGGCGTGACGTCAATACGTCGTGCGTGGACGTATCGTATCGGACAACGCAGCTAACAAGAGGAGGCGACTGTGGCAATCCGTAGCGAGCAGAGCAGGCAGGCGATCCTCCGGACGACGATGAAGCTGCTAAATGATCGCGAACCGGATTCGGTCTCGATTCAGCAACTGTCTATCGAACGCATCGCCCGCGAAGCGGGGGTCAGCAAGACGACGATCTACCGGTGGTGGCCGAACAAGACCGCGGTCATCATTGACACCTTCTTAGAGAACCACATTCTCGCCACGCCAGTGCGCCAGGATCTGCCGGCGCTGGACGCCCTTCGCCAACATTTACTCTCGCTTGCAGCCGTCTATCAGGGGCTTGAGGGGCGGCTCATGGCGCAGCTGATTGCGGAGTGTCAGTATGATGCGTCCGCTCTGGAGGAATTCAAGAAGCATTTTTGGCTTCCACGACGGGAGGCGGTAAGTGGTCTCATCGCGAGGTCGATCGAAGAGGGAACGATCCGAGACGATCAGCCGGTTGACGTCATCGCCGAACGGATCTACGCCACCATCTATTTCCGGCTTCTCTTCCAGGAGGGGTCCCTCGACGAGAAAGCAGTGTCGGCAGCCTTCGAACTCGCCTTGGAGGGTATCGCCGTCCGCTGACGTCGTCCGCCAGAACGTCAGAGGCGCGTCCACCCCATACTGAATGGCTCGAGCATCGCCGGCCGGGTCAGAGGAGTACTGGTCGAGCGAGACGCTGTTGCCCGTGCGTGACCGGGGCGGAGATCGCGGCGACCGGCTGAGAACAGGCACCCGATCGAGTCGTGCCGGGCTGTGGGCAATCATCCGGAGCTCTTCCGTTGGTAGCCTGGTGCCTCGGCCGTCGCGAGCAACCTGCCGAACGCGTACATGTGCGGCTTGACGTGGCCGGACAACTGGTCCGCGGCAGCTACGTCATCGAGGTCCGTGGCGAACTTGTTGGGACCTGCGGTGCCGCGCAGGCTGGTGGGTGAAAACCCGTACTTCTGTACGAATCATGGCATTTGCGCCGCCGTCGAAGCGGCGGGCGAAGTTCAGCATGCGCGTCATGCCAGCGGGGTCCGGCGCGACCATCCGCATCGTCGCGCCGTCCAGCTCGGGACCGGGTCGGGTTGGTGACGAACGAAATCTGGTCACGAGCACCACCCGTGGTGCAGGCGTGCTCAGTGACGCTGACATTCTGCAGGCTGTCGAGAAGCCGTCGAGCTGCATCTGGGAAGACAGTCGGCGGGCCGCGATTTGGCGGACTGGGATGAAGCGGATCTCGAGGTCCTCGCTGCCGAAGGATGTGACGCTCAGGCGCATTCCAGGCGCAATCACATCTTATGCCTTGGGAAGGCTAGGCAGATCTTTGTCGGTCATCGCGAGCGAGAAGTCGTCCGCGACGGCCGACTGCGGTCAGGGCTGCGGAGGACGTGGCCGTCATCCCCACGGAACTTTTAACAAGAGAGGGTTGGAGCCTCGATTACATCCATTCGTTCTCCCAGCTCTCCGGGGGCTGCGGGCCCCACATGTTCATGTGGTACCAGGGCTGGTGGCCGTCGGCAACGGGCTGGTAGTCGTATCCGACCTTTTCCATCGTGCTGGCCAGTTCGAGCCGGTTTCCGAAAGGGTCACGGATGTAGAAAGAGAGCAGATTGCCCTCGTGATGGCGCACGGGCCCGTACTCGGCGGGGCGCTTCAGCACGGTGAGGTGATCGAGCAGCGCCCAGAAGTCGATCTCGTCGACTTCAAGCGCGACGTGGTGGGTACCCTCCTTGCCGGTGAGGATCGCGACTTGGTGGTGCAGGTCGTTCGCACGCATGAACTGCATGAAGTAGCCCTGACCATCGGGCGAGGGGACGAACATGCTAGACCGGAAGCCGATGATACTCAGGAAATCGGTCAGGCCTTTCACGTCGGGCGTACGCAGTTGAAGGTGGCTTGTGCGAACGTCGGCCGATCCCAGACGGTATTCGCCGTCGACGGGAGCAGCGGGCGCATCATCGGTTGCCAGGACGATCTCGATATCGTGCCCGGCCGGAGTGGTGATGCGCAGTGCGTCGTCGGCTCCCGGCCGGGCGACGAACTTCCTCTGCTGGACAGCGACTCCGTCAGCGTCAAGACGCGCGCCTAGTGCCTGAAACACCTCGGGCGTGCGGGCGCGGAAGCTCACGTATTCGAGGCCGTGACCGGTCTCGGTGAGGGCGAGGACCACGCGTCCGGTGACGGGGCTGGCGAGGAACGCGCGTCCCGCTGCGCGTTCCTTTACGACGAGCCCGAGGAGCGAGCGGTACCAGGCGACCGCCGTGCTGAGATCGGGAACGCGGATGGTGGTGTGGTCGGTCCCCGCGAGGGGGCCCTTCCACTGGACGGTTTCGGCGGTGTCGGCTACCGGGTGGTCGATGCGAGGCATGTACCAGCTCCTTATCGTGAGGTGGAGGGATCGGAAAGCGGTGTGCCCAAGGGTGCGACCGCTAGAGTCTTCGGCGACAACGGAGTGACTCTGTTGGCCGAAGCCGGTGATGGCGAGCGTGGCGGTGTCGCCCTCGATGAGCCGGCGGCCGCCGTGAACGGGCCCGTTGCCGGGAGACGATCACCGTCCATCATGAGCAGGTCTCCCGGCAGTACGCGGAGCCCTTCGGAGGCGTAAACCAGGTACTGCTCGGGGGTGAAGATATGTCGTCCGTGGGCCAGTCCCGCATGCGTTCCATCCACGACGACGGTCCTCTGCAGAGCATTCCGTCGGGGAAGGACTGGCGGCGCACGACGAACGGTCCCGCCTGGTGGAATGTGGGCTACTGCTCCGCGATCCAGTCCGCGTTCCACCTGATGTCGCTTCGGCTGACTAGATCGCCGGTGTGAATGTCCTGGCCTACGGTGTACCCGGCGATACACTAGCCGGCTTCGTCGGGTGCCATGTACCGCGGTCGCCCCACGCGCTATGACTATCGTGAGCTCGGCCTCGCCGTCGTGCTGGACGCCTACGGCGAGCAACTCGATGTCGTCGCAGGGACCGACGAGCCCACCGTGGCCGGACAACCAGGTGAAGTGCAATCCCATTCCGCTTCTGCTCGACGCCTGCAAGATCGCGTCCGAAGAGTTCCTCATCGCTCTCGCCGGGCAGTCGAGCCTTCTGGGACTCGCAGTCGTTGTGGGTGTAAAGCTCGGCAGAGTGCGGCCGGTGGTTCGAGCCCGCGCAGGACACCTGTCGTTTCCCCATCGGCGACAGCACGCTGTAATCGGTCCATTCGCGGTGTGTCGAGGCTGATTTCCGTTGGCGCGTGACGAGGTCGTCGAATGCGCGCTGCTAGTCGGCGTAGATCGCTTCCGTGCTGGGGTCGCTCGTAGAGAGGCCGGCCAAGGAGCCGTGCGGTCGGACGAGCGCGCTGAAGTCGAACGTGCCCTCCGCGAGACACGTCGACGCACCAAAGTCATCCGCCTCATCTCCGGTCGATAGGTGGCTCGCGGATCGGGGAATGCGTTCATCCACACCTGTCCGATGCCGCCCAGATGATCCCGGTGGTTCACCTGAAGGATCGCCAAGTTCTCGACGAGGTGTGCGCCCTAATGGAGGTGTGCGCCTTAATGAGGGGCTTCAGCATTGGGACCTCCTCATCGAGATGGATGCTTCTTCGCGCTCAGGACGATGCTAGTCCTCAACGGTACGATTCGTCCAGTTTCGGATCTCTATGTGACGACTGGGCGTCCGTGGACGCGATCTTTCCATGACGTCAGGCAATAAGTGCGGTCAGTGGATTTGCGCTGTTGCAGGCTCCGGAGTACCCGGTGTCGGCGACGTTCGAGAACCCGGCCAAAACGACGCTTGAAAACTAGGCCACCCAGACCAGATTGGGTGGGTGATCTCCTTGGAAGATTGGGCGTTGATCAGGCGGCTGGTCGCGGACGGGGTTCCG
>NZ_JBEGIA010000016.1:361182-813805 GCF_040676455.1 Microbacterium sp. LMI12-1-1.1 | reverse complement strand
CCGCCGCGCCGCGACCCGCCGACACGACGGTGCCGGCGGAGACCCCCGCGCCGCCGCGCCCGGCGGCCGACGCCGCCACGACGGTGCCGGCCGGGACCTCACCGACGCCGCCCCCGGCCGCCGACGCCGCCACGTCGCCACCCGCCGCCACGCCGCGCCCGGCCGGCACGACGGTGCCGGCCGGGACCTCACCGCAGCCGCGCCCGGCCGCCGACGCCGCCACGCCGCCGCCCGCCGCGACGGCGCCGGCGGAGTCCCCTGCGACGCCGCGCCCTGGCGAGCCGACGGTCACGTCGGTCTCGCCCGACATCGACCTCGCGCAGGACGCCTCGCCGCTGCCCGGGGCGCATCGCGGAGGGTTCCAGCGCCTGCCGACCGCGCCGGTCGCGGTCACCGTCGAGACGGCTCCCGCCGAGCCGGGTGGTGAGTTCACGCCGGACGACACCTCGTGGCAGGCGACCGATTCCGCGTTCCACAGCGGCCTCGCGGGCTGGGCGCTCGCGTTCGCGGTCGTCGGCCTCCTGGTGTCGATGTTCGTCGGGTGGGGATTCCCTATCGGACTGGTGGCCGTCGTCTCGGCGATCATCGCCCTGCGTCGCCCGCTCGAGAACCGCGCCGTGGCGGTGTGGGCCATCGCCCTCGGCGCGCTGTCCATCCTCTACAGCGCCGGGTGGCTGCTCTTCACCGCGATGCGGGCGAACTTCTTCGGCTGACACCCGCCCCGCTCCCGCCCCGCCTCCCGCACCGCGCCCCCGCCTGCCGGCCCTCCTCGTCAGTTCACTTGCGCTGAACGTACGGAGAAGACGGCCCCGGCCGTACATTCAGCGCAAGTGAACCCGGAATCGGGAGGGTGAGCGCGGCATCCCGAGGCAGCGGTCAGACGCGGTCGGCGAGGATCGCGGTGCGCTTGTTGCCGATCCGCGTGAGCAGCAGCGTGGCCGACGCCGACCCGCGGAGCTTCAGGCGGGTGCGCAGCGCCGCGGGATCGACATCCACTCCGCGCTTCTTGATCTCCAGGCGCCCGATGTCGCGCTCGCGGAGGGACTTGCCGAGCGCCTTCACCTCCGCCGGCAGCACCTCGCGCACGCGGAAGGTCGACACGAAGGGCGAGGTGAGGGCGGCGTCCGACGTGAGGTAGGCGATGTGCTCGTCGAGCATGCCCGCCTCGAGGCTGCGAGCGACGTCGCCGATGAGCCGTGCGCGGATGACCGCGCCGTCGGGCTCGTGCACGTAGGCGCCGAGCTCGCGAGCGGGCTCGTCGGCGGCATCCGTCTCCGCCGTCAGCTCATGCGCCCTGTCGTTGCGGATGACGAGCGCCGCTCGCCGCACGCCTTCGCGCGCGAGCGCGCCCGACCACAGCACGAGCTCGACGGTGGAGCCGTCGGCGCTCACCCACTGCGCCTCGACGTCGTCGGGGATGACCTCACGATCGAGGCCGGGCCCGAGCTTGACGCCGACGGGCATGCGTCGCGCGAGGCCGAAGACCCAGTCGAGCGACGGCGACCAGTCCTCGGGACGGGTGCGTGTGGTCTCGGCGTGACCGGCGGTGCGGCGCGCGGGATCGAGCCACGCGGCGTCGACGCCCTCGAGATCCGCCTCCTCCGCGGTGCCGTGGCGCACCTCGACATCGGCGCCGAACGGGGCCAGGTTGTAGGCGGCGATCCCCGCAGTGATCTCGTCGGCGTCGACCGCCGTGACGCGCAGGCCGAGGCCGGCGAGACCGAGCGCGTCCCCGCCGATGCCGCAGCCGAGGTCGGCGACGTGGGCGAAGCCGGCATCCCGGAAGCGCGCCGCGTGGCGTGCCGCGATCGGCAGGCGGGTGGCCTGCTCGAGCCCTGCGCGCGTGAACAGCATCCGCTCGGCCAGTTCGCCGAACTTCGGCCGTGCGCGCGTGCGCAGCCGTGCCTGCCCGACGACCGCCGACACGAGGTCGGGGGAGTGACCGTCGCGACGGAGCCGCGTCACCGCCCGCGCGACATCGTCGGACGAGTCGACCGGCGGCATGGCGTCGAGCAGCCGGAGCCCCTCGGGCGTCAGGAGCGCCTCGAATTCGGAGAGTTCCACCCGCCGAGCCTACGGGGGTACCCCGGGCTGCATCCCCGAAACCCCCACCGGATCCCCCTCTGCGGAGGGGGGAAGTGCGGGGAACCTCCGGATGTGGCCGCGACCGCCCGGGAAGAGACTCTTCATACACCGCCACCCTGGCTCAGCGAGAAAAGGATCAATCATGGCTGACGACAACACCAACGTGCTGGGTGTTCAGACGAACATCGAAGACGTCCTCTCCAACAACGAGGTCGGGAACACCGACGTCGAGGTCGAGGACAACGTTGTCGGCAACGACGGAAACGTGGTCGGCAACGACACGGACGTCGATGTCGAGGACAACATCGTGGACAGCGCCGTCGGCAACGACATCGCTTCCGACAACGAGATCGGCAACACCGACGTCGACGTCGAGGACTCCGGCAACGGCAACTTCTCCGACAACGTGGGTGGCGACGCCACCGACATCGACGACTCCGGCAACGGCAACTTCTCGGGCAACACCGACAACTCCGACAACTCCGACAACTCGGACAACTCCGACAACTCGGACAACTCCGACAACTCGACCAACAACGCCGCTGTCGGCGTGGGCAACCAGTCGGACAACTCGGACAACTCGGTCGAGAACGAGCTCGAGGTCGACGTCGAGATCGAAGACTCGTTCAACGACAACTCGGACAACTCGACGGACGACAACCGCGACATCGAGGAGTCGTACAACGACAACTCGGACAACTCGACGGACGACAACCGCGACATCGAGGACGCCTACAACAGCTACACGGACTCGTTCAACGAGACCACGCTGAACGACGACTCGGTCACCGTGGGTGTGCGCCAGTACAACACCGGTGTCGGCGGCGACCTCAACATCGGCGGCGTTCTGGGTGGCGGCGCTGCTGCCGCGGCGGCTGGTGCTGCCGGTGCACTGAGCCTCGAGCTCGACAACCGCGCTCAGGTCGTCGACCAGTCGGTCAACCAGTCCTTCGGCTTCGTCGACGGCGACGTCGAGCAGGACTTCGACCAGGAGGCCGTCGCCAACTCGGGCGACAACGGCGCTGCTGCCGGCGACGACGCGACCGTCGACAACTCGTGGACCAACACCGAGGTCGGCGACATCTCGATCGGCAACACGTGGATCGAGACGCACATCAGCGACTCCTTCCAGGACAACTCGACCAACGAGTGGAACGAGTTCGAGGTCGAGATCGACGACTCGTTCAACGACTACTCCGACCACACCAACGTCGAGGTCGAGATCGAGGACGCCTTCAACGAGGAGTTCAACACCGAGGTCGAGAACGACTTCGAATGGGAGAACAGCGGCAACTTCTTCAGCCCGGGTGGGGACGTCGCAGGCGACGACCTCATCGATCTCTGATCCCTCTCAAGCCTTGCCCGGTCGCCTCTGAAGAGGCGGCCGGGCAAGACCAATTTACGATGCGGATCGACCGCCCGGTCCGCAACCCCCGAGGTCGCTCCGATGCCGTAGCGTGATACGGGGGAGATGCGTCGAGGGGGACACAGGTGTCTGAAGCTGTAGCCGTCAAGAAGCCGAGCCGGGAGGATGCCGAGCCGGCGGCGCCGTCCGCGGTGGAGCGTTCGTCGAGCAAGGCGCTCGTCACGATCGTCGACAACGTCGGTCAGCTCGCCTCATCGACGGGGCGCACAGACCTGGCGCGGCGTCTGGAGCACACCCACGAACGACTGCAGGACCCCAACGTGCGGGTCATCGTCGTCGGCGAGTTCAAGCAGGGCAAGAGCAAGCTCATCAACGCCCTTGTGAACGCCCCGGTGTGCCCCGTCGACGATGACGTGGCCACGAGCGTGCCGACCTCGGTCGGCTATGCCGCGACCCCCGATGCATGGGTGACCCTGCAGTCCGCGAATGAGTCCGAGGCGCCGGTCCGTCAGCAGATCGCGCTGGAGGACATCGCACAGTTCGTGTCGGAGCGCGGCAATCCCGCCAATGAGCGCAGAGTCGTCGCCGCCGAGGTCGTGCTCCCCCGCGAGCTGCTGAAGGGCGGACTGCGACTGGTGGACTCGCCCGGTGTCGGAGGCCTCGACTCGACGAACGCCCTCGCCACTCTGGCGGCGCTGTCATCCGCGCATGCCGTCCTGCTCGTGTCCGATGCCTCGCAGGAGTACACCGAGCCCGAGGTGCAGTTCCTCAAGCACGCCATGCGCGTGTCGCCGAACGTGGCCGCCGTGCTCGCCAAGACCGACATGTATCCCCAGTGGCGCGACATCGAGCGCATCGATCGCGCGCATCTCGGCGACCTCGGGGACGTCCCGATCTTCGCGGTCTCCAGCGATCTGCGCCTCATCGCCGCCGAGGAGCAGGACCGCGAGCTCAACAGCGAGTCCGGATTCCCCGCGCTCGTGGCCCACCTCCGGCAGGAGGTGCTCGGCCGCGCGGAGATCATCCACGCGCGCAGCGCCGTGCACGATCTGGTGTCGGTGGTCGAGCAGCTGAAGATGTCGCTCACCTCCGAGCTCGAGGCGATCCTCCACCCGGAGAACACCCCGAGGCTCATCGCGCAGCTCGAAGATGCGAAGGCGCGCGCCGACGAGTTCCGCGGTCGCTCCTCCAAGTGGCAGATCACCCTGAACGACGGCGTCGCCGACCTCATCTCCGACATGGAGCACGACCTCCGTGACCGGCTCCGCAAGGTGCAGCGCGAGGCCGAGGATGCGATCGACGAGGGCGACCCCGGCCCCATCTGGGACCAGATCACCGAATGGCTCGACCAGCGGGTGTCGGCGGCAGTCTCGGAGACGTTCGTGTGGACCGACGAGCGCTCACGGTGGCTGTCGGAAGAGGTCGCCGAGCTGTTCAGCGAAGGTGAGGCCGGCCTCCCGCTCATCGACGTGGGCGACACCGAGGGCGTGCTGGACCCGGTCGAGGGTCTGTCCGACCTCGGCCATCGTCAGATGGGCGCAGCCGAGAAGATCTTCATCGGCGTCCGCGGCTCGTATGGCGGCGTGCTCATGGTCGGCCTCGCGACCGGCCTCATCGGCCTGACCCTCATCAACCCGCTCTCGCTCCTCGCCGGCGTGCTCGTCGGCCGCCGGGCGTATCGCGAAGACATGAGCTCGCGGCTGTCCCGCCGGCGGTTCGAGGCGAAGTCCCTCGTCCGCAAGTACCTCGATGAGGTGCAGTTCCAGGTGGGCAAGCAGCTGAAAGACCGCCTGCGGCTCGTCCAGCGGGCGGCGCGCGACCACTTCGGCAGCATGGCCGACGAGATCCACCGTTCGTTGTCGGATGCGATGCTCGCCGCCAAGCAGGCGGCCGGCACCTATGCCGGAGAGAGCGAGAAGCGGGTGAAGGAGCTGAACGCCCAGGTGCAGCAGCTCGAGGCACTCCGGGCCAAGATCCCCGCCCTGCCCCCGGCGCGGGCCGTGGAGGCGGCGAAGCGGTGAGGACCACCACCCAAGACGATACGGCCGCCCTCATCCGCGCCGCATCGGAGCTCTATATCGACGACCCCGCGGCCATGGACGTGCTGTCCGACCTGGATCGGCGGCTCCGGGAGCCGCTGCGTCTGGCCATCGCGGGGATGGTGAAGGCCGGGAAGTCCACACTCCTGAACGCGATGCTGGGCGAGCGGCTCGCGCCGACCGACGCCGGCGAGTGCACCCGTGTGGTCACGTGGTACCGGTACTCGGCGACGCCCACCATCACGCTCCACCCCCACGACGGGCCGCCGCGGCGCATGCCGATCCATCGCGAGGAGGGCCGCCTCGTCCTCGAGCTCGGAGACATCTCGCCGGACGAGACGGCGTGGATCGATGTGGGGTGGCCGTCGACCGGGCTGCGCAATCTCATCCTCATCGACACGCCGGGCATCGCATCGCTCTCGAAGGACGTCTCGGCGCGCTCCACGGACTTCCTCGTGCCCGAGACCGAGCCGTCGTCGGCCGACGCGATCGTGTACCTCATGCGCCATATGCACGCGTCCGACCTCAAGTTCCTGGAGTCTTTCCGCGACACCGCCGCAGGAGCTTCACAGACGGTCAACGCCGTGGCCGTGCTGTCGCGCGCGGACGAGATCGGCGCCGGCCGCATCGACTCCCTGCTGTCGGCCGGCAAGGTCGCCCGGCGCTACGAGAAGGACGGCGAGCTCGCGGCGCTGTCGCTCGGAGTGGTCCCGGTCGCCGGACTGCTCGCCGAGAGCGCACGGACGATGCGCGAGGACGAGTTCACCTCATTCCAGGAGCTCGCCTCCCTCGAGCGCAAGGCACGAGAGGCGCTCATGGTCTCTGCCGATCGGTTCGTGCGACCCGCCGATTCCACGTCGCTGAGCGAGGAGGTTCGCCGTCAGCTCCTGAGTCGCTTCGGCATCTTCGGCGTACGTCTTGCGAGCGCTCTCATCCGCACCGGCGCCACCGACTCCACACAGCTGTCGGAGCAGCTCGTGCAGCAGAGCGGGCTCAACGAGCTCCAGCAGTTCATCCGGCTGCAGTTCCGTACGCGAGCGGCGGCGCTCAAAGTACGGGGCGTGCTCGACGCTCTCCAGACGCTCCTGCGCGACAGCCCGCGGCCCGGCACCGAGACGATCGTCGGGGGAGTGGAGCGGATCTACGCCTCCGCGCACACGCTGCGCGAGCTGTCGCTCCTGGCCCGCGCACGATCGTCCGATCTGCCGTTGAGCCGGTCCGACGCCACCGAGGCGGAGCGGATCATCGGAGGTGAGGGCCCGTCCGCATCGGCCCGCCTCGGGCTTCCCGATTCGGCGACGCAGCAAGAGCTGCGCGACAAGGTCGAGGAGCTGCTGGCGCGGTGGCGAAGACTCAGCGCGTCTCCGATCGCGGAGCGGGCGACGGTCGAGGTGGCCCGTCAGGTGATCCGCAGCCTCGAGGAGGTGGCGTCAGAAGTCGCCCTCGCCGCCCCCGGCCCGACGGACGTCGTGCTTGCGGGCGGTCCATTGCAGCGCGCCCCGGAACGAGCTGAAGAGGAGCGCGAGGAGGGCTAGCGACCACTGTGCGAAGAGCACCTGGCGAAGAACGGGGCCGTGCTCACCGGTGGCGAAGAATTCGGACGACAGCAGGAAGAGCCCGATCTGTCCCACCACCGTCGCGAGCTGCCACCACCGGGCATTCGGCTTGCGATTCGAGAACGACACCAGCAGCACGATCTGGATCAGCAGCAGGGTGACCGCCACGGCGAAGACGGACCAGAAGAGGATGTCGGCGGCAGCCGTGTACGTCTCCTCGCTGCGCCCCTCCGCGACGCCCTTCACGACCTCCGTGATGAGCGGTACCTGGTCTTCGCGGATCACGAAGAGGTAGACGACCGCGACGCCACCGGCGAGAAGGCTGAGCACCCACAGGAGCTGACTGAGGCGCACCGTGAACGGCGGCGGACGCTTCGTCAAGACGGGCGCGACGTTCGGGCTCGCCGTCGGCGGACGCTCCGGCGCTTCACGTCGCTCGCGCGGCGGAGGTGGAGGCGGAGTCCGGTCGCGTGAGGGGCTCGGCTGCGGGGCCACCACCTCGGAGGCGGGAACCTTCGCCACCGGCACGCGACCGATCGCCGTGCCGGTCGGCGGCGCCGTATCTCCGAAGCTCGGCGGCTGAGGCTTCGGGCGCGCGCTCGCGCGCCTTGGGTGGGCCAAGGCGCGCGAGCGGTCGTCGTCTTCCGGATCTGTCACGTCGGGCCTCAGAACTCCTCCTCGGACTCCGGCTCGATGTAGGTCTCGTCGATGGAGATGGCCGTCGCGTCGTCGGACTCGTAGTTGCCCTCGTTCGACACGTCGACGTCGGTCGCCGTCTCGGTCGTGGTGGTGTCGTTGAACGACTCCTCCACCTCGACGTCGACCGCCACATCCGTGGAGTTGTCGTTGACGGAGTCTTCGACGCCGACCTCGATGTCGGTCTCGGTGTTGGTCGAACCGTCGTTGAACGAGCCGTCGATGTTCGTCGTCGTGTCCTCGTTGCCGATGCTGACATCGCCGACGGTCGTCGTGTCGTTCGAGTTGTCGACGGTGGCGTCCTCGCCGGCGGCGGCGCCGTTGTCGCCGCTGTTGACCACAGCCTCCTGGTCGAAGATCTGGTTGACGTCGCCGTCCGCCCAGATGTTCTGGTTGACCGACTGGTCGACGATGGTCGCCCGGTTGTCGATCGAGAAGGACTGGGTGATGTTCGTGATCTCCTTCTCCACGGTCGTCGGCTTCGGAGGTCCGGGAGGGGCCGGCGGTCCCGCCGGCTTCGGATACACGTCGGGGCGGTCCACGATGACCGGCGCGACAGCCCGGACGTCGTCGACGCAGGCGTCACTGAGCCCGTTGCGGGCGAGCGTGCCCTGCGGGTCCTCCTCGAACTCCGCGGCTGCCGCGGGGTCATTGAGCAGACTGAGGATGAACTCGATCAGTGCATCGGCGATTGTTGCGAGCGGTGTTGTCATGTCTCGGCTCCTGTCACTTCGAGGCTCATTCTCGAGAGTAGGTGGTTGGTGTGTTCGGTGAATCGGGGGTTTCCCCGATGCGGATGGGGGACGGCACGGGGATCTGCGCGGGCAGGCGAGGGCATCAGGTGTCCCCGTCCGCGGAAGGGCCGGTCGGGCTCAGCGCGACACGCAGTTTGGCGATCAGATCCGAGCGCGACGTCGCTCCCAGTCGGCGCCGGATGCTCGCGATGTGATGCTCGGCCGTGCGCGGTGAGATGAAGATCGTCTCGCCGATCTCGGCATAGGTCTTGCCCTGCACGACCAGTCGCGCGACATCCGTCTCGCGCTCACTGAGTCCGGCGGCCGCGCTCGCGCGCGATGCCGGGGAGCTCTCCGCCGACGCATCGGTCGTGCGGGTCTCCTGCGGGTGCAGTTCGCGCGCGCACGCGAGCAGGCGGGCCGAGACCTTCCGGTCGTCCGAGCGGTTGGCGCCGTGTCGCGCGAGTCGTGCGGCGTCCCACCGCAGCCCGATGGCGCCGAGCCCCTGGGCCGAGGCTTCGACGGCGTCGGCGTCCACCGTCCCGGCGAGCACCGACGTCCAGAGGCGCCCGGCGGTGGCCATCGTCGCCGCGACGCGGCTGCCGGGCGCGGCGTCGACGAGCGCGTGCGCGTGCGGGCCGAGGTAGTCGGGGTGGTCCAGCAGGATCCCGCGCTGAATGCCGGCCCACCGCAGGTGCGCGGCCCAGAGCGGCGGCGAACCCAGCGACTCCACGATGTGCAGGGCCTGCACGAACAGCGGCTGCGTCGCCGACTCGTCACCGACGCGCGCAGCGGCGGTCACGAGTTCCGCGACCGGCAGCAGAGTGTAGAGGTCGACGTCGGCGTCCAGCAGGCTGTCGCGCCCGGACTCCCAAGCTTCGGCGAGGCCTGCGGCATCCTCGTACCGTCGCGCGAGGCCGACGCGGATGGCGTGCGCCAGCAGGTCGTCCCGCGGCACCGGCGTCGGTGCGAGGGCGAGAGCGGCCTCGAGGTCCTCGCGCGCCTTCCCGCCCTGGGCGAGACCGAGTGCGATCCACGCGCGCCACAGCAGCAGCCGGGAGAGCATCCACGGTGTTCCCGTGTGACCCTCGATGGCCGCGTCGATGACGGATCGCGCCGTCGAGAGGTCGCCGGAGCTGATCGCGGCGACCGCGGCGATCACGGCGGGAAGCTCCGGCATGGGTGCCGAGGACCGGGACGCGGTGTACAGGTGGGATCCGCGAACGAGGTCGGCGAGCGCGGTGTCGGCCTGGTCTGCCCGCAGCGATGCACGCAGACCTCGATGGACGAGCTTCATCGCAACGGTGAGGGTCGAGGGCGCCGCGAGCGCGGCCGTCGCCGTCTTGCCCTCGTCATCCTGCGCGCGAGGATCCCCGACGCCGATCCGGGTGATGTACTCGCGAGCGGATGCCTCGGCCGACGCGGGAGGGAGCACGTCGTAGACGGTGCACCCGGTCTGCAGCATCCCCCGCATCGACCAGGTCGCCGCGGCGACATCGGCGAGCCGGGCGTCCACCGCGGCGTCGCGCTCGCCGGACGCCATGGCCTCATCGATGAGGTGCGCGGCGCCGTCGACGTCTCCGGTCGCCCAGGCCACCTGCGCCCGCTTCGCATGCAGGTCGGCGGACGATGTCCCCGCCTCGGCGGCGGCGCGGTAGAAGCTGCCGGCGCGCACCGGATCCGCGTCGAGCAACTGGTCCCCGCGTTCGACGAGTGCAGCCACCAGACGAGGGTCGGACACGTCCGACAGCCAGTCGGTTCCGTGCGGGGCAGCCGGGTCGACACCCCCGGGGTGGGTCGTCAGCAGTTCGACGAGCCGGCGCGTGGGAAGGGTTGCGCGGACGGCGGCGCGCACGACGGGCACCGGACGTCCGTTGCGCAGGAGCAGGCCGTCGGCGTATGCCTGGACGAGGATCCCGTCCGAGTCGCCCCGCAGCTCGGAGTCGAGCGGATTCGCCTCCGCCGCCGCCACGCTGACCGCTTCGACCGCTCGCCTCACGTCCGTGTCGACCACCCCGAGGCGGTGTGCGACGCTCTGCTCGAGCACGCGACCGAGCGCTGAGTGGTCGATGTCGTCGGCGCAGTCCCTCTCGTCGTGTGCCGACAGCGCCGCCGACACGAGCCATGAGACGCCGCCGGTGATCTCGAGGATGTGATCCAGGCACGGCGCCGGGATGTCGCGGCCGGTTCCCGCGAGGTAGTCCAGGACGTCCGAGCGCGTCACATGTCCGAGGACGACCGCCGGGCGGCTGCGCTCCAGGTGTCGTGCGATGCTCGCCAGCTCGTGGGAGCTCGGCCACGGCCTGCTCGTCACGACGAGCGCGGTGTCCGGATCCGCGGCCCGCGCGATGAGGCCCTCGATCTGCGCCGGCGGCAGCAGATGCAGATCGTCGACGAGCAGCACGCTGGCGGCGGGAACGCCCGTCACGTCGGTGTCGGGCCCGAGCAGGTGCAGCGGCACACGGTTGCGGGTGAGGAATCGCTGCGCGCCGCGCAGGATCGTCGACTTGCCCGATCCGGCGTTGCCCGAGATGAGCATGCGAGGCGGCGTGTCCTGTGTGGTGAGAGCGTCGATGAGAGGATGCGCGTGTCGCGATCCTGTGAAGTCGGCGGCGTCGAAGAACGTAGCCAGTGCGGCTGTCGGCGTTGACATGTGATTCCCCAGGCGATCCCGGCGTCAGGGGACGATCTCGGGAGCGGGTGAGGTCTCAGGGGCCGGCTGCAGATCAGCGGGGACCGGCTCCGGCTCGGGGTCGGCCGGTGGGGTCGTGGGCTCCGGCTCGGGGTCGGCCGGGGGAGTCGTGGGCTCCGGCTCCGGCTCGGGTTCGGGCTCCGGCTCCGGCGCCGGGTCCGGCTGGGTGGTCGGTTCCGGTTCCGGCTGCGTCGTCGGCTCGGGCTCCGGCTGGGTGGTCGGTTCGGGTTGCGGCTGCGTCGTCTGGCCCGGCGTGTCGTCGCCGCTCGACGTCGGCGTGGTGCCCGACGATCCGGCGGCCGGCTTCGTGGACGTGCCTTCCTTCGTCGTGGTCGTCGTGGTGGTGGTCGACTTGTTCGGCCCCGCCTTCGAGACGGGAGCGTCGCTCCGGGGGGTCGGCTTCCCGGCCTTCGGATTCGCCGTGCCGCCCGACCCCTTGTCCGGCTCGGGCGCCGTCGCCGTCTCGGGGGCGTTCGTGTCACCGGCGGGCTCCACCTGCGCGGCGGCCTCGGCCTCGGCGTCGGCGTCGGCGGGTGCGGGAACCTGCTCCCAGCCCGACAGTGACAGGAAGGTGCCGCTGCCGTTGCCGAGCGTCATGGTGCTGCCGAAGACGATCGCGGCGGCGACCAAGGCCGCCGCGGCAGAGATGGCGATGTAGTGGCGCGCGCCGTGAGCCGACGATGCCGCGACGGGGGCGACCGGTGCCGCGAGCGCAACGCCGGCCGGCACGAGGAGCTCCAGCCCGCCGGCCGAGGCGCCTTCGAAGACGACGAGTTCGCCCGGAGCGGCGATCTCGCGATCCATCGCGCGGATGAGCGCCGTGTGGGCCGCGCCGAGCGCGATGGACGCCTTCGGATCCGCGTCGATCGCGGTCGGGCGGTCCAGATGCTCTGAGATCCGTTGCGTGACCAGCGGGATCCGCGATGATCCGCCGATGAGCAGCACCGACTCGAGCTGCTCGGGGTCGACCTCTGCCGCTTCGAGCGCATCCTCGAGCACGTCGACCGTCTGTGTGACGTACGGATCGATCATGTCCTCGAACTCGGCGCGCGTCAGCCGCACGCTCGAGCGGCCGGCCTGCAGCAGGACTGGGATGACGACGTCGGAGTCGAACGACAGCGCCTCTTTGGCGTCGACGCATTCGCGACGAAGCTGCGACAGCGCGACCCGCGCGTCGGCGGACGAGTCGTCCAGCGCCTCGGGCGAGACCTCCGCGGAGCGCAGCACGTGGCGCACGACGGCGTCGTCGAAGTCGGCGCCACCGAGATTGTCGAGTCCCATCGGCTCTCCGACGAGCTCGAACGAGGTCTCGGTCTTGCGCAGCAGCACGCAGTCGAACGTGCCGCCGCCCAGGTCGTAGACGGCGAGGGTCTCTCCGGGCTCGAGCACGCGCGACGCCTCGTAGTGCCGCGCCGCAGCCTCGGGCTCGGTGATGAACTCCACGTCGCGGATGCCGAGCGCGGCGAGCGCCGAGCTGATCGTTCCCACACGGTGCGGACCCCACATGGCAGGATGCGTGACGATGACACCTGCCGGCGCGCCACCCTCGCGTTCGGTCACCGCGTCGATGACGCCCGCCACGGTCTGCGCGTACAGCTGCTCGGCCGGGATCGACTGGTCGCCCACGACCAGCGGCACGTCGTCGCCGATGCTGCGTTTGAACTCGCGGATCAGTCGCTCGGGCGCGGTGACGCCGCGGCGTTCCGCCGCATCCCCGAAGAGGAGATCACCATCCTCGGCGACGAAGACCACCGTCGCGACGCTGTCCGCGCGTCGCCCGAGTGGAAACGCCGCAGCCGTGATGCTGCCGTCCGAAGCGACGCGCGCTGTCGCTGCCCCCAGCCTGCTGGTCCCAAGATCCACAGCCAGGAAATACCGCTCAGCCATGTTGAAGCATGCCCCCACATCGTGTGCGAGCTCCCCCGAACTCGCAGCGTTCTCACTCCCCAGAGAGTGAGCCGCTGCTGTGATGATACGCCGGAGCCCGACAAAGCCTCAAGGGCATGTAACAGTTGTGTTTCCGCCAGGTGTCTGCGACGCGCGCGATGTGACGTCCCGATTGGCACTCACGTTGCATGAGTGCCAGACCGTTGCCTAGACTGTCATCAGCACTCTCAACGTCAGAGTGCTAACGAGTCTTAGTCTCAAGAAAGAAGAGGTAGACCGTGTCGGTTTCCATCAAGCCGCTCGAGGACCGCATCGTCATCAAGCAGGTCGAGGCCGAGCAGACCACGTCCAGCGGTCTGGTCATCCCCGACACCGCCAAGGAGAAGCCCCAGGAGGGCGAGGTCGTGGCGGTGGGCCCGGGTCGTATCGACGACAACGGCAACCGCATCCCGCTCGACGTCGCCGTCGGCGACCGCGTGATCTACAGCAAGTACGGCGGCACCGAGGTGAAGTTCGGCGGTGACGAGCTCCTCGTCCTGTCGGCTCGCGACGTCCTGGCAGTCGTCGTTCGCTGAGTTCCGCACTGCGCGTGACCTCGAGGGTCGGATGCTTCGGCATCCGGCCCTCTCGTCATGTCCGGAGTCTTCGGGCGGCGCCGCATGGCAGGATTCCGTGCAGGCTCGGCAGGGAAGGGATGCCGCGGGCCGGCGCAGCGGGCCGGCACCGCGCGGGGCGGGCGTAGGCTGACTCGGTGAGTCGCGAGCAGTCGTCCCCGTCGGAACGTGGCACCGTGGACGGGCTCGACCCCTCGACCGCGCTGGACCTCGGTGTGACGACCGGCAGCCGTCGGGTGGCGGATGCCGCCGCCGAGGCGCGCGAGCGCACGCTGGGCGGCGTCTACGCGTTCAGCGCGTATCTGCTGTGGGGTTTCCTGCCGCTGTACTTCCTGCTGCTGGCGCCGACGGGTCCGTGGGAGATCGTGGCGTGGCGCATCCTGCTGTCCCTCGTCTTCTGTGCGCTGCTGCTCACGGTGACGCGCACGTGGCCGCGGCTGGCGGCGATCTTCCGGCAGCCGCGTGTGCTGGGGCTCACCGTGGTCGCGGGTCTCCTGATCTACGTCAACTGGCAGGTCTTCATCTACGGGGCGCTGAGCGACCAGGTCATCGAGACCAGCCTCGGCTACTTCATCAATCCGATCGCGACCGTGCTGCTCGCCGTACTGGTGCTGCACGAGCGTCTGCGCGCGACGCAGTGGGTGGCGATCGGCATAGCCGCTGCGGCGGTGGCCGTGATCGTCATCGGCTACGGCGACTTCCCGTGGATCGCGCTCACGCTCGCGGCGTCGTTCGGTGTCTACGGGCTGGTGAAGAAGAAGGTGGGTCCTTCGGTCGACGCCGTGAGCGGTCTCACCCTCGAGACGCTGTGGCTCACGCCGATCGCGGTCGTCGTGCTGGCGATCGTGGGCGCGACGGAGGGCCTCACGATGGGGTCGAGCGGATGGCAGCACACCGTGCTGCTGAGCCTGACGGGCGTCATCACCGCCGTGCCGCTGCTGCTCTTCGCCTCGGGCGCCCGCCGCGTGTCGCTGACCACGATCGGGCTGCTGCAGTTCGTGGCACCGATCCTGCAGTTCCTGATCGGCTGGCTCGTGCTCGGCGAGCCGATGCCCCTCGAGCGCTGGATCGGCTTCGCACTCGTGTGGGTGGCGCTGATGGTGCTCACCGTCGACTCGGTTCTGCACGCCCGGCGTTCGCGCGCCGGCGCCTGAGATCAGCGCACGAGGCGGGCGATGGCCTGCGTGGCCTCGGTGATCTTGGCGTCGGCGGCCTCGCCGCCCAGGCGTGCCGCATCCACCACGCAGTGTCGCAGGTGGTCGTCGAGCAGGCCGACGGCGACGGCCTCGAGCGCGGAGGTCAGGGCGCTGATCTGCGTCAGGATGTCGATGCAGTACTTCTCGTCCTCCACCATCTTGTGGATGCCGCGAGCCTGCCCCTCGATGCGCTTCATGCGATTGAGGTACTTGTCCTTGTCGGTGATGTAGCCGTGGTGCGAGGCGTCGCCCTCCGGCGACGCGGCGTGGTCGAGGGTCGTCTCGCCGTGCGTGTCCATCGTCATGTCTGTGAGTCCTTCATTCTGAACAACGTCCATCAAGTATCTGGGCAGGATCGGCGAGCAGGTCGCAGCTCGGCTAGGAGGCGGCGATCGCCTCCGCAGCAGCGGGCGCTTTCGCCCGCGAGGGATCGGGTCGGCCGCCGGAGAGGCTGCGGAACCGCCGCAGCCGGAGGCTGTTGCCCACAACGAAGACACTCGAGAATGCCATCGCCGCTCCCGCGATCATAGGGTTCAAGAGGCCGAGCGCCGCGAGCGGCAGCGCCGCCACGTTGTAGGCGAAGGCCCAGAACAGGTTGACCTTGATCGTGCCGAGCGTCGCGCGCGACAGGCGGATGGCGTCGGCCGCGCTGCGCAGGTCGCCGCGCACCAGGGTGATGTCGGATGCCTCGATCGCGGCATCCGTCCCCGTTCCCATCGCGAGGCCCAGGTCGGCCTGTGCGAGAGCCGCGGCGTCGTTCACGCCGTCGCCGACCATGGCGACGACGCGCCCCTCGGACTGCAGCTGGGTGATGACGGCGACCTTGTCGTGCGGCAGCACCTCGGCGATCACGCGCTCGATACCGACCTCGTCGGCGATCGCACGGGCCGCTGCGGCGTTGTCGCCGGTGAGCAGCACCGGGGTGAGCCGGAGTGCCCGCAGCTGGGCGACCGCCTCGGCGCTCGTCGGCTTGACCTGGTCGGCGACCACGAAGAGGCCTCGCACCTCTCCGTCCCACGCCGCCAGCACCGCGGTGCGTCCCAGCCCTTCGGCCGACGCCTTCGCGGTGGCGAGCTCCGTGGGCAGGGCCAGCGCCCAGTCCGCCAGCAGCGACGCGCGTCCGACGAGCACGGCGTGCCCCTCGACGACGCCCGACACGCCCTTGCCCGGAACGTTCTGGAACGACTCGACCGAGGGGAGCGGTCCGGTCTCGTCGGCGGCGCCGCGTGAGATCGCCTGCGCGATGGGGTGCTCGGAGGCGTGCTCCAGCGCTCCGGCGAGACGCAGCAGCTCGGTACGGGCGCCGGCTGCGGCATCCGACGTCACGGTACCGCGCGCGACCACGACGTCGAGGAGGGTCATGCGACCGGTCGTGACGGTGCCCGTCTTGTCGAGCACGACGGTGTCGACGGTGCGCGTCGACTCGAGCACCTCGGGACCCTTGATCAGGATGCCGAGCTGCGCGCCGCGGCCGGTGCCGACGAGCAGCGCGGTCGGGGTGGCGAGGCCCAGGGCGCACGGGCACGCGATGATCAGCACGGCGACGGCCGCGGTGAACGCCATCGACGCGGAGGCGCCGGTGAGCAGCCACCCCGCGAGCGTCGCCAGCGCGATGAGCAGGACGATGGGCACGAAGATGCCCGAGATCCGGTCCGCGAGGCGCTGCACCTGGGCCTTGCCCGACTGCGCGTGCTCGACGAGGCGCGCCATCTGGGCCAGCTGGGTGTCGTCGCCCACGCGCGTCGCGCGCACCACGAGGCGCCCGCCCACGTTGACCGTGGCGCCGACGACGGCGTCACCCGGGGCGACCTCGACGGGCACGGACTCGCCCGTCACCATCGAGGCGTCGACGGCCGACGTGCCCGAGGCCACGACGCCGTCGGTCGCGATCTTCTCGCCCGGCCGCACGACGAACTCGTCGCCGACGTGCAGGTCGGCGACGGGCACACGGACCTCGTCACCCGTCGGCCGCAGCACCGCCACGTCCTTGGCGCCGATCTCGAGGAGGGCGCGGAGGGCCGCGCCGGCGCGGCGCTTGGACCGCTGCTCGAAGTACCGGCCGGCGAGCACGAACGTGGTGACCCCGGCGGCCACCTCGAGGTAGATGTCGCCGGCCCCGTCGCTGGGGGTCACCGACCACTCGAACGCGTGCGTCATGCCGGGCATGCCGGCGTGGCCGAGGAACAGGGCGTAGAGCGACCAGAGGAACGCGGCCGAGACGCCCAGTGAGATGAGCGTGTCCATCGTGGCGGCGCCGTGGCGGAGGTTGATCCACGCGGCCCGGTGGAACGGCCAGGCGCCCCACACGACGACGGGGGCGGCGAGCGCCAGCGACGCCCACTGCCAGTAGGTGAACTGCAGCGCCGGGATCATCGCGAGCAGGATCACCGGTGCCGACAGCACGATCGACCCGATGAGGCGCTGGCGCAGGCTCGTCAGCTCGGGATCGGCCACGTCGGGCGCGGGCTCGGCGGCGGGCGGGGCCGGAAGGGCGGCGGTGTACCCGGTCTTCACGACCTCATCGATGAGTGCCTGCGGGTCCAGTCCCGCCGGTACGCTCACGAACGCCTTCTCGGTGGCGTAGTTGACGGATGCCTCGACCCCGTCCAGCCGGTTGAGCCGCTTCTCGATCCGTGCGGCGCACGACGCGCACGTCATCCCGCCGATCTCGAGTTCGACCCGGGCGGGAGTCGAGGCCGCGGCCATCAGGCCCGGACCGCGCTGTAGCCGGCCTCGTCGACGGCGGCGATGACGGCGTCGTCGGCGAGCTCCGTCGAGGCGACGATCGTGAGGGTGCCGGAGGCGGCGCTCACCTGGACGTCTTCGACGCCCGCGAGCTTGGACACCTCGCCGCGCACGGACGCCTCGCAGTGCCCGCAGCTCATTCCCGTCACCTTGTACTGGGCCTCAGCCATCTCTTCTCCTCGTGTTGTCGGGGTGGGATACCCCTGTGGGGTACCTCGATGACCAGTGTATACCGGCAAGGGGTATGCGGGCCTGGTTCGGACGGGATCGCGCAGACGCGGGGCCGCGCGAGGCGGACCCGCGATGATCCGTCCACAGGCGAGGCGTCTGCCGGAGGCGTGGAATTGCCCGCCGATCACGGATTTCAAGCTGTTACAGATCGTTAACGAAAGGCAACATTGCAGGAGCCCGGCGGCGATTAGGTTTAGTGCACTGGGTCGGCGCCCGAGCCGTTCCCGTTTGCCATTACACAGCAAGGAGCAACATGAGCGTCTTCACCCGCTCGCGCACGTCCACCGTCCTCGGTGGCATCGCGCTCATCGGCGCCAGCGCCCTCGTCCTCGCCGGCTGCGCCGGTGGCGGCGACGGCGGCGACGAGCCCACCGAGAGTGCGGGGCCCGTCGACGAGCTGAGCCTGAAGCTCGGCACGGCTCTGCCGCAGACCGGCAACCTGGCGTTCCTCGGCCCGCCCGAGGAGGCCGGCGTGGCCTACGCCATGTCGCAGATCAACGACGCGACCGCCGACACCGGACTCGACCTCGACGTCGTCTTCGGCGACTCGGGCGATACCGACAACAAGGCGTACGAGACCGAGATCCCCCGCCTGCTCGGCGAGGACGTCTCGGCCATCATCGGCGCCGCGTCGTCGAGCACGTCGCTGCAGTTCATCGACCAGGTCACCGGCGCCGGCGTCATCCAGTTCTCGCCGGCGAACACGTCCGACGCGTTCACGACCTACGACGACAACGGTCTGTACTTCCGCACCGCTCCGTCGGACGTCCTCCAGGGCGAGGTGCTCGGCAACCTCATCGCCGAAGACGGGCACCAGACGCTCGGCATGATCGTGCTGAACGACTCGTACGGCACGGGCCTGGCCAAGTACGTCACCGAGGCGTTCGAGGCCGCCGGCGGCGAGGTCGTCGCGGCTCCCACCTACAACACGGGTGACACGAGCTTCGACGCGCAGATCTCCGAGGTCCTCGCGGCCGACCCGGACGCGATCGCCCTGATCACGTTCGAAGAGGTCAAGACGATCCTCCCCAGCCTGTTCGGGCAGTACCCCGCCGAGGACCTCTACTTCGTCGACGGCAACCTGGCCAACTTCGGCGACCAGTTCCCGGCAGGTTCGCTGACGGGAGCCAAGGGCACGTTCCCGGGTCTGTCGCTCGACGCGATCACGGACTTCACCGACGCGCTCCAGACCTTCAACACCGATGAGGGCAACGAGCCGCTGACGGAGTTCACCTACGCAGCCGAGTCGTACGACGCGACGATCCTGCTCGCGCTGGCAGCGCTCGCCGCGGGCACGACCGACGGAACCGCGATGGCCGAGAAGCTCATCGAGGTCTCGGGCGGCTCGGGCGACGGCGAGAAGTGCGACACGTACGCCGACTGCGCCGCGATCATCGTCGGTGGCGGCACGGCCGACTACGACGGCATCTCGGGCCCGATCACGTTCGACGAGGTCGGCGACCCGACCGAGGCGTCGATCGGCATCTACCAGTTCGGCGACGACAACACGTACGCGGCCTACGAAGGCTGATCGTCTCCTGACGCGAACGGCCCCGGGTCCTCGGACCCGGGGCCGTTCCGCGTCGTGGGCGGCTGACGAGGCCGCCGCCAGCAGCACAGATGAGGTTTCACACTCAAAAGCGATGGGGGACGGATGCCGCGGCATCCGTCCCCCATCGTCGAAGGGTGTGTTCGCTAGGTGCCCAGCGTGCCCAGGTACAGCTCGGTGACCTTGGGGTCGTTCAGCAGCTGGCGGCCGGATCCCGTGTAGGCGTCGCGGCCCTGGTCGAGCACGTAGCCGCGGTCGCAGATCTGCAGGCAGCGCCGTGCGTTCTGCTCCACCATGATGCAGGTGACGCCCGCCTTGTTGATCTCGGAGACGCGGATGAATGCCTCGTCCTGCCGGACGGGGGAGAGGCCCGCCGACGGCTCATCGAGCAACAGCACCTTGGGATCCATCATGAGCGCGCGGCTCATCGCCACCATCTGGCGCTCGCCGCCCGAGAGCGATCCGGCGCGCTGCTTGAGCCGCTTGCCGAGCTCGGAGAAGATCCCCGTGACGAACTCGAGCCGCTCCTTGTAGGCGCTCGGGCGCTGATAGAGCCCCATCTGCAGGTTCTCTTCGATGGTGAGGCTCGGGAACACGTTGTTGTTCTGCGGGATGAAGCCGACGCCGCGCGCGACGAGCTTGTTGGCGCGCAGGCCGGTGATGTCGTCGCCCTCCAGGGTGATCGTGCCGCTGCGCACGTTCACCTGCCCGAAGATCGCCTTCAGCAGAGTCGACTTGCCGGCGCCGTTCGGGCCGATGATGCCGATCAGCTCGCCTTCATGGGCGACGAGGCTGCAGCCGTTGAGGATGTTCACCCCGGGCAGGTAGCCGGCGTGGACATCTTCGACGACGACGACGGGTGTGCCCGTCGCGGTGGGAGCGGTCATCGGCCGTCCTCCTCTTCTTCTGCTTCTTCCTCCGCGACGCCCGCGTCGACGAGTGCGGCGGCATCCGCCGCGGCAGATGCCGAGGCATCCGTCGTCGGATCGGCCTCGACGATGTCGATGCGGCCGGTCACGACGCCCAGATCGAGCTCCTGGTGGGCGCCGAGGTAGGCGTCGATCACGGCGGGGTTGTTCATGACCGTGGTGGGGTCGCCCTCGGCGACGATCTTGCCCTCGGCCATGACGATGACCCAGTCGGCGATGTGGCGCACCATGTTCATGTCGTGCTCGACGAACAGGACCGTCATGCCGAGGTCCTTGAGGTCGAGGATGTGGTCGAGCAGGGACTGCGTGAGTGCCGGGTTGACCCCGGCCATCGGCTCGTCGAGCATGACCAACGTCGGCTCGGTCATGAGCGACCGTGCCATCTCGAGCAGCTTGCGCTGGCCGCCCGACAGGCTGGCGGCGAAGTCGTCGGCTTTCGCGTCGAGCTTGAACTTCTCGAGCAGCACCATCGCGCGGTCTTCGAACTCGGCATCCTGCGATCGCCACAGGGCGGGGATCAGGCTGCCCCAGAACTTCTCGCCGCGTTGATTCTTCGCGCCGAGCTTCATGTTCTCCATCACCGTCAGCAGGCCCAGGGCCTTGGTGAGCTGGAACGTCCGGACCAGGCCCATGCGCGCCACCTTGTAGGCGGGTACGCCCGACAGTGACTTTCCGTCGAAGGTCCAGGTGCCATGATCCGGGCGATCGAAGCCGGTGAGCAGGTTGAACAGCGTCGTCTTGCCGGCGCCGTTGGGCCCGATGAGCGCGGTGATGGCGTTGCGCGGGATCTCGAGGTGCTCGACGTCGACCGCGTTGACGCCGCCGAAGGAACGGCGCACGTCGTCGGCGATGATGATCGGGTCGACCTTCGGGACGCCGGGTACCGCGTCGCCGACGTGAAGCCCGGTGGTCTTCGGCCGGGCGACCGGCGCGGCGCCGGTGACCGGGGCGCTTTCACTTGACAAAGGTCAGCTCCTTCTTGTTGCCCAGGAGTCCCTGAGGCATGAAGATCACGAGCAGCATGAGCGCGACGCCGACGAGGATGAAGCGCAGTGTGCCCGCCTGGATCTGCGACAGACCGAACAGCCAGCCGGCTTCGGCCATCGCCGGCAGGACATTCGAGAGGAATGTCTGGAGCGCCCAGAAGATCAGTGAGCCCAGCAGCGGACCGAACACGGTCGCGGCTCCACCGAGGAGGAGCGCCGTCCAGACGAAGAAGGTCAGCGACGTGACGTACACGCCCGGGCTGACCGCGGACGGCAGTGCGTAGACGATGCCACCGGCCGCCGCGAGGACACCGCCGAGGACGAGAGCCTGCATCTTGTACGAGAAGACGTTCTTGCCGAGCGAGCGCACGGCGTCCTCGTCCTCGCGGATGCCCTTGAGCGTGCGCCCCCATGGGCTGCGCATCAGCATCCACACGACGAGCACCGCGATGCCGATCGTGATGATGCCCATGATGCGCACCCACCACCCGGTCTCGTTGTAGACCCACGGGCCGAAACCGTACTCGCCGCGCGGGATGGGGTTCGACGCCCGGAAGCTGGTGTGGTAGCCGCTGAGCCCGTCTGCCGAGCCGGTCACGTCGTCGAACGCGGTCGTGAGGAACAGCAGCCGCAGCACCTCGGCCGCGGCGATCGTCACGATCGCGAGGTAGTCGCCGCGAAGACGAAGGGTCGGGATGCCGAGGATCAGCGCGAAGATCGCTGCCGCCCCGAGCCCGATCAGGGCGCCCGCCCACCAGGGGAGGCCGAACGACAGGATCGAGATCGCGTAGCCGTAGGCGCCCATGGCCATGAAGCCCGCGATGCCCATGTTGATCAGGCCGGCGTAGCCGAAGTGCACCGCGAGTCCGAGAGCCGCCAGGGCGTAGCCCATCGTCGCCGGGCTGAGGATCGACGACAGCGTGTTGGAGAGTATCTGCAACCAGTCCATGAGTGTGTCCCTAACCAATCCGCTCGCGTCGGCCCAGGATCCCCTGTGGTCGGAAGAGCAGGATGACGATGAGGATGAACAAAGCGCTGGCGTACTTGAGGTCGGCCGGGATCCACAGGCTCGACACCTCCACCAGGATTCCGACGATCAGCGCACCGACGAGGGCGCCGTATGCGGTGCCGAGTCCGCCGAGGACGACCGCGGCGAACATGAGCAGCAGGATCTGCGCGCCCATGTCCCACTTGATGCCGGGACGGTAGTAGGCGTAGAGGATGCCGGCGAGGCCTGCGAGGGCGCCCGCGACGATCCACACGACGCGCACGACGGCGTCGACGTCGATGCCGGATGCCGCAGCCAGCGAGGCGTTGTCGGAGATGGCGCGCGTCGCCTTGCCCGTCCGCGAGCGGGTGAGCCACAGCGCGAACGCGACGATGACCACGATCGAGATCGCCAGCGAGATCATGTCGATGACGCTCATCTGGACGGAGCCGAACAGCGAGATCTTGGACTCCGACGAACCCGGGAGCTGGAGCGTGCCACCGCCGATGAACAGCTGGAAGGTGTAGCGCAGCGCGAGCGAGAGGCCGATGCTGACGATCATCAGCTGCACGACGCCGACCCGGCGCCGGCGCAGCGGCCGCCAGAGGATGACGTCGAGGAACAGCCCGAAGAGGGCGCTGAGCACGACCGCGACCGGATAGCCGAGCCACCACGGCAGCGCGAGGCTCGCGGGCCCGACGAGCATGAACGCGGCGATGGCGCCGAAGGTCACCATCTCGCCGTGTGCGAAGTTCGAGATGCCCGTGGTGCCGAACACCAGCGAGAGGCCGATCGCGGCGAGCGCGAGCATCAGGCCGAAGCTGAGGCCCTGGATGACGCGCTGAACGAGCTGGTCGAAGAAGCTCGTGACGTTGCGCTCGCCTTCGCCGATGAAGAAGTTGACGCTCACGCGCCCGCCCGGCCCCACCTCGGCCTCTTTGACGTTCGGGGTGTCGTCTTCGGGATCGACGACGGCGATGCCCTCGGGGAGGGTGTCTTCGTCGAGCGTCACGACGTAGGTCTCGCCCCGCTCGGGGACGCCCACCCGCCATTGGCCGTTCTCGTCGGTCTCGACCTCTTGCAGGCCGCCGGGGCCGTCGACGGTGAGCGTCACGCCCTCGAGGGGCTCGCCGTCGAGCTGTACGTTGC
The DNA here is from genome assembly GCF_040676455.1 of Microbacterium sp. LMI12-1-1.1. Taxonomy (NCBI): domain Bacteria; kingdom Bacillati; phylum Actinomycetota; class Actinomycetes; order Micrococcales; family Microbacteriaceae; genus Microbacterium; species Microbacterium sp. LMI12-1-1.1. The sequence continues at coordinate 790,363 of NZ_JBEGIA010000016.1, read as the reverse complement.
CGCTGATCCGATAGGGATCGTCTTCAGCGGCCAGAGCGGGTGTCGCAGTGGCGAACAGTCCCAGTGCCACGAGAAACAGAGCGAAGAGAGCGGCTGCCACACGCGCTCGGACGCGTCTCGGGATAGCAGTCGTAGGACCCACAGAACCTCCAGTTCGGCACCACGCGGACACCGAAGCTCGGGTCGCATCGGCCGTGATGACGACGCTACGACTGTAATGTGTCGTCGCTGTTTCGCCTACGGTGCGATGTGGATAAGTGACCCGATCGCAACCGGACGGCGCTCGGCGGCTCGCGCGCTCGCGCGTGCCGTTTACTGCGGGAACAAACGGCCCCGCCCGACGCTTAGAATCGAGTACGGAGCGTCACGAGCGCACCGGCCGTCGCCGTCCACCCCCGAGAGCACGCGCGCGCCGCGCGAGGAGACCCCATGGAGCACAACGACCCCTTCGGCTTCGTCGGACTGACCTACGACGATGTGCTGCTGCTGCCCGGCCACACCGACGTGATCCCCAGCGAGGCCGACACGTCGTCCCGCGTGACGCGACGCATCACCGTCGCGACGCCGCTCATCTCGAGCGCGATGGACACGGTGACCGAGTCGCGCATGGCGATCGCCATCGCCCGCGAAGGCGGTCTCGGCATCATCCACCGCAACCTCTCGATCCAGGACCAGGCCTCGATGGTCGACCGCGTCAAGCGCAGCGAGTCCGGGATGATCACCGACCCCATCACGACCACTCCCGACGCGACGATCGAAGAGGTCGACTCCCTCTGCTCGCAGTACCGCATCTCGGGCCTGCCCGTCATCGACGACGACAACCGCCTCGTCGGCATCGTGACCAACCGCGACATGCGCTTCGTCTCGGGCTTCGAGCGCCAGACGACCAAGGTGCGCGACGTGATGACGACCGAGGGGCTCGTCACCGGCCGCGTCGGCATCAGCGCGGGTGAGGTCATCGCCCTTTTCGCCCAGCACCGGGTCGAGAAGCTGCCGCTCATCGACGAGGACGGCACCCTCGCGGGCCTCATCACGATCAAGGACTTCGACAAGAGCGAGAAGTACCCGCTCGCCACCAAGGACGAGCAGGGCCGCCTCCGCGTCGGCGCGGCGATCGGCTTCTTCGGCGACGCCTGGCAGCGCGCCGAGGCGCTCCGCGACGCCGGTGTCGACGTGCTCGTCGTCGACACCGCCAACGGCCAGTCCGCCGGCGTCATCGACATCGTCCGCCGCCTCAAGGCCGACGCCAGCTTCGACCACATCGACGTCATCGGCGGCAACGTCGCGACCCGCGAGGGCGCACAGGCGCTCATCGACGCGGGCGTCGACGCCGTCAAGGTGGGCGTCGGGCCAGGCTCGATCTGCACCACCCGCGTCGTCGCCGGCGTGGGCGTGCCGCAGGTGACGGCGGTGTACGAGGCGTACCTGGCCGCCCGCGAAGCGGGGGTGCCCGTGATCGCCGACGGCGGCCTGCAGTACTCGGGCGACATCGCCAAGGCGCTCGTCGCCGGTGCCGACACCGTCATGCTCGGCTCGCTCCTCGCCGGCACCGACGAGTCGCCGGGCGAGATCGTCTTCCAGGGCGGCAAGCAGTTCAAGCAGTACCGCGGCATGGGCTCGCTCGGCGCGCTCCAGACGCGCGGCAAGAAGACGTCCTACTCGAAGGACCGCTACTTCCAGGCCGACGTCCCCAGCGACGACAAGCTCATCCCCGAGGGCATCGAGGGACAGGTCGCGTACCGCGGTCCCGTGTCGGCCGTCGCGTACCAGCTCGTCGGCGGCCTGCGCCAGTCGATGTTCTACGTCGGCGCCCGCACGATCGACGAACTCAAGGCCAAGGGCAAGTTCGTGCGCATCACCGCGGCCGGGCTCAAGGAGTCGCACCCGCACGACGTCCAGATCGTCGTCGAGGCGCCCAACTACAAGAAGTAGCCCTCCGTCGGGCCCTGTGAGCGGATGCCGCGGCCCGGCGTCAGCGGATCCGGAACGCCTCGGCTGCTCGGGCGGTGTCGTCGGTCGCGAGGTCGGCGAGCACCGAGCCGACCGCCGGTGTGAATTTGAAGCCGTGACCCGAGAAGCCCGCGCCGACGACGATGCGACCGCGGCGATCGAGCACGAAGTCCTCGGAATCCGTCGAGGTGTACGTGCAGCTGATCGGCTCGGCCGACTCGGGGTCGAGTCCGGGGAACCACTCGGCGACGTAGTCGTGCAGTGCCGCAGCGAGCGCGGGCACCGGCCGGGACGTCCGGCGGTCGGGGTCCACGACCGGTCCGACGTGGTGGAAGCCCACCTTCACGCCCTCGCCCGGCGTGGGCATCCCGTACGTCGGGCCCGGGTAGGTCCCGCGCGAGACGAGATGGTTGAACGAGGGCCAGCGGGCGTCTGCGGAGATCGGGGCGAAATGCGCGGGGCTCTCTTCGGTCACCGTCAGCCGGGGGAGCGGGAACGACGCGGGCACGATGCCGGGGGTCCAGGCGCCCGACGTGACCACCGCCGTCTCGGCCACGACGTCGTAGCGGCGCTCGCCGTCGTCGACCGTGAGCGCGACGCCGTCGCCGCGCTCTTCGAGGGCGACGACGCGGTGGCTGTAGCGGATGTCGGCACCGTGGCTGCGCGCGCCGTGCTCGAGCGCATCCAGGGCCGCCGCGGCCCGCACCACGCCTGCGTCCGGGGTGAACAGCACGTCGCCGTCGAACCGCATCCCGCTCCAGCGGCGTGCGGCATCGACCGGCTCGAGGATCTCGGCGCGCTCGCCGCGCGCGACGAGCGCCTCGTGCACCTCGGCGACCACGGCGTCGTCGCCGTGGGTCAGCAGACCGTGCAGCCGCAGCAGCGGCTCACCGGTCGTGCGAGAGAGCTCGTCCCACTCGGCGCGCGCGAGGGCGAGCAGGTCCAGGTAGTGCGCGGCCGCGTAGGCGTTGTTGAAGTTGCGTGTCGCGCCGTGCGATGCGCCGTGCGTGTGGCCGCGCTCGAACCGTTCGAGGGTCAGCACCCGGTGCCCGCGCCGGGCGAGCTGCCAGGTCGTGGCGAGTCCCATCGCACCGGCGCCGACGACGACATGCGGAACGTGCTCGGTCACGGGTCGGTCCTCCACGGATCTGGGGCGCCGGCCGACGGCGCCCACGCGGAGCCCGTCGCAGGCGTGGGCTGCGGCATCCGTCGTCCATCCTCGCGCAGCGCGCGTGAACGATCGGCAGGGAGTCGGAGTATGACGGCCGGCATCCCCATCGGCGTGGCCGTGTGTCGCTACCCTGGCGCCATGATCAGGCAGCGGCAGCATCCTGCGGCGACACAGCGCACCACGCGCCTCGAGGCGTTCACCGACGGCGTGTTCGCGATCGCGGCGACGCTCCTGGTGCTCGACCTCACGTCGAACTCGCTGGGCGAGGTCGATTCCGACACTCAGATGTGGGCCGCCCTGGGCGGCATGTACGAGCTGTTCATCAACTTCGCGATCAGCTTCGCGCTGCTGTGCCTCCTCTGGATGGTCCATGTGCGGCAGTTCGAGCACATCGCGCGGGTCGACTCCGTGATGCTCTGGCTCAACAACGGGCGCCTGCTGTTCATCGTGCTCGTGCCGTTCGCGACGCGGCTGATGACCGAGTACGAGGCGTACTACGCTGGTCGCCTCGCGATGCCGGTCACGTTCTTCCTTGCGATCCTCTTCAGCTGGGTGCAGTGGCAGTGGGCGGTCCGCCATCGTGAGGTCATGCTGCCCGACATGAGCGCCGCGGATGCCGCTGCCTATGGGCGCGGCTCGCTCAGCGCGGTGGTGATCGGCGGGCTGGTCGTCGTCGCGTCGCCGTGGATCGGGTCGGCCGCGTTCCTGCTGTTCCTGCTCGACGGGCCGTTCACCCGGCTGCTGCGCGGCAAGGGCGACTGAGCGGGCGGACGCCCTCGGTCGGGCGCGCTGCCGCGGACGAGGTCATGCGCTCTCGCCGAGCGCACATGTCCGCGACGCGGGGAGCATGTGGTTTCGGCGAGAGCACACGATGTGGACGGGCGCGCGGGGTCAGCGCGCGATGCCCACGGGCTCTGGGGAGCCGGCACCCGTCGGCGCGAAAGGCTCGGCACCAGCGGGGGCGGCATCGGCGCCGGCGGTCGCGGCGGTGGCTGCGGCATCCGTTGCCCTGCCCGACGGGAGCCACAGCGCCACGACCGTTGCCGCGAGCAGCACCGCCGCACCCGTGAACACGGCCGGACGCGCCGCGTCGACGTACAGATCGGGCATGAGCTCGCCGCCGGCGCTCACGAAGATCGCGGTCATCACGGCGGTGCCGAGGGCGACGCCCAGTTCGCGGACGGTGGAGTTCACGCCGGACGCCTTCGCGTGGTCGATGAGCCCCAGCGTGGCGAGCAGGGCGGTGGCGGACGGGGCGAACACGAGCGCCATGCCGACCCCGGCCATCACGAACGGGACGATGAGCGCCGGGTAGTCGAGGTCGGTCGACATGATCGCCGCGATCCAGGTGAGCGCGGCACCCTGCAGGGCGAGGCCCAGCACCAGCAGCAGCCGCGTACCCACGCGGGGGGCCAGGATGCCGGCGATCGGCGCCACGACCATCGGCGCGAGCGTCCACGGCGTGGTCTGCACCGCGGCCTCGAGCGGGGTGGAGCCCTGCACGACCTGGAGGTACTGGATGAGGATGAACACCGAGCCGAAGGTGCCGAAGCTGAACGCGAAGCCGACGATGTTCGTGATCGAGAACGATCGGTCGCGGAACAGCCGCAGCGGCATGAGCGGGGCCTTCGCCCGCATCTGCCACCCCAGGAACGCGGCGATCAGGAGCGCGCCGACGACGATCTCGACGATGACGCCGGGGGAGTCCCAGCCGTCGTCATTGCCGCGCACGATCGCGTGGACGAGGGCCAGCACGCCCGCCGCCGCGAGCACGGCTCCGGGTACGTCGATGCGGGCGCGGGCGCCGAAGTCGTTGGTGAGCACGACCAGCGCGAGCGGAATCGCGATGAGGGCGACGGGCACGTTGATCCAGAAGATCGCCTGCCAGTTCCAGCCCTCCATGATGGCGCCGCCGACGAGGGGCCCGACGGCGACGCCGAGGCCCGAGACGCCGCCCCAGATGCCGATCGCGAGGGCGCGCCGCGCGGGCGGGACGGCGCCGCTCAGCAGGGCCAGCGAGAGCGGCATGACGCCCGCCGCCCCGAGGCCCTGCACGGCGCGGGCGGCGATGAGCTGCCCGGGGTCGGTGCTGAGCGCGGCGAGCACCGACCCGGCGCCGAAGACGGCGATGCCGATGGCGAACAGCGTCCGGCGGCCGAAGCGGTCGCCGAGTGCCGAGGCGATGAGGATCGTGCCGGCGAACGCGAGCGTGTACGCGTTCACGAACCACTGCAGCTCCTCGACGCTCGCCCCCATCTCGCTGTGCAGGACGGGCAGAGCGTTGGTCATGACGAGGTTGTCGAGCGTGGCCATGAACATCGGGAGGGATGCCGCGGCCAGCACGAGCGCGAACGGGCGCGGTCGCCGCCGCGTCCGCGGGGCGAGGGAGGTGTCGGTCATGAGGATCTCCGGTTGTAATCGAATGATTACCACAATGTAGTAATCGACTGATTACAAAGTCAAGTCATTCGCTGATAACCTCGGAGCATGACTTCTGTGCAGCGGGATGGCAGCGGTGCCACCGCCCTCGACGAGCCGGTCGAGACCGGCAAGCGCCTGTCCTCCGACGAGCGGCGCCGGCAGATCCTGGTGGCCGCGCTCGCCGTCTTCGGCACCCGCGGGTACGAGGGCGCGACGACCGACGAGGTCGCCCGCGCCGCGGGAGTCAGCCAGCCGTACGTGGTGCGGCTGTTCGGCTCCAAGGAGAACCTGTTCCTCGCGACGATCGAGGACTCCCTGACACGGCTGCTCGCAGCGTTCCGCGCCGCGCTCGCCGCCGACGAGGGCGAAGACCTCCCCGCCGCCAAGCGCATCGGACAGGCCTACGTCGACCTCATCGAGGTGCGGGGCCTGCACCAGACCCTCGCGCACGCCTACCTCCTGGGGAGCAACCCGGTGATCGGCGCCGCCGCGCGCCGCGGGTTCGCGGCGGTGTGGCGGTTCTTCCGCGAGGAGATGGGGCTCGACGCCGACGAGGCCCGCGCCTTCATGGCCGAGGGCATGCTGATCAGCACGATGATCGGGCTGCGCATCGTCGACGACTACGGGTCGGACCCGCAGATCACCGAGCTCTTCCGCTCCTGCTTCCCGAGCGAGCTGCCGCACGTGCTCGACGTCCTCCCTCGGGGCGACGAGCGCTGGTAGCGCGCCGGGTCGCGGCATCCTCGAGGTCGTGTGATCTCGTCGAGAGCGCATGTCGTTCGCGCGCGCGGATCTCGGCGAGGCGGTGCGATCCCGACGCCGGTTCATCGAAGGATGCCGCCCCTTGGCCACCGTCGGAGGCGCGGCGTATCGTCGGGGGCATGTGCCGGAACATCCACACGCTCCACAACTTCGAGCCGGCGGCGAGCTCCGACGAGGTGCACGCGGCCGCCCTCCAGTACGTGCGCAAGATCGCGGGCACCACGAAGCCCTCGAAGGCGAACCAGGAGGCGTTCGATCGCGCCGTCCACGAGATCGCCCACCTCACGCAGCACCTCCTCGACGACCTCGTCGCGACGGCGCCGCCGAAGAACCGCGAGGTCGAGGCGGCGAAGGCGCGCGAGCGGGCGATCAAGTCCGGCCGGTACGCCGCGCCGGCCGCCTGAGCCCCGGTCGTCGAGCGAGCGAGGAACGAGCGAGACGAAACGCGCCCTACCCGGCGCGGCCCGTCGGCTCGAGGCGTTTCGTCTCGGTCGCTGCGCTCCCTCGCTCAACGACCGTGGCCGGCGTCGGGATCGCCGTCGCGTCTCGATCGCTCCGGTCCCGGTCGTTGAGCGAGCGAGGGACGAGCGAGACGAAACGCGCCCTCGACCACGCGAGTGCTCGGGTTGGGATAGTCTGGTCGGCTCCCTGATCGGCGACGGACGCTTGGACTCGTCCCTCGCTCAGCGCAAGTGCCGCACCGGAGCAGACAGGGAAACACCGTGGGCTACATCGACATCGCCGCCGTCTCGTATGCGCTGCCTGACGGACGGCCGCTCCTGGACGAGGTCTCGTTCCGCGTCGGCGAGGGATCGACGACCGCGCTGATCGGGCAGAACGGGGCCGGCAAGACCACCCTGCTGCGGATCATCCGCGACGAGATCCCGGCGCACGGCGGCGTCGTGCAGATCGACGGCGGCCTCGGCGTCATGGACCAGTTCGTGGGCCACGGTGGGCCCGGGCAGACCGTCCACGATCTGCTGATCACCGTCGCACCCGATCGCGTGCGCCGCGCCGCACGCGAGCTGGAGGACGCGGAGGCGGCCATCATCGAGCGCGACGACCTCGACACGCAGATGCGGTACGCCGGAGCGCTCGCCGACTACGCCGAGGCGGGCGGCTACGAGTACGAGACCGTCTGGGACACCTGCACGACGGCGGCACTCGGCATCCCGTTCTCGCGTGCCCGGTTCCGCGAGCTGACGACGCTGTCGGGCGGCGAGCAGAAGCGGCTCGCGCTCGAGGCGCTGCTGCGCGGACCCGACCAGGTGCTGCTGCTGGACGAGCCCGACAACTACCTCGACGTGCCCGGCAAGCGGTGGCTGGAGGAGCGCCTGCGCGAGACCCAGAAGACCGTGCTGCTCGTCTCGCACGACCGCGAGCTGCTGGCCCGCGCCGCCGACCGCATCGTGACGCTCGAGGTCGGCGGCGCGGGCAGCACCGCGTGGGTGCACGGCGGCGGCTTCGGCACGTATCACCGTGCTCGCGACGACCGCATGGCGCGACTCGACGAGCTGCGGCGGCGCTGGGACGAGCAGCACGTCAAGCTCAAGGAGCTCGTCGCGACGCTCAAGGTGAAGGCCACCGCGAACGACACGTTCACGTCGCGCTACCGCGCCGCCCAGACGCGACTGCGCAAATTCGAGGAGGCGGGCCCGCCGCAGGAGCGGCCGAGGGAGCAGGACCTCGATGTGCGCCTGCGCGGTGCGCGCACCGGGCGGCGCGCGGTCGTCGCCGAGCAGCTCGAGCTCACCGGCCTGATGCGGCCCTTCGACGTCGAGGTGTGGTTCGGCGACCGGGTCGCGGTGCTGGGGTCGAACGGCTCGGGCAAGTCGCACTTCCTGCGGCTGCTCGCACGCGGCGGCACCGATCCCGACGGTCGGCTCGGCCACCTGACCACGACGGGTGCGGCGCTGGATCCGGTCGCGCACACCGGACGGGCGATCCTCGGCGCGCGCGTCGTCCCCGGCTGGTTCGCGCAGACCCACCGCCACCCCGAGTTCGACGGCAGGACGCTGCTCGACATCCTGCACCGCGGCGAGGACGCACGAGCGGGGCTTCCGCGCGAGGCGGCGAGCAGCGCGCTCGACCGCTACGGCCTCGTCGGCCAGGCCGAGCAGACGTTCGACAGCCTGTCGGGCGGCCAGCAGGCGCGGTTCCAGATCCTGCTGCTCGAGCTCTCGGGCGCGACGCTGCTGCTCCTGGACGAGCCGACCGACAACCTCGACCTCGTCTCTGCCGAGGCGCTGCAGGACGCCCTCGCCCGCTTCGAGGGGACCGTGCTCGCCGTCACGCACGACCGGTGGCTGGCGAAGTCCTTCGACCGCTTCCTGGTGTTCGGCTCCGACGGCCGGGTGTTCGAGTCCGGCGAGCCGGTCTGGGACGAGACCCGCGTCGCGCGGGCGCGCTAGGGATGACGGATGCCGCGGCCCGCGGCATCCGTCCCCGCCCCGTCCCCGCCCCGTCCTCACCTCTGTCGGGGTTTGGGGCGCATCACGTCCGTTTGGGGCGCACCGCGTACGCCCCAAACGCACGCGGGACGCCCCAAACCCGCGAAGCACCGGGTGCGCCCGGGGATCCGTGCGCCCCGGACATACGCGGTGCGCCCCAAACCCGCGAAAGCACCGGGTGCGCCCGGGGATCCCGTGCGCCCCGGACGCACGCGGTGCGCCCCAAACCCGGGAAGACCGCGTGCGCCCGGCGGGATCCGGCCGCGACAACCCCGCCGGGTAGGCTGGTCGGGTGAGCATGGACATCGAGCTCGGCCGGGCCAAGCGCGCGCGTCGCGCCTACACGTTCGACGACATCGCGGTGGTGCCCTCGCGGCGCACGCGCAACCCCGAGGACGTCTCGACCACGTGGACGATCGACGCATTCAGCTTCGACATCCCGGTGCTGGGCGCACCCATGGATTCGGTCGTCAGCCCGCGCACGGCGATCATGCTGGGCCAGCTCGGCGGCCTCGGCGTGCTCGACCTCGAAGGCCTCTGGACGCGCTACGACGACCCCGAGCCGCTGCTGGCCGAGATCGCCGGGCTCGACAAGACCGCTGCGACCCGCCGCATGCAGGAGCTGTACGCCGAGCCGATCAAGCCCGAGCTCGTGCGCGACCGCCTGGCCGAGATCCGAGCCGCCGGCGTGACCGTGGCCGGCGCGCTCACGCCGCAGCGCACGCAGGAGCTGTATGAGACGGTCGTCGCCGCCGGCGTCGACCTGTTCGTCATCCGCGGCACGACGGTGTCGGCCGAGCACGTGTCGAGCGTCGATCAGCCGCTCAACCTCAAGAAGTTCATCTACGACCTCGATGTGCCCGTCATCGTCGGCGGGGCGTCCACCTACACGGCCGCGCTGCACCTGATGCGCACCGGCGCCGCCGGCGTGCTGGTCGGGTTCGGCGGGGGAGCGGCGTCGACCACGCGCGCCACCCTGGGTCTGCACGCCCCCATGGCCACCGCGGTCGCCGATGTCGCCGGCGCGCGTCGCGACTACCTCGACGAGTCGGGCGGACGCTACGTGCACGTCATCGCGGACGGCGGTGTGGGCACGTCGGGCGACATCGTCAAGGCGATCGCGATGGGTGCGGATGCCGTCATGCTCGGCGTCGCGCTCGCGCGCGCCACGGATGCGCCGGGCCGGGGCTTCCATTGGGGCCCTGAGGCGCACCACGCCAAGCTGCCCCGCGGGCGTCGGGTGAAGGTCGACCAGGTCGCCTCGCTGGAGGAGGTCCTGTACGGGCCGGCTCCGGTCGCCGACGGCACCGCGAACCTCATCGGGGCGCTGCGCAAGTCGATGGCCACGACCGGATACTCCGACCTCAAGGAGTTCCAGCGCGTCGAGGTCGTCGTCGCGCCGTACGCCGCAGGATGAGTGACCCCGACGACGACTCCCGGTCGTTGAGTGAGCGAGGAACGAGCGAGACGAAACGCCTCGGTGGCACCGACGACTCCGTGCCGGAGCATCCGACGAACGGGCGCGTTTCGTCTGCGGGCGCTGGAGCGCCCTCCGCTCAACGACCGGATGCAGACGAGCCGGTCGAGGAGTTCCCGCCGACGCTGCGCGAGGTGATGCTGCGCCCACGATGGATCGGGATGCTGCTGCTGTGCCTCGTCGTCGCAGCCGTGTTCGCCTGGCTCGGGCAGTGGCAGCTGGGTCGAGCGGTGCAGACGAATCCGCTGCCGCCCGGCGCGACCGAAGAGGTGCAGGAGCTCGCCGACGTCGCAGCGCCGGGCGAATACCTCCCCGAGCCGCTCGTGGGTCAGCGGGTCGAGACCGCCGGCAGGTGGGTGCCCGAGGACTTCGTCATCGTGCAGTCCCGGTTCAACGACGGCGTCGAGGGCTACTGGGTCACCGGTCAGCTGCGCCTCGACCCGACCCGCACCGAGACCTCCGCCCCCACCTCCGTCGCGGTGGCCCTGGGGTGGGCCGCCACCGAGGACGACGCCCGTGCGGCCATCGAGAAGCTCGAGGCCGAGGCGGCGGCGGGCGACACCGTCGAGCTGACGGGACGCCTGATCTCGGACGAGGGACCGGTGCTGCCGCCGCGCGGCGCCGATCCGCAGACGCTGACACGGATGTCGCCGGCCGCCCTGCTGGGGCAATGGCACGACGTCTCGGGGCTGTTCGTGTACCGCCCGTACCTGGCCGCCGAGGATGCCGTCGCCGGCCTCGCCGCGATCTCCTCCCCGGCACCGGCGGACGGGTCGAGCGTGAACTGGCTCAACATCTTCTACGCGCTCGAGTGGGCCGTCTTCGCCGGTTTCGCTTTCTACCTCTGGTATCGCCTGGCGAAGGATGCCTGGGAGAAGGAGCTCGAGGACTTCGAGGACGCCCGTCGCGAGCCGGGCGACGAGCCGGAGCCGTCGGGGTCCTGATCCGACTCGTCCGACGGGTCGGACTTGTTGGACCCAGGCGCGAAACTCCATTCACCTGAATCGTGTTCAGATCAGTGTGAACGGATGATGTCCGCATGCCGTCCGAGAGCAGTCGCCCGCTGCTCCGGAGCAGGTCGCGCGGGGTAACTTCCGCACACGGACTGAACAGTCGGCGAAGTCCCGGAGAACCCGCTGATCCGCCCCGGATCCGTCGACAGACTCTTCCTCGGGCTCGCCGCACTGGCGGGCCCGCGCCACGTGCGCTGACCGAGTCGCACCCGAAGCGGCTCTCTCGAGAGGTGATCCCGCGTGCCCCGAATCGGCCGTCCCGCATTGATCACGGCAGGTTTCCTTGCCGCGACCATCGGTCTGAGCAGCATGGCGGGAGGGGTCGCGGTCGCCGCCGGCGGTGGCCTCGCTCCGCCCGCCGTCGACCCCGTCACCATCCACAAACCCACCGCCGTCCCCGATCGCGTGATCCTCACGCCGACCGTGTCGCCGACGACGAGCCAGTCCGTGACGTGGCGCACGTCCGATGCTGTCACCGCGCCTCAGGTGCAGTGGGCGCTCAGCGGTCCCAGCTTGGTCACCGGCGCACAGACGCTCGCCGCAGCGAGCAGCGTGCAGTTCGACGCCAACCTCGGCTACCCGGTGGCGCATCATTCGGCCACCATCCAGGGCCTGGAGCCCGGCACGGTCTACGTCTATCGCGTCGGAGACGGCGAGACGTGGAGCGAGTGGCTCGAGTTCACCACGGCGACCGATCAGGTCGGCGGCTTCAGCTTCCTCGTGCAGGGCGACGCCCAGAACGACAACAAGGCCTACACGTCGCGCGCTTTCCGCGCCGCGTTCGAGGCGCGCCCCTACGCGCGCGCCGTCGTCCACGCCGGTGATCTCATCGATACCGAGACGAGCGACGCGGAGTGGGGCGAGTGGCACGAGGCCGCCGCGTTCGCGAACCAGTACCTCAATGTGATCGCCTCGACCGGTAACCACGAGTACTACCCCGGCCCCGACCTCTCCCAGTATTGGGGTGCTCAGTTCGAGTACCCCCGCAACGGCCCCGAAGGCCAGGACTCGCTCACCGAGACGGTCTACTACGTCGACTACCAGGGCGTGCGCTTCATCAGCCTCGATTCGACGCAGGGCTTCAACGCCGACTCACGCGCCGCGCAGACGGAGTGGCTCGAGGGCATCCTCGCCGACAACCCCAACGACTGGACGGTGGTGTCGTTCCACCACCCGGTCTTCTCGGTCACGAGCGGTCGCGACAACGCGACGCTGCGCGAGTCGTGGCTCCCGGTCTTCGAGAAGTACGACGTCGACCTCGTCGTGCAGGGCCACGATCATGCGTATGGCCGCGGGAACCTGATTGCGAACGAGCAGAACCTGCCCGAGGGCGTGGATGCCGCGACCAGCCACGCCGGTCCCGTCTATCTCGTGAGCGTCGCCGGGCCGAAGATGTACGTCCCCGACCCCGAGGGGTCCAACAACTGGACGGCGAACGACGCGAATCTGCGTGTCGTCGGCCGCGACATCCAGCTCTTCCAGACGGTCGACGTGACCGAAGACGGGCGCATGCACGTCGAGGCGCGCACCGTCGACGGCGCACTGTTCGACGCCTTCACGATCACGAAGGATGCCGATGGAAAGATCGTGACGGATGCCGAGGCATGGGCGGGCGGACCCGGTTCGACCCGAGAGGGTGTCGAACCGCCGGCGTTGCCGGTGGACCCGGTCGATCCGGTCGATCCGGTCGACCCGGTCGACCCGGTGGACCCTGTGGACCCGACGGACCCGGTGGACCCGGTGGACCCGACCGATCCCGCAACCGACGAGCCCGTCCTGACCCTCAGTGACACCTCGGTCGCCCCCGGCGGGCAGCTCACCATCGATGCCACGGGCTTCCTCGCCGGGGAACGCGTCGCGATCGAGCTGCACTCGACTCCCGTCACGCTGGCACTGTCCACTGCGACCGACGCCGGTTCCGTGAACGCCACGGTGACCATCCCGCAGGATGCGACGGCGGGTGAGCACTCGATCGTCGTGCGCGGTCTCGAGTCGGGCCGCAGCGCGAGCGTCGACATCATCGTCACCCGTTCCCCCGGTGCCTCCGCCGGCGCTCTGCCGGCCACCGGCGGCGAGCTTCCCGTCGCGCTCATCTCCGTCGGTGCGCTCCTCGCGCTCGGCGGCGGCGTCCTCGTCACCCGAACCCTGCTCCGAAACCGAAAGGCAGCCTGACCGATGGCTCGTCATCGCACACCTCAGCGGCTGATCGCCGGGAGCATCGCTCTCGCCGTGGCCGTGACGGGTGCCGTACTCGTCGCGAGCCCCGCGAACGCGGCATCCGTCCCCGACACCCAGCGGTATGCACCGCGGGGCATCCCCGACCGGATCACCCTCACCCCGGGCGAGGACCCGACGACGCAGCAGGTGATCTCGTGGCGCTCGTCCACGTCGGTCGGGGAGGGCGTCGTCGAGTACCGCTCGCTGACACCCACGCCCTATCCGAGCGGGGTACAGAAGCTGACGTCGCAGGACCGCGTCGAGCAGAAGACCGATCTCGGGTACACCCAGGCGGTGCATACCGCGAAGATCACCGGCCTGCAGCCGGGCGTGGCCTACATGTACCGCGTCGGCGACGGCACGAACTTCAGCGAGTGGCAGGATTTCGAGACCGCGTCCGCGGGCGATGAGCGATTCTCGTTCATCTACCTCGGCGACGTGCAGACCGGCATCCACTCCGATGCGTCCCGCGTCGTGCGCAACGCGTTCCGCGATCGTCCCAACGCCGACCTCGTGCTGCAGATCGGCGATCTGGTCAACGACGCGGAGTCGGATGCCCAATGGGGGCAGCTCGATGACGCTTTCTCGTACACGCTCGGCACGCAGCAGTTCCTGACGACGCCCGGCAACCATGAGTACGAGGGCGGTCTCTCGGAACAGTGGCAGAACCAGTTCACGTATCCCGACAACGGCCCCGAGGGCGAGGGGGACGTCTACGACGAGCTGGACGGATCGGTGTACTACACCGATCACCAGGGCGTGCGCTTCGTGTCGCTCAACAGCAACATCATCGACACCGAGGGCCTCGCCGTGCAGGCGGAGTGGCTCGACACCGTGCTCGCGGACAACCCCGGGGAGTGGGCGGTCGTGTACTTCCACCACCCCGTGTACTCGCTCGACGAGGGACGCAACAATCTCGGCATCCGCCAGTCGTGGGGTCCGATCCTCGAGGAGCACAACGTCGACCTCGTGCTCACCGGGCACGACCACGCGTACGGCCGCGGCAACCTCGATGCGAACGAGCAGAACCTGCCCGCGGGCGCGGACCCCGAACTGAGCCACACCGGCCCGGTGTACGTGTCGTCGAGCGTCGGCTCGAAGTTCTACGAGGCAGGACCGCGGCACTGGAACGAGAACGACGCGCACCTGCGACGCCTCGTGACCGGGATGCAGACCTACCAGGTCGTCGACATCGCCGACGGCACCCTGCGCTTCGAGTCGCGGACGGCCGACGGCGCGTTCCTCGACGGGTTCACGATCACCAAGAAGGATGGCCAGAAGCTCGTCGTCGACGGCGTCGAGCCGCAGGTCATCGATCCCGGCACCCCCTCGCCGTGCCTGGGTTGCGAGGTCCCGCCGGACCCGGTGGATCCCGTAGACCCGGTGGACCCGGTCGGCGACTTCGCGTACGAGCACCTCACGCACCTCGACTCGGTGATGCCGAACAGTGCGGGCGGGGCGCATACTGCGTCTCTGCCGGCGGGGGTTGCCTATGACGAGGGTCGGGATGTGCTGTATCTGGGCGACCAGAACAGCCGGAAGGTGTTCGAGATCGATCCGGACACCGACACCGTGCTGCGGGAGATGACGTTGCCGGAGAACATCCGTGATCTGGGGATCGATGAGCAGAACAAGCTGCTCTACGTGGGTCAGCAGAACCGGAACTGGGTGGTCGTGTCGATCGCGGACGAGGACTTCGGTCAGATCAAGCGCGGACCCTACTCGATCATCGAGTCGCAACGGTCGATCGATGTGGACCCGGTGAACGACTACGTGTATGTCGCGGTTCCGGCTCGCGGTGTCGAGGTGTTCCGGGCGTCGACGGGTGAGTCGTTGGGTGTGATCAACGGCACGGCGGATGCATACTACGTGGCGGCTGATCCGGCGACGGGGACGATCGTGACGACCAAGTTCCAGAGCGTGGCGGGTACTCCTGATCTGCAGGCGTTCGCGGCGAACGACGGGTTCCGTCTGCTGTGGGAGAAGGAGGTGCGTGCGGGTGCGCGTCAGGTCGACATCGACAGCGAGCGGGGTCTGCTCTACGTGGGTTACACCGGTACGGCGGCGGACAGTGGCGGGTTCTCGGTGCATTCGCTCGCGTCGGGCGCGCTGCTGGTGGACCAGGTCGGGCCGGAGTTCGGCAAGGACGGATACGGCATCGTCGTGGACGAGGCGCACGAACGCGTCTTCGTCGCCAACCGCGACTTCCGCCTCAACCCGCCCGGAGAAGAACTCGCCGCGAAGGCTGTGACGGTCAGCATCCGTACCGACAGCGGCGAGCCGGTGGACCCGGTGGACCCGGTCGACCCGGTGGATCCCACCGATCCGTCGGACGGGCCCTACACCGCGACCGCGCTCACGGCCATCCCGACCGCGACCCCCGAGGGAGCGGACGAGATTCGTCCGGTCGGCTCGGTGGTCGACCCCACCACGGGCCTGATGTACCTCGCCGACGAGATGCGTCCGGCGCGGGTGCACGTCATCGATCCTGAGACCGATGAGGTCGTGCGCACCCTTGCGGCGCCCACGCTCGACCCGGTCGAGGATGGGTTGCGAGACATCGCGTTCGACGCCGCGACGAACGAGCTGACGGTCGCCTTCGGCGACAACTGGGTCGTGATGGATGCCGAGACCGGCGCGAAGGTCAGAGGACCCTTCGCCTTCTCGGGCGGGGTGCGCGGCATGGACGTGGACTCCACCGGTGGGCGGGTGTTCGGTGCCCTGCGCGGCACGGGCTTCGACGTCCGGGATGCCGCGAGCGGTGAGCTCATCCGCACGGTCGAGGGGCCTGCGGACGGCGGCGCCTGGCGCACGCACGGCGTCGCCTATGACGCGGCCAACGATCGCATCTACGTGAGCAACAGCGACGCGACCGGCTCGACCCAGGGCATCCGCGTCTACGACGGAGAGGACTACTCGCTCCTGGACACGCTGAACATCGACGGAGCCGACTTCCGCTCGATCGCCGTCGACCCGGCGGACGACACCCTGGTGGTCGGACACCAGAGCATCACGTTCGACAACTCTGGAGTGTCCGTCTATCGTGCGAGCGATCTCTCCCTGGTGGAGCGTCTCTCGGCGCATGCGTTCGGCAACAAGGTCTACGGCGTCTCGATCGACCCGGACACGCACGCGATGTACGTGTCGGCCCGTGACCGGTACCCGGCGGGGGTGATCAAGATCGCGCGCTCCGACGCCGGCTGACCCACCCCGAGGATCGTCCTCTCTCGCTGCGCGGGGGAGGGCGATCCTCGTCTCCGCCGGCGACGGTGCGCGGGCCGTGCACGCGTCCAGAGCCGGATTCCCGGGCGAAATCCCGCGGGTAGACTGGCATCATGCCCCGCGCCCCGAAGCTCGCTTCCTTTCCGGCGATACGCGGAGCCCTGAGGTTCTACCAGGTCTGCTCTATCATCACGGGCACGATGCTGCTCCTGCTGGTGGCCGAGATGATCGCCAAGTACGCGGTCGGCTACGAGCTGTTCCTGGGAGGTTCCGGCGGGTTCCTGTGGTTCGCGCCGGTCGTCGAGACCGCCTCGGGTCTCGAGTCGACAGGCGACGGATTCAACCTGTCGCTCGGCATCCTCGTCGCCCACGGCTGGTTCTACGTCGTCTACCTGATCTCGTGCTTCCGCGTGTGGAGCCTCATGCGCTGGAACCTCGGGCGCCTGGCAATGCTCGCCGCCGGCGGCATCGTGCCGCTGCTGTCCTTCTTCATGGAGGCGCGCGTCGCGCGCGACGTGAAGACCTACCTGTCCGAGCGCGAGGCTGCTGAACTGCACTCGCGCGCCGAGCACTCGTCCCTCACTCAAGCGATCCCGACGGAGAACAAGCGTTGACTCAGAGCCTTTCAGAAACAGGGACCGAGACCTCCCAGCGCCCCGTTCTCGTCGTCGACTTCGGCGCCCAGTATGCGCAGTTGATCGCACGTCGCGTGCGCGAGGCGGGCGTCTACAGCGAGATCGTCCCCCACACCGTGAGCGCGGCCGACATCGCCGCGAAGAACCCGGTCGGCATCATCCTGTCGGGCGGTCCCTCGTCGGTGTACGAAGAGGGTGCACCGGCGCTCGACACGGGCGTCTTCGACCTGGGGCTCCCGACGCTCGGCATCTGCTACGGATTCCAGGTGATGGCGCAGGCGCTGGGCGGCGAGGTCGCCCACACCGGGCTCCGCGAGTACGGGGCGACGGATGCCGCGGTCACGGGCGACGGCGGCGTGCTGCTGGGTGGCCAGCCGATCGAGCAGAACGTGTGGATGAGTCACGGCGACCAGGTCGCCAAGGCGCCGGAGGGCTTCGACGTCCTCGCCTCGACGAGCGCCACCCCGGTGGCCGCGTTCGGCAGCGACGAGCGCCGCCTCTACGGCGTGCAGTGGCACCCCGAGGTGAAGCACTCCGACTACGGGCAGAACGTCATCGAGAACTTCCTGCACAAGGCCGCGGGACTCGCCGCTGACTGGAACAGCGGCAACGTCATCGCCGAGCAGGTCGAGCGCATCCGCGCGCAGATCGGCTCGGGCCGCGTGATCTCGGCCCTCTCGGGCGGCGTGGATTCCGCGGTCTCGACCGCGCTCGTCCACGAGGCCGTCGGCGACCAGCTGACCGCGATCTTCGTCGACCACGGGCTGCTGCGCAAGGGCGAGCGCGAGCAGGTCGAGAACGACTACGTCGCCTCGACCGGCGTGCGCCTCGTCACGATCGACGCGCGCGAGCAGTTCCTGAACGCGCTCGAGGGCGTCAGCGACCCCGAGCAGAAGCGCAAGATCATCGGGCGCGAGTTCATCCGCTCGTTCGAGGCCGCAGAGCGCGAACTCGTCGCCGAGGCCGCGGCCGACGGCGAGCCGATCCGGTTCCTGGTGCAGGGCACGCTCTACCCCGACGTCGTCGAGTCGGGCGGCGGCACCGGTACCGCGAACATCAAGTCGCACCACAACGTCGGCGGCCTCCCCGAGGACCTGCAGTTCGAGCTCGTCGAGCCGCTGCGCACCCTGTTCAAGGACGAGGTGCGCGCCATCGGCCGCGAGCTCGGCCTTCCCGAGGCGATCGTCGCCCGCCAGCCGTTTCCGGGCCCCGGCCTCGGCATCCGGATCGTGGGTGAGGTCACCGCTGACCGTCTCGAGATTCTGCGCGATGCCGACGCCATCGCCCGCGAAGAGCTGACCAAGGCCGGCCTCGACGGCGAGATCTGGCAGTGCCCCGTCGTGCTGCTGGCGGATGTCCGCTCGGTGGGCGTGCAGGGTGACGGCCGCACCTACGGCCACCCGATCGTGCTGCGTCCGGTGTCGTCCGAAGACGCGATGACCGCGGACTGGACGCGTCTGCCCTACGACGTGCTCTCGAAGATCTCGAACCGCATCACCAACGAGGTGCGGGAGATCAACCGTGTCGTCCTCGACGTGACTTCGAAGCCGCCGGGGACCATCGAGTGGGAGTGATCCCGCGGGCGCCTCGGACCTTCGGGTCCGGGGCGTCACTGCTTTCTCCCGGCTGCCCGGGCGCCGGCGTTTCGGAGACGTGCGGGAGGATGGATGGGTGACCCCGCCCCCCGACGACATGCTGCCCGATGCCGACTACGTGCTGGTCGGCAGCCGCGTCGCGCTGGGGCTGGACGGCGGCTTCGCCGTCGCCGTCCCGACCCGCCTGCGGCTGCTGGCATCCGCCGGCGCGCCGGACCCGCTGCAGCTGAGCGTCGACGGAGCGGCGCCCGACGTGCACGCCGCACAGCGGCAGGCGTTCGTCGACGCCGGGCTGCTCGACAGCACAGCCTCGGCTCGGAACCTCTTCGATGACGTCGCCGCGGATCCCGCCTGGCTCTTCTCGGCGGGGGAGCCGGCCGGAGAGGGCGCTCGCGGGCCGGGCGTCGAGTACCGAGAGGTGGCCGACGCCACCGGCACGAGCATCCTCTCGCTGCCGGTGTTCCGGGACGACCCGACATGGCATCTCTCGGATGCCGCGATCATCGTGCATGCTCCGGGCGGCGACCGTGTGCTGCGCGGGTTCCGCAGCCTGTACATCGCGTGGCTGACGCACATCGCCGACGAGCGGCGCGCTGCCGCCGGGGACCCCGACCGGATGCTCGTCGTCATTTTCGAGTCGCGTCAGATCGGCGAGGCGCTGACCGGGTGGGACGACCCGCGAGTCCGGCTCGTGCACACCGTCCACAACTCGCACCTGCCGGCGCCCCACGACGACCCCGACGCGCCGGTGACCGGCATGTGGCAGCGGTGGCTCGCGACGCTCGACCGCTATGACGCGGTACTGTGGCCGACCGCCGCGCAGCGCGACGAGGTGGCGGCGCGCTTCGGCGACCCGGACAACTTCCACGTCGTGCCGAACACGATCGAGCTCGGCGCGGAGCCTCCCGTGGCGGCATCCCGCGACCCGCACCGGGTCGTGATGCTCAACCGACTGGCACCGCAGAAGCGCGTCGACCTCGCGATCCGCGCGTGGGTGCGGGTCACCGCCGCCGTACCCGATGCGCGGCTGGACATCTACGGCGGGGGCCCGCTGCGGGACGAACTGCAGGCGCTCATCGACGGCTTGGGTCTGAGGGCATCCGTCACCCTCCACGGAGCGACCGCCGACCGCGACGCGATCTTCGACCGCGCCGCGCTCTTCGTCACCTCGACCGCGTTCGAGGGGCAGGGTCTGTCGATCGCCGAAGCGCTCGCGCGCGGGCTGCCGGTCGTGTCGTTCGATGCGCGGTACGGCCCGCGCGAAGCGATCGGCGACGCCGGGCTGCTCGTCGCACCCGGCGACGTCGAGGGGTTCGCCGACGCGATCACCGTTCTGCTGCAGGACGACGCCCGCCGTGCCGAGCTGTCGTCGCGGGCGCGAGCCGCGGCGGCGGCCTTCACACCCGACGCCGTGCGCCCCGCACTCGCCGGCGCGCTCCGCGCCGCGGTCGAGCGACCCTCGCGGCGCACCCCGGCCGGCTGATCCGCGCTCCGACACGTTCGGCGGTGTCGGGGGCCGGCGGTACCGTCGCTCCATGGGTGTGCGGGTGGTCGCTGCGACGGAGGCGGGATGGGATGCCGTCGACGCCGTCATGCAGGCCGATGCGTCGTCGCGCAACTGCCAGTGCCAGTTCCACATCCTCGAGAATGCGGATGCGCGCCTCACCACGCGCCAGTCGCGGCGAGACCTGCTGCACGAGCAGGTGCGCAGCCTCGATCCGCCGCGTGGTCTGGTCGCGTTCGACGGGGACGCGGCCGTCGGCTGGTGCGGCGTCGAGCCACGCGTGCGCGTGCGGCACGTCCTGGCGAGCCGACTCGTACGCTCTCACAGCCTGTACGCGGCGGACGACCCGGGCGTGTGGGCGATCTACTGCATCCTCGTGCCGCCCGCGCGACGCCGCGGGGGAGTCGGCGCGGCGCTCCTGGCGGCGGCCCTGGCCCACGCTGTGGAGCGCGGAGCGACCGCGCTCGAGGGGTACCCGATCGACACCTCGAGGCGCGGCGGCCAGCTGCCCGCGGGGTTCTCCACCGGCACCGTCGCCATGTTCGACCGGCACGGCTTCGCGGCGGTCGCGGCGCTCCCCTCCGCGCGCACGCTGATGCATCGGCTCGCCTGAGCCCGCGTACTCGATGGAAGCGGTGCGCAGCCCCACGCCTGAGATCGAAGTGGCGGCGATCCGCCCAGGGCAGAGCCGCCGCGAGCGGAACCGGATGCCGTCACTCGCGCAGCCGCGCAGGCTGGGGTCATGGCAGACGAAGGCAAGATCCCCCAGTTCGGGGCCGAGGCGCGTCGCGAGCTGTTCCACCAGCGCGTGCTCGTGCTCGACGGTCCGCTCGACGATGACAACGGCACCCTGATCGCGACGCAGCTGCTCGCGCTCGCGGCCGAGGACGAGGCATCCGATATCGCCCTCTGGATCCATTCACCGGGCGGCTCGGTCCCCTCGATGCTCGCCATACGCGACGTGATGAACCTGATCCCGAACGATGTCGCGACCCTGGCTCTGGGGCTCGCGTGCAGCGCGGGGCAGTTCCTGCTGTCGGCCGGCGCCCCGGGCAAGCGGCGCGCGCTGCCCCACGCGCGCATCCTCATGCACCAGGGGTCCGCCGGCATCGGCGGGTCGGCCGTCGAGGTCGAGGTGCAGGCCGATGACCTGCGGCACATGCGCGACACCGTGCTCGGCCTCATCGCGCAGGACACCGGACAGAGCATCGAGCGGATCTTCGACGACTCGCTGCACGACCGGTGGTACACGGCCGCCGAGGCGCAGGACTACGGGTTCATCGACGGGATCGTCGAGGACTTCGCCCAGGTCGTGCCCCGCCGGCGACGTCCCGCAGGTCTCGGCTTGGGAGCAGACGCCACGGCGACGAGGGAGGTGGCGGCATGAGCGCGTACACGATCCCCAACGTGGTCGCGCAGCACCCGCGCGGCGATCGCATCATGGACGTCTACTCGCAGCTGCTGACCGAGCGCGTCGTCTACCTCGGCACCGGCATCGACGCCGGCGTCGCGAACGCCCTGATCGCACAGCTGCTGCACCTCGACGCCGACAGCCCCGAGCGCGACATCCAGCTCTACATCAACTGCGAAGGCGGTGACCCCGCCGCGATGCTGGCGGTGTACGACACGATGCAGCACGTGCGGCCCGATGTCGCGACCACGGTCGTCGGGCAGGCCATCGGGGTGGGCGCCGTGATGCTGGCGGCCGGCGCGCCGGGCAAGCGCTCGGTGCTGCCGCATGCGCGGGTGGTGCTGCACCAGCCGGCGGGGCAGGGGAGGGGTGCGATCCCCGACCTGATCCTTCAGGCCGACGAGCTCGTGCGCGTGCGCGGCGAGGTCGAGGAGATCCTCGCGCGCCATACCGGACAGGATGCCGCCAAGCTGCGCGTCGACACGGATCGCGACCGTGTCTTCACGGCGACCGATGCCGTCGCCTACGGTCTCGCCGACCAGGTGCTCGAGCGGGTTCCGGGTCGCTGAAGGCGTCCTTCGGCAAGTTCAGGGCCCTTCCGATCCGATCGTTGAGCGAGCGGATCGGGTCGGCGCTTATCCGGTCGTTGAGCGAGCGGAGCGAGACGAAACGCGTCGGCGTCCGCGGGGACCTCCAGGGCGTTCGTCTCGCTCGTTCCTCGCTCGCTCAACGACCGGGGGAGGCGGGCGCGCGTTTCGTCTCGCTCGTTCCTGCTCGCTCAACGACCGGGGGAGGCGGGGGCGCGATTCGTCTCGCTCGTTCCTCGCTCGCTCAACGACCGGCGGCGGGCGCGTTTCGTCTCGCTCGTTCCTCGCTCGCTCAACGACCGGTAGCGAGGGGGCGCGTTTCGTCTCGCTCGTTCCTCGCTCGCTCAACGACCGGGGGAGGCGGGCGCGCGTTTCGTCTCGCTCGTTCCTCGCTCGCTCAACGACCGGTGGCGGTCATGGGGAGCCAGGCCAGACCTTCCCCTCCCACGGGTCGTAGTCGGCGATCAGGTCCTCCTGCGGCGGGCGCTCGGCCTCGGGGACGTGCTGCAGGTTCACGCGCACGCGGTACCAGAGCGAGCTCGAGCCGCGCATCCCGTCGATGAGCACGTCGGCGGGATGCAGCTGCGCGGCCACCGCCGGGTACCGCGCGGTCCACTCGTCGAGCGCGGCGATCGACTCGGACTTCGCCTTCGTGCGGGCGATCTCGATGAGCGGCATCGTGGACTGGCGGCGACCCGATCCGTCACCGGCGCGCGGGGGCTTCTCGCCAGGACCGAGCTCGTCGGCGAGGCGCAGCAGTCCGTCGAGGGTGCCGACGGCGTCGTCGATGCCTGCGTGCGGATCGCCGAGATCGGCGAATCGCTGCGGAACGGTGAGCACCGTGAACTCGTCGGGACGGCGCTCGCGCACCTCGTCCCAGTCGAGCGGCGTCGACACCCGCGCGTCGGGCAGCGGACGGATCGAGTAGGCGGACGCCACCGTGCGGTCCTTGGCGTTCTGGTTGAAGTCGACGAACACGCTCTCGCCGCGCTCCTCCTTCCACCAGCGTGCGGTCGCGAGGCCCGGCGCGCGGTTCTCGACCTCACGCGCGAGCGTCTCGGCCGCGGTGCGCACCTGCTTGTAGTCCCACTGCGGTGCGATGCGCACCAGGATGTGCATGCCGCGGGATCCGCTCGTCTTCGGCCAGCCGACGAGCCCCACGTCGTCGAGCACCTCGCGGGCGACGAAGGCGACGTCGACGATCTGCGACCAGTCCACGCCCGGCATCGGGTCGAGGTCGATGCGCAGCTCGTCGGGGTGGTCGAGATCCTCGGCACGGACGGGGTGCGGGTTGAGGTCGAGGCACCCGAGGTTGATCACCCACGCCAGGCCGGCGGCATCCCGGATCACGGCCTCTTCAGCGGAGGTGCCCCGGGCGTACTGGAGGGTCGCGGTGTCGATGAAGCCGGGGTGGTTCTCGGGGACGCGCTTCTGGAAGAACGGCTCGGCGTCGATCCCCTTGGGGAAGCGCTTGAGAACCATCGGCCGGCCGCCCGCTCCGCGGAGCGCGCCGTCTGCCACGGCGAGGTAGTACCGGACGATGTCGAGCTTGGTGATCCCCTGCGCGGGGAAGACGATCTTGGCCGGACTCGAGATGCGCACCTCGTGCCCCTCGATGTCGAGGATCTCGGCTTCGGACTTCGCGGGCGTCACCCGGCCAGGCTAGCGACGCCCCGGGACATCGGCCAGGGGCGAGAGGGACGACTCAGGCGGCGAGGGCGTAGGCGGCGCGGCATCCGACCACCGCACGCTCGGCGGCACGCGACCGGAGGTCGTCGACGACACCGGCCGTCAGCTCGATCAGCGTCAGCTCGAGGGCGCCGGCGACAGCCGCGATCATCTCGCTCGACGGCTCCTTGAGGCCGCGCTCGATCTCGGAGAGGTACTGCGGAGACACCCCGGCGCGCTGGGCGGTGTCGGCGAGGCGTTCGCCGCGCTCATGCCGGAGCCGCCGAAGGCGGTCGCCCAGCGCGTCGCGCCAGAGCGGCTCGGGCTCACGAGAGGGATGCGTCTTCGTCGGCAGCGGGATGATCTCGGCCATGCGCTCACGATAGGACGCGGGCGCCGAGTGCTCGACGGTGTTCCGCTGAGAGCAGAACGTGCGAGCGCCATCGACGGGCCCGGCGGGCTCGACGCGTCGCGGGCCTGGCGGCGCTGCGCGATGCGCTGTTTCGTGAGCGTCCGACGGACGTCACTGTGCGGTCTGCTCAACCTGGGAGATTCCTGTTGACCTTTTGAGAATTCGCACATAGCGTGCCGCCGTAACGTGATTCCCCACTCACGCAGAAAGCAGGCTCCCCCTTGAACCGACGCTCTCTGGCGGTCGTCGGCGCGCTCGCGCTCGCGATCACCACCCCCACCGCAGCGATGGCTGCCACACCCGACGACGACCCGTCGTCGAGATTCGAGAAGTCAGACACGAAGGGCGCGGTCGGAACGACCGTCCGCCCGATGAGCGTGGGCGCCGACGGGCGCGTCACCGTCATCGTCGAGATGGCCGGCGACCCGGTCGCCGTCGCGCAGGCGAAGAAGGGCAGCGATCTCTCCGCCGCCGAGCGGAAGGCGATCAGGAACACGCTCGAGTCCGCACAGGACGCGGTCGTCGGATCCATCGAGAGCAAGGACGGCGACGTCGCGGCGACGATGCAGTCCGCCTACAACGGGATCCAGGCGACCCTTCCCGCCGATCAGGTCGACGCTGTGGCAGCCCTGCCCAACGTCGTCGCCGTGCACGCCGTGAAGACCTACACGCTCGACAACGCCGTGTCGGTGCCCTTCCTCGGCGTGCCGCAGGTATGGCAGGACACGGGCTACACCGGCGAGAACATCAAGGTCGCCGTGATCGACACAGGCGTCGACTACACCCACGCCAACTTCGGCGGCGTCGGAACGCCCGAGGCCTATGCGGCGGCCAACGCCGCCGAGGCGCAGCCCGCCGACCCGGCGCAGTTCGGCCCGGACGCACCGCGCGTCAAGGGCGGCTACGACTTCGTCGGCGACTCGTACAACGCCGACCCCGCATCTCCGGACTACCAGCCCGTTCCGATGCCCGACGCCAACCCCCTCGACTGCAACGGCCACGGCAGTCACGTCGCCGGCACCGCGGCCGGCAGTGGTGTCACGGCCGATGGCGAGACGTACACCGGTCCCTACGACGCCTCGACGGCGTCGGCCGAGTGGACGATCGGCCCGGGCGTCGCGCCGCAGGCAGACGTCTACGCGCTCCGCGTCTTCGGCTGCGGCGGCTCGACCGACGTGGTCGTCCCCGCCATCGACTGGGCGGTCGAGAACGGCATGGACGTCATCAACATGTCGCTCGGCTCACCGTTCGGTCGCGGCGACGACCCCGACGAGGTCGCCGTCAGCAACGCGACCGGTGCGGGCGTGGTCGTCGTGAAGTCGGCCGGCAACGAGGGCCCGAGCCCGTACCTGGCCGGCAACGGCGACGGTGCCATCTCCGTCGCGGCGGTCGACAGCACGGAGTCCTTCCCCGGTGCCGAGATCACTGTGGACGGTGTCGCGATCCCCGCGATCAACGCCAACGGCGCGGTCCTGACCGGCCTGCCGGGCATGACCGTGGTCCGTCTGACCGACGACCCGGCAACCGCCGACGAGAACGAGGAGCTGGGCTGCTCGGTCGAGGCGTATCAGCACGCCGGCGTGACCGTGGGCGGCAACCAGCTCGCGGTCTCGGAGCGCGGCGTCTGTGCCCGCGTGGCCAAGGCGATCTTCGCCCAGCAGGCCGGCGCCGCGGCAGCGGTGATGATCAACTCGACCGACGACTACCCGCCGTTCGAGGGGCAGATCACCTCCAACCCCGACACGGGCGAGGAGTACGTCGTGACCATCCCGTTCCTCGGCGTCCGGCTGTCGGACGGCCCGAAGCTCGTCGACGGCGAGCCCGCGACCGTGACCGCTGCAGACCTCGCCAACCCCGGCTTCCGCGGGTACGCGTCGTTCAGCTCGAGCGGTCCGCGCAGCGGCGACAGCGCCCTCGGCGTCGACGTCGCGGCTCCGGGCGTCTCGATCGTGTCCACGGGCGTCGGGACCGGCAGCGGTTCCGCGACGATCTCGGGGACGTCGATGGCGGCTCCGCACGTGGCAGGCGTCGCGGCGCTCGCCGTGGAGGCGCACCCGACCTGGAAGGCCAGCGAGGTCGCTTCGGTGCTCGTCTCGACGGCGGACCCCGAGAAGGTCGCCGGTCAGAACCTCGTCCGCGGCGGCGTCGGCCTGGTCGATCCTGCGCAGGCGGTGGGCCAGCAGGTCACGGCCACCGGCGACGCGTTCAAGACGGAGGACGGGCGCCTGCGCGAGGCTGCGCTGAGCTTCGGCTTCGTGGAGAGCTCCCGCGACTTCCGCGACAAGAAGTCGGTCACGCTGACGAACTACGGCACCGAGGCGGTGACGTACGACGTCGGCGTCGAGGCATCCGCGCAGTCGGAGGCGGCGACGGTGAGCGTCAGCCCCAGCACGGTGACCGTGCCGGCGGGTCGCACCGCCAAGGTGACCGTCACCCTGACCGCTCCGGCGACGGCAGCGGGCAGCTCGACGGCGGGCGGCTTCGCATTCTACGAGTTCTCGGGCGACGTGGTGTTCTCGTCGTCGGCGGACACGCTGCGGGTCCCGTACCTGCTCGTGCCTCGTGCGACGAGCGACGTCTCGGCCTCGGGAGATCTCAAGGTCACCAAGAGGGGCGAGCCGGTCGACGGCCAGGTGCAGGTCTCGCTCAAGAACCGGGCCGGCGCCATGGCTGCCGACGCCGACTTCTACACGTGGGGCCTGGAGGACAAGAAGGACGCGCCGAAGTCGTTCACCGACACCGGCTACGACCTCCGCGCCGCCGGCGTGCAGTCGTTCGACATCGGCGGCGACCAGCTGCTGGTGTTCGCGGTCAGCACGCACAACCGGTGGTCGAACGCGGCGGCGAACGAGTTCGACGTCGTCATCGACACGAACCGCGACGGCGAGCCGGAGTGGATCGTGTTCTCGGCCGACGGCGGGCTGGTCGAAGCCGGCAGCGCGAACGGCATCTCGCAGGTGTTCGCGTACGAGATCGAGACCGAGGAGACCTACGCCACAGGCTTCCTGGCCGCTGCGCCGACCGACAGCAGCACCATCCTGCTGCCGGTGGTCGCGAGCGATCTCGGCATCACGGCCGGAGCGTTCGACTACACCGCGCAGAGCTTCTCGTCGGTGAACGACGGGTCGGACGCCATCGACGCCACGGCGACCTACAACCCGTGGGCGCCGGCTCTCACCAACGGGCAGTTCGTGCCGGTACCGGTCGGCGGCACCGTCCCGGTGCCCGTCGACGTGAACGCGGCGGCGTTCGCCGAGCAGAACCCGCTGGGCGTCATGGTCGTCGCGACCGACAACGCGGCCGGCAAGGACGAGGCGATACTGCTCAAGGCCAAGTAGCAGCGCCGCACGGATCAGAGGTGGCGTCCCGTCGAAAGGCGGGGCGCCATCTCGTGCATGCAGACGGGACGGATGCCGGCGGCCGGTGCCGCGGCATCCATCGGCGCAGTGCCCAGGGCGAGGCGGCCGGCCGTCACCGCGTGCAGAGCTTCGGGGTCATCGAGGCGGCCGGGCGTCACCGCGTGCAGAACCTCGGGGTGATCGAGGTGCCGAAGCGGCCCACGGCGAGGCGCCCCCCCCCGATCGAGGCGCCCCGGCCGTCACCGCGTGCAGAGCCTGGGGGTGTCCGAGGTGCCGAAGCGGTAGTCGTACGTCGTGGCGTCGACGGAGACGACGACGCGCATGCCGTCGACCAGGGCCTGCGTGTACGAGACGCCGGGCGACGGGCATCCGAGGGCGCCGTTGTTCCAGGTGACCGCATGCGCGGAGACGAGCTCGGGAGTGCCCGAGACGCCGCGGTCGGCGAGATCGGCGATGATCGCATCCCACCGGGCGGGCGGGACGATGGCCGGTTCGCCGGTGGGCTCGATCGGGCCGCGCGGCGTCGTCGCGAAGGGCGGACGGGTGTGCGCCGAGGGCGTGGGCTCGGACGGCGTGGGCTCGGTCATCGGTCCTCCTGCGCAGCCGGTGAGGCACAGCAGCACGGCGATGCCGAGAACCGCAGAACGCCGGGCCATGACATGTCACTCCTCGAGTCGGCTTCAGCCTAGGCGCGGTCTGCGGAGGCGGATAGCGGCTTGACGGGATGCACGGCAGGCTCCCGGCTGCCGTGGTCATGGCGTGAGAAACGCCGAACGGCCGCCCGGATACCCGGGCGGCCGTTCGTGAGCGTTGTGCGTCAGTTGCTGCTGCGCACGATCGCGATGATGCGGAGGATCTCGACGTACAGCCACACGACGGTGACCATGATGCCGAAGCCGCCGAGCCATCCGTACTGACGGGGAGCGCCGTTGCGCACGCCCTGCTGGATGTTGTCGAAGTCCAGCACGAGCGAGTACGCCGCCATGATCACGACGAAGACGCCGATGATGACACCCCACGGGATGCCGAACGGGCCCTCCTGGCTCAGCAGACCGAACGCGCCGCCGGCGATGGGCGCGTTGAACAGCATGAGTCCGATGTTGATGAGCGAGAACACGAGGTAGCCGACCATCGCGATGAGGAAGATCTTCGTCGCGCGCTTCGACGCGCGGATCTTGCCGCTGGCGAAGAGGGCGAGCGTGACGCCGACGACCGAGAGCGTCGCGAGGGTCGCCTGGAGCACGATGCCCTCGAACATCATCTCGAAGAAGGCAGAGATGCCACCCACGAAGAGACCCTCGAACGCGGCGTAGCCGAAGATCAGCGCGGGGCGGATCTTCTTGCGCGACGTGAAGATGACGACGAGCGAGAGGACGAAGCCGCCGAGGGCGCCGATCGCCCACGGGGCGATCGAGGGGTTCGGGTTGGCCGGGGTGACGCCCGCCATGGTCCACATCCAGCCGGCGACCGCGCCGACGATGAGGACGGCGAACAGTCCCAGCGTCTTCCAGACGGTGTCCTCGACGGTCATGCGGCCCGTCTCGACGGAGCCAGCCGGCGGAGCGGCGTACATGCCCTCGAGGTGGGCCTGGGAAGCGGCATCCGTTCCTGCGCGCTGCGCCGTCGCGAACTGCGTCTGTGATCCCAGGTTCGCCGCCTGCGAACCGCCGGGGTAGGTCTGCACGGCCTTCGGGTCCTGGAAGGCCGGGCTGTTGAACGCGGGGTTGTTGAGGGCCACTGCTCTCTCACACTCCAATGTCAAGGGATTCCCAGCACGATGCTGTTGATCAACACTATCCGACAGGGCGCGAGGTGGCACGGAATCGCGCTGTGAGCTGGCTTTGAGCGGGGCTCCCGCCGAGGGTCCCGCCGAGGGGGGTTTGCCGAGACCCCAGCCGCCGGACGAGACCCCGGGTGAACCCCACGGTCTCGTCCACCCGGTGGGGTCTCGCCGAGGGTGGGGTGGCGGGTCGCGGTCTCGCCGAGGGTGGGGTGGACGGTCACTACGCTGAGACGGTGCCCCGCCGCAGACCGCTCGTCATCGGCCACCGGGGCGCGCCCGGGTATCGCCCCGAGCACTCCCGGTCGTCGTACGCCCTCGCGTTCGCGATGGGCGTCGACGCGGTCGAGCCCGACGTCGTGGTCTCGCGCGACGGCGTGCTCGTCGTACGTCACGAGAACGAGATCTCGGGCACGACGGACGTCGCCGATCGGCCGGAGTTCGCGGATCGCCGCACCACCAAGACGGTGGACGGCGTCGAGCACACCGGCTGGTTCACCGAGGACTTCACGTGGGACGAGCTCGCGACTCTCCGCTGCCGCGAGCGGATCCCGCAGCTGCGGCCCTCGAGCGCGAGCTTCGACGACGAGCAGCCGGTGCTGCGGCTGCGCGATGTGCTGGACGCCGTGCGCGCCGCGTCGCTGGAATACGGCCGCGAGATCGGCGTCGTCCTCGAGATCAAGCACGCGACCTACTTCGCGACGTGCCTCGGCGCCGCAGGCGGGTGGGACATCGCAGCGCTCGTCGACGCCGAGCTGCGCGAGGCCGGCTGGGCCGGCGGCGAGCTGCCTCTCACCATCGAGGCCTTCGAGTCGACCGTGCTGCACGCGCTGAGGGAACGAGGCATCCGTGCGGCGTACGTCTACCTGCTCGAGGCCTCCGGCCGGCCGTTCGACCAGTTCGCCGCGGACGGCAAGGCGGCGCTGACCTACCGGCAGACCGCCGCGCCCGCGGGGCTCGACTCCCTCGTCGGAAAGGTCGACGGGATCAGCGTCGACAAGCGGATGATCCTCGCCCCCGACAAGCTCGGGCGCACCAGCGGGCCGTCGCCCGTCGTGGCCGACGCCCACGCCCGCGGCCTGCGCGTCTTCACGTGGACGTGCCGACCCGAGAACCGCTTCCTGATCGGCCAGTTCCGCACGCGCGGAGGTCCGTCGGCGTTCGGCGACTGGGAGGCCGAGTGGAGCGTCATCCGCAACAGCGGGGTCGATGGCGTGTTCGTCGACCACCCCGATCTGGGGGTCGCGTTCTTCCGCGACTGACGCCCGCCCCGCAGCCCTCGCTTCGGGTGTCACGACATGTGGCCTCGTCGCGACGTTGCCGCATGTCGCGACCCCTGAGCGCCGCAGACCCTGCTTCGGGGGTCACGACATGTGGCCTCGTCGGCGGGGAAGCGGCGTGTCGCGACCCCTGAGCGCCTGAGCGCCTCAGCGCCGCAGACCCTGCTTCGGGGGTCACGACATGTGGCCTCGGTCGCGACGTTGCCGCGTGTCGCGACCCCTGAGCCCCGTGGCGACGACGAGAACGGCGCGCCTGGTGGATAGAGTGAGCGCGTGACCACCCCCGGCATCGTCGTCCACGGTGTTCAGCGCTCCTTCGGACAGGTGCAGGCCGTGCGCAACGTGACGCTGCGGGCGCACGCCGGCCGGGTCACGGGGCTCGTCGGGCCGAACGGCTCGGGCAAGACCACGCTGCTGCTCATGCTCGCGTCGCTCCTCGCTCCCGACATGGGCTCCATCCGCATCGACGGCATCGATCCGGTCACCGATCCGCAGGCGGCGCGTGCCGTGCTCGGCTGGATGCCCGACGCGCTCGGCGCGTGGAACTCGCTCACCTCGCGCGAGACGCTCACCGTCACGGCTCGGCTGTACGGGATGCCGACGGCCGCGGCATCCGCCCGCGCCGACGCTCTCCTGCACGAGGTCGGCCTCGTCGACCTCGCGGACGCCCCGGCGCGCGTCCTCTCGCGCGGACAGAAGCAGCGCCTGGGGCTCGCGCGCGCACTCGTGCACGACCCGCGCGTGCTGCTGCTCGACGAGCCGGCGTCGGGACTCGACCCCCAGGCGCGCATCGAGCTGCGGCTGCTGCTGCGGCGGTTCGCGGCCGAGGGGCGCACGGTGCTCGTATCGAGCCACATCCTGTCGGAACTCGAAGAGGTCGTCGACGACGCCGTCTTCCTGATGGCGGGAGTCACCGTCGATCCGGCGCGCGTCGAAGCGGCGTCGCGCCGCGCACGCCCGTGGCGCGTGCGGCTGGCCGGAGCCGAGCCGTCCGCCGAGAGCCTCGACCGCGTGGCCGGTGCGCTGCGTGTTCCCGTGGAGAGTCTCGGCGTCGACCGCCGCGACATCGTGATGTCGTTCGAATCGGAGGATGCCGCGGCCGCGGCCCTGCGCGGCCTCATCTCGGCCGGGCTCGACGTCGTCGAGTTCGCTGCGGCGCAAGGGGCGCTCGAGCGCACCTTCCTGGACCTGGGTGAGGGGCGCCCTCCTCAGGCGCCGATGCCTTCCGCGCCGACGCCTCCGGGCGCGCCGCAGACGCCGGTGCCGCCCGCATCCGCGCCACCGCCCGCGACGCCTCCTGCATCCGCGCCACCGCCCGCGACGCCCACCGCTCCGGCATCCGCACCCCCGGCATCCGCACCCCCGGCACCCCCGCGTCCGGCGTCGGCAGCACCCGCCGGCGACGCGGGCGAGAGCGAGGCGACCTCGTGAACGGTCAGCGGCTCGGCACCATCGTCGGCCTCGAGCTGACGCAGCGCACGCGGAGCGTGGCCTGGTACGTGCTCCTCGGCGTCTTCGCGCTGCTCCTGGTCATCGTCACGGCGCTCTCGTTCCTGGCGTGGGGTGCCGCGTACCAGCCCGGCGGCGCGATCTACTCGACGATCGTCTACATCACGCTGCTGCTCGTGGTGCTCGTCTCGCCGACGCTGAGCGGCAACGCGATCAACGGAGACCGGGATGCCGCCACCCTCGCGCCCATGCAGATCACCCTGGCGACGACGGCCGAGATCCTCATCGGGAAGTTCCTCGCGGCGTGGATCACGGGACTCGCCTTCGTGGCGGTGTCGGTCCCGTTCCTCGCGGTGGCCACGCTGGCCGGCGGGGGAGAGCCCGCGACCATCGCGGTGTCGCTGCTCGTGCTCATGTTCGAGGTGGGCATCATCGCGGCGATCGGAGTCGCGCTCAGCGGCATCCTTTCGCGCCCGCTGTTCTCGGTGGCGAGCACCTACCTCGTCGTCGCGGCGCTCGTCATCGGCACGCTCATCGCGTTCGCGCTGGTGGGCTACTCGATCCGGTCGGAGACGACCAGCAGCTACCGGTCGTTCGAGTACGGCGAGTACTCCGGCGACACGTTCCCGTGCATGCCGGGGGAGGAGTCGAGCGACGAGTATCCCTGCGACGAGGATGCCGAGGTGCGCTGCGGCGAGTGGCAGACGTCGACGTACGAGGTGCCGCGGTTCGACCGCGTGTGGTGGCTGCTCGCCGCGAACCCCTTCGTGATCCTCGCCGACGCCACGCCGACGCAGTTCGACGAGTACGGCAATCCGAACGACCTCTTCGGCCAGATCAAGTTCGGCGTGCGGGCGGCCCAGCAGCCCCCCGACCTCGAACAGCGCTGGGACGACTGCGCCCCCGATCTGCAGAACGACCGGCCGACGCCCGAGGAGGTCATCGACCAGTCGGCGCCGATCTGGTTCGTCGGCATGGCGCTGCAGCTGCTGCTCGCGGCCGGACTGATGTGGTGGGCCTGGGCGCGCACCCGCACCCCGGCCGGGCGCCTGCCGTCGGGCACCCGCATCGCCTGACGGTCGAGGCGGGACCGGCGCTCGTCAGGCGTAGAAGCCGTCGCGCAGGTTGATCCCGTGCTCGACCCATACCTTCAGTGCCGCGAGCATGCCGGTCCAGCCCTCGCAGTTGCCGAACGCGCTCTTCGCGCCGTCGGGGCTGGCCTCCCAGGCCGACTCGGTGATGGTCACGAGGGTGCGTGCGCCGTCGTCGATCGGCTCGAACTCGAACGTGGTCGTGGTCTCCGACTCGACGCCCGCGCGGGCTTCCCAGCGGATGACGAGCTTCCGCGGCGGGTCGGACTCTACGACGGTCACCGGGAACCGGCCGGGGAAGTCCGCGAAGTCCCAGGTGACGTCGGCGCCCTGCTCGAGCCGGCCCCGCGCGCCGCCGGTGGTGAAGTAGCGGGACAGCTGCTCGGGGTCGGCGACGGCCTCGTAGACGTCGGCCGCCGGCCGCGAGACGCGCCCCGACACGGTGAACGAGAGGGCGGTGAGTTCTTCAGACATGTTGTAGTTTTATAACATGACGGATGCCGAGCACAAGGGGTCCGATGACGACCTGGTGTTCAAGGCGCTCGCCGCCCCGCTGCGCCGGCGCATGCTCGATGCCTTGAAGGACGAGCCGCTCACGACGGGGGCCCTCTGCGCGCGTTTTCCCGAAGTCGATCGCACGACCGTGCTGCAGCACCTCCGCGTGCTCGAGCGGGCCGAGCTCGTCACGGGCCGCAGGATCGGCCGAGAGCGTCACCTGGCCCTGGCGCCGGTGCCGATCAAGCGCATCCATGACCGCTGGATCGGGGAGTACGCGCGCGCCGCCGTCGACCTGCTCGACCGGCTGAACGACTGACGGCGTCTACCCGAGGCGCTCCTGGATCACGCGGGCCGTCGCCACGGGGTCGGGACGATGCATCACCGACTCGGGGACGACCACGAGCTCCGCGCCGTCCATGGCGTCGGCGAGGCGGTCGGCCGCGGTGACCAGGATCGGGAAGGTCTGCTCACCGCGCAGCACCGTCACCGGCGCCGCGACGCCGAGCATCTCGTCGGTGGGGAGGGACACTTGGCGGACCAGGTTGGTGTCGTAGACCGTGGACTGGGCGAGCGGGAGCAGCGAGGCGAACTGGTCGCTCGCGCGGATGCCCTCGACCATGTCGCGCGGGAGCCCGACGCTTTCGAGCTGGAAGGTGACGATCGCGTCGTCGAAGCGGCCCTCATCGACGTACTGTTGCAGGCGGTCGGCGAGGTCGTCGGCCGGCTCGTCGACGCCGAACCGCAGCGGCGGCTCCGAGAGGAACAGTGCGCGCACGGCCACGCCGCGGGATGCCGCGACCAGCGCCAGCACCGCGCCGGACGAGTGCCCGAGCACGGCCGCGTCGCCGCCGACCGCGTCGATCACCGCCGCGAGATCCTCGACCTCGCGGTCGGGCGTCGAGTGCCGTGCGTCACCGCTGGAGCCGCGGGCGCGGCGGTCCCACGTGACCGCCTGGAAGCCGGCATCCGACAGCGCCTGCGCGAGCCCCGCGGCGTCGGCGGCCGTCGACATCGCGCCGTTGACGATGACCACGGTGGGGCCGTCGCCGGTCGCTTCATACGCGATGGGGGTGCCGTCGGCGGAGGTCGCGGTGCGCATGGCGTCAGCAAACCACGGGCCGCCGACATGCGCCAGGCATGCGGCATCCGTTCCTCAGATCGTGCGCGCCCGCGCGCGAGCGGTGGCGTCCGTCACCGATCGCCGAGGTGCGCGCTCACGAGCCCGCCGCGCTGCGCGGCCGCCCATGGGCACCGCGGGCGAGGCCGCGGGCTGGCATACAGTAGGCACACTCCACCGTCCCACCGCACTCCGTCGAAAGGTGTTCTGCATGGCGAACGACGTTCCGCTCGGCCTTGCCGACCAGTCGCTGTCCGTCAAGATCTATGAGGAGCTGCGCGAGCGGATCATCGAGGGCACGCTCGCCGCGGGCGAGCGCATCCGTGAGCGGGAGCTCGCGGCGGAGTTCAACGTCTCCCGCATCCCCATCCGCGAGGCGATGCCGAGGCTGGAGGCCGAGGGATTCATCAAGACCCTGCCGCGCCGGGGCGCCGTGGTGACAGAGATGACGCTCAACGACGTCGAGGAGCTGTTCGTGGTGCGCTCGAGCCTCGAGGTGCTCGCCGCCAAGCTCGCGGCACAGGCGTGCGCGGCCGGCGCCTCGTCGGACGAGCTCTTCGCGCGACTGGCGAGAGCGGAGGCAGCACTGGATGCCGGTGGCGACCGGGACATCGCCGCCGCCAACTCCGCGCTCCACGAGGAGATCCTCGACCTGTCGGGGAACTCGCTGCTCATCGGGCTGATGGGGCCGATCAACGGCCGGGTCCGCAGGCTCTTCCGGCTGGAGGC
The DNA here is from genome assembly GCF_040676455.1 of Microbacterium sp. LMI12-1-1.1. Classification (NCBI taxonomy): domain Bacteria; kingdom Bacillati; phylum Actinomycetota; class Actinomycetes; order Micrococcales; family Microbacteriaceae; genus Microbacterium; species Microbacterium sp. LMI12-1-1.1. The sequence goes on along the minus strand of NZ_JBEGIA010000016.1, from coordinate 754,565 downwards.
CGAGCGGGACCAGCGCGTGCTCTGCGCGGAGCATCGCGAGATGTGCCACGCGATCGCCGACGGCAACGTCGAATGGGCGGGAGCGCTGGCGTACGCGCACGTCGAGCACAGCAGGGTCGACTCGCTGCGACTCATGCGGCAGCGCCTCGAGCACTGACGACCTCACTTGGCCTACCAAGCGGATCGAAACATGCAGTTTACGTAGCGCCTGATCGAGCGAAACACGGGAATGGAATCTTGTATACCAAGTTCCTCCTCCTCCCGAAGGGTCCTCGGTGCCACGCTCGCTCCTCCTCCTCGACGGCTCGCTGCCGGACGGCTCACGCGCCGACCTGACGATCACCGACGGGTGCATCGCCTCGGTGTCGCCGGCATCCGCGGTGACGATCGAAGCACCCGGGGTGTCGTCGCGGCGATTCGCCGCCGCGCTGCAGGAAGGCAGCGCGAGCGAGCTCCCGGCCATCGATCTCGAGGGACGCCTCGTGCTGCCGGCGCTGGTGAACGGCCACGCGCACCTCGACAAGACATTCGCCGGCTCGCCCTGGCAGCCGCACCGCCCCGGCTCCACCGTCCGTGAGCGGGTCGCCGCCGAACGCGCCATCCGCGACGAGCTCAGCGCCTCGGTCACCGAGCGGGCGTCCGCGCTCGCCGCCGCGATGATCGGATTCGGCACGGGCACCGTCCGCACGCACGTCGACATCGACACCGCGATCGGCCTGTCGTCGCTCGACGCGCTCCTCGAGCTGCGCGGCGAGCTGCGCGAGGTCCTGGGCGTGCAGATCGTCGCCTTCCCGCAGAGCGGCATCCTCGCCTCGCCCGGCGTCGGGCGGCTCCTCGCCGAGGCCCTTGCGGCCGGCGCAGACGTCATCGGCGGGCTCGACCCGGCCGGCTTCGACGACGACGCGGAACGCCACCTCGGGATCGTGTTCGCGCTGGCGGCCGACCACGGCGTCGGTGTCGACATCCATCTGCACGATCTGGGCGAGAGCGCCGTCCGCCAGTACGCGCTCATCGCCGCGAAGACACGCGAGATCGGGCTGCACGGGCGCGTCACCGTGAGCCACGCCTACGGGCTGGGCTCGATCTCGACCGAGGCGGCCCGGCGCGTCGGAGCGGAGTTCGCCGACGCAGGCGTCGCCATCATGACCAACGGCCCCGCGGGCCCCATGCCTCCCGTGCTGGCCCTGCGCGAGGAAGGCGCCGTCGTCTTCTCGGGCTCCGACAACATCCGTGACGCGTGGTGGCCGTTCGGCGACGGCGACATGCTCTCGGTGGCCCGCCAGGTCGCCTACCAGTCGAACTTCCGCACCGACGGCGAGCTGGCCGTCGCGCTCGACATGGTCACCGGCGCCGCCGCCCAGGCGCTCGGCGTCGGTCCGTACGGCGTGATGCCGGGCGCCCCCGCCGACCTTCTCGTGCTCGACAGCCCTTCGCCGGCAGCCGCAGTCGCCGCGAACCCGAGCGACCGTCTCGTGCTGCACGGCGGCCGCGTGGTCGCCGCCCAGACCTCCGCCTCCCACAGACTCGCGCCCCGCACTCTCGGCGCGTTGGCCGCCCGGCCGTGATCCACCCGTTCCTGCAGCACCCGACCCTGAACCCGGAGTGAACATGAGAACCACCAGGACCCGCCTCGCCACCGCCCTCATCGCCACGCTCGCCGTCGGCGCGCTCACCACCGCCTGCGCCGGCGGCTCGAGCACCGCGCCGACCACGGCCGCCCGCGACGAGACGGTCATCATCGGCACCGGAGCGACGCCCCAGACGCTGGACCCGGTCCTCGCCTCGGACGTGCAGACCGACTTCACCGTCGGCGGCGCCTATGACAAGCTCATCGACTACGACGAGGACGGCGCGATCGTGCCGATGCTCGCGACCGAGTGGGTCTACAACGACGACGCGACCGCCGTCACCATCACCCTCCGCGACGACGCGACCTTCCACAGCGGAAACCCGGTCACCGCAGCCGACGTCGTGTACACGCTCGACCGCATCCAGGCTCTCGGCGTGGGCGTCGCCTCGTTCCTCTCGTCGTACGCCTCGAGCACGGCCGTCGACGACACGACCGTCGAGATCGCGCTGTCGGGCACCAACACGACGTTCGTGGGCGCGCTGAGCAAGGTCTACATCCTGGACTCGGCACTCGTGTCGGAGCACGAGGGCGACGACCACGCCCAGGCCTGGCTCGCGACGAACGACGCCGGCTCCGGGCCGTATGTCATCACCGACTACACCGCGAACCAGCAGGCGACGCTGGAGCGCTACGAGGACTCGTGGCGCTTCGACGAGGCGCGGCCCGCGAGCCTCGTCTACCGCTACATCACCGAGAGCTCGACCCTGCGCGACGAGCTGAAGTCCGGTGGGGTGGATGTCGCCACCGGCATCGTCGGCACCGACCTCGACGCGCTCGCCTCGGCCGACGGGCTGGAGGCGCTGGAGCTGCCGAGCCCGCTGCAGCTGTTCGTCATGATGAACACGCAGGAGGGCATCACCGCCGACCCGCGGGTGCGTGAGGCGGTCAAGCTCGCCTACGACTACGAGGGGCACATCGCCTCGATCCTGAGTGGTCGCGGGTCGGTCGCCTCGGGCCTGGTCTCTCCGATCGTGGCCTGCCGTGTCGACACCGGCCCCACGGAACAGGATGTCGACGAGGCCAAGGCCCTGCTCGAGGAGGCGGGCGCGGTCGGCGCGACCGTCACGATGGCCTACCAGGCGCAGATCCCCGAGCACCAGAAGGCCGCCACGCTCCTGCAGTCGAACCTCAAGGACATCGGGCTGACGCTGGAGCTGCAGACGGTGACCTACCCCGAGTACGTCGCGATGATCGAGTCTCCCGAGACGACGCCGGACCTCGGCCTGCTCTGGGACTTCCCCTACTACCCCGAGATCGGACCGATGCTCTTCCGGGTCTACGACTCGCAGTTCATCGGGCAGACGAACTACGCGCTCTACTCGAACCCCGAGGTGGACGCGCTGCTGGAGGAGGGCATCGCGACCGTCGACCCGGACGCCGCCTGCGATCTCTTCACGCAGGCGCAGGAGCAGATCCTCGTCGACGACGTCAGCCTCAACATCTCCAACCCGGCCACCACGATCATGCTCCGCGACGGGGTGGGCGGCATCAGCTACTCGCCGACGTACCAGCTGTTCGACCCGACGATGCTCGTCGTCACCGAATGACGCCGCGGTGGCCCCGCCCGACGGCGGGGCCACCGTCCACCCCTGACCGACCCGAAACGAGGAGGCCCGAATGGCGAGCTACATCGCCAAGCGGCTGGGGCTCGCGCTCCTGAGCGTGTGGGGCATCATCACCATCGTCTTCTTCATGACGAAGCTGATCCCCGGCGACGCGGCGCGCGTCGCCGCAGGACGCACCGCCACCGCCGAGCAGATCGCGCAGGCCCGCGAACGCCTCGGCCTCGATCTGCCGGTGATCGAGCAGTACCTGGTGTTCCTGGGCCGGGCGCTGCGCGGCGACCTGGGACAGTCCGCGTCGACCCACCAGAGCGTGGTGAGCGACCTGTCGGCGACCGTCCCGACGACGCTGCAGCTGGTCGTGGTCACCATGATCCTGACCGTGATCGTCGCCGTGCCGCTCGGCGCCGTGTCGGCCGCGCTCCGCGACCGCGCCCCCGACGTGTCGGCGCGCATCCTGTTCGTCCTGGCGGGCGGCGTGCCCGTGTTCTGGCTGGCCATCCTCTTCCAGTGGGGCTTCGCGTCCACCCTGGGGTGGTTCCCCATCTCGGGCGCCAACTCCTTCGGGATGGCGCCGCCTCCCGTGACCGGGTTCACCCTCGTCGACTCGCTGCTCGCCGGCAGCCCGCCGATGTTCGCCGACTCGCTGTCGCACCTGATCCTCCCGGCCCTGGCGCTGAGCGCTCCATTCATGTCCACGATCGCCCGCAACGTGCGCTCGAACATGATCGGCGCCCTCGACTCGGACTACGTCTCGTTCGCCGTCTCGAAGGGGGCGGGGCCGTACCGCGTGGTGCTGCACCACGGGTTGCGCTCGACCATGGGGTCGACGCTGACGCTGCTCGGCATGCAGTTCGGCTGGATGATGGGCGCCGCCCTGCTCGTGGAGAGCGTGTTCGCGCTGCCCGGCATCGGGACCTACCTCAATCAGGCCGTCCTCAATCAGGACACCTTCGCCGTGCTGGGCTGCGTCCTGGTCATCGGCGTCGTCTTCACCGTCGCGAGCCTCATCGTCGACGTCGTGCAGATCTGGACCGACCCGCGCGTGCGCGCGTCGCATCTGACGGGAGCCCGCGCATGACGCTGACCACCGATCCGCCCGGACTCGACGAGGAGAGCACCTCGTCCGACGACCCGCGTCCTCGCCCGCCTCGCACGGCGGAGTGGCTCACGCCCGCCGGCCTCGGCGGCGGGATCTCGAAGGGGCTGCGAGGTCTGTTCGGGACGCACGCCGGAGCGCTGGACCGCATCGCCATCGTCGTCTCGGCGGCCCTCGTGGTCGTCGCGATCATCGGCCCGCTGCTCGCTCCCTACGACCCGTACCTCGCCATGCCGTCCGACGCGCTGCTGCCGCCGAGCGCCGCGCACTGGATGGGAACCGACGACGCCGGCCGCGACGTGCTCTCGCGGCTGCTCGCCGGTGCCGGCATGACGCTGCTCGCGGCGATCGCCGTCGTCGCGCTGTCCACGCTCGTCGGCGTGGTCATCGCCTGCGCGGCGGTGCTGTCGCCCCGCGGTGTCGACGCCACCATCATGCGGATCTGCGACATGTTCATGGCGCTGCCGTCGATGGTGCTCGCGCTCGGCATCGCCGCCGCTCTCGGCCCGTCGCTCGGCTCGGTCGTGCTGGCCATGGTCATCGCGATGTGGCCCGGTACGACCCGCCTGGTCCGCGGCATCCTGCGGGTGTCCATGAACTCGGCGTACGTCGAGTCGGCGAGGGTGAACGGCATCCGCCGCATCCCGACCCTCGTCCGCCACGTGCTGCCCAACTCGATGGATTCGGTCTACGTCCAGGCGAGCATGGAGATCTCCGGCGCCGTCGTCCTCATGGCGGGCCTCGCGTTCCTCGGCGTCGGCGCGCCCCCGCCCAGCGCCGACTGGGGAGCCATGGTCGCGCAGGGCCGCGAGTACATCACCACCGCGTGGTGGGTCACCACGTTCCCGGGACTGGCCATCACCGTCGCGGCGATCGCCTTCGGGCTGCTGGGCGATGCCCTTCGTGTCCGTCTCGACCCGAGCCTGCGGAGGAAGCGATGACCGACGCCCCCGTCCTGAAGATCACCGATCTCACGGTGCGCGTGCCCGCGGCGACCCGCACCGACTCCGGCCACGGCGACCTCACGCTGGTCGACAGGGTCAGCCTGACGATCGCGCGCGGCGAGCGCGTCGCGCTCGTCGGCGAGTCCGGTTCGGGCAAGTCCATGACCGCGAAGGCCGTGCTGCGGCTGGACCCCACCGTCGAGCTGTCCGGCTCGGTGCGCGTGGCCGGTCAAGAAGTGGTGGGTGCGCCCGAGCGCCGGCTGCGGCAGCTGCGCGGATCGACCGTCTCCATGGTGTTCCAGGACCCCATGACCGCGCTCAACCCCGTCCTCACCATCGGCGACCAGGTCGCCGAGCCGCTCGTGATCCGGGGCGTCGGCCGCCGGGCGGCGCGACGCCAGGCCGTCGAGATGCTCGATCGGCTGGGTGTGCCCTCCGCGGCCACGCGCCTCGACGCGTACCCCCACGAGTTCTCCGGCGGCATGCGCCAGCGGGTCGTGATGGCGGCGGCGCTGATCGCCGGACCGCAGCTGCTCATCGCCGACGAGCCGACCACGGCGCTGGACGTGCGCGTGCAGGAGCAGGTGCTCGACCTGCTCGAGGAGCAGTCCCGCGAACTCGGCCTCGCTGTGCTGCTGATCACCCACGACCTGGCGATCGTCGCGGGCCTCGCCCATCGCGTCGCGGTGATGCGTCACGGCCGCATCGTCGAGGACCGCCCGGTCGACGACCTGTTCCGGGCGCCCGAGCACGCCTACACGCGCGGGCTGCTGGCATCCATTCCGAGTGTCGACGCGGATCCGCTCGTGAGGCTGCAGACCGTCGAGGACGTGATGCGAGCGGATGCCGCGGCATCCGTCCCGCCCGCACCGGTGAGCGACACCACCCTCGAGGAGGCACGGCGATGAACACCCTGACGACCGATGGCGTCGACCTGCGGGTCGAAGACCTCGTCAAGCGCTTCGGGCGAGGCTCGCGGGAGTTCACCGCCGTGGACCACGTCTCGTTCCACCTGGGCGCGGGGGAGACGCTGGGGCTGGTGGGCGAATCGGGGTCGGGCAAGTCGACCACGGTCCGCTGTCTGATGGGACTGGAGCGGCCGCAGGCCGGATCTCTGGTCTACAACGGCCTCAACCTGCGTCGCATGACCTATCGCGCCGAGCGCGTGTTCCGCTCTCAGGTGCAGATGGTGTTCCAGGACCCGTACTCGAGCCTGGATCCCCGCATGACGATCGGGCAGATCGTGTCGGAGCCGCTCCGTGTGCACACCGACCTCGACGCCGCCGGCCGCCGCGCCCGCACCACCGAGATGCTCGAGCGCGTCGGCCTGGACCCGGCACACGTCAAGCGGTACCCACGCAGCTTCTCGGGCGGTCAGCGGCAGCGCATCGCGATCGCGCGGGCGCTGGTCGTGAGGCCCCGCGTCCTCGTGTGCGACGAGCCCGTCTCGGCGCTCGACGTGTCGGTGCAGGCGCAGGTGCTCAACCTCATCAAGGACATGCAGGCCGAGTTCGGCCTGTCCGTGCTGTTCATCGCGCACGACCTCGCCGTCGTCCGCTACCTGTGCGACCGCCTCGTGATCCTCGAGAAGGGCCGCGTCGTCGAGCAGGGGACGCGCGAGCAGGTCTACGAGCACCCCACCCACCCCTACACGCGGTCGCTGCTGGAGGCCGTGCCGCGGGCGGATCCCGCCACCGAGCGGCAGCGACGCGAGAACCGCCGCCGAGCAGCAGCCGCCCTCACCCCGCACACCGACAAGGAGATCGCCGCATGACCCGCGTGGGAACCGACGTCAAGTTCACCGACGGCAGGAGCGGATGGGGCGACCCCCTCCAGACTCTGCGCGCCGTCGCCGCCATGGGACTCGAAGGCGTCAACGTGCGCACCCTCGACGAGATCGCACCGACCCTCGATCCGGGGTTCCTGCGCGACTTCGCGCAGCTCGCGGACGAGCTCGACCTCTACGTCGAGATGGGGGTCGGCAAGGTCAACCCGTACATGACCGCCGAGCTGCCGCGCGTGCGCGACCTCGGGGAGGGGAGCTACCTCGCGGGCATGGAGCGGATGATCCGCACGTGCGCCGAGTTCGGCTGGACCGAGACCTGGACGGCCGTCGGCGGCTACAAGCCGTACCCCGGCATCTTCTTCACCGACCGGTTCCGCACCGACGCCGACTGGGCCGATCAGCTGGCGGCGACGGAGCGATTCCTGCAGCGGCTGGCGCCGGTGCTGCGCGAGACCGGTGTGCGCCTCAATCTCGAGACGCACGAGGAGATCACGACGTTCGAACTGCTGCGGCTCATCGACGCGGTCGGCGAGGACGTGCTCGGTGTGTGCCTCGATCCTGCCAACCTCGCGGTGCGCGCCGAGGTGCCGCTCGAGGGGATCGCCCGCATCGCGCCCCACGTGCGCACGACCCAGCTCCGCGACGCGGCGCTCTGGCGCACCGAGGAGGGGCTGTCGCGCTTCATCGCCCCCTGCGGGGAGGGTGTCATCGACTGGGATGCCGCGCTCGATCTCGTCCTCGCGGAGAACCCGTCGATCAACCTCACGATCGAGCCGATCGGCGTCGTCCGCGCCGAGATGAAGCTGCACGTGGCCGACCCGACGTGGCGGGCGGGGCATCCCGATCTCACCGACGAAGCGCTGCAGAGCCTCGATGCGCTGGCTGTCGCCTACGAGGCGCGCGTCGCCGCCGGCGACGCCGAGTCGCTCGCGCAGCTGCGGGCGCTCCGGCCCGACAGCGAGCTCGAGCGGTTCCTGCTGCGCTGCGCCGCCCACCTGCGCGCGACCCTCGCCGCACGCACGACCCCCGCCACGCCCGCGGCAGCAGCGCATTCCGCCGCCGTCCCCGTGCCGACCCGATGACCGAAGGAGCCACCATGACCCTCACCCATGCCACCGCCGCGCTCTCCGAACTGGCCGGCGCCGTATCGTGCGAGGTCGTCTATCCCGACCACGCCGACTACGACCTGCTCCGCCGCGTCTGGAACGCCGACATCGACCGGCTTCCCGCCGCCATCGTGCGCTGCCGCGATGCGCAGGACGTCTCGGACGCCCTGCGCTGGTGCGTCGGCAACGGGGTGCCCCTCACCGTGCGCGGCGGCGGCCACAACCTCGCCGGCACCGCGGTCTCCGACGGCGCGGTGCTCATCGACACGGCGCTGCTGGACGGGGTGGCGTTCGACCTCGAGGCGGGCACGGTGACGGTCGGAGCCGGATGCCGGTGGGGCGACGTCGACCGCGCCGCCCAGCCGTACGACCTCGCCGTTCCCGCCGGTGTCGTCTCGCACACCGGTGTCGCCGGGCTCACGCTCGGCGGCGGCTTCGGCTACCTCGCGCGGATGCACGGCGCTACCGTCGACCACGTCGTCGAGATCGAGGTGGTCGTCGCAGACGGCCGCATCCTGACCGCGAACGCCGACGAGAACCCCGACCTGTTCTGGGCGCTCAAGGGTGCCGGCCACAACTTCGGGATCGCGACGCGGTTCACCTTCCGCACGGTTCCGCTCCCGGGACTGGCGACGGTGCGCCAGGCGCTCTTCCCGGCATCCGACCGCACCGCCATCATGCGGCATTTCCGTGAGTGGGGTCTCGACGCGCCCGGCAACATCGGCACCTACCTGCGGCTGCTCCGCGCTCCCGAGTACTGGTCGCAGATCCCCGCCGAGCATCGCGGGCAGCCGATCCTGTCTCTGGCGACCGTGTTCTACGGCGATCCGGCCGACGAGCCCGCGGCCACAGCGGGGATGTTCGCGCTCGGCACGCCGATCTACGAGAGCCTGCGCACGATGCCGCACGTGACGCTGCAGCACGCGACAGACGACGAGTTCCGCTACGGCATCTCGCACTACTGGAAGCACCTGTTCCTGCAGGACTTCTCGGACGCCGCGATCGACACCGTGATCGAGATGAGCGACGCCTACACCGGTCGCGCCCTCAACTCGAGCGCGCACATCGCCCACCAGGTGATGTGCCCCTTCGAGATCATCGCCGGCCGACGCACGCCGCGGGACTCGTCGAACGACTCGACGGCCGGCGTCGGCGCCCCGTTCGGCGCCAACATCGGGGCGGACTGGGAGTACCCCGGCGAGAAGGCGCCGCTCGTCGCATGGGCAAAGCGGTTCGACGAGGCGTTGGCGCCCTACAAGGCCGGGACGTACATCAACTTCACCTCGGTCGCCGGCGATGAGGCAGTCGCGAGGGCCGTGTACGGCGGCAAGTACGAGCGTCTCGTGGCGGTGAAGCGCGCCTATGATCCGGCGAACGTCTTCTCGCGCGGCCTGGTCGACCTGAGCCCGGCCGCGGGGGAGCTCGCATGATGCGCCGCGTCGGCACCGACACCAGCAAGTTCCCGGGTGCCGCCGATCTCGGTGCCATCGGCACCCTCGAGCAGATCGCCGCCCTCGGACTCGAAGGCGCTTTCTTCCGCTCGGCGTTCGCGCTGAGCCCGACGCTCGACGCGGGCGAGCTGTCGGAGGTGACGGATGCCGCCGCCGACCTCGGACTGTACCTCGAGGTCGGTGTCGCGAAGGTCAACCCGTTCGCGACGCCGGAGGCCCCCGAGATCCGCCGCCTGGGCGAGGGGGACTACCTGCTCGGCATGGAGCGGATCATCCGCGCCATGACCGCGGCGGGCATCACCGAGCTGTGGACCGCGACCGCGAACTACCAGTTCCGCATCCGGGGTCTGTACGCCTGCGACCGGTTCCGGACGGACGTGGACTGGGCCGATCAGCTCGCCGCGACGGCCAAGGTGCTCGACCGGCTCGCACCGCTGCTGCGCGAGACCGGGGCCCACCTCAACATCGAGACTCACGAGGAGATCAGCTCGTTCGAGGTGGTGCGCCTGGTCGAGACGGCGGGCCCGGACGCCTTCGGCATCACGTTCGACACCGCGAACGTGCTGGTGCGCGGCGAGGACCCCGTGGCCGCGGCGCGCCGCGTGGCGCCCTACACGCGCTCGACGCACGTGCGAGACGTCGCCCTCCACCGCACCGACGACGGCATCGGCCGCTTCCTCGCCCCGGTGGGCAGGGGCGTCATCGATTGGGAGGCGCTCCTCGGCGAGCTGGACCGAGGCGGCGCGACGGCCAACCTGTCGATCGAGGGCGTCATCGGGATGAACGCCGAGATGCCGCTCTACGTCGACGATCCGCGCTGGTGGGCGGGGCATCCCGATCTCACGGCCGACGAGTTCGCCGTCGTCGAGGGGCTCACCGGCCGCTACGAGGAACGTGCCCGGGCGGGCACGGCTCCCGGACTCGATCGCCTGCGCGCTCCCGTCGACTCCGACGAGGCGCTCGCCTTCATCACCGAGAGCGCGGCGGCGCTGCGCGCCGCGCTCGCCGCCCGCATCCCGACATCCACCGCGGCCTGAGCCGCATCCGACCATCTCCGAGGAGCGAACATGACCCTGACCATCGTCCCCAACTCCGTCGCCGCCGACAGCGACTACTTCCCCACGCTGAGCCTCGCCGAACGCGATCGCCGCTGGGCGAACGTGCGTGCGTTCCTGTCCGAGCAGGGCATCGACGCACTCGTGATCTTCGGCCAGGGGCGCAATGCCAACGACTCGTACCTGACCAACGAGGAATCGCACGCGACGGTGCTCTTCACCCCCACCGAGGAGCCGCTCATGCTGGTCGGCGACGTGCCGCTCAACCGCTACGACGGCGCGGGCGCGCGCTACGAGCGCTGGACCGACAGCTGGCTGCACGGCAACCCGATCGCCAACCTCACCGCGGTGCTCAAGGAGCGGTCGCTGGACGCCGCCACGATCGGCGTCGTGGGGCTCACCAGCCGCGCGGTCGGACAGTGGAACGGCGTCATCCCGTTCCGCACGTGGACGAACGTCCTGGGGGCGCTCCCCAAGGTCACCTGGGTGGACGTGGCCGACGCGTTCGAGACGCTCACGCAGTTCAAGAGCGCCGAGGAGCGGGAGATGATCCGCAAGGCCGCCGCCATCGGCGAGGCCGCCTGCGCCGCCTACGTCGAAGCCACCCGGGTCGGCGTGCGGGAGAGCGTCGTCACGGCCGCGGCCATCAACGCCATCGTCGCGGGCGGCGGATGGATGCGCGCTCCCTTCATCCTGGAGCGCGCCGGCTCGCATCGCTTCGGCTGGGGGCAGCCGGAGTGGTTCGGCATGGGCGGCGCCCCGTACGTCCTCGAGGCGGGCGACAGCATCGCGTCCGAGATCTTCGCGTACTACGGCGGGTTCGAGTCGCAGCAGCAGATCGACGTCGTCCTCGGCGAGCCGGACCGCCTGCTGCGCGAGCTCGAGGACGTGTGCCTGGAGTCGTACCACGCCGGCATCGCGGCGCTGCGTCCCGGCATCCGCTTCGCAGAGCTGGCCGAGATCATGGACGAGCCGCTCAAGCGCTCGAAGACGTGGAACACCGGGCCGATGGTGCAGACGGTGTCGGGTGTGCTGTACAACTCCGCGACGCGCATCGACCCGAGCGTCGACCCGGCGCTCGCGCACCTGCCCAAGCTGCCGTCGGGTGTGGCGCTGGACGGCGACTTCGAGATCGGCGAGGGCGTCGCGTTCGCCTTCGAGCCGAACGCCCTCCGTGACGGCAAGCGCGTCTGCATCGGCGGCACCGTCATGCTGACCGACCGCGGCATCGAGGAGCTCAACGCCATCCCCAACCGTCTCGTGGTGGTCGACGCATGAGCGCCGTCCTCCCTTCGGCCGAGGCGGCCGCGGCCAGCGGCTCCCTGCGCGTCGGGCCCGCGATGCTCGCACCGGGCGCGGCGACCGGCCCGCTCGCCGGCACGGTCACCGTCACCAAGGATCTCTTCGACGTCGCCGGCCAGCGCATCGCCGCGGGGAACCCCGACTGGCTCGCCGATGCGGAGGTCGCGACGAGCAGCGCGGCCGCGGTGCAGCGCTGGGTCGACGCCGGCGCGAGCGTGGTCGGCATCTCGCACAGCGACGAGCTCGCCTTCAGCCTGTCGGGCACCAATGTGCACTACGGCACCCCGCGCAACCCGCACGACCCGGACCGCATCCCCGGCGGCTCGTCGAGCGGCTCGGCGGCCGCGGTCGCCGCGGGGCTGGTCGACTACGCCCTGGCGACCGACACCGGCGGCTCGACCCGCGTGCCCGCCTCGTACTGCGGCATCTTCGGCATCCGCACGACGCACGGCCGCGTGCCCACCGCGGGCCTGGTGCCGCTCGTGCCGCGGTTCGACACCGTGGGGGTGCTCGCCGCCACCGGAGAGGATCTCGAGCGTGCGTCGCGGGTGCTGCTGGGCGCCGCACCCGTGCCCGAGGCCGCGCCCGCGGTGCCGCGCATCGTGCTCGCGCAGGACGTGCTGGCTCTCGCCGACCCCGATACGGCCGACGCCGTCGCTGCGGCCGTCGAACGGCTCGCGGAGCACCTGGGGGCGGAGCGCACCGTCGTCGACATCGCCGGGCCCGAGACCCTGGGCCGCTGGCGCGCGGCGTTCATGGCGCGTCAGCTCCCCGAGATCTGGCGCACCCACGGCGAATGGGTCACGGCGCGCGAGCCGTCCTTCGGCCCGGGCATCACCGCGCGCATGAACGACGCCCGCAACGCCCCGACCGACGGGATGCATCTCGCCGACGAGGCGCGCGACGAGATCCTCGCGCGACTCGCGGAGATCCTTCCGGAGGGTGCGGTCCTCGCGTTCGCGGCGGCATCCGGTCCGGCCCCTCTCATCGAGCTGGATGCCGCGGCGAAGGGATCGCTCCGCGGCCGGACCATCGCCATGACGTGCATCGCAGGACTGGCGGGTCTGCCCGCCGTGTCGCTGCCGCTCGCCGAGGTCGACGGGCTTCCGGTCGGCGTCTGCCTCGTCGGCCGCCCGGGCGACGACGAGCTGCTGCTGGCGGCCGCGCGCTCCGCCGATGCGCTGACCGGGGTGCGCGTGTCGAGCGCGGTGCCCGCAGCGACGGCATGAGCGCCGACGCGCGCACCGGCGCACTCGTGCTGTCGCGCGCGTCGGTGCGCGACGCGGACGGGCTCGTCGACCTCCTGCTGGAGGACGGTCGCATCACCGGCATCGCGCCGGTGGGTGAGGGCATGCTCCCGACGTCCGCCGAGATCGTGGACGTCGGCGGGCGCGTCGTCGCGCCGGCGTTCTCGGAGCCCCACCTCCATCTCGACAAGGCGCTGCTCGGCGGCCCGTCCAACGGCGGGGCGCTGGATGCGGCGATCGCCTACACCGCCGAACGCAAGCGCGACTTCACCCACGCGGATGTCGAGGCGCGGGCCGAGCGCGTGCTGGCGGCGGCGCTGCGAGCGGGGACCACTGCGATCCGGGCGCAGACCGAGGTCGATCCGACCGTCGGCCTCCTCGGCGTGGAGGTCATGCACGACCTCGCCGCGCGGCACCGTGACTGGCTCGACCTGCAGATCGCCGTGTTCCCGCAGGAGGGCATCCGTTCCCGCCCCGGGACCCTCGAGCTCATGCGGGAGGCACTGCGGCTGCCGGGCACAGTCGTCGGCGGCTGCCCGTACACCGAGGCCGATGTGGCGGACGCGCGGGCGCATGTCGACACCGTGCTCGACCTCGCGGTCGAGTTCGGGACCCTCGCCGACCTTCACCTCGACCTCGCAGACGACGCGACCGACGAGCGCTTCGCGCTCGCCGAGTACGTGGCACAGGCTTCGGCGGCCCGGGGGCTGCACGGGAGGGTCGCGATCGGTCACGTCACGACGCTCGGTGCGCTCGAGCCCGACCGTCGCGCGCGTACGCTCGATGCTCTGGCCGGCGCCGGCGTCGCCGTGGTGGTGCTTCCGGCCACCGACCTCTACCTCGTCGGCCGCAACGATCGGAGGTCGGTGCGCCGTGGTGTCGCGCCGATCGGCGAGCTGTGGCGCCAAGGCGTTCGCACCGCGGTGTCGTCCAACAACATCCGCAACGCCTTCACCCCGACGGGGACCGCGGATCCGCTCGACATGGCGCTGCTCCTCGGGCGCGTGAGCTTCGCCTCGGATCCGGCCGACTTCGCCGCCCTCCACCGTGCCGTGACCACGGATGCCGCAGGAGTCATGGGATCGGAGCGGGCACGCGGCCTGGCCGTCGGCGCGCCCGCCGAGCTCGTGGTGCTCGACGCGCACGATGCGGAGTCCGTGGTCGTCGACCAGCCCGCGCGCCGGCTCGTCATCGCACGGGGGCGCATCGTCTACAGCGCGGCGGTGTCGGAGCAGTTCCACGGGACGGCCGCCGATCACTTCGGCGGCGAGGTGGCGGTAGGTCTCGGTCGCACGCGGCGAGCGGAGCACGCCCACCGCTTCTGATTCCGTAAAGTGCGCCGCCACCTCGCGAGTGCCGGGGGTTCACTGTTCGCTGTCGTCGAACAAAGGTTGCCGACCACATATATCGCGCTATCGTCATTCATGTTGCCGACCACATGAATGAAGGAGACGGTCATGAAAGCTCAGGTCATCACTCGGTTCGGAGATCCCGAGGTGTTCGAATACGGCGAGGTGGACTCGCCCGCCGCCGGACCCGGACAGGTTCTCGTGCGTGTCGCTGTGGCCGCCGTGAACCCGCTCGATGCGAAGATCCGCGCCGGCGCGCTGGCGTCGATGCTCCCCATCGACTTCCCCGCGGTGCTCGGCAACGAGATCGCCGGTGTCGTCGAGGCAGTCGGTGACGGCGTGCCGGACTTTTCGGCGGGGGAGCGTGTCGTCGGATTCGCACCCTCCGGCGGATATGCCGAGCTCGTCGTGACGACGCCGGATCGGCTCGTCCGCGTGCCCGACACGCTGCCGCTCACGCAGGCGGCGACGCTTCCCACCGCCGCCGAGACGGCGCAGCGGGCGCTGGCGCTCCTGGACGTGCAGCCGGGTGAGACCGTCGTGGTCAACGCGGCCGCCGGATCCGTCGGAAGCGCCGTCGTGCAGCTGCTCGTCGCCGCAGGCGCGCGGGTCATCGGCACGGCCTCCGAGACAAACCACGACTACCTGCGCGCGTTGGGCGCGACCCCGGTCCGGTATGGCGAACACCTGCTCGCCGACCTCGATCAGGCCGCACCCGACGGGGTGGATGCCGCCTTCGACGCCGGTGGTCGCGGGTTCGCCGAGCAGATGCTGGCGCTGGTCGATCCGTCGCGGATCGTCACGATCGTCGACTTCGCGGCCGCGGCGAAGGGCGTCCGGATCGCCGCCGGCGACCCGTTCGCGCTGAACGCTCGCTCGCTCCCGCCCGTGCTCGACCTCGCGGCGGCCGGGCGGTTCGCCACCGAGATCGCCGCGGTGGTGCCCTTCGACGGCGTCGCCGAGGCGCATCGTCGCAGCGAACGCGGCCATCTGCGCGGCAAGCTGCTCGTGCGGGTCGCCGACATCCCGGGGGCGCACGCATGAGCGCCCTGTGGGAGCCCCTCACGGTCGGCCGGATGCGGCTGCCGCACCGCCTCGCACTGGCGCCCATGACGCGCAGTCGAGCGCTTCCCGACGGCACGCCGGGCCCGCTTGCCGCCGAGTACTACGCCCAGCGCGCCTCGCTGGGACTGCTCATCACCGAGGGGGTGCAGCCGTCCGATGACGGCCAGGGCTACCTGAACACACCCGGCATCTCCCGGCCCGCGCACGTGGACGGGTGGCGGACGATCGCCGACGCCGTGCATGCCCGCGGGGGTCATCTGGTGCTGCAGCTCATGCACGTCGGCCGGATGTCGCATCCCGACAACACACCGCACCACCGGCAGCCGCTCGCGCCGTCGGCAATCGCGGCCGGCGTCGAGATGTTCACGCCCAGCGGGCGACGGCCGGCGCCGCCGCCGCGCGCGATGACGAGCGATGACATCCGCCGTACGGTGGCCGAGTTCCGCGACGCAGCCGGCAAGGCGGTGGAGGCCGGCGCCGACGGCGTCGAGATCCACGGGGCCAACGGGTACCTGCTGCACCAGTTCCTGTCGCCCAACGCCAACCTGCGCACCGACGGCTACGGCGGCTCGATCCCCGCTCGCTCGCGCTTCGCGATCGAGGTCGCCGCCGCCGTCGCCGACGAGATCGGCGCCGACAGGGTCGGCATCCGGATCTCGCCCGGGCTGCTCATCGGAGGCATCGACGAGGGACCAGATGCCGCAGACCAGTATCGGCACCTCGTCGGTGAGCTGGCCCCGCTCGGCCTCGCCTACCTGCACGTCGTGCAGTCGTCGGATGAGGCGCTCCTCCGGGACCTGCGTGCGCTGTGGCCGGGTGCCCTCCTCGTCCTGCGCGCGGGCCGACCCCTCGAGTCGGTCGCAGACGACATCGACGCCGGCGCCGCCGATGTCGTGCCGGTCGCGCGATGGGCGCTGGCGAACCCGGACCTCGTCGATCGGATCCGCGCGGGTGCGCCGCTCAACGACGCCGACCCCGTGACGTTCTACGGTGGAGGTGCCGCCGGCTACACCGACTACCCGGCGCTCGCGAGCATCTCGACCTGACGAGGAACCATGGCCGCCCAGCCCACGACGCCCGACCCCGACGAGCACCGGTCCGTGCTCGCCGACGTCGCGCCCGTGAGCTGGGCGGTCATGCAGCTCGCTCACACCCAACGCGCCCTGGCCGCACAGCGCCTCGCCACGCTCGGACTCTTCCCCGGGCAGGAGCTCGTGCTGGCGCACCTCTGGACCGTCGACGGCCGCTCGCAGAAGGAGCTGCGCTGCCTGCTCGGCCTGGACCACTCCACGATCGCCAAGTCGGTGCAGCGCCTGGAGAAGGCCGGCCTCGTCCGCCGGGAGCGCTCAGCCGTCGATGGCCGCGTGACCCTGGTGCTGCTGACCGACGCGGGCCGCGCCCTGCAGGAGCCGGTGCGCCGGATCTGGGAGGACCTCGAGACCCGCTGGGCGGATCTCGCGCCGGAGGACGCCGACCGGCTCACGTCCCTCGCGCGTTCCCTCCGCGCCTCGACCGCCGACTGACACCCCGGACCCAGGCACCGTGCCACGCGACCGCCGCGAACGCTAAGGTGCGTGAGTGAGCACGCGGGTGGATCTGAAGCGCGCGCTGCGCCGGGGAACCGGCCGGCGGCTGCGGCTGCATCCGGCCCAGGCCGTCGTGACCGGCTTCGGGATCGCCGTCGCGGTGGGCACGGTGCTGCTGATGCTTCCCATCTCGAAGGCGGGAGCCGGCGGGGCGACATTCGTCGAGGCGCTCTTCACCGCGACGAGCGCGGTCTGCGTCACCGGCCTCACCGTCGTGGATACGCCCACGTTCTGGACGCCGTTCGGCCAGGTGGTGATCCTGGGCCTGATCCAGCTCGGCGGTCTCGGCATCATGATCTTCGCGTCGCTGATCGGGCTGGTACTCGCCCGCAAGCTCTCGGTGCGGGCCCGGCTCAACACCGCCGCCGAGGCGAAGGTGGTCGGATTCGACGACGTGCGAGGGCTGGTCCGCGGCATCGTGCTGACCTCCCTCGTCATCGAGGCCGTCACCTTCGCCATCCTCTTCGTGCGATTCCTCACCGGCTACGGGTACGGCGTCGGCCAAGCCGCCTGGCACGGCTTGTTCCACGCCGTCTCGGCGTTCAACAACGCCGGCTTCGCGCTGTACAGCGACAATCTGATCGGATTCGCCCAGGATCCGGTGGTCTGCCTGCCGATCTGCGCGGCGATCATCCTGGGCGGACTGGGGTTCCCCGTCCTCCTGCAGCTGCGCAAGGAGTTCCGCCGGCCCCTGCACTGGTCCATGAACACCAAGCTGGTGCTCTGGGCCACGGTTGTGCTGCTCGTCGGGGGAACCGCGTACATCACCGTCCTCGAGTGGAACAACCCCGACACCCTGGGCTCCATGAATCCTTGGGGGCGCCTCCTTGCGGGCTTCTTCCAGTCGGTTCAGACCCGCACCGCGGGCTTCAACTCGGTCGACATCGGTGCGATGCGCGACGAGACCTGGCTCGGGATGGACGTGCTCATGTTCATCGGAGGCGGACCTGCCGGAACCGCCGGCGGGATCAAGGTGACGACGTTCGCGGTGCTGTTCTTCATCATGATGACCGAGCTGCGCGGCGAAGGCGCCGTCAACATCTTCGGCAAGCGGCTTTCGCGCGCGGTGCACCGTCAGGCGATCACGGTCGTGCTGATCGCCGTTGCAGCCGTCGTCGTCGGCGCCGTCATCCTCATGCTCCTGTCGGGTGAGAATCTCGACCGGGCGATGTTCGAGACGGTGTCGGCGTTCGCTACCGTGGGCCTGTCGACCGGCATCACGGCGAGCCTGTCGCCGGCAGCGCAACTGGTGCTCGTGGTGCTGATGTTCCTCGGGCGGCTGGGCCCGCTGACCCTCGGCTCGGCCATCGCCCTGCGCGAGCGCCGCATCCTGTACGAGCTTCCGAAGGAGAGGCCCGCCATTGGCTAGATTCCCGTTCTTCGGCGGGGACACCTCCCGTCGCATCGCCGAGGCGGACTCGGTCGCCGTCATCGGACTCGGCCGGTTCGGCAGCGCTCTCGCCCTGGAGCTTGTCAGCGGGGGCACGGAAGTGCTCGGCATCGACCTCGACGAGGATCTCGTCCAGTCGTTGAACGGCGAGCTGACCCAGGTCGTCCGCGCCGATTCGACGAAGTACGAGGTGCTCAAGCAGCTGGCCATCGACGAGTTCGACCGGGTCGTCGTCGCGATCGGCGGGGACATCTCGGCATCGATCCTCACGTGCTCCGTGCTGCGCAGCATGGAGATACCGGTCATCTGGGCCAAGGCGGTCGACGACCGCCACGGTCTGATCCTCGAACAGCTCGGCGTGCACCACGTGATCTACCCCGAGAAGGACATGGGGCGCCGTGTCGCCCACCTCGTGCGCGGCGCGGCGCTGGATTTCATCGAGGTCGCGCCCGGCTACGCGCTGGTCAAGTCCCCTGTCCCGTCGACGATCCAGGGCATCCCGCTGGGCGATACGGCGCTGCGCAAGAAGTACGGCGTCACGATCGCCGCCTATCACCATGAAGGCGGGTCATGGACGAACGCCGACAACGCCACGGTGCTGCAGAGCGGCGACACCATCCTTGTGGTGGGCCCGACGAAGGATGCCGAGGGCTTCGCGCAGCTGCGGTGAACGTGAGCGGGCGCTGACGGGCGAGAGCCACCGCAAGTTCGCGCCCCGCGGCCTCAGCCCACGGCGTGCCCGCCCGGCCCGAAGGACGCCGCAAGCGCCTCGAGCGTGACGGTGCGCTCCTTCATCGCGATCCTCCGCAGGAAGGGGGTCGCCAGCCGATACATGCCGTACGTGCGCATCTTCGCGTGATGGTGCACGAGCGTCGTCTCGTCATCGGTCGCCTCGAGCCGATACGCCGGCCAGCCCTCCAGCTTGAACCTGCCCCGCTTCGTCTTGTCCCACCAGTGGTAGACGAGCGTGTGCGGCGGCTGGAACTCCGCGATCTCACCCGGGGTGGGGCCGTACGACGTGTCGTCGAGATAGGTCGTGCCTAGGGCCGGGGCACCGGGCGAGGTCTGCGTGGTGCGTCGCAGCATGCTCCCCTTGTCAGGCATCCACTCGTTGTGCCCCTCGATGTCGGCGAGGCGGGCGAACACCGCGTCGATGCCGGCAGGGACGGTGCGCGTCAGCTCGAACTCGATGACACCCATGCGCTCAGGGTACGACCGGGAGGCCGCCCGTGTACCGGTGACCGTGTGACGGCCGCCCCCCCCGGTCGTTGAGCGGAGGGCGCTCTGGCGCCCGAAGACGAAACGCGTCGGGACTGCGGTCTGCGCCGGACTCGGCGCGTTTCGTCTCGCTCGTTCCTCGCTCGCTCAACGACCGGTGCTTCGACGCCCCGGTCGTTGAGCGGAGGGCGCTCTGGCGCCCGAAGACGAAACGCGTGGGGAGTGCGGTCTGCGCCGGGGTTCGGCGCGTTTCGTCTCGCTCGTTCCTCGCTCGCTCAACGACCGGTGCTTCGACCCCCGGTCGTTGAGCGGAGGGCGCTCTGGCGCCCGAAGACGAAACGCGTCGGGATCGCCGTCTGCGCCGGGTTCGGCGCGTTTCGTCTCGCTCGTTCCTCGCTCGCTCAACGACCGGGGGTAAAGGAACCGGTGCTTCGACGCGGGCCTGAGCCGACGTGCGTCGCCGAGAACGCTCATCGGGCGCCGAGGAATTTCACCGATCCGGCCCTCGCACCCCCGGGGCAGTCCTACCCTCTCGTCATGACACCATCGCCTTCCGGAATCGCGACGGCCGGGCAGTTGCGCGCATCGGGTCACACCTATCGGCCGGTGCGGATCGAACTGCGCGAGAACCTCCTCGACGCACTCGCGAACGGTCGCGACCCGTGGCCCGGCATCCACGGCTTCGACACGACCGTGATCCCGCAGCTCGAGCGCGCCCTCCTGGCCGGCCACGACATCGTGCTGCTGGGCGAGCGCGGGCAGGGCAAGACGCGACTGCTGCGCAGCCTCGTGGGGCTGCTCGACGAGTGGTCTCCGGTCATCGAGGGGTCGGAGCTCGGTGAGCATCCGTTCCACCCGATCACCCCGGCATCCGTCCGCCGAGCCGGCGAACGGGGTGATGACCTTCCCGTCGCGTGGCGCCACCGCAGCGAGCGGTACGCCGAGAAGCTCGCCACCCCCGACACGTCGGTGGCCGACCTCATCGGCGACGTCGACCCGATCAAGGTGGCGGAGGGTCGCTCGCTCGGCGACCCCGAGACGATCCACTACGGGCTCGTGCCGCGCAGCAACGGCGGCATCGTCGCGATCAACGAGCTGCCCGACCTCGCCGAGCGCATCCAGGTGTCGCTGCTCAACGTCATGGAGGAGCGCGACATCCAGATCCGCGGGTACGTGCTGCGCCTCGACCTCGACGTGCTCGTGGTCGCCACCGCGAATCCCGAGGACTACACGAATCGCGGCCGGATCATCACGCCGCTGCAGGACCGCTTCGGCGCCGAGATCCGCACCCACTACCCGCAGACGATCGACGAGGAGATCGCCGTCATCCGCCAGGAGGCCGACCTGGTCGCCGAAGTGCCCGCCCACCTCCTCGAGGTGCTCGCGCGATTCACCCGCAACCTGCGGGAGTCGGATGCCGTCGACCAGCGCGCCGGGGTATCGGCGAGGTTCGCGATCGCCGGTGCCGAGACGATCGCCGCGGCGGCCCTGCATCGCGCGACGCGGCAGCGAGAGGAGGTCGCCGTCGCCCGCCCCGTGGACCTCGAGACCGCCGTCGATGTGCTCGGCGGCAAGATCGAGTTCGAGACGGGGGAGGAGGGGCGGGAGCGCGCGATCCTCGAGCATCTGCTGCGCACCGCGGTCGCCGAGACCGCCCGGGCGCACCTCCGCGGGCTCGACGCCCGCGTGCTCGCCGATGCCCTCCACGACGGCGCGACCGTCATGACCGGCGAACAGGTGACAGCGGCCGACGTCCTCGCGGCGATGCCGGTGCTCGGCGAGTCCGACCTGTACGACCAGGTGGCCCAGCGACTCGAGGCCGTGACGCCGGGGGAGCGCGCCGGTGCGCTCGAACTGCTCCTCGAGTCGCTCTACCTCGAGAAGCGCATCGGCAAGGACAGCGCGGACGGGGAGACCGTCTATGGATGAGCACTGCCGGTCGTTGAGCGAGCGAGGTACGAGCGAGACGAAACGCCTCGTACCCGACGCGTTTCGTCTGCGGGCGCCAGAGCGCCCTCCGCTCAACGACCGGGAGGCGAAGTGCCGGTTCCTTGCCCGCCGGTCGTTGAGCGAGCGAGGTACGAGCGAGACGAAACGCCTCGTACCCGGCGCGGACCGCGATCGCGGCGCGTTTCGTCTGCGGGCGCCAGGGCGCCCTCCGCTCAACGACCGGGGGGCGAAGTGCCGGTTCGAGCGAGGTACGAGCGAGACGAAACGCCTCGAACCAACGACGCGCCCGAGCAGAGGCACGTAAATGCCCCGCTCCTTCCACCGCACGCCGGCGCACACGGCGCGATACGGACGGTACAACGGCGGCGATCCGCTCGCGCCGCCGGTCGAGGTGCAGTCGGCGCTCGAGGCGATCGGGCAGGACGTGATGGCGGGGACCTCGGCCGAGCGGGCGATGCGCGAGTACCTGCGGCGCGGAGACCGCAACCGGGAGGGGCTCGACGACCTGGCTCGGCGTGTGCGCGAGCGCCGGGCCGAGCTGGTGGGGCGGCACCGGCTCGACGGCACGCTCGAAGAGGTTCGCAGGCTGCTGGACCGCGCCGTTCTTGAGGAGCGCAAGCACCTTGTGCGCGACGTCCAGCTCGACGACGACACCCGTTCCTTCGCCGAGATGCGCCTCGAGAATCTGCCGCCCAGCACCGCCGCGGCTGTCAACGAGCTCGCCGACTACGACTGGCAGAGCCCGAGCGCACGTGCGGACTACGACCGCATCCGCGAACTGCTCGGCCGGGAGATCCTGGACCAGCGATTCGCCGGCATGAAGAACGCGCTCGAGAACGCGACGGATGCCGACCGCCAGGCGATCCACGACATGCTGAACGACCTCAACGACCTGCTCGAGAAGCGGCGGCTGGGCGACGACACGCAGGAGGACTTCGACGAGTTCATGCGCAAGCACGGAGATCAGTTCCCGGAGAATCCGCAGAACCTCGACGAGCTCCTCGACACGATCGCCGAGCGTTCTGCGGCGGCGCAGCGGATGCTCAACTCCATGACCCCGGAGCAGCGGGACGAGCTCATGGGCCTGGCCGCCCAGGCGTTCGGGTCGCCCGACCTCATGCAGTCGCTGTCGCGCCTCGACGACAATCTGCGCTCGCTCCGGCCCGGCGAGGACTGGACGGGCTCGGCATCCTTCTCCGGTGATCAGCCGACCGGTCTCGGTGAGGCGACGGGCATCATGCAGGACCTCTCGGATCTCGACGCGCTGACCGACCAGCTCAGCCAGACATACCCGGGCGCGCGCATGGACGACATCGATCTCGACACGCTCGAGCGCCTGATCGGCGAGGACGCCGCCGTCAGCGCCCGCACTCTGCGCGAGCTCGAGCAGGAGCTGAGGGACACCGGGATGCTGCAGCGCGCGTCCGACGGACAGTTGCGGCTGACCCCGCGGGCGATGCGCCAGCTGGGGCGGGCGCTCCTGCGCGACATCGCGACGCGCCAGTCGGGTCGCACCGGCCGTCGTGAGACGCGCCATGCCGGTGCCGCCGGCGACCGTACCGGTTCGACGCGGGAGTGGGCGTTCGGCGACACCGAGCCGTGGGACATCCCGCGCACGGTGTCGAACGCGGTGCTGCGGACGGTGCTCGACGGCGCCGACGCCTCGGCGGGCGTGCGTCTCGACACGCGCGACGTCGAGGTCGTCGAGACCGAGCAGCGCACGCAGGCCGCGGTCGCCCTCCTCGTCGACACGTCGTTCTCCATGGCGCTGGACGGCCGCTGGGTTCCGATGAAGCGCACC
The DNA here is from genome assembly GCF_040676455.1 of Microbacterium sp. LMI12-1-1.1. NCBI lineage: Bacteria > Bacillati > Actinomycetota > Actinomycetes > Micrococcales > Microbacteriaceae > Microbacterium > Microbacterium sp. LMI12-1-1.1. Next base: position 731,024 of record NZ_JBEGIA010000016.1, on the reverse strand, counting down.
GCGCTCGCCCTGCACCACCTCATCTCGACGCGATTCCGCGGTGACAGCCTTCAGCTGATCGCGTTCGCCCGCCACGCCGAGGTGATCAACATCGAACAGCTGACCGCCAAGGACGCCGAGTGGGACAAGGGCACGAATCTGCAGCACGCGCTGCTGCTGGCCCAGCGGCATTTCCGTCGCCACCCGACCGCACAGCCCGTGCTGCTCATCGTCACCGACGGCGAGCCGACGGCCCACCTGCGGCCGGATGGTCGCGTGCACTTCGCCTACCCGCCGGATGCCCGCACGGTGGCGGTCACGGTACGCGAGCTCGACACCGTGCAGCGGCTCGGAGCCCAGACGACGTTCTTCCGGCTCGGCGAGGACCCCGGTCTCGCCCGATTCATCGACGCCCTCGCGCGGCGAGCTGGTGGGCAGGTCGTCGCCCCCGAGCTCGACGACCTCGGGCGGGCCGTCGTGGACAGCTACCTCGGCTCGCGGCACACCGGGCGCGGGTCGCCCGAGGACTTCGGCGACATGCTGCACGGGCGGTCGTGGTGGTGGTGAGCCCCGGGACCCCCGTGCCCGGGTCGCGAGTGGCGCTGACGACCGCCTGCCTATGACGCATAGCGTCATGACGCAGAACACGCTCGCCGTGCGGCGAGTCAGAGCTCGACCCTCAGCCACGGTGTGCCGGCGGCGAGTCGCAGCGCTTGCGCCCCGGGTCTGAGCCCCGCGAGTGCATAGAGGCTCGGGTCAGCGTCGAGCAGGTGGAACGTGTGAGCGTACCCCCAGTCGCTCATCTCGAAGTGGTCGGCGTCGCCACAGGCGAAGATCCAGTCGGCGCCGTCCCGTTGCACGAGCCTCACGGGGCGCAGGCTCTCGATGACGTGCATGCACGGGAAGCAGAACTCCGTGAATCCGGTGGCTGCGTGGGTACGGGAACACATGAGGGCGTACCTCTTCCTTGATCGGAGAGGGGCACGTCTCTCGGCGGTGAGTCGACGATACGGAGGGCTTCGGACATTCCAGCGATAAGCCGACGGGATCGACGGTGCGAGCGTCGCTATCCTGACGCCGTGAGCACGAATGACGAGAGAGGCATCGCGCAAGTGCGTGCGCTCCTCGGCTCCAAGCCGCGGCCGGTGGGGTGGGCGGAGCGCCGAGCGCGCATCGTCGAGGTCGGAACGGCATGGCCCGTGGCCGACGACGTCGAGTTCGATCCGACGGATGCCGGAGGCGTCCGCGCCGAATGGTCACGGGCGCCCGGAGCCGACACCACGCGCGTCCTGCTTTTTCTTCACGGAGGCGGGTACTGCTCCGGGTCGATCGCGAGCCACCGCACGATGGCTGCCGAGGCGGGTCGCGCGGCGGGCGTCCGCACCCTCGCGCTGGAGTACCGGCTTGCGCCGGAGCATCCGTTCCCGGCGGCGCTCATCGACGCGCTCGCGGCGTGGGACTGGCTCACCGCGACGGGGGTCGCGCCGAACCGGATCGTCGTCGGTGGGGACAGCGCCGGCGGAGGACTCAGCCTCGCTCTCTGGCAGGAGCTGCGTCGCACCGGGCGCGAGGGTCCCGCGTGTCTGTGGCTGGTTTCGCCGTGGACGGATCTGACGATATCGGGCGCTTCCGTGGACGACAACGAGCCCATCGACCCGTTGCTTCACCGGCCGTACCTCGAAGAGCTCGCCGCGGCGTACGTGCCGCCCGACGTGGCGCGCGATGACCCGCGGGTCTCGCCGCTGTTCGCGGTTCTGACCGATCTGCCGCCGACGCTGGTGCAGGTCGGAGCCGACGAGACCCTCCTCGACGACTCCGTCCGCCTGGTGCGCGCAGCCGCCCTCGCCGAGGCGGATGTGCGACTGCACGTGCTGCCCCGCATGATCCACGCCTTCCCGCTGTGGAACGCCGTGCTCCCTGGCGCGCGCGCCGCCCTCGCCGAGTTCGGCGGCTTCGCCCGTCAACACCTGAGATGAGGTCGTCGCAGAGGGCCTGGTTCCCGGCGGGACCTTCGGCCCATGATGGTCGAGAGGCGATGGCTTGACTATGTGGCATCATCCGCCGCCGACGAAGGGAGTGCCTGCGATGAGAGGAAGTGGATACCGCACGCTCGGCGTCGCTCTCGTGACCGCCGCTTCCGTGCTCGCGCTCTCGGGGTGTTCGCTGATGATCCCCGTCGGGCCACAGACCAGCGAGGAGCGGGACATCGGCGAGGTGTCGCACGTGATCCTCGACACATCAGGTGATCTCGTCGTGTCGGAGGGAGAGCCGGCGCTCACGGTGCACGCGCCGGAGGGGGCGATCGAGCGTCTCACGTCCGAGGTGAACGGCGACACGCTCGTGCTGGCCGCCGAACCCGGCTTCACGATGGGGTTCGGCGACGTGCGGTACGAGCTGACCGTGCCGCGGCTGGAGCTGGTGGAGCTGAACGGCTCAGGCGATGTCGAAGCGACAGTCTCGGCGGACGGCACCGTGCAGCTCGACCTCGACGGGTCCGGCGACGTCGACTGGTCGGGCCTGGAGGCCGATCGCGTCGAGGTGCGTCTCTCGGGCTCGGGAGACGTCGCCCTGGTGGGCTCGGCCGCCGAGCTGTCGGTCGACCTCGAGGGCAGCGGCCACGTCGACGCCGAACAGCTCGAGGCGGAGGATGCCGTCGTCACCCTCTCCGGATCGGGCGAAGTCGACGTCTCGGCGACCGTCAGTCTCTCCGTCGACCTCTCGGGCAGCGGTCAGGTCTCGTACTCCGGGGATCCGAGTACCGATGTGCGTGTGTCGGGTTCGGGAGACGTCGTGCGTCGCTGAATGCCATCGATGCCGAGAGAGTCGCCTACTTCGATCCGTTCGACCAGCCGCTCGCCGTTCGTCAACCGGACGCGCCTTTGCGTGGCTTGATGAATGCTCGGGACTCCGCGCTCGCGCGCTTCTCGGCGCGCTTCTCCTTGAGTGATGACTGAGCGACCTTCTTCGCGCCGCGTGCTCTTGGTGATCTGCCTGACATGACGACTCGCTTCCCCTGGTCGGCTGGCGGGTGAACCCTCGACCATAGCCGCCTTCCCAGGAAAGTCAACTCGCCGACTCGCGCCGGGGAAAAAACCTCTGACTTGCCTTTTTCTGGAACCGGGCTATGGTGATGGCCATGACCACGATGGCCCGCCCGCACCGCATGGAGCGTCTCACCGACGCCTCCGTGGTGACGGCCGTGGTCGATATCGCGGGTGCTCGCCACGAGGTGCTGCCGCCCCGGCTGAGCGGCGCGGATGGACTGCGCCCGCAGCCCACCCGTCGCGTCGCGCCCCCGTAGTACCGATCACCTCGATCGGTCCGAACCGGACACACCCCGCGCGTCGCACATGCGGCGCTTTTTTGTACCCGAGGAGCACAAATGTCCATCGAAGTCACCGAGTCCGTTCCTGTTGCCGGCCTCCAGCGCGAGCTCGAGCGGCAGCTCGAGGAACGGCTGGCGCTCATCCAGGAACTCGCACCATTCGCGCTGCCGAGCGTCGACCCGGTCGCCTACCAGGCGACGGCATCCCACCGGGTCGCGATCGAGCAGATCACCGCGGCGCTGAATCGGATCGCCCAGGGCACGTACGGCCGCTGCACCCGGTGCGGTCGGCAGATCGCGTCCGCGCGGCTCGAGGTACTCCCGTACGCGGCCGCCTGCATCGATTGTCAGAGCCATGCCGAAGCCGCGTAACCGCAAGCCCGTCGCCATCCCGTCCATCCCGCCTGTGACTCGGGTCGTCGACGACCATCACCGAGAAGCAGCCATGACGACCCTTCCAGCCCGGATTCTCGCTCGCGCGGGCGCGCTCCTGCGTCCGCGCGGCGATCGTCCCGCCGCGCATCGCCGGCTCGTCGATCCGCGCTCCGAGCCGCTCGCCTCGACCGATGCTCCGGTCGATGCAGACGGCGGCCCGGTGAGCACGTTCCGCGGTGCCACGGCTCGCTTCGTCGCGCTCGGCTGAGTCGTCCGGCGGCTGTCCCCTATGAGGTGGGTCGCGATGACTGCGGGGACGGATACCGCGCCAGCGGCGGCATCCGTCACCACCCTGAACGCGTGGGTGCGGACGTCGCCAGTCAGTGCTGCCCGGCGGGGCCGTACGTGCCGGTGCTACGGCGCCCATTCGTAGGAGCGCAGCCACGATCGGCATAGGGTCGTCCAGGCCGAGGCGGGGCCGGCATCGCGGGCGAGTCCGAGGGCATGATTGCCCCGCTCGAAGATGTGCGCCTCGTGCGGAACACCCGAGCGCGCGAGCGCCGAGCCGAGCAGGTAGGCATGCTCGACAGGCACGACGGTGTCGCCCACGGTATGCCAGAAGAACGAAGGCGGCGCGCCGGGGGACACCAGACGGTCCAGCGACGTCGCTACGCGCAGCGCGGCGTCGGCGTCCTCGCCGAGCAGATTGATGCGTGATGCACCGTGCGAGCCGAGCTCCATGGACACGACGGGGTACGCGAGCGCCACGAAGTCGGGCACCTCGTCGCGCTCACCGTGCGGTGCGTAGGCGGCGAGTCCCGCCGCGTGCCCGCCTGCCGAGAACCCCATCAAGCCCACGGTGTCCACACCGGCCGCGCGACGGCTTCGGATCTCTGCCCGAATCGCGAGCAGAGGACCCGGATGCCGCGTCATCAGCGGGTAGCGGAAGACGGATGCCGACACCCCGATCGACGCCAGCCAATCGACGATGGGCTCCGACGAGCGCTCCGCGTGTGTCGCATAGCTGCCGCCTGGGAGCACGAGGACGTGCACGGACGCGCCGCTCACTGAGGCACCGCCCGACCCCGCTGCCGGAAGTCCTCGAGCACGCGCTCCCAGGGGATCACCCCGTTCGCTTCCGCCCACCGCTGCCACGCGGCCTCGAGATCGGCGACGACGTCGGGGTGCTCGGCAGCGACGTCGGCCGTCTCGCCGCGATCGGCCTCGAGGTCGTACAGCCCCCAGGGCCGGCCGGACTCACGGACGAGCTTGAAGCGCCCGCGGCGCGCGGCGGCGTTGCCCATGTGCTCCCAGCAGAGGGTGCGCTCCGCCGGAGCGTCCCCGGACCCGGGCTGCCGCCACAGCTCGAGGAGACTCACCCCGGGGCCGTCGCCCGGTTCGTCGACGGCATCGAGGATGCTGGGAACGATGTCGACGATGTGCGCGGGTGCGTGCGCGATCTCGCCGCCGGCGATGCCGCCGCCGGGCCAGTGGGCGATGAACGGGGACGCGATACCGCCCTCGTGCACCCAGCGCTTGTAGAGCCGGAACGGAGCGTTCGACAGATGCGCCCACGGCCGTCCGTAGCTGGAATAGCCCGCTTCCGGGCCCGGGCGGATGCCCGGCTCGTTCCCGACCATGACCTCGACGCCGTCGCGCGTGAACGGCGGGCAGATGTCGGGGTTCATGCGGCGCTCCGAGAACGGAAGCTCTTCGGCACAGGCTCCGTTGTCGGAGCAGAAGACGATCAGCGTGTCGTCACGCACGCCATGGGCGTCGAGCGCCGCGATCAGGGTGCCGATGCCGCGGTCCATGATCTCGACCTGCGCCGCATAGACGGCCATGCGTTCGCTCTCCCACTCGGGGTCCGCAGCATCCGTCCACCGCGCCACGTCCGGGTCGGGGGCGGACTCGATCAGGCGTGCGATCCCGAGCTCGTGAAGCCGCTCCGCCCGCTCTTCTCGCAGCCGATCCCAGCCGCCCCGGTACCGCTCTCGGTACCTCGCGACATCCGCCTCGGGCGCGTGCAGCGGCCAGTGCGGTGCCGTGTAAGAGAGGTACAGGAAGAACGGCGTCCCCCGCTGCGCCGATCGCGCGACGAAATCCGCGGCACGGTGGGAGAGGTCGTCGGTGAGGTAGTAGTCCGCCGTCGTCTCTTCGTCCAGCCTCCGCTCCCCGTCGTACAGCGGAGGCCGGTAATAGCTGGATGCGCCGGGGAGGATGCCGTAGAACTCGTCGAATCCGCGATGGGTCGGCCACGTCTCGTTCGGCGCCGAGATGTCGGAGGACAGATGCCACTTCCCCACCAGGGCTGTGGCGTATCCCCGAGCCTTCAGCCGTTCGGCGATCGTCGGCGCGTCGACGCTGAGTGACCCCGCGTACCCGTGGGGACGGTCGTCCGTGGTGAGGATGCCGATACCGACCGAGTGGGACTCGCGGCCCGTCAGCAGCGCCGCGCGCGACGGGCTGCAGCGGGGAGTCGCGTAGAACGCGCTCATGCGCACCCCCGTCGCAGCGAGCCGATCCAGGTTCGGGGTCTCGATCTCGCCACCGAACGCCCCGGCATCCGAGAATCCGAGGTCGTCGGCGAGGATGACGACGATGTTCGGAGCCGTCATGAAGGCGTTCCGCCGCCGTCGAGGAGAACCGAGCGGTGCGGCGCGATGAACGCTTCGAGCGCACTCCTCTCGGATGCCGTGCACGCCGCCAGCGGCGCGGCCACGTGGGGCGGCAGCAGGCCGAGGAGGTCGAGGATCGCCTTCACCGCGGGCACGCCCGGCCGGATGCCGTGCAACCCGGTGAGCACCGTCGTGATCCGCTGCGCGTCGGCGGCGGCGGCGTCGTCGCCCGTGCGGAGGGCGGCGACGATCCGGAGCGCCAGTGCAGGCGCGACGTTCCCGGTGCCGGGCACGATGCCGTCGGCACCGAGACGCAGTCCCGCCACGAGTGCGGTCTCGCCGCCCTGACTGACGCCGAAGTCGGGACGCGACTCCTTGAGGGCCAGGAACCGCGTGAGCGTCTCGAGATCGCCGGAGCTGTCTTTCACCCCGACGACGTGCGCAAGGGCCGGAAGTTGCTCGATGACGGCCGGGCTCATCTCGTTCGTGTAGCGGGGGAGGTTGTAGACGATGACCGGGATGCCGAGCCTTTCGAACCGACGGTAGTGGTCGAGGATCTCGTCGTCCCGATGCCGGAAGTAGAAGGGAGGACACAGGGCGACGGCGTCCGCCCCCGCATCGACCGCGATCGTGCCGCGCTCCAGCGCCTCCGTCGTCGCGGGCGCCGTCGCATTGACGACGACCACCCCGGCCGGCACGCGTTCGCGCCAGGCGGCGACCATCTCGGCGACGTAGGGCGACAGGCTGCTCGTGGCGAGCAGCGGCCCCTCGCCGTTGCTCCCGAGCAGCATGAGCTTCGTGACGCCGGTGCGGGCCATCACGTCCAGCAGCCGCGTGCTGGCCGAGGCATCCGGCACGCCGTTCTCGTCCAGGCCCGTCACGAGCGGGACGACCAGGCCATCGAGCAGTTCGACGCCGTTCATCAGTAGGGGCGCACTTCCGGCAGATCGGGCCACGCGAGCTCGATGCCCGCCGCGACGAGCCGCGCCTGGAAGTCCGCGAGCTCCCCGTCGTCGTTGCGCACGCCGGAAGGCGTGAGGCCGCGTTCGAGGCAGTGGGCCGCGAGAAGGCCGGCCACCTCGCCGACGTTCCACTCCACCGGGTGGAGGCGGAAGCACCCGTTGGTGATGTGGGTCGTGCCGATGTTCTTGCCGGCGGGAAGCAGGTTGGTCACCCGCTGGGGGATGAGCGCTCCGAGAGGGATCTGGAAGGGGCAGCTCGCGACGTCGATGTAGTTGTCGCCCCCGGTGGAGGGGTGCAGATCGATGCGGTACATGCCGATGCCCACGCTGTCGGCGTAGTCGACGGAACCTGCGTCGCCCCGGACCGCGAACGAGAGGTCCTGCTCGACGACCGTGTACTCGGCGCGGATCCGGCGGGACTCCCGGATGTACGGCGCCTTCGCGAAGCCGTCCGGCGTGCCCATGACGTCAGGTCGCAGCCGCAGCCCCGGCCAGCCGCGGCCGCCATCGGGACGCGGCACTTCGGTCTGCAGCCAATAGAGCATGCTCCGGGCAAGCTCGCGGCTGCCGTCGAGGTGGCGCTGCTTCTCGTCGTCGCTCACCCCGATGAGGCTTCCGTCCAGGTAGTCGATCATCGGCCAGTTGACGATCGTCACCTCGCTGTCGCAGAACCCGGCCTCGAAGACGTCGCGAGAGACGATGCGGCGGAAGGCCCACAGTTCGCGGTCACCGGGATCGACGCTCTGATCGGCGACCACCTCGCCGGCCTTCTCGTGCGGCACGAAACGCCGCTCCAGCGGCTCGAGCGTGCGCGGGTCCGGCGCGGTGAGACCGAGCAGTGGACCCGGCCAGTAGTCGGGGCGGTACGAGCGCCAGTAGTCGTAGCAGGCGGGTCGCTCGATCGTATGGTCCTCGCCCTCGCGGTACTCGAGCGCGAACACCCACGAGAACGCCTGCATGTTGTCGGGCTGTGACTCGTCGGACGCGCTCGGCTCGCCCGTCTCTGCACGCGACTCGAATCCCGTGACGAACTCCGTGCCGGTGAGGGGAAGCAGGTCGCCCAGTTCGGTCGCGTCCAGGAAGTACCGCGCCGTGACCGTGACGTCGCCGCGGGGACCGCTCAGGGTCACGGCGGTGACCTCGTCTCCGTCGGTGTCGGCGGCCACCGGGACGTGGTTGTACAGGATGCGCAGCCGCCCGGACGTGAGGTAGGGCGAGAGCAGGGACTCGAGGACGGATGCCGCGACCCGAGGTTCGTGACAGAGCCGGCTGACCCGCCCGCGGCCGGGATTGAGCTCGGGGTCGCCCATCGCCTCGGTCGTGAGCGGATACCAGCGCCGATAGTGCTCGCGGATGCTGTCACGCAGGGCGCGGTACGTGCGCGTAGCCCCGAATCGCTCGATCCACGGATGCTCGTCCGGGGGCACCCCCTGACTGGTCAGCTGACCGCCGACCCAGTCGGTCTCTTCGCTGATGATCACGCGGAGCCCGCTGCGCACGGCGCTCAAGCCCGCCGCCACCCCTCCGAGCCCTCCTCCGACGATCATCACGTCGCACGTCTCGACCCCGACTTCAGTCAACGCTCTCCCTTTCATCGTGCTCATGTCGCGGCATCCGCTGATGCCTCCGCGCCGGACAGATCCAGCGCGGCGGCCAGGAGGTTCCGCGTGTACTCGTGCTGCGGTGCGCCGAAGATCTGCGCGGCGTCGCCGGATTCGACCAGCTCGCCGTGGCGCATGACCACGACGCGGTCCGCGATCTGCCGCACGACGCCGAGGTCGTGCGAGATGAACAGCATGGACAGCCCGTGCTCCTGCTTGAGATCCACCAGCAGACGCAGGATCTGAGCCTGCACCGAGACATCGAGGGCTGAGACCGCCTCGTCGCACACGAGCAGGCGCGGCTTCATCGCAAGGGCCCGAGCGATGCTGACCCGCTGGCACTGTCCGCCCGACAGCGCGGAGGGCCGGCGGTCGGCGACGCCTGAGTCGAGACCGACATCGTCCAGCAGCGCGGCGAGGGCCTTCTCGCGATCTCGAGCGGGTGCGATCGAGCGGTTCGTGCGCCACACCTCGTTGATGATCGCGCGCACGCTCATCCGGGGGTTCAACGAGGAGCGCGGGTCTTGGAACACCATCTGAAGCTCGCGCTTGAGTGCGGCGGGGCGGCGCGAGACCACGTCGAGCGTCGCGCCGCCGAACGTCATCGTGCCCTCTTGCGGGCGCTGCAGGCCCACGACGCAGCGGGCGACGGTCGTCTTTCCCGAACCGGACTCGCCGACCAGTGCGAGAGTCTCGTTCTCGCTGAGGGTGAACGAGACGTCATCGACGGCCCGGCGAGCAGGCGGCGTACCAGGCTTCTCGCGACGTTTGCGGCTGAAGTCGACGACGAGGTCGCGGACCTCGAGCAGATCGCCGTTCATACCGGGACCTCCTCGGCGAAGTGACACGCGCTGCGGCGGCCGGGACCGACTTCGATCAGCGCCGGGTCTACGTCGCGGCAGATGTCGCGTGCCATGGGGCATCGGGGGTGGAAGGCGCAGCCGGTGGGACGAGCGCGCGGATTGGCGGGTGCACCGGGAAGCGGGTCGGCGATCGCGCTCTTCGCGCTGACAGAGGGAACGCTGCGCACGAGGGCGCGGGTATAGGGATGCCGCGGCCGCCGCAGGAGCTCGCGCGCCGGGCCACGCTCGGCCACCCTGCCGGCGTACATCACGACGAGGTGGTCCGCGACGTGCGCCATGACGCGCAGATCGTGACTGACCAGGAGCATCGCAGTCCCCTCGTTGTCCCGCAGCGAGCGCAGCAGGTCGAGGATGCGCGCCTGCACCGTGACGTCGAGTGCGGTCGTCGGCTCGTCCGCGAGGATCAGCTGCGGTGTGCCAGCGAGTGCGAGCGCGACCATCGCCCGCTGGCGCATGCCGCCCGAGAACTGGTGGGGGTAGTCGTTCGCGCGAGCGGCGGGATCGGGGATCCCCGCCCGGTCGAGGAGTGCGACCGCGGTTTGCTGGGCCTCGGTGCGGCTCGACCCGTTCGCACGCAGGATCTCGCCCACCTGCTTGCCGATGCGCTGCGTCGGATTCAGGGCTGCGAGGGGGTCCTGGAAGATCATCGAGATCTCACGACCGCGGACCTTGCGCCGTTCGTCCTCGTTCATGGTCAGCAGGTCCCGACCACGGAAGCGGATGCGGCCGCCGGTCGTGGAGCCGGGAGGCAGCAGCCCGAGGACGGCCATCGCCGTCATCGTCTTGCCGCTCCCGGACTCCCCGATCAGACCGGTCGTGGTGCCCGCCGGCATCGAGAACGAGACGTCGTCGATGATGCGCACGGGACCTTCCGCTCCGGGGACGTCGACCGTCAGGTTCTCGACCTCCAGCAGCGGCGGTTCGGTGCTCCGTGCATCTGTCATCGACGATCCCCGTTCTTACTCGGCTGCGATCGAGACGCCGGAGAAGTCGACGCGGCCGTCCGGCGCCGGCTCGAAACCCTGCACGTTGCTCTGCCACGCGTACGCCGTCTCCACGAACATCGGGTACATGCCCACGGCGTCGTTCCAGATGATCTCGATCGCGTCGGCGTAGAGCGCTTCGCGCTCCTCCACATCACCGGTCGATCCTGCAGCGGCCAGGAGCTCGTCGAGGTCCGGGTTGCAGTAGCCCATGCGGTTGGCGGCGCAGGTGTACAGGCGTCCGAGGTTGGTCGCGGCGTCGAAGCCCGCCGAGCCGAGCTGCTGGATGTTGATGTCCCAGTTCAGCGCGAGGAGGTCCTCGAGGAACACCGCCTGCTCCTTCTCGAGCACTTCGACCTGCACTCCGATCTCGGCGAGGTCGGAGGCGACGGCCTTCGTGACTTCGGCGAACTGCGGCTGCGAGTACTGGAAGCGCAGGACGGTCGAGTAGTCGAACCCGGCCTCGTCCAGGGCGGCCTTCGCCGCCTCGGGGTCGAACCCAACTGCCTCCTGCGGCGCGTAGCCGAGGACATTCGGTGCCACCGGCGAGTCGGCGAGGCTGCCTGTCTCGGGGAAGAGGCTGGCGATGATCGTCTCGAAATCGACCGCCTGCCACAGGGCCCGGCGCACCTCGGCGTCGGCGAGTGCCGGCGTCGAGCTGTTCATCCACATCGTGAGGACCGCGGCGCTGGGGATGGTCTCGACGACGAGTCCGCTGTCCTCACGGAGCATGGTGACCTGATCGTCGGGCATTCCCCACGCGGCTTGGATCTCTCCGGTCTGCAGCGCTGTGATGCGCGCCGCGAGCTCGGGGATCGTGCGCATCTCGAGCGACTCGAGGGTCGGCACCCCGTCCCAGTAGTTCGGGTTGGGTACGAGCCGGAGCGACGATCCGGGCACGAACTCGTCCACCATGAAGGCTCCGGATCCGACCGGCTCGCTGAAGCTCGCCTCGTCGACGTCGGCGGGGGTGACGACGAAGTTGACCAGCTTGCCGAGCAGCGCGGCGTCCGAGGCCGGGGGAGTGAAGACGACGGTGGTCTCATCCGGAGCCGCGACCGTGTAGTCCTTGAAGTTGCCGGCGAGCGGCCCGGCAAGCGCCAGGAGCCGCTCGAACGATGCCACGACGTCCTCCGACGTCACGGGCGTCTCGTCCGAGAACACGATGTCGTCGCGGAGTGTGAACGTCCATTCGCTCGCGTCCTCGTTGGACTCCCACGACTCCGCGAGTTCGCCCTCGAACTCGCCTGCCCCTGTCGTCTTGAGCAGGTTGCTGAAGATCGCCTCTGCCGCGAGGCCGGTTCCGCCGTCCTGCGACAGGGCGCCGTGCGGGTCCAGGCCCTCGATCGGGAACTGCACGCCGACGATGAGCTCCTGTTCCTCGGCGAGTGGCGCTTCCGATGTGTCGGGGGACCCGGTGGTTGTGGTGGTGGTGCACCCCGCGAGAGCGAGGACGGCGATCGCCGCGCCCACCACGGAGAGTGCGGTTCTTGTGCTGTGCATTCTCTTCTTCTCCTTGCGTGACTTCGTTGTCGGGTTCATCTGTGATCACCGCTGGTGAAGCGAGCGGTGAGCCGGTCTCCGAGCAGCCCTGCGCAGATGACGAGTCCGCTCAGGGCGATGCCGGGAAAGGTCGAGATCCACCAGGCGCTGCCGAGGTATGTACGTCCTTCGGCGATGGTCTGCCCCCACGACACCGAGGAGGGTGGCAGCCCCAGGCCCAGGAAGCTGAGCCCTGCTTCGGCGAGCACCGCGCCGGCGAACTCGGTGGTGGCGAGCGCGACGATCGGGCCGAGGACGAACGGAGCGATGTGCCGGCCCAGGAGAAGTGGCGTGCGCACTCCGATGAGCCGTGCGGCATCGACCCAGGGGCGTTCGCGCAATGAGAGGCCGAGCCCGCGAGAGAGCCTCGCGAAGCCGATCCAGTTCGCCACAGAGAGGGCGATGATCACGACGAGCATGCTGCGCTCGAAGACGCCCGTGATGATGATGGCGAGCAGGATGCCGGGAAACGCGAGCAGCACGTCGATCAGGCGCGACACCGTGACGTCGACCCAGCCGCTGAAGTAACCGGCGATTGTGCCCAACAGCACGCCGACGAACCCTGAGATGACGACGACGCACGTGCCGATGATGAGGGAGGTGCGGGTGCCGTACACGAGCTGGCCGACCATGTCGCGGCCGAGACCGTCCGTGCCGAGCGGGTAGAAGGCGCCGTCGGCGCCGACAGACCCGGGCGGCAGCAGACGGTCGCCGACCGAGGTGAAGACGGGATCGTACGAGATCACGAGCGGTCCGATGAGGGCCACGAGGACGTACATGCCGATGATCGCGAGCGGAATCATGCCGGCGGTCGCGCTCAGTCGGCGTCCGCGGCCCGCGAAGACGCTGGTCAGTGAGATGGCGGTCATGAGCGCACCAGCCGGATCCGCGGGTCGAGCTGCGCGTAGAGCAGGTCGACGGTGAGATTGAGGATCACGACGATCGTCGCGGCGACCAGAGTCCCTGCCTGGACGATCGCGTAGTCGCGATTCGACACGGCCGACACGAGGAGGGTGCCCAGTCCCGGCCACGCGAACACGTTCTCGACGATGACGGCACCGCCGAGCAGTGCGCCGACCTGCAGGCCGAAGATCGTGACGATCGGGATCGAGGAGTTGCGCATCACATGACCGGTGAGCACGCGACGCTTGGAGAGCCCCTTGGAGCGAGCGGTCTGCACGTACCCCTCCGACATCGTCTCCACGACGCTGCTCCTCGCGATACGGGTGAGCAGCGCGATGAAAGGCGCGGCGAGCGTCACCGCCGGCAGTACGAGGTGGGCCCAGCTGCCGGTGCCCGAGCTCGGCAGCACCTGCAGCTCGAGGGAGAACAGCAGGATGAGCATGATGCCGACCCAGAACGTCGGCATCGCCTGCAGCGTGAGGGCGAGGCCGGAGATCCCCCGGTCGCGCAGTGAGCCGGGGCGAGACCCGGCGAGCGCGCCCAGCACGAGACCGAACAGCGCGATGGCGGTCGCTGCGAGGGTGAGCTCGATGGTGGCCGGAAGCCGGCTCATGACGAGCTCCAGTGCAGGCTGGCCGAAGCGATAGGAGTCGCCGAAGTCGAGCTGCAGCACATTGACCAGATACAGCCCGTACTGCACCAGCAGCGGCGCGTTCAGGCCGAGCTCCTCCCGCAGGGCCTCGACTTCCTCGGTGGTCGCATCGGGTCCGAGCAGGATCGTCGCCTGGTCGCCAGGCACCATGCGGACGATGATGAACACGAGCGTGACGGCGCCCCAGATGATGAACAGTCCGCTTCCCACGGCCCTGAGCATGTATCGGGTCACGTGTGCACCGAGACGGACGAGGCGAGGGCGATCGAGTTCCCGTCGACCGGCTCGCAGGGCAGGAGCTTCTGCAACGGCCCGGCATCGCGGTCCTCGAGGAGGGTGATGAGCATCCGGACGGCTTCCTGCCCCATCTCCGCCCGCGGCAGCGCGAGCCCGGTCCAGATCCGCGTGGGCGTCGACGCCGGCGCTTCACCGAGGAAGGCCACCGACAGATCGGTGGGGATGCGGATGCCGGCGCTCGCTGCGGCGAGCTCGAGTGCGCGGCCGATGCCATCGGCCTCGCGCGGCTCTACGAGGATCGCGGTGATTCCGGCATCCGTCCACGAGCGCAGCAGTTCGGCATCGATCTCGGACCCGTCTCCGACCTGGTGCACAAGGTCGGGCGTGAAGGGCAGGCCGGCTGCTTCGAGGCCTGCGCGATGACCGGCGGCACGGTCGAGGCCGGGCTCCGCCCCCTCCGCGCGGCGCACCAGCAGGATGCGGCTGTGGCCCATCGCGGCGAGCCGCTGCACCATCGTCTTCGTGGCGTTCGCATAGTCGGCACCGACGTACGAGAGGCGGACCCCCTCGACTTCGCGTCGGCCGATGAAGACGTAGGGGAAGTCCTCGCGTGAGAGCCGCGCGAGCTCGTCACGCGCGAGGTGGCGACCGAGAAGGACGCATCCGTCCGACTTGAGCAGGCGGTTGGACCCTCCGGCGTAGATGCTGCGCTCCGTCGATCCGCCGGCCGACGTGAAGAGCAGCATGTCGTAGCCCAGCAGCGCAGCCTCGGCCTCGACCCCTTGGAGGAACGGGAAGTAGAAGTCCCGCTCGCTCACCGGGAACACAGGCTCGAACGTGTAGAGGCCGAGGATGCGGTTCCCCTTGCCGCGAAGGCTGCGCGCCGCGGTGTTCACGGTGTACCCGAGCTCCGCGATGACGGCCAGCACGGCCTCGCGGCGATCGGCCGACACCTGCGAGCCGTGGCCGTTGATGACGAGCGACACCGTCGCCTGCGACACCCCGGCACGACGCGCGATCTCGACCTGTGTCGGACGGCGGCTTCCCTGTCGTGTCCCCAACTGAACGCTCCGTTACGTATTAGAATATGGGCGTTCCCGACTGTATATGAGCCTCTTCGAAGGCGTCAAGCGTCGATTCCTGGCCAGAATTCGGTCGCGATCTCCCCTTGCAAGGCGGTTGTGGATGCCGTTACCCTGCCAATCACTAATACGAAACGATGAAGTGATCAACCACGAGCGAAGGAGCTCAGTGAAGCTCGCGACATTCCTGCACGAGAACTCCGAACAGTGGGGATTCGTGTGGGCGGACCCCGTCACCGCGGAGCTGCGCGTCGTCGAACCCGGCCTTGCCGAGGCGGCGCTCGCCGGGAGCGGAGGCGGGACGAGCGGCTATGCGGCGAGCCGGCCGAGCTTCCTGGGCACGTGGCCCGGCACGCTCGCGGATTTCCTCGCGCTCGGCGATGAGGGAATGGCCGTGCTCGACCGGCTGGAGCGCTTCCTGGCGCGGTTCGCCTCCCAGTCCGATGCCACGATCCTCGACACGATCTCGCACGCGGTCGCCGACGTCGAGCTGCTCGCGCCCATCCCGCGCCCGCGGCTGTGCCTCGGGCTCGTCACCAACTCGCCGTCCTTCGCCCGCGCCAATCCGCGCATCGAGCATCTGAACCTGTTCCCCGTGGCGCACCAGCGCCCGCAGGGGAGTGTCGTGGGCGCGGGAGCCGCCGTGCTCATGCGCAACGGACATCACGATCCGCTCATGTCGTTCAATGTCGAGCTCGGGGTGATCATCGGCCGGGGAGGGCGGGAGATCCCGCTGAACGAGGCGATGCGCCATGTCGCCGGCTATACGAATGTGACCGACGTGGCGGGCACGTACTACTACGGCCGAGTGCCGGGGAACGCGGGGCGAGGCTACAGCCTGCCCGCCGAGTACGGTGATTGGTTCTTCCAGGCCACGGCGTCCTGGGGCGGGAAGATCGCCGACACGCTGTGCCCGGTGGGGCCCTTTCTCGTCACGAAGGACGAGGTCGGCGATCCGTACGACCTGCTCGTGTACACGCGGCAGGACGGGCGCCAGCGCGACCGTGCGCACACCTCGGCGACGATCCTCGGGGTCGAACGGGTCATCCAGTGGTACTCCTCGTTCGCCACGCTGCATCCCGGCGACATCCTCCATCTCGGCACCATGGGCGTCGACGGGCTGGCGATCCCGCGTGAGGTCGTCGAGCGCCGCGAGGTCGTGCTCGAATCGGAAATCGAGCAGCTGGGCGTCCTGCGCAACCCCGTCCAGGTGGTGCCGGTCGGTGAGCGCGTGCCGTTCGACCGGCATCCGTCCTACGCGATCAGGCGCGCGGCGCAGGAACCGCCGACGGACGCCGCCACCTGGCATACCGACGATGCCCGGCATGTGTTCACGGCCTTCGGCAATCACATCGGCGCGCCGGGCGAAGGTCTGCCGCGACTGCAGGTCCCTCGCTTCTTCACCGGACCGGCGAGCTCTCTCGGGGCAGACGGATCGCGCGTGGTGCTGCCTGCTCGCGCGACGGTCGTCGAGGTGACGATCGAGCTCGCGGCGATCATCGGCCGGCTCGCGTCGGACGTCGACCCGGACGATGCGGAGTCGTACATCGCCGGCCTCTCGCCAGTCGTGTCGCTGTGCGACGAGTCGTTCGGCGACGCCGTTGCCGAACCCGCCCGGCTCGGCGAACGGCACATCCCCGCCGTGTACGGCCGGTGGGGCGACGGCTTCAACGTGATCGGTGCGCTCGAGCCGCAATCCGGCAGATGGCGCGGGCGTCGCATGCGTCTGGACGCGGGCGACGAGTCCGTCTCCGGCTCCACCGACGATTACCTAGACGGCGCAGCTGAGATGCTCGCCACGATCTCGGCGGTGACGACGCTGTTTCCCGGCGACGTGATCCTGCTCGGCCGCACGGCCGCCACGCTGCGACTGCCGGTGAGCGGAGGCGTCGTCGCCGGCGAGATCGAGGGTCTCGGGCGCGTGCGCGCCGAGATCGTACGGGCAGGTGCGGGCGGGGCGACGGACGGGGAGGCATCCGCATGACAGCGGGCCGCGGCATCCATCAGAACCTCCTCATCCTCCACTGCCATGACTTGGGACGCTTCCTCGGCGCGTACGGAGTGCAGACCGTGTCGACGCCGAACCTCGACGCGCTCGCCGCACGGTCGGCGGTCTTCGACGACGCGTTCGCCACCTCGCCGCAATGCAGCCCGGCGCGCGCTTCCCTCTTCACCGGGACCTACCCGCAGCGCAACGGCGTGCTCGGCCTCACTCACTCGCCGTTCGACTGGGATCTCGCCGATCCGTCGTCGCACCTCGCGACACGGCTGAAGCGCGAGGGATTCCGCACCCACCTGATCGGGGTGCAGCACGAGTCACGGGTGCTCGACGAGGATGTCGTGGCGCAACGCCTGGGATTCGACCATGTGGAGTCGACCGGCGCGGGAGGTTCGCGCTCGGAGCGGTCAGGAATCGTCGTGGGCGACCGTGCGATCGACGCTCTGTCCCGGTACGCCGGTGATTCCCGTCCCTTCTATCTGCAGGTCGGATTCTTCGAGCCCCATCGCGCGCCGGACCCGCGGGACGAGCCCGGCGTC
The DNA here is from genome assembly GCF_040676455.1 of Microbacterium sp. LMI12-1-1.1. Taxonomy (NCBI): domain Bacteria; kingdom Bacillati; phylum Actinomycetota; class Actinomycetes; order Micrococcales; family Microbacteriaceae; genus Microbacterium; species Microbacterium sp. LMI12-1-1.1. The sequence goes on along the minus strand of NZ_JBEGIA010000016.1, from coordinate 713,364 downwards.
ATGGGATTCCTCGGCGGCTACATCGAGCCCGACTCCTCGCGTGGCCACGGGGTGCCGGGCTACCTTCGCGACGACGACGGCGCCCGCGCCGAGATCGCCGAGCTGCAAGGGGCGGTGCGGTACCTGGATGAGCACGTCGGCCGGGTGCTGGACGCTGTCGAGAGGCTCGGACTCGCCGACGAGACGATCGTCGTCTTCACCACGGATCACGGGCTCGCGCTGCCACGTGCGAAGTGCACCCTCTACGACCCGGGACTGGAGGTCGCTCTCATCGTGCACGCGCCCGGCAGACACGCATGGAGCGGAGTTCGCGTCGGTGGACTCGTGAGCCACCTCGACGTGCGGCCCACCGTGCTCGGGCTGCTCGGCCTCCGACCCGACGACGACCCCGACGGCACGAGTCTCGTGCCGGTGGTCGAGTCGGCGGCAACCGCGCACCCGCACGTCTTCGGGCAGCTGACCTATCACGACTACTACAGCCCCCGACGCTCGGTGCGCTCCGACAAGTACAAGCTCATCGTCAACTTCGACAACGCCCCCAACCCGATGGATGCCACCCAGTCGTGGCTGCGGCGCAGTTCGGTGCGTGACCTGACGAAGGGCGGCATGCGCACCAGTCCGCTCGTCGAGCTCTACGACCTCGAGGTCGATCCCGGCGAAGAGCTCGACATCGCCGCGTCGCCTCGCAACGCGAGGATCCGCGACGAGCTCGCCGCAGCAATGCTCGGGTGGATGCGCGACGTTGACGACCCACTGCTTTCCCAGGGGCCGCGATCCCCGCACCATGCCGCGGCCGTGCAGTTCCTGACCACCGCAGGTGCGTGAACGACCGAAGGAGTAGGACGAGGAATGTCAACGCTCAGTAGACGGCACGTGATGGGTGCGGCAGGCATAGCCGCGCTCGGTGCCACCATGGCCGGACAGCTGTCTCCCTCACAGCCTGCCGCGGCGGCCGGGGCCACCGCCGACGCGCTGATGGGAACGACCCCGCAGGAGTTCGGCGCGGTCGGGGACGGGGTCGCTGATGACACGGATGCCATCCAGCAGGCCATCGACGCCCAGCTCACGCGTCCGAACAAGATCGTGTTCTTCCCTCCGGGGACCTACCGCATCACGCGCACGCTGGTCGTGCCCGACGTCGAAGGACTCGGGGGCGACAACTTCAACCGCATCGTGCTGGCCGGTGCGAGCACCATGAGCTCCCGGGTGTCGATCATCGATGTCGACTTCGACGGGACGGGACTCGAGATGCGAGCTCCCCTCGCCGCATTGCGGGGGCTCTGCTTCGTGGCGCCGGCCAGTCTGAAGAACACCGTCGCGGTGCAGTCGGCGCGCGATGCCAACCGGGTGGGCGCGAACACCGACGACGTCGATCTCGTTGTGACGGAGTGCACCTTCATCGAGTTCTACCTCGCGCTCAGGCACGTGGGTCGTGGGCTCGTGTTCACGAACAACCTGGTCGCCGTCGGCGATTTCGGCCTCGACATCTCGTGGCCCACGGCCGGCGTCTCCGGCACCGGCGTGCACCTCCTGCCGTACGGCATGCGCAAGTGGCTGATCGAGGGCAACCACTTCCACAGCATGGGAACCGCGATCCGGACGACGGGGGAGAACGCGGGGAGCTTCCGCGGCGCGATCATCGCCAACAACGTGCTCGACATCGGGCGCCGGCTGTTCGAGGGCGGCATCATCAACTCGACCTTCACGGGCAACGTGGTCGAGAACGGCTCGGGCGGTGCGCTGATCAACATCACTGCGGGGGGAACGAACCTCACCTTCACCGGGAACGTGCTCGGCGGCGGTGAGCCGACCGGTGGCGGGCGGCCGCCGTACTCGATCGCGTTCGACACCGCCGTGCAGGCACGCAACGTCGCGATCACCGGGAACACCTTCAACTGGGTCACCCGCTCTCCGGTGTACTTCGCGGCCGCCGCTGCGGAGATCACGATCTCAGGGAACTCCTTCGACAACTGGAACCTGGATCAGGATGAGCGCTGGGGCGCCGTCCGTATCAACGGCGATGCGACGGATGTGTCGCTCCTCGGCAACCTGTTCGGAGCGAACCCCGTGACCGAAGCGCCGCCGGTGCGGGTGACCGGGACCCTCACCCGCTCAACGATCACGGGCAACACCTTCGACAACACGGCGGGTGTGGTGTGGGCGCAGGTGATCGGGGCCGACAATGTCATCGAGCGGCGTCGTCCCGGTGCGATGGAGCAGGAGGTGACGGCAGCCGCCAACGCAGCGATCGTCGTCCGCGCCACCACGACCGGTGTCCACGACGTCGGGGCAGACGCGTACGGAGCATTCGTCGCCGCCTCGGACCAGAGCGCGGGCGCCGGGCCGGGCGTGAAGGGCGGCATGCGCGTCGTTCCCGTGAACGAGGTCGGATCGACCGCCGTCGACCTGCTGTGCTCCACGGACGACGAGAACGGCGTCGCCGCGATGCGCGTCGACATCACGGGCATCACGCCGACTGCCGACAACGCCCGTGATCTCGGCTCGGCCGAGAACCGGATGCGCACCGTGTTCGCCCACGGCGTCCAGCTCGCGGCGGGGCCGAGGCCGCAGCCTGCGCTGGGTGCGATGGCGATGGTGACGGATGCCGCCGGCACGAGCGTGCTCGCGGTGTCGGACGGAACCAGATGGCTGCGCGTGGTGCTCGGAAACCCCGTGTAGACGTCGCCGGAGGCACGTAAGCGCCCCGCCCTCGGAGGTCAAGAGACACCTTCGGGGGCGGGGTGCGTTCGGCCAACCATCTTGACCTCGACTTACCCGGCTTGTGTCCACCGTGTGTCCACGTGGAAGACATATCACCGGCCCGGGGCTGTGCTGCCGACGTGACTGACGTTCAGAGTCGGTCTTGGCCTGGACTGCGACGCCCACCCCGTTCTGGTTCTCGAAAGAGAGTTGCGTGCGCCGCTAACTCGCGTTAGTCTCAGATCGCCTCGAACTCACGCGCGTTAGTCAGCCCGCGCATCCAATGAAGGAACCGCAGATGTCAGAGACGACCCGGCGCCCGGTGACGATGGCGGATGTCGCGCGGCACGCCGGCGTGTCCCGCTCGGCCGTCTCGTTCGTGCTCAACGACCGACGCTCTGTCAGCATCGCCGAGGACACCCGCGATCGCGTATTGGCCGCCGCGGCCGAACTCGGCTATCGGCCCAATGCGGGCGCGCGCGCACTCGCCAAGAAGCAGAGCGACTGGTACGGCCTCGTCACGGAGATCGTGACCGCGCCGTTCGCTGTCGACATCATCAAGGGAGCGCAGGATCGCGCCCTCGTCGATGAGAAGTACCTGCTGATCGCGTCCACCGAGTCCGACCCCGCCGCAGAGACGGCCGCCATCGAGCGGCTGCTCGAGCAGCGCGTCGAGGGGCTCCTCTATGCCGCGACGTGGCATCGTGCCGTCGAGCTTCCCGCGATCGCACGGGAAGTGCCGACCGTGCTCGTCAACTGCTTCGACGTCGAGGGCCGGTACCCCGCCATCGTCCCCGACGAGCGCACGGGGGGCCGCCGGGCGACCGAGCGCCTCCTCGCGGCCGGGCACCGCCGCATCGGCTTCATCAACCTCGATCCCGACATCCCTGCGGCGGTCGGCCGACGCGTCGGCTACCACGAGGTGCTCCGGGAGGCCGGTATCGCACCCGACGGGAACCTCGAGATCTCGGGGCATGCGACGGCCGACGGCGGGTACACCGCAGCATCCGCTCTTCTGGATCTCGCCGACCCGCCGACCGCCGTCTTCTGCGCCAATGACCGGATGGCGATGGGCGCATACGACGCGATCAAGGAACGCGGCCTGCGCATTCCCCAGGACATCGCCGTCATCGGATTCGACAATCAGGAGCTCATCGCGGCATACCTGAGGCCGGGCCTGACGACGGTGGCACTGCCCTTCGAACAGATGGGCGCCCGCGGCGTGGACCTCCTCGCCGCGATCATCGCGGGTCAGTCGACCGGCACGGGAACCGTGACGGTCGACTGCCCGCTCCTAGAACGCGCGTCGGTGTGACTGGACATCTCGTCCGACGCGCAGCCCCTTCGGCTTCAACGAAGAAGAAAGGAACACACTCATCATGACAGTTCACCGCAAAGCGGTGCTCATCGCCGCCACGGTGGCGGCGACCGCCGCGCTCGCGCTGTCCGGCTGCAGCGCCGGCGGAGGCGAGTCCGCGGACTCGCTGGACGGCACCCAACTGCTGACGATCCCCCGTGAAGACATGGGGACCTTCGACCGCAACTTCAACCCGTTCGCCAACCCCGACTTCCCGATGACGCAGCAGGCGATCTACGAGTCGATGGTCGTCTACAACCCCGCCGACGGGTCCACCACCCCGTGGCTGGCGACGGAGTGGGAGGTCGCGCCCGACAGCACCGGCATCACCTACCACCTGCGCGACGGAGTGAAATGGTCCGACGGCGAGCCGTTCGTCGCCGACGACGTCGTGTTGTCGTTCGACCTGCAGCGAGAGGTCCGCGGCGGATTCGACTACATCGAGTCCGTGACGGCGGTCGACCCGCTCACGGTGCAGTTCGACTTCAACCAGCCGTTCTCGCCTGCGCTGCTCGACATCGGCCAGCAGGTGATCGCTCCCGCCCACATCTGGAGCGACGTCGACGACCCGACCAAGTTCGCCAACGAAGAGCCCGTCGGCACCGGACCCTACACAGAGGTCACCAACTTCCAGGCGCAGTCCTTCGACCTCGGCAAGAACCCGAACTACTGGCAGCCCGAGAAGCAGCAGATCGAGGGCATCCGCATGCTCGCGTTCTCCGGCAACGACGGCGCGAACCTCGCCGCCGCGAACGGCGACGTCGACTGGGCTCCCCAGTTCATCCCGAACATCGACGAGGCCTACGTCGCGAAGGACCCCGACAACCGGTTCTTCTGGTTCCCGCCGACCGGATCGATGATCAACTGGCAGTTCAACAGCGCGAAGGCGCCGTTCGACGACGCGGACGTGCGCAAGGCGCTCTCGATGGCGGTCGACCGCGAGCAGGTCACCGAGATCGGCATGCAGGGCTACACGTTCCCCGCCGACTGCACGGGTCTGACGGGTTCGTACGACACGTGGCGCGACGAGGCGGTCGTGGACTCGTGCACGTGGACGGAACGCGACCTCGAAGGCGCGGGAGAGCTCCTGGATGCCGCGGGCATCACCCTCGGCGCAGACGGCAAGCGCGTCCTTCCCGACGGATCGCCGTTCGCATTCGACTTCTCGGTCGGCTCCACCTCGAGCGACTGGGTATCGGTGGGCAATGTCATCGCACAGAACCTCGCCGAGCTCGGGGTGACCGTCACCGTCGCCGCGAAGGACTGGGGCGACGTCGTCGCGGGGTATGAGAACGGCACCTTCGACTCGGGCATCGTCTGGAGCGCGAACGCTCCGACGCCATACCAGTTCTACCGCGGCGTGATGTCGACCGAGACGGTGAAGCCCGTCGGCGAGCAGACGTTCGACAACTACCACCGCTTCGGCAGCGCGGAGGCCGATGCTCTCCTCGCGCAGTTCGCCGCGGCATCCGACGAAGCCACGCAGCACGAGATCATGAACCAGCTGCAGGCTCTCTTCGCCGACGTCGCACCGGTTGCGCCGCTCTTCCCCGGCCCGGAGTGGGGTGCGGCGAGCACGGCACGGTTCACCGGATGGCCGACCGAGGACGACCCGTACGCGACGCTCTCGACGCGCTCGCGGACGACGTTGCTGGTGCTCACCAGCCTGGAACCCGTCGTCACCGACTGACCCATCGTGCCGTCCTGCTGCGTCGCCCGCGCGGCGCAGCAGGACGGCCGAGGAGACACATCATGGGCTACATGCTGCGGCGCTTCGGGTTCTATCTCGTGGCGTTCTGGGTGTCGATCACCCTCAATTTCTTCCTTCCCCGTTTCATGCCGGGCGACCCGGTGTCACGCATGGTGGCACGGCTGCAGGGACAGATCCGTCCCGACCAGATCGAGGCGTTGAGAGAGTCCTTCGGACTCAGCGACGCTCCGCTGTGGGAGCAGTATCTGCGCTACCTCGGCCAGATCTTCACGGGCAACCTGGGCTTCTCGATCTCGCGGTTCCCGACCCCCGTCATCGACGTCATCTCCAGCGTCATCGGCTGGACCTTCCTGCTCGGCTTCGTGTCGCTGATCATCGCCGTCGTCATCGGCAACGTGCTCGGCATCCTCGCCGCGTGGCGCCGCGGAGGCGTCCTCGACTCCTTCGTGCCGCCCCTGCTCATCTTCATCGGCTCGTTCCCGTACTTCTGGCTGGCGATGGGACTGCTCTACCTGTTCGGCGTCACGCTCGGATGGTTCCCCTTGCGCCACGCGTACGAGGTGGGCACCACCCCGGAGTTCTCCCTCGCGTTCCTCGGCGACGTCGCGTACCACCTGATCCTTCCCGCCACGTCGATCGTGCTCGTCTCGGTCGGCGGCTGGATGCTGGGGATGCGCAACACGATGATCGCCACCAACGCCGAGGACTACATCGTGATGGCCGAAGCCAAGGGGCTGCCCGCGAACCGCGTGATGATGCAGTACGCGGCCCGCAACGCATTGCTCCCGTCCGTCACCGCATTCGGCATGTCGCTGGGCTTCGTCGTCGGCGGCGCGCTGCTCACCGAGGTCGTCTTCGCCTACCCGGGCATCGGCTACACCCTGCTCGCCGCGGTGCAGAACCTCGACTACCCGCTCATGCAGGGACTCTTCCTCACGATCACCACGGCCGTGCTGATCGCCAACTTCCTCGTCGACATCGTGTACGTGCGCCTCGATCCGCGCGTGCGCGTGAGCTGAACGGAGGGTGTGATGTCACTCGCGCAAGATCCCCGCGCCATGGCCGAGCTGGAGCTCGGCAGCCCGCCCGGTCCCGATGGGCAGGTCACCGCCATGCCGACGCCTCCGCGTCGCCGCCGTGGCGGAGGCGGACTCCTGGGAGGCCTGCTCGGCAATGCGAAGGCAACGTGGGGCCTGGTGATCCTCGTCCTCTTCGTGCTGATGGCGGTCTTCGCTCCGGTCCTCGCTCCCGGAGACCCCACGCTCATCCAGGGCATCGGCTCGCAGCCGCCGTCAGCCGAACACTGGCTGGGAACCACAGCCAAGGGGCAGGACGTGCTGGCGCTGAACATCTGGGGTTCGCGTTCGTCGCTGTTCGTCGGCTTCACCGTCGGGATCCTCGCCACGTTCGTCGGGCTCCTCGTCGGCCTCGCATCCGCCTACCTCGGACGCACGATCGACAACGTCCTGTCGCTCGTCACGAACGTGTTCCTGCTCCTTCCCGGACTGCCGCTGCTGGTGATCCTCGCGGCGTTCCTGCCGCAGGGTCTCGGCACCGTCATCCTGGTCCTCGTCATCACCGGCTGGGCGGGGTCCGCCCGCGTGCTCCGCTCGCAGGCAATGTCGATCCGCGGCAAGGACTTCGTCGCCGCCTCGCAGGTCACCGGCGAGGGCGGCTTGCGCATCATGTTCCGCGAGATGCTGCCGAACATGGCGTCGATCGTCATGAGCACGTTCCTCGCCTGCGTGATCTTCGGCATCGGCGCGCAGGCGGGTCTCGAGTTCCTGGGGCTGGGCGACATCAGCACCATCAGCTGGGGTACGAACCTGTACTGGGCGAGCAACGACGGCGCCCTGCTGACGGGAGCCTGGTGGGTGTTCGTTCCTCCGGGGGTGTGCATCGCGCTCGTCGCGTTCGCGCTCGCGCTCGTCAACTACGGCGTCGACGAGACGACCAACCCCCGCCTGCGGCGGCCTCGCCGCCGCACCACCCCTGACGCGCCCACTCGTGTCGCCCCCCGCACGCGGAAGGAGACGGTGCGATGACCGCCCCGCTGCTCGAGATCCAGGACCTTTCCGTCGAGTACGTCACCGAGGCCCGCACCGTGCGCGCCGTCGATCGGGTGTCCTTCTCGATCGCCGAGCGCGAGGTTTTCGGCCTCGCCGGGGAGTCGGGCTGCGGCAAGTCGACGATCGCCAACGCGATCCTGCGGCTGCTGCGAGACCCCGCCGTGATCTCTGGTGGGTCGGTCCGCTTCGCCGGCACAGATGTACTCGCACTGGATGCCGAGGAGCTCCGCCAGTTCCGCTGGCGCAAGGTGGCCATGGTCTTCCAGAGCGCCATGAACGCGCTGAACCCCGTGATGACGGTCGGCGATCAGATCGTCGACATCTTCACCACCCACGACGGCGTATCGAAGAAGACCGCGCTCGCGCGCGCCGGCGACCTGCTCGATCTCGTGGGCATCCCGCGGGATCGACTGCGCTCGTACCCGCACCAGCTGTCGGGCGGGATGCGGCAGCGGGTCGTCATCGCGATGGCGACGGCGCTGCGACCACCACTGCTCATCATGGATGAGCCCACCACGGCGCTCGACGTCGTCGTGCAGCAGGAGATCATGGCGCAGATAAAGGACCTGCAGCGTGAGCTCGGGTTCGCGATCCTCTTCATCACCCACGACATGTCGCTCATGGTCGAACTCTCCGACCGGATGGCGGTGATGTACGCGGGGCGCTTCGTCGAGACGGCTCGATCCGACGAGATCTTCGACACGCCCGAGCACCCGTACACCCGTGCCCTGATGAACGCCTTCCCGCCCATGTCGGGTCCACGCACGCGTCTGCAGGGTCTCGGCGAAGGAGTGAGGTTCCGTGACATCCCGGATCTCGAACCGCTCACGCCTACCCACTGGGTTGCACCCAGCGACGACGACTCCCTGATCACGGAGACCATCTCATGACCGCACAACAGACGCCCGTGCTCTCCGCGCGGGGACTGGAGAAGACGTTCACCATCGGCGGGGCGTTCTCCCGCAAGCGCGTCCGCGCGCTCGGCGGCGTCGACCTCGACATCGCCCACGGAGAGGTCGTCGCGCTCGTCGGCGAGTCCGGCAGCGGAAAGTCCACACTCGCGCGCTGCATCGCCCGCCTCGAGCAGCCGTCGGCCGGCACGTTCCTCTTCGAGGGCGAAGACATCATCGCCACATCGAAGCGGCGTGCGACGCGCGAGTACCGCTCGGCCGTGCAGATGATCTTCCAGGACCCGTTCGGGTCACTGAATCCCGTGCACCGTATCGGTCACTTCCTCGAACGTCCGCTGCGCATCCACGGTGCCGCATCCGGCCGCGCGGAAATGGAGCGCGCGAAGCAGCGGCTGATGGCGAAGGTCGGGCTTCCCGACGAGATGCTGGACCGCTACCCCCACGAACTCTCCGGCGGCCAGCGGCAGCGCATCGCGATCGCGCGTGCGCTCGCGGTCAACCCGCGGCTGATCCTGGCCGACGAGCCGACGTCGATGCTCGATGTCTCGGTGCGGATCGGGGTGCTCAACCTGATGCGCACGCTGTGCGAGGAGCAGGGCATCTCGATGCTCTACATCACGCACGACCTCGCGTCCGCGCGCTACCTCGCCGACCGCATCGTCGTGATGTTCGCCGGCGAGTTCGTCGAGGGCGGCGATGCGATGCAGCTGCTGGCCAACCCGGCGCACCCCTACACCCGCCTGCTCATCTCGGCGGTGCCCGACCCCAAACGCATCGAACCGTTCGACCCCGTCGAACGTGCGCGACTTCGTCGCGAGGTGCTGCACCCGACCGGCTGTCAATGGACCGGGAAGACGACCGAGCCCTGCTCGGCCGAGAAGGCCGTGTTCCATCGGCTGAGCGAGGAGCCCGAGCACTGGGTGCGCTGCGGACGGTACGCACCGCCGTCCGATGCCCCGGGAACCGCATTGGAACAGCCCGCACACGATCAGGAGAACGACGCCGCATGACCACGCATCCGATGACCAGCCCGAACCGGACCTCATCCGATCTCGTGGAGCTCGCTGCCGCGGACCCGCACCGGCCCGCGTTCCACTTCGTCTCGCCCGCCGGATGGCTCAACGACCCCAACGGGCTCACGGAGAAGGACGGCTGGTACCACCTCTTCTACCAGTACAACCCCTACGCGCCCGTACACGACCGCATCCACTGGGGCCATGCACGCAGCACCGACCTCGTGCACTGGGAGCATCTGCCGATCGCGCTCGAGCCGACCGCCGGTCCCGACGTCGACGGCTGCTGGTCCGGCGTCTTCGTCGACGACGGGGGAGTGCCCACGCTGGTCTACTCGGGGCGCCACGGCGAGGTCGAGCTGCCCTGTGTAGCGACGGGGTCCGACGACCTCGTCGAGTGGACGAAGGAGCCGGGGAACCCGGTCATCGCGGCACCGCCCGAGGATCTCGATATCGTCGCCTTCCGGGACCACTGCGTGTGGCGTGAGCAGGCCGCGGATGGAACCGGCCGATGGCGGCAGATCGTCGGTTCCGGCATCCGCGGCGTCGGCGGCACCGCACTGCTCTACGAATCGGACGACCTGCGTTCGTGGCGGTATGTCGGCCCGCTCCTCATCGGCGACGCGGCCGACCGGCCGCGCACGGCGTCAGACTGGACCGGGACCATGTGGGAATGCGTCGACCTGTTCGCCGTCGACGGCACGGACGTGCTGGTGTTCTCCGCATGGGACGACGGGGTGACCCACCACCCGCTCTACTGGTCGGGCCGATATCGCGGCGACCGCTTCGAACCCCGGGCGCTGCACAGGCTGGACCTGGGCGGCCGGTTCTTCTACGCGCCGCAGTCCATGCGCGACGAGACCGGCAGACGGCTCATGTTCGGGTGGATGCAGGAAGGACGGACGGATGCCGCGGCCGTTGCCGCCGGCTGGTCCGGGGTGATGTCGCTGCCGCGCATCGTCACCGGCCGCCCAGATGGGTCTCTGCATCAGGCGCCGGCGCCCGAGGTCGATGCGCTGCGGACCGAGCTCCTTTACGAAGGCCCCGCAGGCGAGGTCGGCGCGGCGGGTATCGGCGGCGACCAGTTGGATCTCGAACTCGACGCGACTCTTCCGTCGGGCACCTCGATCGAACTCGCGGTGCGCGCGACCGCGGACCGCGCGGAGCGCACCGTGTACCGCCTGCGTCGTGTCGGCGGCGAGGTCGAGTTCTCCCTCGACCGGAGCCGGTCCAGCCTCGACGACAGCGTCGACGCGAAGCCGCTCGCGGGCGTCGTCGGACTCGAGGGCGACACCGTGCGTCTGCGCGTCGTCGTGGACCACTCCGCCCTGGAGGCGTTCGCGAACGGCATCCCACTCGCCGCGCGCGCGTACCCGACGCGGGATGACGCGCTGCGCGTCTGCGTCGACGTCGGTGGCGCCGCCGCGACGCTCCGCGTGTGGCGCATGGCGTCCGTGAACTGACGCCACGCACCACCATCACCACCACCAACACAGCGGCAGCACCGACGCTGCCGCGGATGAAAGGCCATCCATGGAGCAATCGACTGCAGTCTCACGCCGCGCGCTCTTCGCCGGCGCCGGCACCACCGCTCTCGTGGGCACGCTGGCCCTGGCAGGAGGGGGAGCGCCCGCCGCCGCGGCGGACGCGGCATCCGTCCTCGGCACGACCTCGAAAGGACGCACTCGCATGCGGCCCGCGTACCACCTCAGTGTTCCCGACAACTGGAAGAACGACCCGCAGCGACCCGTCTACATCGACGGCGAGTACCACTACTACTACCTCTACAACGCGGACTACAACGAAGGCGGTGCGGGAACCGCATGGCGGCGGGCCACGACGTGCGACCACGTGTCGTTCCGCGACCGCGGCATCGCCATCCCGAAGTTCAGCAACGGGAACGGTGACTGCTGGTCGGGATGCCTCGTCGTCGACGAGCGCAACACCGCGGGCTACGGGGCAGGCGCCGTCATCGCGCTCGTGACGCAAGCGCCCCAGGGCCGGCAGGCGCAGTACCTCTGGTACTCCACGGATCGTGGCCGGACGTTCCGACCCGGCGGCGACGCGCCCGTGCTGCCGAACCCCGGCGTGCCGGACTTCCGCGATCCCAAGGTCATCTGGGACGCCGACCGCGGGCGCTGGTTCATGGCGAACGCGGAAGGACAGCGTGTCGGGTTCTACGTCTCCGCCGACCTGCGCTCGTGGCGGCGCGTCGGCGAGTTCGTGCGGACCGACCTCGGGCTGATCGAGTGCCCCGACATCTTCCGCATGACCGCGAACGACGGCACCTCGCACTGGATCCTCGGCATCAGCGCCAACGGCAAGGGACGGGGGCTGCCGGCGACGTACGCGTACTGGACCGGGGCGTTCGACGGCGCGTCGTTCGTGCCCGACCACGGCGATCCGCGCTGGCTCGACTACGGGTTCGACTTCTACGGCGCCGTGACCTACCCGAATCACGAGGCATCGGGCGCGGAAGACCCGACGCTGCGCCGCGCCATCGGGTGGGCGAACTTCTGGGACTACCCCCACAACACGCCCACGCTTGCGACCGACGGCTACAACGGCGACGACATGATCGTGCGCGACCTGCGGCTCACCGCAGGAGACGGAGGCTACTACCTCGCCTCCACACCGACGGCGGCGCTCGAACGGTATGCCAAGAAGACCCACCGTCTCGGCGACGTCGCGGTCACTGGGGTACGCGACCTGGAGCTGCGCTCGCTCGCCTACGACCTCACGTGCGAGCTGGTGTGGGATCCGGCGGCAGCGCCCTCCAACATCGGGTTCGAGGTCTGTCGCGCGCCGGGCGGGGGCCGTCACGTCGCCGCCGGTGCGTTCCTGAACGGGCCGTTCACCTACGTCAACCGCCGTCCGACGATCAATCCCACCGGCGGCGAGTCGCAGACGCCGATCGATCCGTCGACGGGGCGCCTGGCCGTACGGATCCTCGTCGACCGCACGAGCGTGGAGTTCTTCGTAGGCGACGGCCGCGTGGTGCACTCGCACCGGGTCTTCCCGCTCGAAGGCGACAACCGCATCCGGCTCTACGCCAACGACGGCTCGGCGATCTTCCGCGGTCTCACCATCCGCGACCTGGCGGTCTGACCCGGCGCTGCGCCGCGAGTCGTGCTCTCTCCGATAGTTGGTTGATTAACCGCTTGACCACTCGTTGATATCCGGTCTATCGTGTGAATAACCGATTAACCAAAGAGGGTGACGATGGGCCAGCGAGGGTTCTACCAGCCGGAAGGCGCGTGGGTGGGGGATGTCATCCCCTGGCAGGAGGATGGCGAGTTCCATCTGTTCTACCTGTACGAATCGCGCCAGGTGCCGCGCGAAGGGATGCCGTGGCACCGCGTGGTGACGGACAACCTCGTCGACTTCGACGACCGCGGCGAGGCGCTCGCATCAGGCGGCGCTGCCGCGGCCGACTTCAACGTGTACACCGGCAGTATCGTGCTCGCCGAGGACGGCACGCACCACGTGTTCTACACCGGGCAGAACCCCGATGTGGTGGGCGACGACGGACGGGCGCTGCAGGTCGTGCAGCACGCGACGAGCGTGGACGGAATGCGTTCCTGGCAGCGCCACCCCGACGACACGTTCGGGGCGACGGGCGGCTATGAGACCGGCGACTGGCGGGACCCGTTCGTGTTCTGGGACGAATCAGCGCGCATATGGCGGATGCTGATCACGGCGCGCCACGCCGACGGGCTGTCGCGGCGCCGTGGCGTGATCGCCCAGTGCACATCGCGGGACCTCTCGACATGGGAGCCGGCCGCGCCGTTCTGGGATCCGCGGCGGTATCTCGCGCATGAGTGCCCCGAGGTGTTCCAGTGGGGCGACTGGTGGTACCTCGTGTTCTCCGAGTTCAGTGACGCTTTCACGACGCGCTACCGCATGGCGCGCAGCCTCGACGGCCCCTGGCAGGTCCCCGAGCACGACACGATCGACGGGCGTGCCTACTACGCGGCGAAGTCCGCTGCCCGTGGCGATCGGCGCTTCTTCTTCGGCTGGATCGCGTCGCGCGAGGGCGCGAACGACGATGGCGCGTGGCAGTGGGCGGGCACGATGTCAGTGCTCGAGGCCGAGCAACGCGCCGATGGGACTCTCGCCTTCCACCCGCCTGCAGAGTTGCGCGACACGTTCTCGCAGCCTGAGGAGGGGATTTCCGCCGGAAGCGTCCTGCTGGCACCCGACGGGTACCGGGACCTGCTCACGACGGAGGAGGCCCCCACGGCGTTCCGTCTGCGCGCGCGCTTCGAGATCGCCGACGGCACGACGGAATGCGGTGTGCTGCTGCGGGCCGGCGCGGATGAAGACGAGGGGTACGTACTCCGCCTCGAGCCCGGGCGAGGGCGGCTCGTCTTCGACCGGTGGCCGCGACGGGCGACCGGCACGGAGCAATGGCAGATCTCTGGCGACGTGCCGTTCGCGATCGAACTGGAGCGACCGTGCCACATCGGCGCCGGCGAACACGTGCTCGATGTGATCGTCGACGGCGACATCTGCGTCGCGACTCTCGATGACGCCACCGTCCTCAGCACGCGTCTGTATGACCGACGGAACGGCCGGCTCGGTGCCTTCGTCGGTGAAGGCGCCGTCACGATCACCGAGTTTTCGGTGTTCTCGCCACTCCCTGCCGACCCCGATCAGCGACCGCATTCCGACTCGCTGCTCGCCAGCAACGTGTAGCACCCGACGCCGCACCCACCTGCAACACCCGATCAAAGGAGATTCCGACATGGCAGCTCTCACCCGCACGACGGCGATGGTCGCCGTCGCCGCCGTAACCGCACTCGTCCTCACCGGCTGCGCCGGCTCGTCAGGCGCAGCCGACCCGACCGACATCGACCCCGACGGAGAGGTCGTCCCCCGCCAGATCTCGTGGCTGCTCTCGCGTCCCGCAGACGGCGGCGTCATCACCGCGATGGAGCAGATCGCCGACGAGTACGCCGCCGACCATCCCGGCTTCGCGCTGAACCTCATCACGACTCCGGATCGACCGTCCTACATCCAGAAGTACGAGACGCTTGCCGCCGCCAACAAGCTGCCGGAACTCTTCGACACGGATGCGACGCCCTTCGCGCAGAAGCTCGCTGCACAGGGGCGGATGATCGACATCGAAGCCCTCCTCGACGACCTCGGACTGGACGACTACCGCGAAGCCGCACTGAACTACCAGCGCTTCGACGACGGCTCGCTGTACATGGTGCCGTTCGAGTTCCAGCTCGAGTACTTCTGGTACAACTCGGCTCTGCTGCGGGAGGCGGGTGTCGGCGTGCCGGCGACCCTCGACGACTTCCCCGCGATGTGCGAAGCGCTCCGCGCGAAGGGCATCACCCCGATCGCACTCGACGGACAGGACCAGTGGCCTCTGGAGCGATACATGGCGTACTACCCGTTCCGTCTTGCCGGACCCGAGTACGTGCAGCAGCTCAAGAACGGCGAGGCGTCGTTCGACGATCCGGCGGGTCGCGCCGCCGCCGAGTGGCTCTCCTCGCTCGGCCAGGCCGGCTGCTTCCAGGAGGGGTTCTCGTCGACCGGGTACGCCGACGCCCAGGCGCTCTTCACCTCGGGGAAGGCCGCGGTCTACAACATCGGCACCTGGGAGCTGAGCAACCTGGCCACCGACGCGCTCGACCCCGCCGTCCGCGATGACGTGGACTATTTCACCCTCCCGACGATCGACGGGGCCGTCACCGACGACACCGAATACGTCACCCCATCGGGAATCGGCATGGCCGTGAACACGAAGACCTACGACCCGCTCGTGCGGGACTTCCTCGGATTCGCGCTGGAGCGCTACCCCGAGGTGTATGCCGCGACCGGCGCACTGTCTCCGACCAGCACGGCAGCGACGACGATCCCTGACAACGCCACTCCGCTGTACGCCCGTGCGATCGAGCAGGCCGACAACGTCGGGCCTCGCATCGCGATGCCGTGGGACACGCAGCTCGACCCTGCGACCAACACCCGCCTTCAGCAGGAGCTGACGCTGCTGGTGCAGGGGGACATCACTCCCGACGAGTTCATCACGACGATGGACGCCGCTCTCGCGGAGAACGCCGATGGCTGAGTCCCTCACTGTCGGGGCGGGCGCGGCCGTGTCGCGCCCGCCCCGGCGGGCGCGTACCCCGCTCAGCTCGATGCTGCCGAGGCGCTCCACGCTGTCGGTGGTCGTCTTCCTCGTCCCACCGTTGCTGCTGTACGGCGTGGCGGTGCTGCTGCCGATCCTCCAGTCGCTGTTCCTGAGCGTCTTCCGCTGGGACGGCATCACCGACATGGTGTTCGTCGGCGTCGACAACTACGTCAAGATGTTCACCCGTGACGACGTCTTCTGGACGGCGTTCGGCAACGCGCTGGGCTACCTCGCCATCTGTCTGGTATTTCAGCTCGGGGGCGCGCTGATCGTCGCGAGCCTTCTCACGGCGCTGCCGAGGGCGCGAGAAGTCGTGAAGACGATGTACTTGCTGCCGGCCATCATCTCCACCGTCGCTATCGCCTTCCTGTTCCAGCGGATCTACTCGCTCGAACCGGTCGGCCTGCTCAACCAGGTGCTCGCATGGGTGGGCCTCGAGAACCTGCAGACCGCGTGGCTGTCGAACGTGCAGACCGTGCTGGCGGCGGTCTCCATCCCCGAAGGATGGCGCTTCACCGGTTTGTACATGCTCATCATCTATGCGGCGCTCATCGCCGTGCCCCGTGAGCTCGAAGAGGCGGCCAGGCTGGACGGCGCGTCGTGGTGGCAGGTGTTCTGGCGGATCCGCTTCCCCTACATCCGCCCGGTGTGGATCACCACCACGATCATGGCGACAACTTTCGCGCTGCGCGGTTTCGACATCCCTTACCTCCTGACGAACGGCGGCCCGGGCCAGGCATCGGAACTTCTCACCACCTACATGTACAAGACCGCGTTCGTGCACACCGACTACGGGTACGCCAGCGCGATCTCGGTGTTCATCGTCGTCGAGTGCCTGGTCGCCGTCGGCATCATCCTGCTCGTGCTTCGTCGAAGGGACGACTCATGACCGCTCCCACCCTCACCGCCCCAGCGCCGCTCGACAGGCGCGCGCCGGCCGCGCCACCGGCGCAGCGGCGAGTGCCGTCGCGATCACCACGGCTGCGCGTCCAGCGGACGCTGCTGAGTGCGACCATCGTGCTCATCGTGATCGTGCAGGTGTATCCGCTGCTCTGGCTGCTTGTAACCAGCTTCCGCACCGCCGCCGACTTCGCCGCCGGGAACCCCTTCGCGCTGCCGGGGTCGTTCACGCTCGACAACTACGCGCGCGCGTTCGGCACCGGCAATCTCTGGCTCAACATCCTCAACAGTCTGATCGTCACGCTCGGCGCCAGCGCGCTCATCGTCATCGCCGGCATGATGGCGGCCTTCGCGCTGGAGGTGCTCGGCTTCCGGTTCAGCAACGGGGTGAGGGCCCTGCTGCTGCTCGGCATCATCGTGCCCGTGCAGATCGCCCTGGTGCCGTTGTTCATCGACTACTCGCAGGTAGGGCTGCTCGACACCCACCTGTCGATGATCATCCCGCTCGCGGCGTTCTCACTGCCGATGGCGGTCTACCTGTTCTCGTCGTTCTACAAGTACATTCCGCGGGAGACGTACGAGGCGGCGTCCCTGGACGGTGCCGGGCCGTACCGCATCTTCGTTCGCATCACGCTGCCGCTGTCGGTCAACACCATCGTCACCGTGGTGCTGGTCAACAGCATCTTCATCTGGAACGACTTCATCTTCGCGAACACCTTCGTGCTCTCGGACGGATTGAAGACGATCCCGCTGGGTCTGCAAAACTACATCGGAGCGATGGGCAACACCGACTGGACCGCGACGTTCGCTGCCGTCTGCGTCACCGTGACGCCGTTGCTGCTCGTGTTCCTCATCCTCAACAAGGCGATGATCTACGGACTCGAGAGCGGAGCGACGAAGGGGTGAGGATGCCCGAGCACGGCAGAAGCGGTTCCGCGGTCACGATGCGCGACGTCGCCAAGGCCGCCGGCGTATCGGTGGCGACCGTGTCGCATGTGGTCAACGACAAGCAGGGCGTGCGCATCGGGGAGGACGCCCGGCGGCGTGTCCACGAAGCGGTCGCCGAGCTCGGGTACCGGCCGAACGCCCTTGCGAAGACGCTGTCGCGGGGAACGTCCCGATTCATCGGCCTCGTGTCCGACGCCATCGCGACCACCCCGTTCGCAGGCCAGATCATCCACGGCGCTCAGGACGAGGCGTGGAAGCACGGATACGTGCTTCTCGTCGCCGACACCGACGGCAACCGTGCCGCCGAAGACGAGGCCATCGCGATGATGCTCGAGCATCAGGTGCAGGGCGTGCTGTACTCGAGCTGGTATCACCATGAGGTGACAGTTCCCCCGGCCTTGGAGAACACCGACACGGTGCTCGTCGACTGTTACGCGTCCAGAAGCGAGCTGCCCACGGTGGTGCCCGACGAGGAACAAGGGGGACGCGTAGCCACCGAGGAGCTCCTCTCCGCCGGCCACCGCCGCATCGCGTTCCTCAACACGACGACGCCCTCGCCCGCGCAGACCGGACGCCTCGCCGGATACCGCGCGGCGCTCGAAGCGGCGGGCGTCGACTTCGACCCCGAGCTGGTCTTTCCCACCGCTCCCGATCAGCAAGGCGGATACGCCGCGGCGCCGCTGCTCCTCGCGGCTGACGCGACGGCGGTCTTCTGCCACAACGACCGGGTGGCCATGGGCCTCTACGACGGGCTCCGCGAGCACGGCATCCGTATTCCCGACGACATCGCCGTCATGGGGTTCGACAATCAAGACGTGATCTCCGCCCACCTTCGGCCGCCGCTTTCAACGGTCGCGTTGCCTCACTACGACCTCGGCGCTGTCGCGGTGAGAGTCCTGCTCGGCCTCGAGCCGGCGAAGGACACCCATCAGTATCTGGTCAGGTGTCCGCCGGTCGTCCGGCAATCCACCTGAGATTGTTGCTCGCAGCCGGCGGGGCTTGGCGAGCGCCGCCCTCGGCTTTGACGTTCGTGCTTCATGGGGCGGCATCTGATGTCAGCTACCGGTCGGCTTGCGCACCTATCTGCGTGCGCGCGAAGCCGCCGGGCGAGACGGTGAAGACGAATTCATCGTGGAGCTTCGTCCACGTTGCTTGGTCGATCCCGGTGGTAGCGATGATCCGAGCGCCGGTGCCGCTGACCGTGGTGCTGAGCGCGTTGTAGCTGTCGTCGTGCCCGGGCGGGAGTGCATCAGCTTCGAAGCCGCGGCGGGCGAAGGCGGCCAACGGCGCACCTGTCCCGCCGGCCGCGTGAATGATCATCAGGGTCGCGTCGGTGAGGATCATGGCATTGAGGCATGCGCCTGCGAACCTGGTGCGCACTCGCGCGACCGCGTGTGCGAGTGCCGTGGCATCGTCGAGGCCCGGTGCCCGGCCCACCGCATGGCGGATGGCGGTGAAGTAGGCCTCACTGTCGGTCGTCCCGTGCAGCTCGCCCCTGCCGTCGGCGGTGAGGAGTCCGACGAGGTCCTCGCGCGGGGCGATCAGCCCATTGTGCTGAAACGCTGTCCCGTCACGGAGGAATGGCTGGACATTCTCGGGAGCGGGCGGAGCGCCACGACTGGCGAATCGGAGATACAGCATGCGCGACGTCGACGCCGGTGCCAGCGCGTGAGCCCACTCCTCCCCGCCGACCGCAGCGGTCGCTGAGCCGGCGGTGCGGACCTCCCCGGTCGCGACGTCGCGCCATGCGGTGCCCCAGCCATCGGCGTGCAGCCGTGCGAGATCGGTGAACTCGGCCAGTACTGATTCACCCACAGCGCGTGCAAGCGGGAGCGGCTCGGCCGCGACGTAGCTGAGCATGCGGGACATGCGTTCCTCCTAGCGCTGGTCCTTCGACAACGTGGATCCACTTATGATACTTTTGGATCCTGACTGAGAGACCTGGAGTTTCATGACATCGGCGCCCGCGGCGAAGGCCGCACGAAAAGACGCGGCCCTGCCGCTGGTCGGCTCCACGATCGATGTCGCGCGCGAGCGCGAGCTCACCCTCGGCGCGAAGGTGTCCCATCACTTCAACGCGGCGGGGTCCGCTCTCCCGACCGCCGCGGTCGTGTCGGCGGTCGTATCTCATCTGCGTCTGGAGGAGCGGGTCGGCGGGTACGAGGCCGCCGCTCAGGTCAAGGATCGCGTCGAGGCCGTCTACGGCTCGGCTGCTGCGCTCCTGGGATGCGATGCCGATGAGATCGCCCTGTTCGACAGCGCGTCGACCGGGCTGCGCGTGCTGCTGGACGCATTCCGACCGGCCCCGGGGTCGCGCATCATCGCATCGCGCAGCACGTACGTCAGCCACGCTCTGCACCTCATGACCATCCAGAAGGAGCATGGGATCGACCTGGTGCTGGCGCCGACCGACGCCCAGCGGCGTGTCGACCTCGCCGCGCTGGAAGCCCTTCTCGCGGATGGGCGGCCGACGATCCTCACGATCGCCCACGTGCCCACCTCCTCCGGACTGGTCGAGCCCGTGCAGGAGATCGGTCTCCTCGCGCGGCGCTATGACGCGGGCTACCTCCTGGACGCAACGCAGTCGGTCGGTCACCTCGAGATCGACGTGTCCCGGATCGGGTGTCACGTGCTCGTGACCACCGGGCGGAAATTCCTGCGCGCTCCTCGGGGGACCGCCTTCGCCTTCATCGAACGCGACTGCGCCGCGATGCTGCCGCCCACCGCTCCTGACGTCCGGGGTTCGCAGTGGATCCGCGCCTTCTCCTGGGATGTCACCGGCACCGCTCGTCGATTCGAGACGTGGGAGGCCGGTATCGCCGGTCGACTCGGGCTGGGAGTCGCGCTGGACGAGGCCAGCCGGCGCGGGATCCCGGAGACCGCCGAATGGCTGACGTCGGCGGGTGACGTGGTGCGTGAGTCGCTGCGTGCCATTCCGGGGGTCACCATCGCCGATCCTGCGGGGGCGGCGTCGGCCATCGTGACATTCCTCGTCGACGGCGTGGAGTCTGCGCAGGTCTCGGCGGCGCTGGCCGACAGGCAGGTGCGCGTGGTGTCCGTTCCTGCTACGCACGGGCAATGGGACCTGGGCGACCGTGCGATCACGTCCGTCGTGCGCGCCTCCCCGCATGTCTACAACGACGAAGACGACATCTCCGAGCTTCTCGGCGGTGTCGCGCATATCGCGCGACAGGGAGGGCGCCCGTGACCGCACTCGACGCCGATGTGATCGTCGTCGGTCTCGGCGTGCACGGAAGCGCCACCGCCGCCGCGCTCGCTCGTCGCGGTGTCGCCGTCATCGCTGTGGATCGTTTCGCGCCGGCTCACACGCGGGGCTCCTCCCACGGCCGGACGCGCATGATCCGCCGGGCGTACCCGAATCCGGTGTGGAACGACTTCGTCTCGCGTGCGTTCGCCGGCTGGAGCGAGCTGGAGCGCGAGAGCGGGCTGACACTCCTGCACCGCACGGGCGGTCTCTATGCCCACCGCGGCGAATCGCAGCTCCAGGGACCCGGATGCATGGTCGTCGACGACCCCTCGCACATGTCCGACCTCATGCCGGGCTTCGGCGTTCCCGCGGGCTACCGCGCCGTCTACGACCCTGAAGCAGGCGTGCTCGAAGCGTCGCAGGCCGTCGCCGCTCTGCAGCGCTCTGCCGAGGCGGATGGGGCGGAACTGCGCTGGGAAACGCGCGTCGAAGGGTGGGAGCGTGTTCCCAGCGGGATCGTGCTGCGTACGGACGCCGGCGACCTCAGGGCCCGCCGGCTGGTGATCGCCGGGGGCAGCTGGATGGGCGCGCTGGTTCCGGAACTCGCTCCGCTGCTCGAGGTCTGGCGCATCCTCACCGTGACTGTCGCTCCCGGTCAGGCGATCGGGATGCCGCCGTCGCTGGGCGCCTTCTCGGTCGATCGCGCCGAGGGGCTGGTGTTCGGGATCCCGGACGCCGCCGCCAACGGCGTGAAGCTGGGCGTGGATGCCGGAGAGATCTGGGATCCCGAGACACAGGTCGCGCCCCCCACCGCCGCGGAGGCGGGTGTTCTGCGGTCGCTGCTCGACACCTACGTGCCGGGGCTCGACAGCACTCCCGTCGAGCTCGCGGCCTGCCTGTATACGATGACGGCGGACAAGCGATTCGTGATCGGTCCCCTGCGCCGCGCACCCGAGGTCGTCGTCGCATCAGCGTGCTCGGGGCATGGTTTCAAGTTCGGACCTGCGGTGGGTGAGGCGCTGGCCGACCTCGCGACCGGCGTCGATCGCGAAGACCTCGACTTCATCTCGACGTCCAGACGGGAGCTCTGACATGACCATCGCGCTCGCCGCCCCTCACCCCGAGGCGATCGCCGCCGGCGAACGCGCCGCTGCAGCGGGAGGGAACGCCCTGGACGCTGCGCTCGCCGCCGCTGTGATGCTCACCGTCGTCTACCCGCACCAGTGCGCACTCGGCGGCGATCTCATCGCCCTCGTACGCACGCCGGATGGCCGGACCACCTCGGTGATCGCCGCCGGGACCGCGCCGGCCGCGATCGCCGACGCGGCGTCGTCGTGGACCGAAGTTCCCCGTCAGGGCGCACATGCCGTCACTGTGCCGGGAATGGTCGCCGGTTGGCGTGCGATCGCCTCACTCGGTGGCCGGAGCGATCTGTCGGCGGCGTTCACGGATGCTGCGACCATCGCCGATGCCGGGATCCGGGTCAGCGCGGGTCTGTCCCGCGCGCTCCGATCACGCGCGGACGCAGTGATGTCCGACCCCGGGATGCGTGGAGTGTTCGCACCCCGCGGGGCCGTGCTCGCGGAGGGCGATCCGCTGGTGCAGCCGGCGCTGGCCGCCACACTGCGGACGCTAGCCGACGATCCCGATGACTTCTATCGCGGTGGCATCGCACGCTCTCTTGTGGACACCCTGCGCGCGGGCGGCGGCACTCACACCGTCGAGGACTTCGAGCACTACGCCCCCGAGGTCGGACCGTCGCTCACCCGCGACATCGGAGGGCAGACGTGGCACGTCGCACCGCCGCCCTCGGTCGGGGCCGTGCTGATCGGCGTCGTCGCTGCGGCTTCCGACGGCGGACCCGAGGCGCCGTCCGGTCCGCGCCTGGTGGATGCCGCGATCCACGGCGTGCATGCGCGCGCGGCGGCGCTCGGCGACCCTCTCACCAGCGAGATCGACCTCGATGTCCTGCTCGATCTCGGCGTCGACGTGCCCGCACCCGCATTCGCCGAGCCACGCCCCCTCGGCGACACCGCCGCGGTCACCGCGCTCGACGATGAGGGCTGGGGGGTCACGATCGTCCAGAGCGTTTATCAGACGTTCGGCGCCGGCCTGCTCGATCCGGGCACTGGCGTCGTGCTCCACAATCGCGGCAGCGCCTTCAGCGTCGACCCCGCTTCTCCGGCCGCCGTACGTCCTGGCGCACGGCCACCGCACACGCTGTGCCCGGCGATCGTCGACGCACCTCAGACCACCGTCGTCGCCGGGTGCCAGGGCGGGCGCGCGCAGGCGTGGATACTCTCGCAGATCCTCCCCGACGCCGTAGACCCCGCGCAGGACCTGCCCATCATCCTGGCCCGCCCGCGATGGGTCGTCGGTGACCGCGATCTCGATCAACCGGTGCTCTCGCTGGTCGCGGAACCCGGTGTCGCGGTCGACGTGCTCGCCCGTGCCGACGAACGGGGGCTTCCTGTCGTGCAGTTCGCCGGTCCGGCCGACGAGGCGGGACATGTCCAGCTGGTGCGCCGCTCCGGTGAAGAGATCACCAGTGCCAGCGATCCCCGCGCCGACGGTGTCGGCACCGTGATCGATCCCGACCCCGCATCCGAAGGGAGCATCGCATGACGATCACATCCACCGATTCGGCACGACGCCAACCGACCCGCACGGCTACGGAGGAGGCCCGCATGCACGCCGCCAGACACTGGACAGACCCGCTCACCCCGGACGAGATCGCCGAGGTGGCCGCGCTGGTCCGGACCGACGCGCGCATCGGGGAGAACCCGCGGTTCTGGGGCATCGCGGTCGAGGAGTCGCTTGCGCGCAGCCTCGCCGACGGCCAGGGCCGCCCTGTGCGCCTCGTGGTCATGAACCCCGACGCTCACGCCGCGTGGGAGGTGACCGGGTGGACGAGTGGCACTGACCGCGCGGCATCCGTCGGCTCGTGGTCTCCCGTCGACGCGAAGCGGCCCGGAGTCTCGTCCGACGAGGCGCGCATGGTCGCCCAGGCCGCGCGCAACCACCCGCTGCTGAAAGCGGCGCTGGCCAAGCGCGGCATCACCGACACGTCGCTGGTGTGGGTCGACCCCGAGTCGATGACGGGGTTCGAGCCCGAGGGCTACGAGGATCGCCGTCTGTCCTGGGGATCCGTGTGGCACCGCGAGAGCGTCGACGACAACGGCTACGCGCGACCGGTCGCCGGTCTCGTCCCGATCCTCGATCTCGAGACGCTGGACATCATCGAGCTCGAGGACCATGGCGTCATCCCGATGGCGACCGAGGGCGGCAACTTCCGCTCCGGCACATGGGGGCCCGATCGCGAGGTCGCCCCGCTGGAGATCACGCAGCCGGACGGACCGGGCTTCGACGTCGACGGCCACCTCGTCACCTGGCAGAACTGGTCCTTCCGCATCGGGTTCACCCACCGCGAGGGCCTGATCCTGCACGACGTCGCGTATCGCGACGGCGACACCGAGCGCTCGGTGCTGCGGCGCGCGTCGATCAACGAGATGTACGTGCCGTACCTCGACTCAGACCCGACCGCGTACCGCAAGAACTTCTTCGACTGGGGCGAGTACGGGGCGGGACCCCTCACCGCGTCGCTCGAGCTCGGCTGCGACTGCCTCGGCGAGATCCGCTACTTCGACGCGCACTTCCTCAACGGGCACGGCGAGGCGAAGACCATCGCCAACGGCGTGTGCCTGCACGAGGAGGACCACTCGATCCTGTGGAAGCACGTCAACACGCGCATCGGCGAGGCGGACGTTCGCCGCTCGCGCCGGCTGGTCGTGTCGTTCTTCGCAACGGTGGCCAACTACGACTACGGCTTCTACTGGTCGTTCCACCAGGACGGCAACATCGAGCTCGAGGTCAAGCTCACCGGCATCCTGTCGGTGTCGGGCATCGACGACGGGCAGACGCCGCGCTACGGGCGCATGGTGAGCCCGAACGTGCAGGCGCCGACGCACCAGCACTACTTCGCCGTGCGCCTCGACACGGCTGTCGACGGGCCGCAGAATCGTCTCGTCGAGGTACACGCCGAGATCGAGGACGACGACGAGCTGAACCCCTACGGCAACGCCGTGAAGATGGTCTCCGAGACGATCTCCTCCGAGAAGGACGCCGCGCGCATGGCGGACGCCTCCCGCGCCGTCCACTGGCGGATCGAGAACGCCGAGAAGACGAACCGCTTCGGCGAGGCCACGTCGTACCGGCTCACCCTGCCGAACACGACCCGCCTGTTCGCCAAGCCCGGAAGCGTCGTCGAGCGCAAGGCGCCTTTCGTTGCCAAGCACCTGTGGGCGTCGGCGTACGACCCGGCCGAGCGCTACATCGCGGGGGAGTACCCGAACCAGGCTCCGTTGTCGGCCGAGGGCATCACCGCGTGGCAGGAGGCGGATCGTCCCCTGGACGGTGCAGAGCTCGTGGTCTGGCCCATCGTCGGTGTCCACCATTACCCGAAGCCGGAGGAGTGGCCGATCATGCCGACTCACCGGATCGGTCTGCGACTGGAGCCGGACGGCTTCTTCACCCGCAACCCGTCGCTCGATGTTCCCCCGTCCACGTCCGGGGCGAGCTGCCACGCCGCCTCGCCCGATGGGCCGGCGCACGCCGGGCCGGGGCATGGACACGACCACCACGGTCACGACCACGACGGTCACGATCACCATGGTCACGACCACGGCTCCGGGGCGCACGGCCACTCGCACCGCTGATGGCAGAGCTCCTGCACGCGGGCGCCCTGGCGACGACGGTGCTGAGCACCTGCTGCGCCGCGGCCGCCGGGCCTCGCGCACGCGCGCGGGAGCTCGCCCTCGCCCTCATCATGCTGGTGGCGATGGCCGATGTCGTCGTCGGGTGGGGGATGCTCGCACCGGTCTGGTGGGCTGCGCTCCTGGTCATCGTCGCCATGGCGTCCGCCATCTCACGCGCGCGCCGCGCGGCGTCGTCGGTGGCGCGGTCGGCGAGGGCGATGGATGCCCTCGGCGGCATCCTCATGGCCGCTCTGCTCCTGGTGATGTCGAGCGGCACGGTGTCGACGGGCGCGCATGCCGGGCACGGCGTCTCGTCGTCCGCCCTGGTGTGGACGGTGGTCGCGGCGAGCGTGCTGTTCGCCGCGGCATCCCTCCACATGGGCGTCACGATGCGGATGCCTCATCCCGTCGCACCTGTGCGCGCGCGGGTTGTGCGCCGCATCGCGCCGCTGGCGATGGGCGCGTCGGTGCTCCTGATGGCCGCGGTCGTCGTCGTCTGAGAGCGGACGACCGTGGGGTTCGCTGCGGTGAGTCAGCCCTTGAATACCGTGGAGGATCGGCGCTCGTACCAGCGGGCGAGCTGCTCGCCCGCCTTGATCACGTGCTCGCGCATCTCGTTGCGCGCCGCCTCGGCATCGCCACGCTCGAGCGCATCGAGGATCCGGCTGTGCTCGTGGAAGTTCTCTTCGCGGTGGCGGCTGTCGCCGACGAGGAGCTGGGCGGAGACGTTGCGGGGGAAGGTCTCGTTGATCTCGTCGATCGATCGGGCCAAGCGCGAGTTTCCCGACAGCTCGGCGATCGTGCTGTGGAAGATGTCGTTCTCGCGACGGCTGTCGAGCGCGGCGTTCCGTGTCTCGTCGCGCTCCGCGATCGAGCGGTCGTACATCGCCTGATTGGCTGCCCGGAGGCGTTCGATGTCTTCATGAGACGCGCGGCTCACCGACAGGGCGGCGGCGAGCGCTTCGAGTTCGGCTCGCACCGCGTACGCCTCGCGTACCTCCCAGGGCGCAGGGACGCGCACCACCGCTCCGCGATTCGGCACGACGTCGATGAGCCCGCCCGTCTGCAGCTGGCGCAGCGCCTCGCGCACCGGAGTGCGGCTGACTCCGAAGTCGTTGGCGAGTTCGGCCTGACGCAGCTGGGCGCCGATGGGGATCTCACCCGACATGATCCGTGCTCGGATTCTCGCAGCGATGTCGTCCACGAGTGCGTGACCGGACATCTCCGTCACGAGACGATCTTCGTCTGCCATGCGATTTCCCCTCTCACCGACTGTCGGCGGCGATGCGATTGGAACCGTAGCAGAGGCGCCGCCTTGTGGGGCGGGACTCGCTAAGAATGTCCACAATACCTGAATATTGGATCCAGAACGGCTGTGTTAGGATCCAAACATGGTCACGGCAGACGAATCGGGAGAGTGCGCCGCCCGAGTGCGCGCGATGACGCTGGAAGCGGACGACGTCCTCGCTGTGGAACTCGAGCCGATGAACGGCGGATCGGTGGACTGGGCTCCCGGAGCGCACATCGATCTCGTCCTGCCGGACGCACCGGTGCGTCAGTACTCACTCACGGGCGTCCCCGGTTCATCGCGCTACCGGATCGCGGTCCTGCGCGAGGAGCGCAGCCGTGGCGGGTCGAAGGCGGTCCACGAGCGGCTGCGTCCGGGGGACATCGTGACGCTCCGTGGTCCCCGCAACCACTTCGTGCTCGAGCCGGCGCAGGAGTACCTCTTCGTCGCCGGCGGCATCGGGATCACGCCCATCGTGCCGATGCTGCATGCCGCCCACCGCGCCGGCGCTCGTTGGCACCTGCTGTACCTGGGTGAGACGAGGCGTCGCATGGCCTTCCTCGACGAGGTGATGTCGATCGACTCGGGCTCCGTCACGGTCGTCGCCCGCGACGAGGGTGCTCGCGCCGACCTCGGAGACGCGCTCGCTGCGTGGCCCGATGCCGCTGTCTACGCCTGCGGTCCCGAGCGCATGCTCAGCGCCCTGCAAGAGCTGCTCCCCGAGGAGACAGGACGCCTGCGGTTCGAGTACTTCGCTGCGCCCGTGGTCGAGTACGAGCCCGGCGGCGCGTTCTCGATCCGTCTCGCCCGGACGGGTGCGGAGCTGTCGGTGGAGCCGGGACAGTCCGTCCTCGAGGTGATGCGCTCCGCGGGGGCGGAAGTGCTCACCGACTGCGAGGAAGGCATCTGCGGCAGCTGCGAGACGCACGTGCTGGAGGGGGAGGTGGAGCACCGCGACTTCGTGCTGACGTCTCAGGAGCGCGAACGAATGGACTGCATGATGGTGTGCGTTTCGCGAGCGGCGTGCCCACTGCTGGTCCTCGATGCCTGAGCTGTGGATACAATCACAACAAGATCGGATACCGGAGGGTAAATCGCGATGCTGAAGCAGGAAGACAACGAGAAGATCACGCGCTCAGGTCCTGGGACACCGTTGGGCAATCTGCTGCGGTCGTACTGGCAGCCCGTGGCGCTGGTCTCCGAGATGCCCGGCGAACGTCCGGTCAAGGCCGTGCGGATCATGAGCGAGGACCTGGTGCTCTTCAAGAAGCGCGAGGGCTGGGGCCTCATCAGCCGCTACTGCGCGCACCGCGGGGTCGACCTCTCCTACGGGCGGCTCGAGGAGGACGGCATCCGCTGCCTGTACCACGGCTGGCTGTACGACGGTCAGGGCCGATGCGTCGAGCAGCCGGCGGAGCCGGACCACAGCCAGTTCCTGGGCAAGATCCGAATCTCGAACTACCCGTGCGTCGAGAAGAACGGACTCATCTTCGCCTACATGGGCGCCGGTGACCCGCCGCCGTTCCCGCACTACGACTGCTTCGTCGCCCCCGACGAGTACACCTTCGCCTTCAAGGGGCTGTGGGAGTGCAACTGGCTGCAGGGCCTCGAGGGCGGCATCGACCCGAGCCACGTGTCGTTCCTCCACCGCTTCATCCAGGAGGACCCGCGCGACATGTACGGTCAGCAGTTCGCCGAGGAGGTCGAGGGCACCGGCAAGAAGCTCTCCACGCTCGTCGGCGAGAGCTACCGTCCCGACATCGAGGTCGAGAGCGCCGATCATGGGCTCCGCGTCTATGCCCTCCGCCAGCTGACCGAGGACATCAAGCATGTCCGGGTGACGAATCTGCTGTTCCCGAACGCGTTCGTCGTCCCGTTCGGCAACACGAAGGTGTTCACGCAGTGGCATGTGCCGATCGACGACGACAACCACTACTGGTTCATGATCTGGTACGACTTCGCCGAACCCACCGACAAGGACACGCTGCTGCAGCAGCGCCTCGAAGGCGTCTCGCTGCCGGAGTACCGCCCGGTGCGCAACCGCAGCAACAACTGGGGTTTCGACCCCCAGGAGCAGAAGGAGCTCACCTACACCGGCATGGGCCTGGACATCAACGTCCACGACCAGTGGGCCGTCGAGAGCATGGGCCCGATCCAGGATCGCACCGTCGAGCGTCTCGGTATCTCGGACCGCGCGGTCACGGCCAATCGGCGTATGCTGCTCCGCGCGATCGACTCGTTCGCCGCGGGCGCTCAGACGCCTTCGCACCCGGTGAGCGAGGAGGAAGCCGCGCGGCTCACCGGCCCGATCGCGATGGACACGATCGCCGCGAACGATGCATGGCAGTCCCGATGGGTGGAGCGTGAGCAGGAGCGCCGCAACGCGTCGCCGTGGGCAGGTCCTCGGGAGAACGTCGAGGAGACCGTCGATGCGTGAGCGCAACGTCGACGAGCGCCCGGTCGCCGAGAGCGGCGGAGGAGTCTCCGCGCGGCCGATGCTCGCGAAGGATCGCGAGGGGTATATCGGCCGTCACGGTCTGTGGAGCGAGGCGCAGTATGCAGCCGCCGGGCAGATGCGCCGCGTCCTCGACGAGCTCGGGATCGAGATGGTGCGCTTCTCGTTCGTCGACCAGCACGGCGTGCTTCGCGGGAAGACGATCGCGCGCGGCGGCATCGCGGCAGCGATGCGGTCGGGCGTGACCGCGCCGAGCTCGCTTCTGCTCAAGGACACGTCGGGCAAGTCGGTGTTCTCGGTGTTCTCGGCCGAGACCGGCGTCGGTCTCGCCGGCTTCAGCGGGGCAGGCGACATCGTGATGGTTCCGGACCCGGCGACCTTCCGGGTGCTGCCGTGGGCTCCGAAGACCGGCTGGATCCTGTGCGACGTGCACTTCCCGGACGGCTCGCCGGTGCCGCTGTGCACCCGCTCGATCCTCCGCAACGAGCTCACCGCTCTCGCGTCCCGTGGCTACGGACTGACGGTGGGTGCGGAGCTCGAGTTCCACGTCTACCGCGCGGATGCCGCAGATCTGACCGATGCGAATATCGGCTCGCCGGGGAACCCGGGTGCGGCGCGCGCGACGGGGCCGACCACGCGAGGCTCGCAGCTGCTGTACGAAGAGGGCCTCGACCGGATGCAGCCGCTCGTGGATGCGCTGTACCGTGGCCTCACCCTGCTCGACCTCCCGCTGCGCTCGATCGAGCTCGAGTTCGGTCCCAGCCAGTTCGAGCTGACGATGGAGGCGGGGCCGGCGCGCGAGGTCGCGGATGCGATCGTGCTGTGTCGCAGCGCCGTGCGGCGGATCGCGGCGGGGCTCGGCTACCACGCGACCTTCATGTCGCGTCCGCAGGGCACCGAAGGCGCATCCACCGGCTGGCACCTGCACCAGTCCCTGACCGACGCGTCGGGCGACAACGTCTTCATGCCCGATACTCCGGGCGCCTCGATGTCGCTGCTCGGAGCCTCGTACCTCGCCGGCATTCTCGAGCACGCGCCGGCCGCCGCGGCGTTCACCACTCCGACCGTGAACGGATACAAGAGGTATCAGCCGAACTCGCTCGCACCCGACCGCATCGCATGGGGCATCGACAACAAGGGAGCGATGGTGCGCGCGGTGGGCGGCTACCGCGACCCGGCGACCCGCCTCGAGAACCGTTCGGGCGAGCCGGCGGCGAACCCCTACCTGTACATCGCCTCTCAGCTGATCAGCGGCATGGACGGAGTCGACCGCGGGCTCATCCCGCCCGCACCGACGAACGACCCCTACAACACCGCCGCGCCCGCGCTTCCGAGCTCGCTCGGGTCGGCTGTGGAGGCGCTCGCGGAAGACTCGGCCTTCCGATCGGCACTCGGTGAGGTCGTGGTGGACTGGTTCTGCACGATCAAGCGCGCCGAGTTCTCACGCTACCTGCGCCATGTCTCCGACTGGGAGCAGCGCGAGTACTTCGACATCTTCTGACCCACCCATCCCGAGGACGAGGAATCATGAGCATCAGAGCCGCCGTCGAGGCGCTGCCGACCTACGAGCCCTTCTTCTGCGCGGGGGAGTGGGTGCCCGTCGGCGACCGGGAGGTGCACACGGTCACCGACCCGGCGACAGGCGAGGTCCTGACAACGGTGGCGCAGCCCACGGCATCCGACATCGATGCCGCCGTCGATGCCGCGGTA
This sequence comes from Microbacterium sp. LMI12-1-1.1, assembly GCF_040676455.1. Classification (NCBI taxonomy): domain Bacteria; kingdom Bacillati; phylum Actinomycetota; class Actinomycetes; order Micrococcales; family Microbacteriaceae; genus Microbacterium; species Microbacterium sp. LMI12-1-1.1. Next base: position 682,195 of record NZ_JBEGIA010000016.1, on the reverse strand, counting down.
GCTGCCCACAACGACAAGCGCTGGCGTGGACTCGCACCGTTGGAGCGGTCGCGCATCCTGAACCGCGTGGCAGACCTCATCGAGGAGGAGCTCGAAGACCTCGCGATCCTCGAGACCCGGGACAACGGCAAGCCGATCGAGCGTTCGCGCGCCGACGTCGCGAACGCGGCGCGGACGTTCCGTCACTTCGCGGGTGCTCCGTCTCGCATCGGCGGCACGGTGGTGCCGATCGATGGCGGAGAGCATCACGTCTACACGACGATGGAGCCGGTCGGGCCGGTGGCCATCATCCTGCCGTGGAACTTCCCGTTCATGACGGCGTCGTTCAAGATCGCTCCGGCACTGGCCGCCGGGTGCCCCGTCGTCGCGAAGCCGGCGTCGTACACGCCGCTGTCGATCCTGCGGATGGCGCGCATCCTGCAGCGAGCGGGCGTGCCCGACGGCGTGGTGAGCGTGCTCACCGGTGATCGCCGCGTCGGCGCTGCGCTGACCGAGCACCGCGGGATCGCGAAAGTGACCTTCACCGGGTCGACCGAGGTCGGTCGCATCGTCGCGCACGCGGCGGCCGAGGACTTCAAGCGGGTCACTCTGGAGCTCGGGGGCAAGAACCCCAACATCGTGTTCGAGGATGCCGATCTCGACGCCGCCGTCCTCACCGCGATGCGCGCGTCGTTCGGCCACTCCGGTCAGATGTGCACGGCCGGCAGCCGGCTCCTGGTGCAGCGCTCGATCCTCGCCGAGATGAACGAGCGCATGGCAGCTGCAGTCGCCAAGGTGCCGATGGGCGACGGTCTCGACGGGGGCATCACCGTCGGCCCGGTCGTCTCCGCGCAGCAGCGCGACAGCATCCTGGGCTACATCCGCGCCGGTGTCGACGAGGGCGCGACGCTTGTCGCGGGGGGCGGGACCCGCGAGCCCGGCTTCTACGTCGAGCCGACCCTCTTCACCGACGTCACGAACGACATGACGATCGCCCGGGAGGAGATCTTCGGCCCGGTCGTCGGCATCATCCCGTTCGACGATGAAGCCGACGCCGTGCGGATCGCGAACGACACCCCGTACGGTCTCGCCGCCGGGGTCTGGACGAAGGATGTGGGCCGCGCCCACCGCATGGCGCGAGCGCTGGACGTCGGCACCGTCTGGGTGAACACCTACAACATCTTCGACCCGGCGCTCTCCTTCGGCGGCGTCGGGGTATCCGGGCTCGGACGCGATCTCGGCGACGAGGGACTGCGCGGGTTCCTCGAGCCGAAGAGCGTCGTGATCGCCGTCCCCGACGCCTGACGTCGGCGAACCGCCCCCAGGAGCAGACATGACAGACACCCCCACCCATGCCCCCACCGACCCCGCGCGCATCGGGGACAGCCCCGTGCTCATCGTCGTCGACATCCAGGGCGGCGCCGGACAGACCCCGCCCGACCAGGGCGGCATCCCGATCCTCATGACGGGCAGGGAGCAGCGGCGTCCCCGCGTGCGCCGGCTCGTCGACCGGTGCCGGGATGCCGGCATCCCGGTGGTGTGGATCCAGGAGGTGCACAAGCGCTCGCTCGTCGACATCGGCCGAGAGCTCGACGGCGCCGAAGGGCCGCACTGCATCGAAGGCGACCCCGACACCGAGATCGCCGCATGGCTCGACCCGCAGCCCGAGGAGTTCGTGATCCGCAAGCGCCGGTACTCGGCGTTCTTCGGCACCGAGCTCGAGATCGTGCTGAAGGCCTACAAGGCGGACACCGTCCTGCTCGTGGGTGGTCTCACCGACGTCTGCATCCACTACACCGCGGTGGACGCCCACCAGCACGACTACCGGGTGCGGGTGATCACGGACTGCGTCGCCGGATCGACGCAGCAGGCGCACGACAACGCGCTCGACGCGGTGAGGTATCTGCAGCGCGACGCCCTCGTGACCGCCGATGACGTGCACGGGTCCATCGACGCGCGCCTCGCCACCGACGCCGTGCGGGTCGGCCCGTGACGGCCGGGCTTCCGGGCCAGGCCGCGTACGTCGTCGTCGGCGGCGGCACCGCGGGCAACGTCGTGGCCGCGCGCCTGGCGGAGGCGGGGCACGAGGTTCTCGTGCTCGAGGCCGGCCCCGACTTCGGGCCGCAGGGCAGTGCGGCATGGCCCGCCGACCTCGTCGACGCGGCGCGCCTCGGCCGCTCGCACGACTGGGGGTACGACTCAGGCGCGACCTACCCGTGGACCGTGGGCTTCGAGCGAGGCCGTGCCATCGGCGGGTCGTCCGACATGAACGGCTGCACCCAGACCTGGGGGCATCGCCGCGACTACGACGCGTGGGCCGAGGCGGGCCTCGACGGCTGGAGCACCGACGAACTCGTTCCGCTGTTCGAGCAGGGGATGCGCCGCATGCGGGTCCGGCTGTACCGGGTCGACGAGCTGACTCCATGGCAGCACGCCTGGTACGACGCCGCACCCGCCGTCGGGATGCCGCGCCTGAGCGACCTCAACAACCTCGATGAATCGGCCGGTTTCGCGCCAGAAGCGGTCAACATCGAAGACGGCGTGCGGGTCAACTCCGCGTTCGCGTACCTCGACCCGGTGCGCGGGCTCTCGAACCTCACCATCGCCGGCGACGCCCTGGTGGACCGGGTCGTCGTCGAGAACGGCCGCGCGACAGGTGTCGTGGTCCGCCGCCGTGGCGAGACGGTCACCGTGCGCGCGGGCACCGTCGTGCTCGCCGGCGGTGCCTACAACTCGCCCACGATCCTGCTCCGCTCGGGTATCGGACCTGCCGCGCAGCTCGCTCCCCTCGGCATCCCCATCGTGCAGCATCTGCCCGGTGTGGGCGAGAACCTCCACGACCAGCCCTTCCTCCTGATGAGCTGGGAGGGGTCGGACGAGATGGCCCACGAGATGCAGCGCGCGCGGGATGCCGGCTGGGCGCCCGACGAGCAGGCCATGGGCAAGGCGGCGTCGAGCTTCGAGACCGAGGCGTTCGATCTCCACTTCCTGCCCTACAGCCCGACGCACCTCACCGGTCGCAAGCGCTGGAGCGTCGGGCTCTCGGCGCTGCAGCCGCGCTCGCGCGGCTCCGTGCGCCTGCAGGACGCCGACCCCGAGAGCAAGCCGCTCATCGACCACCGCTTCCTCACCGATCCCGAAGGAGTCGACGTCGCAATCCTCGCCGAAGGCGCCGGGATGCTCCGCGAGCTCGCGGCATCGCCCGCACTCGCTCGTCGGGTCGGGCGCGAGATCCACCCCGGACCCGGCACCCTCGAGCCGGCCGCGCTGCGCGCCCACCTCTACGCGAACCCCGACAACTACTGGCACCCCGTCGGGACGTGCCGCATGGGGCGGGAGGACGACGCGCTCGCGGTCGTCGACGCCCGCGCCCGCGTGCACGGCATCGAGGGGCTGCACATCGCCGACTGCGCGATCATGCCGACGGTGCCGCGTGCGACGACGGCCATGCCGGCGATCGTGATGGGGGAGAAGGTGGCGCGGATGCTGCTGCAGGACGCCGAGGAGACGACCCGATGACCGTCACCCCGTCGTCCGCGCGGGACGCGCCGACCGTGTACGTCGCGCCGATCGTGACGATGGATGCCGCCGCACCCGACGCCGAGGCGTTCGCCGTGCGCGGCGGGCGCATCATCGCGGTGGGCACCGTGGATGCCGTGCGCGCCGCGGCTCCGGATGCCGACCTCGAGGAGCTCGAGGGCGTCGTGCTGCCCGGGCTCATCGACGCGCACATGCACATGGAGCGCGCCGGGCTCAAGGCGCTCGACTACGTGTCGGACGAGGATGACGTCGACACCTACCTGCAGCGCATGCGGGACAGTTTCGACGACGATGGCCCCGAGGACCCGCCGTTCGAGGACCGGATCCGCGCGCTCGTGCGAGTGCAGCCGCTGCTGCACTCGCTCGGCATCACCGGCGTCGTCGACCCCGCCGTGACGATCGACGAGATGCGCGGGTACCAGGAGGCGCATCGGCGCGGGCTGCTGACGATGCGCACCGTCGCGATGCCGTTCCTCGACATCGGGACGCCGCGCTTCCCCGACATCGACGCCGCGATCGAGCATCTGGACGGCACCGGCGTCTCGACCGGCTTCGGCGACGACATGCTGCGGATCGGTCCCATCAAGGTGTACGCCGACGGCGAGGCGCTCAAGGGCCAGGCGCTGCTGGAGCAGCCGTGGGACGACAGCGGGTACACGGGGCTGCAGCGCATCTCGGACGACGACTTCACGCGCCTCGTCGAGTGGTGCGGCGCGCACGGCTGGGGCGTCGGCACGCACGCCGTCGGCGGCGGCGCGGTCGCGCTGCTGGCACGCGCCTACGCCAGAGCGGGCGACGCGGTCGCCACGCGGCGGTTCCAGGCGATCCACGCCTATCTCGAGCCCGGCGATGACGCGATCCGGACGCTCGCCGAGATCGGGACCATCGCCTCGCTGCAGCCGTCGATCATCTGGCACAACGGGGCGGGCCTGCGCGCCAAGCTGGGGGAGCGCGCCGAGCGCGCGAACCCGGTGCGATCTTGGCTCGACGCCGGCGCAGTGCTCGCGCTCGGCTCCGACGGCCCGTTCTTCGCCTTCGACCCGCGCCACCTCATATGGCAGACCATCACGCGACGCATCGCCGGAGAGGACGAGCCATTGAGCATGGCCGAAGCCATCACGATCGAGGAGGCGCTGGCCGGCTACACCACCGGCGCCGCGTATGCGAGCCTCGCCGAGCGCGATCGCGGTGCGATCCGCGTCGGCATGCAGGCCGACTGGGCGCTGTGGTCGGCCGACCCTCGGACCGTCGCTACCGACGCACTGCGGACGCTCGCGGTGCGACGCACCGAGGTCGGCGGCCGCACGGTGCACGGAGGGGACTCGTGATCGAGACGGTGCTCGGCCCGGTCGCGCCCGGCGAACTGGGCGTGGTGTCCACCAACGAGCACGTGCTCACGGACTCGCGGCATCTGCTGCGCCCCACGCGCGAGGGCGGCGCGCTCGAGGGGCCGATCCGGCCCGGGATCCTCGGCGACCTGCGGTGGAGCTGGATGTCGCTGGCCGACAACCTGACCCTCGACAGCGAGCCCGACGCGGTCGCCGAACTCGCGGCGGCCGCGCAGGCGGGAATGGGCACGATCGTCGAGGCGACGTCGTGGGGCATGGGTCCGTCGCATGCGCGGCTCGCCGACATCTCGCGCGCCAGCGGCGTGCGGATCGTCGCCGCGTACGGCACCTACATCGACAAGACCCTCCCCGCCCCCTGGCGGGATCTCACGGAGGCCGACGTCGAACGAGCGTTCACGCGCGCGCTCACCGAGGAGGTTCCTGGCGCCGGCTTCCGAGCGGGCCTTCTCGGTCTCATGGGGACCAGCGCCGAGATCACCCCTGCGGAACTGCGCGCACTGCGTGCCGCAGGGCGCGCCGCCGCGGCGGCGGGCACCGCGGTGTCCATTCGACTCGACGGCGCGGCGCGGCGCGGACCGGAGGTCGCCGAGATCCTGACCGGGCAGGGACTGCCGGCGTCGCGCATCCTGTTCTGCAACATGGACAAGGTGCTCGACGACGACTACGTCCGCGACGTGAGCGACACCGGCGCCGTCGTGGAGTTCGCGTTCGGCAGCGAGAACCACTTCGCCGACCGCGCCCGCGATGCAACCGACACCGAACGGCTCGACTTCCTGACCCGCTTCCTCGACGACCGCCCGGCCGCCGCGGTGACGCTGTCGTGCTCGGTGTGGACGAAGGGGCAGCTCTCGCGGCACGGCGGCATGGGCTACGGGCACGTGGTGAAGCGCGTCGCACCGGCGCTGCATCGTCTCGGCGTCTCCGACGAGCGCCTCCACGCCATGCTCGTGCGCACCCCTGCCGAGCTCCTCGACCGAACGGAGTACACCTCGTGACCGACACACCGCTGCACTGGTGGAGCGCACGCGCGCTCGCCGACGGCATCCGCTCCCGCGAGATCTCCGCCGAGGAGGTCATGAGCGCCCATCTGGCCCGGATCGAGGAAGCCAACCCGCGGTTGCGCGCGATCGTGTCGATGATCCCGGAATCGACCGCGATGGCCGCCGCGCGCGAGGCCGATGCGGCGGTCGCCCGCGGGGACGAGGTGGGCGTGCTGCACGGGCTGCCGACCGCGGTGAAGGACCTGCTCGACGTCGAAGGGCTGCCGACCACCCACGGCTCGGCGGTGTACGCCGACGCCGCTCCCGCGACCGCCGACGCGATGATGGTCGGGCGCATGCGGCGCAACGGCGCGATCATCATCGGCAAGACCAACACCCCCGAGGGCGGTCTGGGCACGCTGACGTTCAGCGCGGTGCACGACGTGTGCCGCAACCCATGGGACCTCTCGAGGCATGCCGGCGGATCGAGCGGCGGAGCGGGGGCGGCGCTCGCCGCCGGCATGCTCCCGATCGCAGACGGTTCGGACAGCGGAGGGAGCCTGCGCTACCCGGCCTCGTTCTGCAACGTCGTCGGAATGCGGCCGACGCCCGGCCGTGTCGCGAGCGGTCGCCTCGGCAACGGGTGGACCGCGCACGGCGTACTGGGGCCGATGGCCCGCTCCAGTGACGACGTCGCGCTGCTGCTGGCGGGTATGGCCGGCGCCGACCCGATGGCACCCATGTCGATCGCCGAGGACGCGGCGCACTTCGCCGACGTGGTCGCCGACGGGCCGAACGGAGTACGGGTCGGGTGGAATCCGGACGCCGCAGGCGTGCCGATCAGCACCGAGGTCGCGGCCGTTCTGCGCGACGCCCGTGCCGCTCTCGTCGACGCCGGCTACGACGTGGTCGATCTCGACCTCGACGAGGCGCTTTCCGGTGCCGAGCGGGCGTGGGAGACCATCGAGATGTTCAACTTCTACGCTTCGTATCGCGGCGAAGCGCAAGCCCACCCCGAGCGTCTGCGCCCGGATCTGCTGCGCAACATCCGCCAGGGCGAGCGGGTGACGGCATCCGATCTCGCCGACGCGCTCGCCGTCCGCACCGATGTCTACCGCCGTACCGAGCGTCTGTTCGACGACGTCGACGTCATCGTCACGCCGGCCACGCCCGTGGTCGCCCCACCGGCCGAGGATGAGTGGGTGCGCCGGGTCGGGGACGTCGAGTACGACCGCTACTTTCGCTGGCAGATGCTCGCCAACCGCATCACGGTGACGGCGCACCCGGTCGTGGTCACTCCCGCCGGTTTCAGCGGCGGGCTTCCGGTCGGCATGCAGGTGGTCGGCCGAAATCGTGGCGAGTTCGATCTGCTCTCGCATACTGCCGGATTCGAACGGGTACTCGGGCTCACCGCGCGCCACCCGCAGTCCTAGTCCACGTGCCGCCGCCCGCCGCCGATCACGCAGATCGGCGCCGGGCGGCGTGCGTATGCGATCGCGAACTCAGCTGCCGGCGGGAACGGCCTCGAAGCTCAGCCACAGTTCGAAGCAGTTGTGCCGCGAGAGGCTGGTGACTCCGACCGATGCGCGGCCCACCGATCCGACCTCGGGTCCGAAGACGTCGAGGAACAGCTCGGTGGCCCCGGCGGCGACCTCGTGCAGCCGGTCGAACTCCGGAGTCGTCCGCATGAAGCAGAGCGCGCGCGAGAGCCCGGCGACGTTGTCGAGCGATCCGACTGCGAGGCGGATCAGCCCGAGAGCCTGGGTCGCGGTCAGGACGGCAGCCTCGCGCGCCTGCGCCACGCTGATGTCGGCGCCGACGACTCCGGGATGCCGTCGATTTCCTGCGCGGTCCTCGGGCGTGATCCCGCTCAGCTCGACGAGGTCGCCGGTGCGGTGGAAGGCCTTGAGTCCGCTTCCGTAGCGGCCGCCGTACGGCGGGTCGGTGTAGTCGGGGATCTCGAGTCCGAGTTCGCGGGCGCGCTGTTCCGGTGTCGACATGACGTCCTGTCCTCTGTCGGAGTGGTTGAGGATCAGCCTACCTTGACGGATCCGTTGTAAATAGAATTGGATGCATTCACGACGATGTGGATCCAACCAAGGATTCGGCGATCGTTTGGCAGAGGTCAAGGGGAGCGGGATGGAGAAGACGGCGATGGAGGAGATGTCGCAGCCGCGGATCGTGTCGGCGCCCGCCCTGTCCGCCTATGCGCGGATCGATCGCGTGCCGGCGCTGGGGGCGGCAGGGCTGACGGTCTCCCTCCTGCTCGCCGCGGCGCGTCCGGGGGATGCCGGGCGAGGCGCCCAGGTCGCGCTGGCGTGCGCGGAGCACGCGGCCGGCTGGTCGGTCGGACTCGACCCGTCGGGCCGGGTGTCGCTCGTCGTCGGCACGCGGCACGGCCCCGTCGCCGTCACCTCGGCGAGCGGACTCGACGCCGACCGGCGCTACCGGGTCGTCGCGCGCATTCCGGGTGGGCCGGGACGGCTCGAGGTGAGCGTGCAGCCTGAGTATGCGGCGGCCGGAAGCGAGGTGGACACGGCGGGCGTCCGGGTCGGCGTGCCCGGTGTGGCATCACGCGGTCCGCTGCTGTGGGGCTGTCGTTCGCTGTTCGATGGCGTCCGGCCCGAGCTGCCGTTCGACGGAGTGGTCGGCGACGTGCGGCTGGCCGCCGGCGGCGAGTCGCCGGACGCCATGGGACCAGCTGCCGCGGCCGGCGTGGCCGTGATGTCGTGGGTTCAGGAAGTGGTCGTCGGATTCCCGGTGTGATGAAACGCTGCGGAAACACTCTCGACATTCAAACGGATCCATAAGAGAATAGATTGGATCCATGATGGATCCTCGACGCGAAGGAGCGTTCCGAATGCGCGTATGCACCCGTGCTCGTCGGCTCTCGGCGGTCGGGACGCTCGCGAATCCTGCCTCACGCGGCCGACTCGCCCATCGTTCGCGACTCGCCGCGCCCTCTGGCGGTCCCACATGGTAGCGCTGCGCGGGCACGCGGGCGGCAGGCCCTCCTTCGGCGCGCTCGCGTGGATCTCACTGTGGAATGTAACCCGACAGAAACAAGATTGGATGCGTAAATCGCTAGATTGGATCCACACCGTACGATTCTTCCTGAGCAGCGTCACCCGCTCCCTGCTCCCGAGAGGCGCCGACCCGACGCCGACGCACCCGAAGTCATTGAAGTCCTGAGAGGAATGAGCATGCGCAACAAGAAATCGCTCGCCGGAGCCGCGCTCGTCGCGGTCGTCGGCATGGCGCTCGCGGGCTGTGCCGCGAGCAACGCCGACGGCGCCCCGGTCGCTGAGACCGACACCATCAACCTCGAGCTCTGGTACGCGCCGGCGACGTTCAATCCGGCGCTGGCCTCCGCGACCTCCGACCTGCAGAACGCGCGGCTCGGCTTCGACACCCTGCTGCGCGCGGGGGAGGACGGGCTCATCGGCGGCCTTGCGACGGAGTGGGAGTCCGCTTCCTCCTCCGACTACACGTTCACGCTGCGCGACGACGCCACGTGCGCCGACGGTACGGCGATCACGCCGAGCGTCGTCGCGGGCTCGTTCGAGTACCTCGTCGGACTCGAGGACGCCGCAGCCGTGACGTGGAAGAACCAGGCCTTCGGTTCCGGATCGCCCACCTTCACCGCCGACGACGAAGCGGGGACACTGCAGATCACCCTCAGCGAGCCGTACTCGCAGCTGCTCGGCGGAGTCTCGCAGCCGGGGCTCGGCGTGATCTGCCCTGCCGGGATCGAGGACCCGGAGGGTCTGGCGGCCGGAAGCGTCGAGGGCGCGTTCTCGGGGCCCTACCTTCTCACCGAGCAGCAGCCCGGCGTCAGTGTGAGCTTCACCCTGCGCGACGACTACGACGCGTGGCCGGCATGGACGAGCGTCGAGGGGACCCCTGCGAAGACCCTCAACTACACCGTGCAGCCCGACGGCAACACGAGCGCGAACCTGCTCGATTCCGGCGGCATCGACGGCGCGCGCTTCTACGACTCGAATGCCCTGCGATTCGCCGACGAGGAGGGCTTCAGCACGGTGACGTTCGCCAGCTCGGCGTACAACCTCGTGTTCAACCAGACGCCCGGTTCGGGCTCGATCTTCGAGGGGAACCAGGAGCTTCGCACCGCCGTCGCACAGGCGATCGACCCGCAGGGGTTCAACGACGCCGGCCTCGACGGCCTCGGTGAGACGCAGTACACGGTCAACTCGGCCGGGTACTCGTGCGCGCTCGAGGATCCCTCACTGCTGCAGAGCTACGACCCGGAGGTCGCGTCCGCAGAGCTGGCGGGCCAGACCATCCGGCTCCTCATCATGAGCAACTGGGATCCTGCGGCCGACTACCTTGCAGAATCTCTCCGCGCCGCCGGCGCCACGGTCGAGGTGTCCGCTCCGGATCCCGCCGAGTGGTCGTCGCAGATGCGCACCGAGCCGCAGAACTGGGATGTCGCGGTCGCGGCGGAGAATGCCGGCCCCGGCCTGATCCACCTGTCGATCGCCCGCTACCTCGGCCCGACCTACCCGCAGGGCGGCACCAACGTGGTCGGCGCCGAGAACGCGGAGGGCGCCGCCTTCTTCGCCGAGGCGATGGAGTCGGCCGACGCCGACGAGCAGTGCGCCGCGTTCGAGTCGGCCCAGGAGACGATCCTCGAGCGGGTGGACATGATGCCGCTCATCACGGACACTCACCGGTATGTGACCCGTCCCGGCTTCGCCGCCTACGTGTTCAACGGATACTGGGACCCGTCGGCGGTGCGCATCACGGGTTGACCGTGACGAGCTGCCCGGGCCGGAACAAACAGGAGACTCGAACATGAGCATCATCCCCATCGTGACCTCCATGCCGACCGGCCCGGGCGGCCCACCCATCCACGCCGACGGCCCCGACAGCCCAGACCCGGGCGGCGGAACCCGCGCGGCCTCGCTGGCCGGAGCCTGGCGCCGGTTCCTGCTGCGCCGGGCGGCGGGGCTCATCGTCAATGTCACCCTGCTCGTGGTGATCACCTTCCTGATCGTGCAGCTGATCCCCGGCGATCCGGCCACCGCGATCGCGGGCGAGAACGCCACCCTCGCCCAGGTCGAGATGGTGCGCACGCAGCTCAGCCTCGACCAGCCGATCCCGGTCCAGTTCGCGAACTACATGATCGGCGTCGTCCAGGGCGACTTCGGCGACTCCTACCGGTTCCGCGTCCCCGCGCTCGAGGTGGTGATGGCGGCCGTGCCCTACACCCTCGCCATCACCATCCCCGCGGTTCTGCTGCTCCTCGTTGTCGGCATCGCCGCGGGCATGGCGGTCGGTGTGGCGACGCGCGGAGACCGTCGCCGCGTCCTCGGCACATCCTTCAACGTCGTGACCGGGTTCATCTCCTCGGTGCCGGTCTACGTGCAGGCGACGGCCCTCGTCGTCGTCTTCGCGGTCTGGCTCCGCGCACTCCCGCCGGCGTACTCGCAGGCTTATGACCTCAGCCAGGCGGCGATCCTGCCGGTGCTCTCGCTCACGCTCGGCGGCGCCTGCGCGGTAGCCCGCGTGGTGCGGCGCGAGGCGGCGGTGATCCTCGAGCAGGACTACATGCGCACCGCCCGCGGCTGGCGGCTTCCCGCGCTCGCCCTCTACGCGAAGCACATGCTTCCGAATCTGCTCACGACGGCACTGACACTGTCGGGCATCATCCTCACGGCGCTGCTGGGATCGGCGCTGATCACCGAGGCGGTGTTCGCCTGGCCGGGCCTCGGAGGCGTCATCGTGCAGGCCATATCGATCGACAAGGACTATCCCGTGATCCGTGCGGCGGTCTTCGTCATCGGCGTGATCTCGCTCGTCATCACGCTCCTCATCGACGTGATCCTCGGGATCATCGACCCGCGAACCCTGGGGGACTGAACGTGTCCGCGACCACCTCAGCCGTGCAGACGGCAGAATCCGCGCGACCCCGCGCCTTCGCGTGGAACGGAGGGCTCATCGCCGGTCTGGCGATGCTGGCCATCATCGCCCTCGTGGCGATCTTCGCCCCCATCTTCCTCGCCGACCAGGCGACCGGGCTCGGCAGCGGCCCACCCAACTCCGGCTCCACGCCCGAGCACCCGCTCGGCACCGACACGCTCGGACGCGACATGCTCGCGCGCACACTGGTCGCCACCCGACCGACGGTGCTGATGGCGGTCATCGCCACCGGGCTGGCGGCGTTCGCCGGAATCGCGGTCGGCGTGGCGATCTGGCTGGCGCCCCGGCGGGTGCGCGAGTTCGGGCTGCGGTGCATCGAGTTCGCGGTGAGCTATCCGACCATGCTGGTCGCTATCATCATCGCCGCGATCCTCGGGCAGGGCATCGTGCAGGTCGTCATCGCCATCGCGGTCGCCAACACCGCTGGGTTCGCCCGGCTCACGGCGAACCTGGCTGCGCGCATCTCGACGAGCGAGTACGTCACCACGGCACGCCTGATGGGCGTCCCCACGCTGCGCGTCGCGACGAGGCACGTGCTGCCGAACATGGCCGAGCCCACGCTCATCCTCATCGCCGGCGCCTTCGCCGGCACCCTGGTCGAGATCTCAGGCCTCTCGTTCCTCGGGCTCGGCGCCCAGTCGCCGGCGTTCGACTGGGGCACGCTCCTCAACGAGGGGCTCAGCAAGATCATGGTGAACCCGATTGTGATCGTCGGCCCCGCCGTCGCCCTGACCTTCACGTCGCTGGCCGCGCTGCTCGTCGGCGACGGTCTTGCGGCGGCGGCCAACCCGCGCTCGAACAGCACCCAGGCGCGACTCGTGCGCTCCGCCGAGCCGCCGTCCTCGGCGCCCGTGCCGTCGGACGCCGTCCTGGTCGCGGAGGGCATCACCGTCACCCACGAGTCCAGCGGCCGCGAGCTCGTCTCGGACGTGTCGTTCACGATCCGCCGCGGTGAGGTGCTCGGCATCGTCGGCGAGTCGGGTTCAGGCAAGTCGCTCACCGCCTCGGTGGTCGCAAGGCTGCTGGGCGAAGGGCTCTCCGCCTCCGCGCGACGGCTCGAGCTTGCCGGCACCGATCTGCTCGGCAAGGTCTCCGACCGCAAGCTCGCCTCGAGCATCGGGCTCGTCTATCAGGACCCCGGCACGTCGCTGAACCCGGCACTGCTGCTGGGCAATCAGCTCACCGACGTCCTGCGCCTGCGCCTGGGGCACACACGTCGAGAAGCGACCGCGAAGCTGCTGTCGGGCTTCCGCTCTGTACGGCTCACCGATCCCGAGGGACGGCTCCGCCAGTACCCCCACCAGCTGTCGGGCGGCATGAAGCAGCGGGCGATGATCGCGTCCGCCATGAGCCCCGACCCAGATCTCTTGATCGCGGACGAGCCGACCACCGCGCTGGACGTGACGGTGCAGCGCGAGGTGCTGACGGTGCTCAAGCGCATGAACACCGAGTCAGGCACCGCGATCCTGTTCATCTCGCACGATCTCGGCGTGGTGCGGGCGCTGTGCGATCGTGTGCTCGTCCTCAAGGACGGCGAGATCGTCGAGCAGATCGACGACACGACGCATCTCACGGACGCGATGGTGAAGCATCCCTACACGAAGCGTCTTCTCGCGGCGACCCCAGTCGTGTCGCTGCCGGACCGGCGTGTTCAGAAGGAGGTCGGCGTATGACCGGGCCCATGGTCGATGTCCGCGGACTCGACGTCTCATTCGGATCCGTGCAGGTGCTGCACGGAGTGGATCTCGCGGTCGAGCGCGGCAGCACGGTCGGGATCGTCGGCGAGTCGGGATCGGGCAAGTCGACGCTCGCCAAGGTCCTCGTCGGCGAGGTGCGTCCCTCGGCCGGACACGTCGTCGTCGACGGCGACGACCTGACGGCGCGCCACAGGGCCACGCTCCGGCGGCATCGCCGGCGCACGCAGATGATCCCGCAGGACCCCTACTCGTCGCTGTCCCCGCGACGCACCATCGCGCAGACTCTCGCCGAGGCCATCGACCCGGCACGCGCACGGGTCGCCCGGCACGAGGAGAAGATCGCCTCGTGGCTGAAGCTGGTGGGTCTGCAGCCCGAGATGATGCATCGCTACCCCCACGAGTTCTCGGGCGGACAGCGCCAGCGCATCGCGATCGCGCGCGGCCTGGTGATCGAGCCGGACGTCGTGATCGCCGACGAGATCACGTCGGCGCTCGACGTCTCGGTGCAGGCGCAGATCCTCGACCTGCTCGCTGAGATCAAGGAGACGCTGGGCATCACCGTGCTGTTCATCTCGCACAACCTCGCAGTCGTGCAGCGGGTGAGCGACGAGGTCGTGGTGCTCTATCAGGGGCGTGTCGTCGAATCCGGTCCGGTCGAGCAGATCTACGCCGATCCGCAGCACTGGTACACGCGCCGACTGCTCGACGCCGACCCGGGCTCGCCCGGCTTCGCCCTCGTGAGCTGAGCGGTGGTGCGCGCACACGCACGGCTGCCCCTCACCCCGGTCGCGCAGGGGAGGACCACGTTCCGTGGTGCGACGCTGATCGACGGCGAGGCGGCGACCCCGGTGCCCGATTCCGAGGTCGTCGTCCACGACGGCGTCGTGGAGTACGCAGGCCCGATGCGTGCGCCCGCCGCGGACGGCGCGGGTCGCATCGTCGATCTCTCCGGCATGTGGCTCCTGCCCGGCTTCGTGGACGTGCACGTGCATCTCGCGATGGTCCCGGCGCCGGCCGAGCAGCAGCGTGCCTGGTTCCCCGAGGAGGCCGTGCTCGAGATCGCGGCCCAGCTGCGCGCCACGCTCGAGGCGGGCGTCACGACGGCGCGCGACCTCGACGGACTCACGCCCGGCTATCGGCTCGCGGTCCAGAACGGGACCGCGATGGGGCCGCGGCTGCACCTGGCGATCGCGATGCTGTCGCCGACAGGGGGCCACGCCGACCCGTTCCTCCCGAACGGGAGCCTGCCCGCGTGGGCGGTGCGCGCAGGGATGCCCGAGCCCGGCCTCGTCGACACCGACGAGGACGTCATCCGCACGGTGCGGCGGCTGATCCGCATGGGAGCCGATGCGATCAAGGTGTCGACATCGGGCGGATCGGGATCGCCGACCGACGAGCCGGAGGACGTGGGCATCACTGAGGAGCAGGTGCGCCTGATCTGCCGCCTCGCCGAAGAACGCGGGCGGCGCCCGGTGACCGCACACGCACTCACCGACGCCGCGGCGCGCGCCGCCGTGCTCGGCGGCGCGGGAAGCATCGAGCACGGCTACGACCTGTCGGCAGACACGATCGAGCTCATGGCCGATCGCGGCACCGTGCTGGTGCCGACGCTGAGCACCCTCATGCGCGAGATCGGTCCGCAGGTCGCGCCCGAGCGACGGCGCGAGCGCGAGCGGATGCGTGAACGGGGCATGGACTCGGTGCGACGCGCGATCGCCGCAGGGGTGCCCGTCGCGCTCGGCACCGACGCGGGGGTCGTTCCGCACGGCGCGAACCTCCGGGAGCTGGCGTGGCTCGTTGGGGCCGGACTGGAGCCGATCGGGGCGATCCGTGCCGGCACGGCGGTGGGTGCGGACCTGCTCGGAGTCGGTGATCGCGTCGGATCCGTGGTGGCCGGCAAGATAGCGGATCTCGTCGTGACGGATGCCGATCCGCTGGTTGCGATCGAGCGGCTCGCCGAACCCGGTGCAGTGCGCATGGTGATGCAGTCCGGGAGGGTGGTCGTCGACCACGACCGGCGGTCCGGCTGAGGCGGCGCTCCCTCGGCGCCGTGCATCAGACGACGCGAACGGCGCCGCTCACACCGGCGCGAGTGCGACCGCCGCGCGCGAGACGAACGAACTGACGGCCCCGGGCGCCGCGAGCGGCACAGAGTGGCTGGTCGCGACCTCTTCGATCGTGGCGTCCGCTCGCGCAGCCATGTCGCGCTGCGCCTCGGGGCGGAGGTGCTTGTCGAGCGTCGCGATCATGTACCAGGCGGGCTTGCTCGCCCACGCGGGCACCCCCGTGGGCTGGGTGAAGATCGCGTCCGCGCTCGCGCGGCGTCGCGTGCTGCGCGCCTGCATCACATCCTCGGGCACATCCCAGGAAAGCGCCTGGCGGGCTTCGTCGCTCTCGATGCCGATCCACTCTCCGTCCGGCCCTCGCGTCATGAACCGCGCGACCTCGGCGGGCTCGTAGCGGGTCACGATCCCGTTGACCGTCTCGCCCTCGTCCGGAGCGAACGCGGCGATGTAGACGACGCCGCGGACGCGGTCGTGGCGGCCGGCGTTGGTGATGACGGCGCCGCCGTACGAGTGCCCCACGAGGAGGACGTCGTCGTCGGCGGCGTCGATCAGAGCGCGCACCGCGGCGATGTCGTCGTCGAGGGACTGCGAGGGATTGTCGGCGACCGAGACGCCGAAGCCTGCGGACTCGAGCAGCGGAGCGACGGCGCTCCAGTCGAAATCGGAACCGCCCATACCGTGGACCAGGACGATGTGCATGGCACGCCTCTCTTGTGGATACGATGCAGACAATATCGGATCCAATTTGAATCCGCCACTCCGCATCAACGGAGAGGAAGCAGCACCGTCGGTGCCGGCGCCGCCTCACGTCCTTCGAACGGCACCGGCTGGCAGACCATCAGGTAATCGCCGGGCTCGACCTCGGCGAGGTCGGCGTTCTCCAGGATCACGACACCTGCGGTGCAGAGGATCACATGCGTCGGCCACTCCTCGGTGTTGGCCGGTGCCTCGATCGTCATGTAGTCGTTGCCGGCGAAGCAGACCCCGTGGTCGACGAGCCATTGGGCTCCGGTCGGGCCGAGGCCGACCCATGTCTCGGACTTCTCGGGTCTGGTCAGCGCGTCGGTGGAGTTGCGGGTGCGGAACAGCACCCGCTCGGCGCCCGCTGCGCCGGCCGCCGCGAGGTCTTCGGCGGTGATCTCCTCGACGACGTGGCGGAGATCGAGCACGCGCGCGGGTCCGACGACGCTCTCGAGGGAGATCTGGTCGACGGTCGCCGCGCCCGGGACGAAGTGCGAGGGCGCGTCGACGTGCGTACCCGTGTGGGCGCCGATCAGCCAGCGGGAGACATCGGACGGGTACCCGTCGGCGATCTGCTCGACCATCTCGTACGTGGGGCGGCGGCCCCAGTGCAGCATGTCGCCGTGGATGGGGATGTTGATGTCGATGGCGTCGGTCATGTCTTCCTCCGGCCGGGCTGAATTGGATGCATTGTTGAGGAAAGTGTATCCCGTTACCCTGGAGCGCTTCGCTCTCGCTGGGATCGAGTCACAGCGGAGTTGGAGATGGCGCCCAGGGCGGCGACACTGAACACGACCCAGAACGGAAGGGTCCTCGTGATGTCCCGCGCGAGCGTCATGTTCCCCTTCCCGCCTCCGGAATGTATCCTATAAACCGTAAAGTGGATCCATTCCCAGTGACCTGAAGGGCGACGCATGATCATCGACGCGTACAACACGACACAGGACGTGCGGGGGCGGTCCGATTATCTGACCGGCGCCCGCCCCGGTGAAGAGCCTCCCGCCTACACGCCGTTCGACCCGGATCGGATCCTCACCCGGATGGACGCGGCGGGCATCGACATGGCGATGGTGTGCTCGCTCGCGCAGCGCATCGAGAATGACTTCATCATCGGCCTCCAGGACGCCTACCCCGAGAGGTTCATCGGCTTCGGGCAGGTCATGCCGCAGGCCGACGATGCACTGGACGAGATCCGGCGCATGAACGCCGCCGGAATCCGCGGACTCAAGCTGCACCCGAGCATGCACGGGTATCACGTCGCAGACCACGGCCTGCTCGATCCGGTCTTCCGGCTGTGTGCGGAGCTCGGGATGACGATCATCATCAACGCTCTGGACGATGCGTTCTGCGCGCCCTTCGCGATCGAGGAGATCGCCAAGGATCACCCCGATGTGCCCACGATCATCGCCCACATGGGTGCGGTCTGGAACGTTCCCGAGGCGATCATCGTCGCCGAGCGCCGCGAGAACGTGTACCTCGAGACGTCTGCCACGCTGATGGCCGACGTGAAACGCGCGTACGCCCGCCTGGGTGGCGAGAAGATCCTGATGGGCACCGAATGGCCCGGATCCGACTTCGACATCGAGCGGCTCAAGATCTCGAAGGCGATTCCGGATGCCGCCGACCGCGCGCTGGTCGAAGGCGGCAACTACGCCCGCATCCTGCGCATCGGGGGCTGAGGTGTCCGACGCCGCCGCGCGACCGCCCGCCCGCCGCCCCGACGCGATGGGCGACGCCGATGCGGAGCTCCTCGAGGCCGCGATCGCGCTGCTCGACGGCGTCTACGTCCCTGGGCGACACGAGGTGGTCGCCGCGATGCGCACCGCCGACGGCGCTGTGCACCTCGGGGTGCACGTGGACGGCTCGGCCCGGCGCAGCAGCGTGTGTGCGGAGGGCGTCGCGGCGGGGCTCGTCTTCGCCCGCGGCGTGTCCGCGAGCACCGAAGTGATCTCGATCGTGAGTGTCCTGCGGCGCGTCGAGGGAACGACCCACGTGATCGAGCCGTGCGGGGTGTGTGCCGAGCTGCTGACCGACTATTGGCCGGGCTCCGGAGTGTGGGTCACGCGCGGAGACGACATCGTGCGGATGAAGGTCTCTGACCTTCTGCCGGCGAAGCGGCTGCGCCGCTGGTGAGGGGAGGGGCGCCACGCCGGCGCGACGCCCCTCGCGGTCACTTGTAGACGACGTAGAACTTGCGCACCGGCTCGGTCACCGTCCAGACGCCGGTCCAGCCGAGGGGGAAGTACGCGACGCTGCCCGGTGTGAGCTGGACGGCGTCCTCGCCGTCACGCTGGACGGTCATTGCGCCTTCGAGAAGATGGATGATCTCGGCGCGGGTGAGGAACTCCCACCGCGACGTGCCGGGATCGCTCTCCCATGTGCCCGAGATGATGGTCCGCTCGTCGTTGGCGAACTCGACCTTCGAGCGGGTGATGATCTCGCCCGACAAGGGCTCGGCGGACGGGGGTGCCAGGGGCTTCGCTTCGAGGTCGGCGACGTCGATCTCGGCGGGATTGTATGAATGCGTCATGATTGGATCCTAAACAATGCATAATGGATCCTCAACGGATGTCGTTACCAGAGAACGGACCCCGCATGCAGATGAACATTCCGTGCCACGACTTCTCTTGCACTCCGCTGCGCATGATCGTCACGCGGGGTGGGGCATGAGCGCCGTCGCCCGCGTGCGCGCGGCGTACGCGCGTCTGGCGGAGGTGGAGCGGCCGGAGATCTGGATCTCGCTCCGCGGCGAGGCGGATGCCGCGGCCGACGCGGCCGAGATCGACGCGCGCGTCGCATCGGGGGAGCAGCTGCCGCTGGCGGGCGTCGTGGTCGCCGTGAAGGACAACATCGATGTCGCCGGGCTCGAGACGACGGCGGGCAGCCGCACCTTCGCGTACAGCCCGACGGAGGACTCGCCGGCGGTCGCGCGCCTGCGGCGGGCCGGTGCCGTCGTGCTGGGCAAGACGAACCTCGATCAGTTCGCGACCGGTCTCGTCGGCACGCGGAGCCCGTTCGGCGCCGTGCGCAACGCGTGGGACCCGGAGCGCATCTCGGGCGGATCGAGCTCCGGCTCGGCCGTCGCCGTCGCGTTGGGCATCGCCGACCTCGCGCTCGGCACCGACACGGCTGGATCGGGGCGCGTGCCCGCAGCTCTCAACGGCATCGTCGGGGTGAAGCCCACGATCGGGCTCGTGCCGACGACGGGTGTCGTGCCCGCGTGCCGCACCCTCGACTGCGTCACCGTGTTCGCGCGCGACCTCGCCACGGCACGCCGTGCCGCCGAGCTGATGTCGGGTCCTGATGGCGTGGACCCGCTGGCCCGCATCGACCGTCCGGCACCCCCGCTGGATGCCGCGCCGATCGTCGCGGTGCCGACCGCGGAGCACCTCGAGGGTCTCGCCGAGGGCTGGGCGGACGCGTTCGCCGCCGTCGTGCGCCGCGTCGCGGCATCCGGAGCCACGATCGTCGAGGTCGACATCGCGCCGCTCCTCGAGGCCGCGGCACTGCTGTACGGCGGCGCGTTCGTGGCCGAGCGGACGGCGGCGGTGGGCGACTTCATCGACGCGCACCGCGACCTGATCGGCACGGACCTCGATCCCACGGTGGCCGGCATCATCCTGTCCGGAGCGGAGGCGCGCGCCGCCGACTACTTCCGCGACCGTGAAAGGCTCGAGCGTCTCGGCCTCGAAGGGCGCCGGCGTCTGGGCGATGCGGTGGCCCTGCTCACTCCCACCACGACAGGTCACCCCACCCTCGCCGAGGTCGCGGCCGACCCGGTCGCAGTGAACAGCCGCATGGGCCGCTACACGAACTTCGCCAATCTGCTCGACATGAGCTCCCTGGCGGTTCCGGCCGGCTTCGTCGGCGGGTTGCCGTTCGGTGTCATCCTGACGGGGGCGCCGTTCGCCGATCGAACGCTCGCGCAGCTGGCGGAGCGCATCGCCGCTCCCGATCTCGAGCTGCTCGTCGTCGGGGCGCACTTGCGCGGTCAGCCGCTCAACCCGCAGCTCGTCGACGCGGGCGGTTCGTTCGTCGCCGACGTGCGCACCGCTGCCGAGTATCGTCTGTTCGCGCTCCCCACGGTGCCCGCCAAGCCCGGACTCGCTCGATCGTCGACGAGCGGGGCACGGATCGCCGGGGAGGTGTGGCAGCTGCCGGCCGCGGGCTTCGCCCGATTCGTCGCCGCCCTTCCGCAGCCGATGGGCGTGGGGCCGGTCCGTCTCGAGGACGGCCGCACGATCACAGGATTCCTGTGCGAGGCCGTCGCCCTGGAGGGAGCCGCGGACATCACCGAGCACGGCGGCTGGCGTGCCTATCGGAGCGCCCTGTCGTGACGGCCGTGGTCGAGTGGACGGACTCCGCCCCGCTCGCCCTCAAGGGGCGACCGCAGCGCATCGTGCCGCTCGTGCTCGGCTTCGAGCCGATCTGCGAGGCGATCTCCGTGCGCGGCGGGAGCCGGTTCCGTCACTTGATGGAACCGGTGACGGCCGCGGCTGTGGTCTTCGACCGAGGCTGGGTGCTGCTGGACGGCGGGTTCGATCCGTCGCGGGTGCGCGATCCCGTCCGCCGAGCGGCGAGCTTCGACTACGAGAACTATCTGCCGATCGTGCCGCCGGGCGATCCGCTCGTCGACCAGGTCGCCGAGGCCGGCCTCGACTGGCGCGACCTCGCCGCCGCGGCGATCTCCCACGCGCACTTGGACCACACCGGCGCCGCGCGCCTGCTGCGGCGAGAGCAGCCGCTGCTCATGCAGCGACGCGAATGGGAGCACGTGTGCTCAGCCGACTCCGAGCGCGCCGCCTTCCTCTTCCGCGAGGACTTCGACCATCCCCAGCTGACGATCGCGCTCCTCGACGGCGACGTCGAGATGGCGCCCGGGCTGACGGCGATCGACACCGCGGGCCACACGCCCGGCCACCAGTCGTTCGTCGTCGACCTGCCCGGGCGCACCGTCGTCCTCGCGGGTGACGCGGCGGACCTGCGTGCGAACATCGACCGGCGCCTCCCCACGGGGTCTACAGCAGCCAGGGAGGACGAGGTCCGCGCCGAGGCGGCGATCCGGCGCCTCGCCGATCTCGATGCACGTGCGGAGATCGAGGTCTGGCCGGGGCACGACCCCGAGTGGCAGCCGTGGCGCGACGTCATCGAGGCCCGCTGAGGGAGGGGCGCCTCAGCGGAGGTCGTCGGCGAGCCGGGACGCAGCCCGCCACGAGAGCGCCTCGATCGTCTCGACCGGACCGCGTCCGCCCGTCGACGGGAAGGTCGACGACCCCACGACGACGAGGCCGGGCACGCCGTGGAACCGTCCGAACGAATCGACCGCCGATTCCACAGGATCCTGTCCCATGCGCACGCCGCCGTACAGATGGGTGCCCAGCGGCTGTGCCTGCAGAGGTGGACGCCATGTCGTTCGGGCCCCGGCGTTGCGAAGCCACTCGGCCGCACGCGTGGCGAGGAACTCCCAGCGTCGCCGGTCGTCGCCGGCCAGCGAGAACGTGATCCGCGCGACCGGGCGGCCCGAAGGATCGCGGTGCACCGGGTCGAGGTCGACCACGTTGTCGGCCCGGGGGAGCTGATCGGGCTGGGCCCAGACCGTGCCGATCGATCGATGGTGCGCGCGGACCCAGGTCGCGGCATCCGCGCCACCGGTCGTCCGTCGCGAGAGTCCCTCGGCGGCCGCGTCGAGGCGCTGCGCAGACCACGGGCCGGTCATCGCGGCCTGCAGCAGCGATCCGCCCAGGAACCCGAGGCCGGAGTGGTCGAACCGGTCGCCCTCGAACTCCGAGACCGCGACGGCGCTCGCCGGGCCAGCATCGCGGCGGCGGAGGTCGATGCCCGCGAAGTCTCCATGCACGACGAACGCGTTGTGGGACAGGAACCAGCGACCGACGCGCCCATCGGCGCTGAGGCCGGACAGAAGCAGGAGGCGGATGCTCGGGACGACGGATGCTGCGACCACGACCGCGCCGCAGGCGCGAGTGCGCAGGTCACCGGCCCCGTCGACGTACTCGACGCCGGTGACCTCACCCGTCGATCCCCGCAGGATCGCGGTCACGGTTGCGCGCACGACCTCGACATCGCTGCCGACGAGAAGCGGGGCCGCGTCGGGGGATGCTGCAGCGGGAGCCGCGAACGGCTCCCAGCCGAGGCCTGCGGCAGCGAGGCTCATCCGATCGGTCCACGCGGTGGCGGGTCTCGGGGCCGCATCGACGGCGTCCTCGACGATGTCGTACCACGGCGCGAGTTCCGCGGCGCTGATGGGCCAGTCCACCACATCGGAGTCGGGGGGAAGCGGGCCGTAGCGGCGCTCGGTCGCGGACCGCATCTCGAACGACCAGTCGTCCAGCCTGTACGCCTGCGCAGCGGCGAGCAGTTTCGATCCGCCGACGGTGTCGAGTCCTGCCGGTGGCGCGGCCTGCGGCAACGCCTCGTCGTCTGAAGTGCTGCGTAGCGTGGGCGCTGGCGCAGCCAGCGGCGCGCGTCCGGGCGGAGCAGCCTCGGCCTGAATGGCCACCACTGAAAGGCCGGCTCGTCCCAGCACGCGTGCCGCGATGATCCCGGCGGGGCCGAGTCCGACGACGATGACGTCAGCCACAGTAGTGGCTCCTCTCTGCGGGCGGGAGCAGTCGTATCCTATATTGGAGAGATTGGATCCACACGATTGGAGAGGTCATGACCTCGGCTCGCATCATGCGACGCACTCCCCGCGGGATCGCGATCTGCATCGGGATCGGTCTTCTGGCGGGCCTCCTGTCAGGCCTCTTCGGTGTCGGGGGCGGGACCGTCGTCGTGCCGCTGCTCGTGCTGCTCCTCGGTTTCGACCAGCGCCTCGCAGCGGGGACGTCGCTCGCCGCGATCGTGCCGACCGCGACGGTGGGTGTGATCTCCTACGGCCTGAACGACGCAGTGGCCTGGATCCCTGCCCTGCTGATCGCGGCCGGTGCTGTCGGCGGCGCGCAGATCGGCACGTGGCTCCTCCCGAAGGTGTCGCAGACCGCGCTGCGCTGGATCTTCGTGGGATTCCTCGCCGCCGTCATCGTGTCCCTCTTCCTGGTGATCCCCTCCCGCGACGCCCAGCTCGTGCTCACGTGGGGGAGCGGTGTCGCCCTCGTGCTGCTCGGCGTGGTGACCGGCACGGTCTCGGGTCTCATCGGGGTCGGCGGCGGCATCATCGTCGTACCCGTGCTGATGATGGTCTTCGGCACCAGCGACCTCGTCGCGAAGGGCACGTCACTGCTCATGATGATCCCCGCGGCGATCTCCGGGACGATCGGCAACGTCCGCCGTGGCAACGTCGACCTGGTGTCGGCGGCGTGCGTCGGACTCGCAGCCTGCACGACGACGGCGCTCGGCGCGTGGCTCGCGACGATCGTCGACCCGTTCGTCGGCAACGTGCTCTTCGCCGTCTTCCTCGTGTTCATCGCGGCGCAGATGGCGGTCAAGGCGACCCGGGGGCGTCGCTCTCGCTGAACGACTATCGCGGGGCGTGCTGGGCACCCCACCCTCCGCGTTGCAGGCCCGGGCGAGCTGTTACACGGCGGAAACGTCTCGACAATCGCGGCGACACCGGGCCGTTCCATACTCAGATACCTGTCGGTTGACAGATATGGGTAGGGAGTTCCGGAATGGCCATTGTCAGTGTCCCGCGCTCGCGGGCATCCCTCATCGATCGCATCGTTCCGAGGTCGGCGGTCGGAGACCTCTTGTTCGTGGGCGCCGGTGCGGCGCTCACGGCGGTCGCCGCACAGGTCGTCGTGCCGCTGCACCCCGTGCCGTTCACACTTCAGACTTTCAGCGTCCTGCTGGTCGCCGCCACGCTGGGGTCGATGCGCGGCGCCGCGTCGATGCTCGTCTACCTCGTGGCCGGCGCGCTGGGCGTCCCCCTGTTCGCGTCCGCCGAGTCGGGGATCGACGTCGTACTCGGCGCGACCGGCGGGTATCTCGTCGGCTTCGTCATCGCCGCATGGCTGGTCGGTCGCATCGTGGAACACTCGTCGGGCCGAGTGCTGCCCACGGTCGCGGCGCTCGTCGCCGGATCCGCTGCCGTGTACGCAGTGGGGGTGCCGTGGCTGGCGATCTCGCTCGGCATGACGCTCGGCGACGCGGCGAACGCAGGTCTCTTCCCGTTCCTGGCCGGCGACGCCATCAAGCTCGCCGCCGCCGCGGTGCTCGTGCCGGGCGCCACGGTGCTCGTCGCACGCGCCACGAGCAAGGACGAGCGATGAGCGCGGAGGAGCGCGCCACCGACACGGTAGGCAACGCGCGTGCGGATGCCCGCGCCCAGGGCGGACTGACCAGCGAGTGGATGCCGTACCTCCCGGCCTCCGCATCCCCGTTCGCGCCGTGCGGCATCGACCCGGCGTCGCTGACATGGGGTGAGACGGTGGCCCCGGGCGGATACACGCACCGCGTCATCGCGCGGGGCACGCATATGCGGTTCGACGACCCCACCGGCGACGCGAATGCGCACGTGCTCCTGTTCAACGCGCACGAGCCGTGGGAACGGCTGAACGCCGCCGACACCGTCAAGATCCCGTGGCAGGCGTACCTGGGGGCGGGGCATCCACTGCTCTCCGGTGACGGGCGCGTTCTCGCCACGATCGTCGACGACACCTCAGGACGTCACGACGCCCTGTTCGGCACGTCGACGGATGCCGCGAACCGCGCTCGATTCGGCGACGCGCGTCCGGAGGGACCGGCGCCCTCGGGACGCGCTCTGTTCCTGAAGGCCGCCGCGAAGCACGGGCTCGGCGCGCGCGACCTGCCGCCGAGCATCTCGTTCTTC
Source organism: Microbacterium sp. LMI12-1-1.1 (assembly GCF_040676455.1). Classification (NCBI taxonomy): domain Bacteria; kingdom Bacillati; phylum Actinomycetota; class Actinomycetes; order Micrococcales; family Microbacteriaceae; genus Microbacterium; species Microbacterium sp. LMI12-1-1.1. Next base: position 657,112 of record NZ_JBEGIA010000016.1, on the reverse strand, counting down.
CAGGGGGTGCGCGTCGCTGCGGACGGCGCGGTCGAGTGGCTCGGGTCCGCGGGAGCGGGCACGTCCGTCACGCTCGTGGCCGAGATGCCCCTGATCGTGCTGATCGCGAACGTGATGCACCCCGTAGACCCCGCCTCCGGCTACCGGAGCGGCCCGCTGCGGGTGCACGCGTGGCGGGGATCGCCCACTCTGCCCGACGATCCGCGGTTCGCCGAGTCCCCGGAATCGCGCCGGGCGTATCTCAACACCCTCGACTATGCGGAGGCATGCGGACTATGACCACCCAAATCACTGCACCTCTCGACAGCGCGGTGCCGGTCGGCGCTGTCGCCGCACCCGACTCGCCGCTGGACTGGAGCGACGCCGCGGTCGCGGGCCGCGTCGTCGCCGACGACCGCGTCGCGTCCAACGCGTCGTGGTCGGCTGTCGTGGCCGCCGGAAACGTGCTCACGATCGTCGACGTCGGCGGCAACCAGTCCGCCGACTTCCTCGTGTTCGACGCGCACGACACCGCTCACCGCTACAGCGCCCCCGACACGCTGGTCGCACAGGGCAACGCCTACCTGCGCGAAGGCTCGGTGCTCCTCTCGAACGAATCGCTGCCGCTGATGACCGTCGTCGCGAACGAGATCGATCGTCACGACACGATCGGCGGTGCGTGCTCCAAGGAATCCAACACGCTCAGGTACGGCCATCACGTGTCGTTCCAGCACGCGTGCCGAGAGAACTTCCTCACCGAGGGCGCCATCCACGGCCTCGGCGCGCGCGACCTCGTCTCGAACATCAACTGGTTCATGAACGTGCCGGTCGAGGCCGACGGGCGCCTCGGGATCGTGGACGGCATGAGCGCCCCCGGCAAGCGGGTGGCGCTGCGCGCCGAGCGCGATGTGCTCGTCGTCGTCTCGAACTGCCCGCAGATGAACAATCCGTGCAACGACTTCAACCCCACTCCGCTGCGGATGATCACAGTGGACCCGCGTGACACCGAGGAGACCCGATGACTTCCCTCTCCCGCGACACCGTCCTCATCGCCAACCGCGGCGAGATCGCGCGGCGCATCATCCGCTCGGCCCGCGAGCTCGGCATGGGCACGGTCGCCGTCTACTCCGACGCGGACCGCGCGGCGCCCCACGTACGCGAGGCCGATCAGGCGGTGCGCCTCGGTCCCGCCGCCCCGAAGGAGTCGTATCTGCGGACGGATGTCGTGCTCGAGGCCGCGGTCGCGACCGGGGCCGGGCTGATCCATCCCGGGTACGGCTTCCTGTCGGAGAGCCTCACGTTCGCCGCGGCCGTCGAGGAGGCCGGCATCGGATTCGTCGGTCCGTCCGCCGAGCACATCGCCGCGTTCGGGGAGAAGCACACCGCACGAGAGCTGGCACGGCGCGCGGGCGTCCCGCTCGTGCAGGGCACCGGCCTCCTGCGCGACGCCGACGAGGCGGTCGCCGCGGCCGACGGGATCGGCTACCCGGTCATGGTCAAGGCCACGGGCGGCGGCGGCGGCATCGGCATGCAGGCGTGCTTCAGCGCGACCGAGGTCCGCGACGCGTTCGCGCGCGTCGCGGCGCTCGCCTCGGCGAGCTTCGGGTCGACGGGGATCTTCCTCGAGCGCTTCGTGCGCCCCGCCCGTCATGTCGAGGTGCAGGTGTTCGGCGACGGCGAGGGCGGGGTCGCGGTCTTCGGCGACCGCGACTGCTCGCTGCAGCGGCGCAATCAGAAGGTCATCGAAGAGGCGCCGGCACCGGCGTTGCCCGATCGCGTGCGCGAGCTGCTGCACCGGTCGGCGCGCGAGCTCGCGGCTTCGGTCTCGTACCGGAGTGCCGGCACCGTGGAGTTCGTCTACGATCCGGCGCGCGAGGAGGCGTCCTTCCTGGAGGTGAACACGCGCCTGCAGGTCGAGCATCCGGTCACAGAGGAGGTGTTCGGCGTCGATCTGGTCGCGATGATGCTGACGCTCGCGCGGGACGGCGCCGCAGGGCTTCCCGGCGACCTGTTCTCTCGCGAATGGATGCCGCGCGGTGTTGCGGTCGAGGCGCGCGTGTACGCGGAGGACCCCGGCCGGAACTCGCTGCCCTCGACGGGCCTGGTCACCCGCGCCGCCTTCCCGGGGCAGGGCAGTGAACCGAGGGCGGGCGTCCGGGTGGACGGCTGGGTCGAGGACGGCACCGAGGTCACCGCCTCGTACGACCCGATGCTCGCGAAGGTGATCGCGCACGCCGACGATCGCCGCGCGGCTCTCGAACTGCTCGGCACCGCACTCGGCGCCAGTCATGTGGATGGCATCGTCACCAACCTCGGCCTGCTGCGTTCACTGGCGGATGCCCCCGCCTTCGTCGCTGCGACGCACAGCACGTCGACGCTCGACGTGACAGAGGACCCCGATCCGCGCATCGACGTGATCGCGCCGGGCGCGATGACGACAGTGCAGGATCTTCCCGGCCGGGTCGGCTACTGGCAGATCGGCGTTCCGCCGAGCGGCCCGTTCGATCGGGTCTCGCTCGCCGAGGCGAACCTGGCAGTGGGCAACCCTGAAGGCGCGCCCGGGCTGGAGATCACGCTCACGGGGCCCACGCTGCGGTTCTCGCACGCCGCGGTGATCGCCGTGACCGGGGCGGCGGCGATGAACACGATCGACGGTGAGCGCATCCCGCTGTGGGAACCGGTCCGCGTGCCCGCGGGTTCGATGCTGGCGATCGGCTCCGCCACCGGCCCGGGCCTGCGCACCTACCTCGCCCTGCGCGGGGGATTCGACGTGCCGGCGTACCTGGGAAGCGCATCGACCTTCACGCTCGGCGGATTCGGCGGACACGGCGGGCGCGCGCTGCTCGCCGGCGACGTGCTGCGCCCCGGAACGATCGGCCCCGCCGCCGTGTCGGCACCACTCGGCGACGCGACGCCGGCCGAGCGCCGGCCGGCGCTCACCGACGCGTGGACGATCGGCGTCACCGAGGGGCCGCACGGCGCGCCGGAGTTCTTCACGCGCGATGACCTCGACGCCTTCTACGCCACCGATTACGAGGTGCACCTGAACTCGGCCCGCACCGGTGTGCGGCTCATCGGGCCCAAGCCCCGCTGGGCGCGCCCTGATGGCGGCGAGGCGGGCCTTCACCCCTCGAACATCCACGACACCCCGTACGCGGTCGGCGCGATCGACTTCACCGGCGACACCCCGATCATCCTCGGTCCGGACGGTCCCTCCCTCGGCGGATTCGTGTGCCCCGCGGTCGTCGCGAGCGGCGAACTGTGGAAGGTGGGCCAGCTTCGCCCCGGCGACCGGGTGCGGTTCTCGCCGGTCGCCGAGGCGGAGGCGCCCGCGCTGGTGAACCGACGTGCGTCGCCGACCCTGATCACACATGGCGGCGACGGAGACGACGGCGTGTACGCGCGGAAGGAGGCATCCGGCGACGACCCGGCGGTGACCTACCGCCGCGACGGCGACTCGAACGTGCTGGTCGAGTACGGTCCGATGCAGCTCGACCTCGCGCTGCGGATGCGCGTGCACGCCCTGCAGGAGACGCTGGCGGAGCACGCCCCTGCCGGCGTGCTCGACGTGACTCCCGGCATCCGCTCGCTCCAGGTGCACACCGACCCGTCGATCCTGCCGGCGTCGAAGATGGCGGCCCTGCTGCAGGAGCTCGAGGCCGAGGTGCCGCCGACGAGCGAGCTCGTCGTGCCCTCTCGCACGGTGCGCCTGCCGCTCAGCTGGGACGATCCGGCCACGCGCCTGGCGATCGAGCGGTACATGAACGGTGTCCGAGGCGATGCGCCGTGGACGCCGTGGAACATCGAGTTCATCCGCCGCATCAACGGACTCGACTCCGTCGACGATGTGTTCCGTACGGTGTTCGACGCGAGCTACCTCGTGCTGGGCCTCGGCGACGTGTATCTCGGAGCGCCGGTCGCCACACCCCTCGACCCGCGCCATCGCCTGGTCACGACCAAGTACAACCCGGCGCGCACGTGGACCGCCGAGAACTCCGTCGGCATCGGCGGCGCGTACATGTGCATCTACGGCATGGAGGGCCCGGGTGGCTACCAGTTCGTCGGCCGCACGGTGCAGATCTGGAACCGCTTCCGCCGGGGCGGCCTGTTCCAGGAGAATCCGTGGGCGCTGCGGTTCTTCGATCGCATCGAGTGGTACCCGGTCTCGGCCGAGGAGCTGCTCGAGCTGCGCGCCGAGACGGATGCCGGGCGCGGGCGGTACGAGACCGTCGACGGCACGTTCTCGATCGCGGAGCACCAGCGGTTCCTCGAGGCGAACGCGGAGTCGATCGCCGGATTCCGCGAGCGCCAGAGCGCAGCCTTCTCCGAGGAGCGCGAGCGCTGGCGTCTTGCGGGCGAGTTCGAGCGCTCGGACGAGCCGCCGGCCCCGCTCGCATCCGCCGAGATCGTGCTTCCCGAGGGTGCCGAGCCCGTCTACGCCCCGTTCGCCTCGACCGTGTGGCAGCTGTCCGTCGACGTCGGCGCGTCCGTCGCCGAGGGGGATCCGATCCTGTCGGTCGAAGCCATGAAGATGGAGTCGAAAGTGGTCGCACCGCGCGGGGGCCGCGTGCTCGAACTGTATGCCTCACCCGGAGAGCAGGTCGCTCCCGGACAGATCCTCGCTGCGATCGGAGCACACGCATGACCGGCCGGCACACCACCGCTCGCACCGCAGTCGACCGCGCCCTCGCGCGGATCGCGGACGTCGAACGTCCCGAGATCTGGATCTCGTTGCGGGACGCGCAGGATCTCGTCGCCGAGGCGGCGGCAGTCGATGCACGGGTCGAGGCGGGCGAGGACCTGCCTCTGGCCGGACTCACCGTCGCGGTCAAGGACAACATCGACGTGGCGGGACTGCCGACGACGGCAGGATCGGCATCCTTCTCCTACGAGCCGGCCGCCGATGCGACCGCGGTGGCGCGTCTGCGTGCCGCCGGGGCGATCGTCGTCGGAAAGACGAACCTCGACCAGTTCGCGACGGGGCTGGTGGGCACGCGATCGCCGTTCGGTGCCGTGCGCAACGCGTGGGATCCCGCCCGCATCTCTGGCGGCTCGTCGTCGGGCTCGGGTGTGGCGGTCGCGCTCGGGATCGTGGATCTCGCGCTCGGCACCGACACCGCGGGCTCCGGTCGCGTGCCGGCTGCCCTCAACGGCATCGTCGGCGTCAAGCCGACGAAGGGTCTGGTGCCGACCACGGGCGTCGTGCCCGCGTGTCGCACGCAGGACGTCGTGACGGTCTTCGCCCGCGATCTCCAGCTCGCCCGGACCGCCGTCGAGACGATGACGGGACTCGACGGACGCGATCCGCTGGCGAGGACGGATGCCGCGCACGCGGCGCTGCCGCCTCGCGCGCGCCTCGCGGTGCCCCTGCCGGCGCAGCTCGACGGTCTCGCCGCCGGATGGCGCGAGGCCTTCGAGGCCGCGGTCTCCACCGCTCGTTCGGCCGGGTTCGAGGTCGTCGAACGTGACATCTCCGCCCTCCTCGACGCCGCGCGGCTGCTGTACGAGGGGGCCTTCGTCGCCGAGCGATACAGCGCGGTGGGCGCGCACATCGACGAGCACCGTGAGCAGATCGGCGGTGATCTCGACCCGACGGTCGCGGGCATCATCCGCGCCGGGGCTGCCCCCGCCGCGCATGAGCTGTTCGCCGACATGGAGCGCCTCGACGAGCTGCGACTGCGCGGTGCCGAAGCGCTGGAAGGCTGTGCGGCGCTGCTCACCCCTACGACGACCTGGCATCCGACGCTCGCCGAAGTCGCGGCCGAGCCGATCGCGGCGAACTCCCGCATGGGACGGTTCACAAACTTCGCCAACCTGCTCGACATGGCTGCCCTCGCGGTGCCGAGCGGCCTGGTCGACGGGCTGCCGTTCGGCATCATGGTCACCGGGCCGGCGTTCACCGACCGGGTGCTCGCGCAGATCGCCCAGCGCTTCCAGGCGGCTCCTCGTCGTCTCTTCGTCGTCGGGGCGCATCTGACGGGGGAGCCGCTCAACCGCCAGCTGGTCAGCGCGGGTGGTCGCCTCGTCGGCGCGGCGAGCACCGTCGGGGAGTACACGTTCCACGCGCTCGCGACAACGCCGCCGAAGCCGGGGCTGGTGCATACCGGATCGGGGGGCGCGACGATCGCGGGGGAGGTGTGGGAGTTCTCGGCCGAGGGCTTCGCCGCCGTCGTCGATGCGGTCCCGCCGCCGCTGGCCATCGGGTCCGTGTCCCTGGCTGACGGTACGCGCGTCGCCGGATTCCTCGCGACGCCCGCCGCGCTCGAGGGCGCGGTCGATATCTCGGCCCGGGGCGGCTGGCGCGCCCACCTGGCCGCCGTCTGACCCGCCCAGCGACCGGCATCCTCGCACGATCGTGCGAGGATGCCGGTATGAGCACGACGCCCCGAGCCCGCGCAGGCAGGCCCCGGGCCACCGCCGGATCCACCCATCTGGCCCCGCGCGACGAGATCCTCGACGCCGCCGCCGCACTGTTCGTGGAGCATGGGTTCGCGGCCACGACGACCCGCGCGATCGCCGACCGCATCGGCATCCGTCAAGCGTCGCTGTACTACCACTTCGCGGGCAAGGACGACATCCTCGTCGAACTGCTCGAGCGCACGGTGCGCCCAAGCGTCGAGTTCGCAGCGAGCCTGCGCGCCGACCGCGGCCTCGCGCCCGCCGTGGCGCTGCACCGGCTCGCCGTCCGGGACGTCGAGACGCTCGTCTCCGCCCCTCACAACATCGGCATCCTCTACCTCCTGCCGGAGGCGAATCGTGATCGGTTCGACGGCTTCCGCGCCTCCCGGCGCGAGCTGCGCGATGCCTACGGAACATTCGCGTGGGATGCCGCCACCGATGCGATACGCGCTTCGTGGACCGCCGCTGAGCTCGGTGCCGCGATCATCCATCTCGTCGAGATCGTGATTCCGCTGCGCCGCGACGGCGAGTCGATCGACGCTCTTCACATCGCGGACGCGTGCCTGCGGGTCTGCGGCCTGGACGAGTCCGCGATCGCCGCCGCTCGCTGAGCCCTCTCCACGGTCGCTCGACCGTGGAAACACTGTTACACGCCTGAAACGGGGCGGCAATCGGTGTGGAACCACGGGCCTCCACACTCGAAACACGATAACTATCGCCTGACAGGTATCGGGCTCCATCGCCTGTCCGGGCACGTCCCCCACGCCGCATCCGAAAGGGCCCGACATGGCATTGACCGCACGGCAATCCTCCCTCCACCACTCCGGTGCCGACACCGATCACGGCTACACCCAGGAGCTGCATCGCGGCGTGGGGTCGTTCTCGTCCTTCGCGGCCGGCTTCTCGTTCGTCTCGATCCTCACCACCGTCTTCCAGCTGTTCGCCCTCGGTTTCGGCCTCGGGGGAGCGGCGTTCTTCTGGACATGGCCAGCCGTCTTCGTCGGCCAGCTCCTGGTGGCGCTCAACTTCGCACAGCTGTCGGCCCGCTGGCCGATCTCGGGGGCGATCTTCCACTGGTCCAGCCGCCTCGCCGGAACGGTCTTCGGCTGGATGACGGGATGGACGATGATCATCGGCCAGGTCATCACGGTCGCCGTCGCCGCGATCGCCGTACAAGCCGTTCTGCCCGCGATCTGGGACGGCTTCCAGATCGTCGGCGGCCCGGGCGCCGACCCGTCGATCGCGTCCCCGACGGGCGCTGCGAACGCGATCGTGCTCGGACTGATCATGCTGACCGCGACGACCACGGTGAACATCCTCAGCGTCCGATTGATGGCCCGCATCACCTCGTTCGGGGTCGTGATCGAGATCGTCGGCGCGATCGTGCTGATCGCGATCCTCTTCCTTCTGCCGCAGCGCGACCCGTCGATCCTCCTCACGACCGAGGGTCGCGTGGGCACCGAGCCCTACCTGTTCGCATGGCTCGCGTCGTCGCTCATGGCTGCCTACGTCCTCGTCGGCTTCGACTCGGCGAGCGAGCTCGCCGAAGAGACGCACAACCCGCGTCGCACGACGCCGCGCACGATCCTGCGGGCGCTGGCGTTCTCGGGACTCGGTGGCGCCCTGCTCATCATCGGCGCGCTGCTGGCCGCACCCAGCCTCGACGACGGGCAGCTCGCCACCTATGGACTGTCGTACGTCATCACCGCCGTCCTCGGCGATGTCGGCGGGCGTCTCATGCTGTGCACGGTCGCCGTCGCTGTCTTCGCGTGCACGCTCGCCGTGCAGACCGCGGGCGCTCGCATGATGTACTCGATGTCGCGGGAACGCGCCTTTCCCTTCCACCGCTCGATCGGCCGCGTCTCGCGCCGCACCGGCACTCCGATCACGGCATCGGTCGTCGTGGGGGTGGGCGCGGCGATCGCCCTCGTCGTGAACTTCGGTCAGCCCGCTCTGTTCACCGCGCTGTCGAGCATCGGCATCGCGATGATCTACATCGCCTACCTCGGCGTCACCGCGCCGTTGCTGATTGCACGATTCCGTCACCGTCGCACCGGCGGCCTGCCGACCGGCGTCGACGAGGGCGGCAAGCCGCTGTTCACCCTGGGGCGCTGGGGCCTGCTGCTCAACGGACTCGCGGTCGCGTTCCAGCTCGCCATGATCGTGAACCTGGTGTGGCCCCGTCCCGAGATCTACGACCTGGAGGGGAACTCGCCGCTGCTGCAGTGGAGCGCGCTCATCACGATCGGGCTGAGCCTCGCGATCGGCGGTGGCTACCTGCTGCTGCACCGCCGCGCGCGCGGCCCCATCGTTCTCGCGCATATCCCGATCACCGCCTCGACGCCCGTGAGCGTCGCCGCCGGCGAGGGGGAGGCGTAGGGGCCGAGGACCTCGGCAAGGATGCATGCGCGCCGGAGGCGCCCCGTGACAACCGGGTGCCGCCGGCGTGCGTTCTCCTGAGCCTGAGGTGATGGCGCTCAAGAGGACTCTCGTTGGTCGGGCACTCTCGTTGGTCGGGCACTCTCGTTGGTCGGGCACGGGGAGAAGTCGGCAACATCGCCGCGACGAGATCCGAGATCAGGGAGAGGACTCGTTCCTGGCCGGGCGGCCGCGCCGTTTCGGCGTCATCCCGGAATCGCGTCCAGCGCCGCTCTCACCTCGTCGAGCCACGTCCCGGAGCGCGCTCCGGCGCCCAGGGTGAGCGCGGCCGTCAGATCGGAGCGCGCCGCGTCGACGTGGCCGAGCGCGAGCTGCGCCAGGCCACGGTGCCGGTGGGCCGAGGCATGCCCGCTCTGGAACTCTGCCGACGAGCCGATCGCAAGGGCAGCGGATGCCGCGGCGACAGCATCCTCATGCTGACCGAGCTGGAGCAGGCCGTAGGCGATGACTGCGTGGGCGTTGGTCTCCGTCAGGCCGCGGATGCTGGCCGGCAGCTCGTCGCCGACGCGTGCCACGAACTCGAGAAGCTCACGGTGCTCATCGATGGCCGCTTCGGGCTCGTAGCGGCTGCGGATGCTCGCCCCGATCGCACGCGCCTGCAGCTCGCCCTCCACATCGCCGGCCGTGGCGAAGTCCTGCACCGCGGCATCCGCATATCTGTGAGCCACATCGAAATCGCGCACGTTCAGCATGCTCCAGGCGAGGTAGAAGTTCGCCCAGCCGCTCTGCTGCACGTCACTGACACGCTGCGCCGCCCGGAGGGCGGCCTCGGCGGTCGTGCGCGCCTGCGCGGGATCGAAGGTCTCGACGAGCTGCGCCCACGCCAGGTATCCCAGATGCCGCGCCTGCTGCGCGGGCTCGTCGAGCGCCACGGCCGCCGCCACGGACGCGGCGAAGACCTCCTGCCAGCGTCCCCACGCACGCCAGAGGTCCGAGAACCAGTGCAGCGAGTCGGCGACCGCCACCACCGTGAGGTGGTCCCCGCGCGATGCGGCGGCCTGGTACGCCGAGAACCAGTGCTCCGCCTCGGTGATAAGCCAGGCTCGTGCTTCGTCATTCGACGAGAACGTGAGCCGCCCGTCCACCGCCGGCGCATCGGGCGGCCTCGGCTCGAAGCGCGCGCCTGCGGTGATCGCAGTGGCGAGCAGCCAGTCACGAAGACGGCGGCGCTCCGCCGAGATGGCGTCTGACGTCTCCTCCGCCCGGAGTCGGGATGCCGCGTAGAGGCGCAGAAGGTCGTGCAGCCGGTAGCGGTCGCCGCGGAGCGTCTCGACCAGACCGAGCGCGGCGAGCCCATCGAGCAGGTCCTCCGCGTCATCCACACCGAGATCGCCGACCGCGCCCGCGAGCCGCGCGTCGAACGACGGCCCATCGACCAGCGACAGCCGGCGGAACAGCGTCTGCGAGGGCGCGGCGAGATGCTCGTACGAGAGGCCGAACGTCGATTCCATGGCGAGGTCGCCGGCCACCAGGACGCTCAGGCGGCGCTCTTCTCTGCGCAGCCGTCGCAGGAAGTCCTCGACGGTCCACGTCGGCTGGGTCGCCAGGCGGTTGCCGGCGATGCGGAGGGCGAGCGGGATGTCGTCGCAGAATCCGGCCAGCTCGTCGAGGTCGCCGGTCAGCGCCTGGTCTTCGGGGATGATCCGCTGGAGGAACGCGATGGCCTCCTGCCGCGGCAGCGGACCGATCGTGAGCCGCCGGGCCGACTCGAGTCCGGCGAGTGCGCGGCGTGACGTGACCACGACGGCGCCCTGGCCATCGGAGGTCAGCACCGGTCGGATCTGCGCTTCGTTGGCGGCATCGTCGAGCAGGATGGCGACAGTCGATGCCGCAGCCGCTGTCCGCCATGCCGCCGCGGCCTCGCCCAGCGTCTTGGGCACGTCCGGATCGCCCGTCAGCTGCCGAAGCAGCGCCTGCAGCACCTGCAACGGCGTGAGCGGCACGGCGTCGAGCCCGCCGAGATCGACGAACAGGCGGGTGGGCGTGAGCGAAGCGCACCGGTGTAGCGCCTCGATGGCGATGGAGGTCTTTCCCACTCCCGGGGCTCCGTGGAGCACCACCGGCGCCGCCAGGTCGCCTGCCGCACCGGTGGGGTCGAGCTGCGCGACGACGCTGAGGATCTCGGACTCCCGGCCCATGAAATCGGCGAGTCTGTGCGGCTCGATGTCGACCGATCGGGCGTCCGGCGCAGCCGGCATCCTCCCGGCACGAGCGGACGCGAGGAAGCGCTCGCGTTCGTCATCGCGCAGCTCGAGCGCATCGGCGAGGGCGAGCATGGTGCCTCGGCGGGGTCCGAGGCTGATGCCGCGCTCGATGTCGCTGATCGTGCGGTCGCTCACGCCCGAGCGTTCGGCGAGTCCTTCGAGCGTGAGGTCTGCGTCACGGCGGTGCTGGCGGAGCAGTTCTTGCAGAGGTACCGCTGAGTTCATCGGCGGGAGAGCAGAGGATTCGAAGCTGCGTGAAAACTTCGTGGTGCCCAGCAGGGCGATGGACTCGAATTGGACGTACTGACCACAGTCCGAGGGTCTCAGCGTTGCGCCTCTCTGCAAAATCCCCGCCGGACGGTTCTCCTATCTCGCCGCCCGGCACCACAGAGAAAGAGAGAACCATGTCGGATTCCCCCACCATCGTGCTCGTCCACGGTGCCTTCGCCGACGCCGCGAGCTGGGCCCCCGTCACGCGTCGCCTGCTCGACGACGGCTACACCGTCCTCGTGCCGCCGGTGTTCAACCGCAGCCTCTCGGGCGACTCGGCGTACCTCAAGTCGTTCGTGGAGCAGATCGACGGCCCGGTGCTGCTGGCCGGCCACTCCTATGGCGGTGCGGTGATCACAGTCGCCGGCGTCGCCGAGAACGTCGTCGGTCTGGTCTACGTATCGGGCTACGCACTGGACGAGGGCGAGAGCCTGGGGCAGCTGCAGGGCGGCTTCCCCGACTCCGAGCTTGCAGCGAACCTCGTGTACTCGCTTTATCCCGTCGACGGCGGAGAACCCGGCACCGACGTCTCGGTCAAGATCGACGCCTTCCCGCAGGTATTCGCCGCCGGTGTCGACCCCGAGTCGGCTCGCGTCCTCGCCGTCTCGCAGCGCCCGCTGTCGGCGGTCGCCTTCGGCGAGCCGGCTCCGGTCGCCGCATGGAAGACGAAGCCTTCGTGGGGCATCGTCTCGAGCGCCGACCACACCATCAACCCCGATGTCGAGCGCTTCGGCTACCAGCGCGCCGGTGTGCGCAAGGTCATCGAGATCGACGCGCCGCACCTGGTGATGCAGACGCACCCCGCCGAGGTCGTGGCCGTCATCACCGAGGCCATCGCCGAGTTGGCGTGACCCTCCACCCCACCCATCCACTCATCGCCACCGAAGGAGCACACTGATGCCGTACATCACCACCGCAGACGGAACTCAGATCTACTACACCGACCAGGGCTCGGGTCAGCCGGTCATCCTGAGCCACGGCTGGCCCCTGAGTTCTGACGCCTGGCAGGTCGAGCTGAAGCTGCTCGCCGACCACGGCTACCGTGCGATCGCACACGACCGCCGTGGTCACGGCCGGTCGTCGCAGCCCTGGCAGGGCAACGACATGGACACCTACGCGCGTGACCTCGCCGAGCTCGTCGAGCAGCTCGACCTGCACGACATCGTGCTCATCGGCCACTCCACCGGTGGCGGCGAGGTCGTGCGGTACGCCGCGCAGCACGGCGTCGGCCGGGTGGCCAAGATCGTGACGGCCGGTGCTGTGCCGCCCGTCATGGTCAAGTCCGAATCGAACCCCGACGGCACCCCGATCGAGGCCTTCGACGCCATCCGCGAGGGTGTCCTGAAGGACCGGTCGCAGTTCTACCAGGACCTCTCCGTGCCGTTCTTCGGCGCGAATCGTGAGGGCTCGAAGGTGTCGCAGGGCGCGCGGGACGACTTCTGGCGCCAGGGCATGCTCGTCGGACTCAAGGCCGCCTACGACTGCGTCGCCGCGTTCTCGGAGACCGACTTCACCGAAGACCTGAAGTCGCTCGACGTGCCGATCTTCCTCGCACACGGCGACGACGACCAGATCGTTCCGATCGCGGATGCCGCGGTCAAGAGCGCCGAGCTCGTCAAGCACGGCGAGCTGAAGGTCTACGCCGGCGCCCCGCATGGGATCGCGGGGGAGTACCAGGAACAGCTGGACGCCGACATCCTGGCGTTCCTCGCGAAGTAACGCACCCGGGTCGCGCCCGCGAGGGTGACGACGCGCGTCGCGATGCGATAGCGATGACGGATGCCGCAGCCGAGGGCTGCGGCATCCGTCATCGTCCTTCGCCCGTGATGCGAACCTGCTGGGTGATCGATCTTCGGGTGCGTGCGGTCGATTCGACCGCACGCACCTCACCGTCTCTTCGCCGCCGGTGCGGGATGCCGGCGCATTCTCGTTTACGATTTCTGCTGGGCGCGCCTATCCGGCGCGACGGGGAGACGCACCTGGAGCAGATATGTCGGTCCTGGGTACGCGCGCTGCTCTGCAGCGCAACAACGTCACCGTCTCGGGCGCCGCAGGCGGCCGCGTCATGATGTTCGCGCACGGCTTCGGGTGCAGCAAGGCGACGTGGGGTCTCGTCGCTCCGCAGTTCGAGGCCGACCACAGGGTGGTCCTGTTCGACCACGTCGGCGCTGGGGGATCGGACCTGTCGGCGTACGACGCGGGCAAGTACGACTCGCTGCATGGCTATGCGGACGACGTGCTCGAGATCCTGGACGCGTTGGATGCGACGGATGTCGTGTTCGTCGGTCACTCGGTCAGTGCGATGATCGGCGTTCTGGCGGCGAACCGCGACCCTTCCCGGTTCGGCGCACTGGTGCTCGTGGGCCCGTCACCGCGGTACGTCAACGACGGCTCCTATCGGGGCGGCTTCGAGCCCGAGGACATCGCGTCGCTGCTCGACTCCCTCGACAGCAACTATCTGGGCTGGTCGCGGACGATGGCGCCGGTCATCATGGGCAACGCGCAGCGGCCGGAACTCGGCGAGCAGCTCACGACGAGTTTCTGCAGCATCGATCCGGACATCGCAAGGCATTTCGCCCACGTCACGTTCCTCTCCGACAACCGCGCCGACCTCCCTCTGGTGACCGTTCCGACGCTGGTGATGCAGTGCACCGACGACGCCATCGCTCCCGCGGAGGTCGGCCAGTACGTGCACGCCGCGATCGAGGGCAGCACGATTTCGGTCCTCGAGGCGACCGGGCATGTGCCGATCCTGTCGTCGCCAGATGAGGTCGTCGCTCGGATTCGCGGGTATCTCGGTGACCGGAGCTAGCGAGCGCTCGTGGTTTCAGGGGGCGCCCTGCGGCCTGATCGGCACCTCGCTCGAGGGTCTGATCCTCGAGGCGAACGACACCCTGATCGGCTGGATGGGCTTCACCCGGTCGCAGATCGAAGGCCGGCCGTTCACCGCGCTGCTGGATCCGGGAAGCCAGCTGTTCTACGAGACCCGGCATGCGCAGGCGCTGCCGTTGCAAGGTCAGCTCGATGAAGTCGCACTCACCATGGTGTGCGCTGACGGCACCCGGCTGCCGGTGCTGATCAACTCCCTTCGCGACGACGCGGCCGGCATGAACCGCATTGCGGTGTTCAACGCGTCCGGCCGCATCCAGTACGAGCGGGAGCTCCTGCACGCACAGCGGGCTGCGGAGTCGTCCGAGGCGCAGGTGCGGGTCTTGCAGGAGGTGTCGCGTGCCTTCGGGGTCAGCGCCAGCGACGAAGACGTGGCGCAGTCCTTCGCGGAGGTCGCCAGAACCGCGTTCGCCGCACGAGAGGCGGGAGTGCTGCTGCTGGACGACCACGGCGAACTCACCCTGGTCGGCGGCACGAATCCGCTCGCCGGCACGGTCCCGCCGATCGTCAGCCTGCGCAACAGTCCAGAAGTCGTCGTCGTCGACCACGAAACCGCGGTCGCTCAGTACCCTCAACTCGCTGCCGCACTGCGCGAAACCCGGCTGGCCGCACTCAGCGTGATGCCCTTGATGGACGACGACCGACGATTGGGGATCCTGGTCTGCTTCTTCGGGCGTGCCCGGCAGTTCGACGACCAGTTCTTCGATCTGCAGAAGGCGCTGGGACGCCAGGCGTCGCAGACCCTGGTGCGCGTCAGACTGCAGCGCCAGCTGGCATTCCTGGCGCTGCACGACCAGCTCACGGGCGTGGCCAACCGTCAGCTCCTCGAGCAGAGTCTGGAGGCCGCACTCGAAGCCGCAGCCGCGCGCGACGAACCACTTGCCGTGCTGTTTCTCGATGTGGACGAGTTCAAGTCGATCAACGACCGATTCGGTCACGCGGTCGGAGACATGGTGCTCGTGGAGTTGGCTGTCAGGCTGAGCGCCGGAGTGCGCTCCGAGGACGTCGTGGGCCGCATCGGCGGCGACGAGTTCGTCGCCATCTGCGCGAACGCCGATGAGGCCGCCGCGACGGCCATCGCAGAGCGGATCCTCCACCTCACCCAGGAGCCCATCACGATGGAGGCGGGGCTGGTCTCGGCATCCGTCAGTGTGGGCATCTCGATGTTCCTCCCCGGGGCGCATCCCCGCCCCGCACCCGAGCAGCTGCTCGTCCGTGCAGACCGGGCGATGTACGAATCCAAACGCGCCGGCAAGAACCGCGCCACCTTCGAGACGCCGCCCCTCACGACGTGATCGAACACGGATGCCGGCGATGGGGTTCCGGTCGTGGTTCAAAGACCGCGCTGGTGGAAGCCGGCTGGAGCGCATGACAATCCACGACATGCGCCACACCGCCGCTTCGCTCGCGATCAGTTCGGGCGCGGTGTACAGGAGCTCGGAGATTCGCCTAGGATCGATACTGACTACATACTCAGTATTGGAGATCCAGGTGGCCGTCCTACATTGCGCGTTCCGGTCCGAAGTCCTCGAACTCAGTACTTCGCTCACAGCCATCGTCCCGGAGCGGGTGGCGGCTCGCGGAACTCTCTATCTGCTTCACGGGCTGAGTGACGATGACTCGATGTGGGTCCGCCAGACAAGCATCGAGCGGTACGCCACAGCGCGCGGGCTCGCTGTTGTGATGCCGCAGGTGCACCGCTCGTATTACAGCGACGAGGTGCACGGTGGTGCGTACTGGAGCTTTCTCTCGGACGAGCTTCCTCGCGTCGTGGAGTCAGTCTTCAAAGTCCCGTCCAGCCGCGACCGGTCCTTCGTGGCCGGACTGTCCATGGGTGGCTATGGCGCGATGAAATGGGCGCTGAGGCATCCCGAGCGCTTTGCCGCAGCAGCAAGCCTGTCTGGCGCGCTTGGGCTTGCCGCACGCACTCGCCCGGGGCCAGGAAGCCTCGATGCAGGTCTCTGGGATCGCATCTTCGATAACCGGTCGATCGTTGGCGGTGCCGATGATGTCTTGGCACTGCTGCAGCCCGTCGCCGACATGCGGGACGCCCCGGCTTTGTATGTTTGCTGCGGGGTCGATGATCCGCTGTTCCACGAGAACGAGACGTTTGTGCGCGTGTCGCACGAGATGCAGATCCCGGTTCGGGTCGAGTTCGGACCAGGGGCACACACCTGGGATTACTGGGATCGCGAGATCGAGAAGGTCATTGCTTGGCTCCCCGTGCCGTGACGGAATCAGTCTCTTTGACCTAGCGCCAGCTTCTGGTTAGCGGCCCACTGGGTCGCTGCCTGGGCCACGGGAGCCGTGGGGTTGAGCAACCAGGCTGTCTCCAGTCCATTGATGAAGGCGAGGATCTCGATCGCTTTGAGCCGCGGGTCGATCTCGCGGCGAATCGCACCGGCGTCCTGCGCCGAGCCCACGATTTGCGTCAGCTCGTCTACGGTTCGTTCATAGTGCGAGTGCAGTCGCGGCCGGAGAGCGCCGTCGTTGCCGATATTTTCGGCGATCAGCACCGAATGCATCCCGACCGCATCCGGCCGCGAGCTCCACTGATGGACTGCTGCCGCGATGGCGTCGAAGATCCCGAGCCCAATCCCGGCGTCGCGATACGCGGGACGCTCGAGTTCGTCCCGACGGTCGAGAGCCGCGTTGAGGAGCTCTTCCTTGGATGTGAAGTGGTACATCACCGCTGCTTGGGAGACGCCCGCCTCGGCAGCGATCTGCGCCAGGGTCGTTCCTCTCGATCCGTTCCGAGCAACCAACCGCATGGTCGCGTCCACCAGCCGCTCCCGGCTGGCGCGGCCCTTGGCATACGTGCCGCCGGCCTTCGTGCGCGTAGTAGACATCAATCCTCCAAGAGTGGTGCGAACAGTTTACTGTTCAGTCAGTTTTGTGCGATACTGACTGGCGAGTCAGCTTTTGTGCGACTCCGGTTCAAGGGAGAGGCGATCATCAACAGCATCCATGCAGGCGGAAGGCATCGAGGACTTCGCGTCACCGCCGCAGCATCCCTTCTCGCAGTGCTCCTCGCAGGATGCGCTGCGCCGGGCGGAACCACTCCGGCCCAAACAGCGGTTCCGGTGAGCACCGAGCTCGGTTCCTCGCCTGTGACGATCACCGCGAGAGTGAATGAAGATCAATCGGTGCTTTGGGAAGCTCTCGCCGAGGGATTTGAATCGGAGAACCCCTCGGTGACGGTGGAGCTTGAGACGGAGGCGTTCGCTACGCTGCAGCAGAACGCCCCCCGGTACCTGGCGGCGCAGAACACACCGGATCTGCTTCGGCTCGCCGCTCCGGGTGACGCCGTCAAGAACAGTCTGCTGCTGAACCTGGACGAGTATTCGGAGGCTTACGGATGGGACGAGTTCCCCCAGTCCCAGCTCGAGCAGTGGACCATCGATGGTGATGGGCGAGTCCGGGGCGAGGGTTCGCTCTACGCGATGGGCGTCGGGTATGGGCTGGTCGGGGTCTACTACAACAAGGACAAGTTCGAGGCCCTCGGCATTGACGAACCTCCCGCCACCCTGGAGGAATTCGAATCGATGCTTGCACAAGCGTCCGCGGCGGGGATCACCCCGCTCATCGGCAACGTGAGCTACCTGTTCCAAGGGGTCGCACAGTCATTGGGCGCCGCGGAGACGATTTCGTCTTGGGTCTTCAATCAGCCTGGGGCGAGCATCGACACCGCGGACACGATCGACGCCGCGGCAAAGGTTCAGAGCTGGGTGGAGGCGGGGTACTTTCCACGTGACTTCGGCTCCGCGGACCCGAATCTCGACTTCGGTCGTTTCACCAGCGGCGAGAGCCTGTTCTTCCATAACGGGAGCTGGTTCGCCGCGGGACTGGACGCCACCGCGCCCGGGGCATTCGGCTTCTTCCTCTTCCCGCCGGCGGCGCTTCAGGACGGCTACCAAACGATGGCCGCCCCGAACGCGGTGGTGATTCCCGCGAACGCGAAACACCCCAACGAGGCAGCGGCCTTCCTCAACTGGGTGAACGGCGAGAGCGCCCGAGAGATACTTGCCAGCGTCGGCGGGCTCGTGGGTGGAGGGAGTGCCGACATGCCCGCGCCACCGACCGAGCCCGGAACGGTGTTCGCCGAAACCGTGGCGGCATTCGATGCTGTCACGGCGGATGACGGAATCATTGATTTCCTCGCGAATGCGACCGCCGGGATGGCGAGCGCCACACTCGATCCTCAGGGAGACCTCCTCATCGCAGGCCAAGTCACACCACAGGAATACGTCGCGAGACTTCAGGCTGACTACCTGGTCGCGGTCGAGCAGTAAGTAGAGGAGCACGCTGTAGTGGCCGACCGAACGGCTGGGAAGACGTCAAGGCGTCTTCCCAGCATCCTCCTTGCCTACCTGTGGATCGCGCCTGCCGCGATCATGTACTGCATCTTCGCCGTCTACCCCCTGACGCAGACCATCCGCTACTCGTTCTACGACTGGGATGGCATCGGCCTCGCTTCGTGGGTCGGATTGGACAATTACCACAGCGTTCTCACCGATCAGCAGCTCTACGGATCGCTGGTGAACACGCTTACGCTCATCCTGTTCATCTGCGTCGTTCCTGTAGCCCTTGGGCTCATCGCCGCCTCGGCAGCACGCCTAGTCAGATCCGCGGGTTTCGCCGCGGCTGCCCGCGCTGTCTTGTTCCTCCCGCAGATCGTGCCTCTCGCGGCCGCGGCCGTTGCCTGGACCTGGATGTACGCCGACGCCGGCCCCATCAATCAGCTGCTCAGATCCGTGGGGCTCGGTGGCCTTACTCGACCGTGGCTGGGCGACTTCTCGACGGCGCTACCAGCCGTCGGAATCATCGGATCGTGGGTGATGATCGGATTCTGCACCGTGGTGCTGACAGCAGGCATAGGGCGCATCGACGCATCGCTCTATGAAGCGGCACGCCTCGACGGGGCGAATGCTCTCCAGGAGTTCTTTGCAGTGACGCTCCCGGGCTTGCGCCACGAGATCGTTGTGTGCGTCACTGTCACGCTGATCGCCGCCATCGCGAGCTTCGACCTGATCTACATGACCACACAGGGTGGGCCGGGGTATTCAACCATGGTGCCAGGGGTCCAGGTCGTTCGTTTGGCCTTCACCGAGAACAGAGTCGGACTCGCCTCTGCCCTGGCCGTCGTCTTGCTCGTGATCATCCTCGCCATCGTTCTGCCCGTGCAACGGCTCAACCGCGAGGGAAGTGTGCGATGAGAGATCGGGGGCAGCAACTGGGCGGGTCCATCACCCTCGTCCTGCTCATGGCGGTGACGCTGTTGCCGTTCGTCGCGATGCTGATCACCGCACTTCACGAACCAGGGAGCCCTCCGACCGGCCTGTCCCTCCCGACCACAGCTCACTGGGAGAATTTCGCCGCAGCGTTCGAGGCCACCAACTTCCTCCAACTCGCAGCATCGAGCTCGTTCATCGTTCTAGGAGTTGTGCCGGCCGCCCTCCTGTTCTCCTCACTGGCAGGGTTTGCGCTGGGTTACCTTCGCCCAAAGGGGCGACGTGCCGTCTACGTGGCATTCCTGTTCGGCTTGACGATCCCTTTCGAGTCCGCGGTGATCCCGCTCTACTACCAGGCTGCAGAGTTGGGGACGCTGAACACGCAATGGGCCCTGATCCTGCCGTTGGTAGGCCTAGCGATGCCGTTCGGTGTGTTCTGGATGACCGGACACTTCCGGTCGGTCCCGCTCGAGTTATCAGAAGCCGCGCGGATGGATGGCGCCTCGACGTTGCAGTTGTTTCGGCACATACACCTTCCACTCGCCGTGCCTGCGCTCGTGACGTTGGGCATCCTGCTGTTCCTGAACACGTGGAACCACTTCATCCTCGCCATCGTCCTCATCGATGACCCAGCGAAGCGAACCATGGCGGGCGCCTTGGGAGCGTTCCAGGGCCAGTACCAAACCGACATCGTGCTGCTCTGTGCCGCCGCCATCCTGCTCATGGCTCCAACTCTCATCATCTTTCTGCTGCTTCAGCGTCACTTCGTGAAGGCGGTTCTCGCGGGCGCGATCAAAGGTTGACCGCAGGAACAGCCCCGAGGCACGAAGGGTCCACCGTTGAACGGCGCCGAGGCGCGAAGGGTCCACCGTTGGATGGGCGCCCGATCGAACTCGAGAGAGCAGAGGTATGCGGTGTACCAAATCGAGGCCCACTCTTACTTCCAGCAGAAGCAGCTGTAGACGCTCGACCGAGAATGCGGCATTCTCGCGAGGCGTGATCCGGCGATCGTCGGAACACATCCATCCACGAACCCAGCCGACGCATCTCCGATGAGCCCGGTACTGGGCACCATCGGTCACGACCTCACCGGTGACGAGCTCGCACAAGTCGACACTCTCGAGACCAACAAGCGTGGCGGTCCCCAGACCCGAAGCGATCACCCCTCGAGACCGTCGGCCCCGTCATACCCGAGGGGTCGGGCGCCGGCACCAGCACGCGCAGCCGTTGCTGTTGCGGATCCTTCACCGGGCGATCCGTCTATCTCTCGTCCCAACACATCCTCATGTATGGACGATGTGCCGACCGAGATAATGGCGCAATGCCTGCCGCTGTTATCGAAGTGCGTCGCCAGTACACCGTCGATGAGGAGATCGCGATCATCGACGCAGTCCACCGCGCTCTCGTCGATGCCTTCCGCATTCCACCGGAGGACCGCAACATTCGACTGATCGTCCACGAACCGCACCGCTTCGGATGCTCCCCGGAGCTTGCCCATCCGGAGTATCGGACGATCGTCACCATCGACTGCTTCGTCGGCCGTTCGTTGGATGCGAAGCGGCGGCTCTATGCAGACATCGTCGAAAGGTTGGCGGTGTTTGGCATACCCGGTGACCACGTGTCGACCATCCTGCACGAGATCGATCGAGACAACTGGGGGCTCGGTGGTGGCCGGGCCGCCAGTGACGTCGAGCTCGGTTTCACCGTGGAAGTTTGAGACCGCCTCGATCCCTCTGCGGGTGCCAAGCTCGAAAAAGTGTGGGCAGAACGCGCATCTCGCCGCGAGGTTACTATCGCGAAAGACGCCTTGAACAGGCATTTATCCGCAGTATTCGTGGACGCGACGGCGGGAGTCGAACCCGCAACGCACCCGGGTATGAACCGGTGCCCGGGACCGCCCGGATCGCCGCGATGATCCCACGCTAGACGGTGTGCGCGTGGATCGCCTATGGGTTTCTGAGCGTTTCCGGCGATGACGAGATGTGACGACGGACGCCGCATCTCGAGAAATCTTCGCGCCACCTGCATCCGAAACCCTCCTCCTGCAGGAACAACTCTTCAACACGCGGCGACCGGCCGCTCGAAGAAGGAGGAACACTGTGCGAAAGAAGGTTCTCGCGGGAATCGCCGCCGGCATTGTCGCCGCACTCAGTGTGGGCATCCCCGCAAACGCGGCCACGAACAGCAACGCCGTGCTCTCGGTACTGCACGGCATACCCGACACGCCTGTCGACGTCTACGTCAACGGCGCACTCACGCTCGACGACTTCCAGCCGGGTGACCTGGCTGGGCCGCTGGATCTGCCCGCGGGCGCCTACGAGGTCGCGCTGACGGCGACCGACGCCACCGATGCCAGTTCGCCCGTGCTCGGACCGGTGACGCTCACGCTCGAGGCCGGCAAGAACTACACGGCGGTCGCGCACCTCAACGAATCCGGCTCGCCGACGGTGACTCCGTACGCCAACGACACGTCGCCCACGGCGGCGGGGGAGGGACGCCTCACGGTTCGGCACGTTGCGGCTGCACCTGCGGTGGACGTGCTCGCGGGCGGAACGGCCGTGATCGAAGGGCTCGCCAACCCCGATGAGGCATCACTGAATCTGCCCGCCGGCACGATCGAGGCCTCCGTGGCCGCGGCCGGAACGACCGATCCCGTTATCGGACCGGCGCCCGTCGACGTGCAAGAGGGCGTGCTCACCATCGCCTACGCGTGGGGCAGCCTCGAGGACGAGAACCTCGCGCTCGCCGTGCAGACCGTCACGGGCCTGCACTCGGCGCCGGACGGCGTGAACTCCGG
Source organism: Microbacterium sp. LMI12-1-1.1 (assembly GCF_040676455.1). Taxonomy (NCBI): domain Bacteria; kingdom Bacillati; phylum Actinomycetota; class Actinomycetes; order Micrococcales; family Microbacteriaceae; genus Microbacterium; species Microbacterium sp. LMI12-1-1.1. The sequence continues at coordinate 634,904 of NZ_JBEGIA010000016.1, read as the reverse complement.
AACGGGTGGCCAGCTCGCGCAGCGCGACATGTTCCAGCAGTCGATGTGGGCGATCGGTGGTCTCGTCGTCGCGGCGGCGGTCGCGGCATCCGCTCTCGTCCTCGTACGCAGCCGGGCACAGCGCTGAAGTCCCGAGACATGAGCAGGGCGGTCGCAGGAGTCGGAGCATCTCTTGCGATCGCCCTTGCGCTGACGGCGTGCGGCTCACCCCCAGGGGCCGCCCCGTCAGCGCCGGCACCATCTGCGACGGCGACGGCGACGGCACGTCCGACGCCCGCCGTCGAGGTGCCGATCGCGGCGGCCACCCCCGCTCCGGCACGGCTGCCAGTGCCGCCGGTCAGGGTGGTCGCCGCCTCTATCGACGTCGACGTACCGGTGGTTCCGGTCGGCGTGGAGGCCGGGGGCTTCATGGAACTGCCGGCCGATCCGGCGATCGGCGGGTGGTACCGCTTCGGATCCGACCCGGCGGCATCCGACGGCAATGTCGTGATCTCGGCCCACGTCGACTCGCCGCAGTACCCGATCGGCCCGTTCAGCCGGCTGCGGGACCTCCCTGCGGGGGAGGTCGTGGAGGTGACGGATGCCGCAGGCGATGTGCGCAGGTACCAGGTGCAGAGCGTCACGTACTACCCGAAGGCGGACCTGCCGGTCGACCAGCTGTTCGCCCGATCGGGCAGCCGAACCCTCGTGCTGATCACGTGCGGCGGGCAGTTCGACTCCCGCACCGGGCGGTACGCCGATAACGTGGTCGCAATCGCGACCCCGATCACGTGAGCCGGCGATGGCGCCGGACGACCAGAGGGGAACCATCGTGGACGACGAGGAAGAGCGCGAGCTGTGCGGCCGTTTCGCCGCCGGTGACGAGCGCGCCCTCGAGCAGATCTACCGACGATGGTCGCCGATCGTGTTCACCCTCGCGCTGCGGGTGCTCGGCGACAGAGGGGATGCGGAGGACGTGACACAGAAGACGTTCGTCTCGGCGTGGACCTCGCGGGCGTCGTACGACCCCGCCAAGGGTCGGCTGTCGACGTGGCTGATCACGATCACCCGCCGCCGCATCGCCGACACCCTGGAGGCGCGCCGGCGCGTGCGCGAGCTGCAGGAGAAGCTGCAGCGGTTCGCCGTGACAGACGAGTCGATCTCGTCCGACATCGACCTCGGAGACCGGCTGCTGCTCGCCGACGAGATCGACCACCTCGAGCCCGACGCGCAGCGCGTAGTGCGACTCGCGTTCTACGACGACCTCACCCACCAGCAGATCGCGACGCGCCTGGACATGCCGCTGGGTACCGTGAAGAGTCACATCCGCCGAAGTCTCACCCGCTTGCGTGACCGATTGGAGGTGTCCCATGCCGCACCTTGACCCCGAGCGTTTCGCGCTGGTCGCCGTCGGAGAAGCGGTGACGGATGCCGAGCAGGAACACCTCGCGACGTGCGACGCCTGCGCCATCGAGCTCGCAGGTCTCGAGCACACCGTGGCAGTCGGCCGGTCCACCGTGAGTCTGGGTGAGCTCGAGACGCCGCCCGAGCGCGTCTGGGATCGCATCCTCGATGAGGTCAGGTCGCAGTCCGCGGCGGCATCCGACGCGAGCACCGCGGCTAGCGCCGCCGCGCCCGCTCCCGCGGCCGCGCCCGCTCCCGCCGCCGCTCCCGCGGTGGCTCCGGTGCCGGTCGAGAACGAGCAGCCGGAGAGGCCCCGGACGCGACGAGGCGGACGGATGCTTTTCACCCTGGCGGCGAGCATCGCCGCCGTCCTGGCGATCGTCGGCGTATGGAACCTCGTCAGAGCGCCGCAGTCGGTCGAGATCGCGTCGGCGACGCTCGCCGCGTTCCCCGATCACCCCGGTGCCACCGGTACGGCGCAGGTGACGGAGCTCTCCGACGGAGAGCGCACGCTGACCGTGAGCCTCGACGACTCCGACGACGGCGACGGGTTCCGGGAGGTCTGGCTCATCACGGAGGACGCCTCAGCACTGGTGAGTCTCGGCGAGCTCGACGGGAGGAAGGGCACCTTCGTCGTCCCTGCTGACGTCGACCTGCGCGACTACGTGCTCGTCGACGTCTCGCAGGAGCCGCTCGACGGCGATCCCACCCACTCCGGCGACTCGATCGTGCGCGGGCAGCTCGACTTCAGCTGACCGGCGGCGCTCTGTGCCCGGGCGCTCTGTCCCGGGCGCTCTGTGCCCGGGCGCTCTGTCCCGGGCGCTCTGTCCCCGGCGCTCTGTGCCCGGGCGCGGTCATGTCTGAAACCAAGTCGTCGCCCCTGCATCCGTTTCGGCTGCTTCGAGCGAATACCTCTACGGCACCTTCCGTTCGGACGGTGCCGGGAATCGCATCGAAGGAGATCGGAACCATGAAGAAGTCTCGCCTGGCCGTCGCGGCAGTCGCCGCGCTGGCTCTCGTATTCACGTCCACGCCCGCCCAGGCTTACGGCGGCGCCGCCCCCGCGGGCACGATCGTGGATGTCGCCGTCGCCGCATCGGGCGGCGGGACACCCGACGGCAACCCGTGGGACTACGACATCCTCGTGCAGGCGGTGGTGGCCACCGGGCTCAACGGAGCGCTGGCTGATGCGGGCCAGACCTACACCGTGTTCGCGCCGAACGACCGCGCGTTCCTGCGGCTCGTGACCGACCTCACGGGAACGGCGCCGGCGAGCGAAGCCGAGGCGTTGTCGACCATCACCTCGACCTTCACCACCGAGCAGATCTCGAACATCCTGCTCTACCACGTGGTCGCGGGAGAGAAGCTCGGCCCGGTGAAGGTCATCACGGCCGGCTCCCTCACGATGGCCAACGGCGGCGTCGTCGAGCCGCGCGGCATCAAGCTGCGCGACGAGACTCCGGCGTTGAGCGACCCGCGGCTCGTGCCGTGGGCGATCAACATCCCGGCGACGAACGGCGTGATCCACACGATCGACCGCGTCCTCGTTCCCGCGTCCTAGCGACCGACGACTGCCGCGACCGCCGCTGTCGCGGAGCCGTCGGCCGGAGAGACGGGCGGCCACTCCGCGATGGCGGCGCGCAGTTCGCGCGCCGCCTCCGCGGACAGCGGGGAGTGCGGCGGACGCACCTCGCCGACGTCGGTCCCCTGGGCGCGGAAGAGCTCCTTCAGCACGGCGACGTTGAACTTGCCGTTGCCGGTGGCCCGGATCCGCTCTACCGGGACCACATCGCGCAGCGCCGCGTCCAGCCCCGCACGGTCACGATCCACCAGCGCCCGATGGACCGCGAGGGCGAGATCCGGCCGCACGTTCGCGATGCCCGACGTGAACCCGGTGAGGCCGAGATCGAAGAAGTCGGCGGCGCGCATCTCTGCGCCGCCGTTCACCCACGTGCACGACTCGGCGGCTTCGGTGCGCAGGACGCGCCCGAGCGTGTCGAGGTCGGCACGGGCGTACTTCACTCCCAGGACCGCGGGCTCGGCGGCGACGAGCCGCAGGGAGTCGAACTCCAGGCGAGGCGAGCGCAGGTACAGCACGAGGGGCAGCGCTGACCGCGCGGCGATCGACAGATAGTAGGTGAGCACGCCCTCGCTGTCGCCGAACGGATCAGCGGGCTCGTGAACCATGGCGGCCTCGTAGCCGAGGCTCGCGGCGTAGTCGATCTCATCGAGCACCGACCGTGCGGCACCGGCGAAGCCCGCGATGCGGAGAGCCGGCGCATCCGCCCGTGCCACCGCGCGCAGATAGGCGCGCTGCTCGTCACGGGTGAGCTGGAAGACCTCCGCGGTGTTGCCGAGCGCCGCGATGGCGTGCACACCAGAGGAGCCGACATCGCGGGCGAGCGTCTCTGTCAACCGCTCGTCGACGCGTGCGTCGCGGTAGGGCGTGACCAGGACGGCGGTCACGCCGGCCAGGCGATCCCGCACGCCTGCGCCGGCGGTTTCGATGGCGGTCATCGGACGCCTCCATCAGCGTCGATGATGATCTCGGATGACGCCTGCCGCGCCTGCGCGGTGAGCCCGCCGTCGATCGTGAGCACGTGCCCGGTGATGTACGACGCCTGGTCGGACGCGAGGAACGACACCGCCGAGGCGATCTCGTCGCCGGTCCCGGCCCGGCCGAGCGGAATCGAGGTCACCTCGGCGCGCTGAACGTTCTGAGGAAGGTTCTCGTAGCGGTCGTTCGAGATGGCTCCGGGGGCGATCGCGTTCACCCGGACGCGATCCGGGGCGAGCTCCAGCGCCAGCGCGCGCGTGAACGACTCGATCGCACCCTTCGTCGCGTCGTAAGGCACTGCGGATCGATGCGCCTTGGATGCCCCGATCGACGAGATGTTGACGATGGAGCCGGCGCGTTCGCGCAGGAGTGGGGCGGCTGCCGCCGAGCAGAGGAACGTGCCACGGGCGTTCACGGCGAAGATGCGATCCCAGTCGTCGAGGCTCAGCCGCTCGAACGGCACGCGGCCCTGCATCGTGACCGCCGCGTTGTTCACGAGCACGTCCAGGCCTCCGAAACGGTCGGCGATGCCGGAGAACATCGCCTCGACCTGGGCCGGGTCCGACACATCGGCGTCCCAGGCGACAGCGTCGAGTCCGGCATCCGCCATCTCAGCGGCCGCCTGCGCGGCCTCGCCCGGCACCACGCCGTTGACGACGACGTGGGCGCCGTCTGCGGCGAAGCGCTGCGCGATCGCCCGGCCGATGTTCCGGCTGCCCCCGGTCACGGCGACGACCCGCCCCGCCCAGTACCTGTTGCGGTCGATCATTTCGTGAGGCTTCCTGTTCTGTCCACCACGGAGGTCGTGTCGGCGGCGCCCCAACGCAGCGGCTCGGCGGCATCCATCAGACGTTCGCGGGACACGGACATGCCGAGCCCCGGACCCGCGGGCGGGATGAGGGAGGAGTCGCGGAACTCGACCGGTGTCGCCACCACGTCGCGCTGGTAGAGCAGAGGCCCGACCGGGTCGCTCGCGAGCACCTCCGCGGGTGTCGACACGCCAACCAGGGCGCCCGCGGCAGTGCCGATGGACAGCTCCTGCGTCGTGCCGATGACCACGGGCACACCGGCGGCCTGCGCGATCGAGAGCACGCGGAGCGCCGGCGTGATCCCTCCGAGAACGAACAGCCCGACATTGAGGATGTCGACCGCGCCGCTCGAGACGAGTCGCAGCGCGGCGCGCGGGCTGGTGGCGTGCTCACTCACGGGGACCAGCGTGCGCTCGCGGACGAAGCGCAGGCCGTCGTCGTCGCCCGCGCGTGCCGGCGCCTCGACGAACTCGTAGGGGATCTCGCGTGTGGACTCGATGAAGCGCGCCGCCTCGCGCGCATCGAGGAGGTTGGAGAAGTCCAGCGACTTGATGGCGATGGTGTCGCCGAACTCGTCCCGGGCACGACGCAGGAACTCCCGGTCGAGTTCCGCGTTGCGGCCGACGTAGACACGGAAGCGGTGGAAGCCGCGCGCGCGCATGCTGCGGACCACGTCGAGATTCGCCGCGACATCGGCGGCAGACTGCTGACGGAAGATCGGGTAGGCGATGGGAAGGGAGTCGCGCACGCGGCCACCCATCAACTCGGTCAGGTTCACGCCGAGCAGCTTGGCCCGCAGGTCCCACAGTGCGACATCCACACCGCACCGGATCACGCCGGCCTTGTCGTACAGCGAATCGGAAGAGGGGAACGCCTCCTCGAGCCGGCGGGCCAGGTCGTTGGCGTCGCGGGCGTCGCGTCCGAGGAGGAGCTCGCGCAGCGTCCGTTCGAGCTCGGGGACGTCGACGTGGTACATCGGCAGATGCTGGAAGTCCGACATCTCGCCGACGGCCTCGATGCCGTCGTCGGAGGTGAGCTCGACGATCACGTGCCCGCAGACGATGCCCGCCCGTGGGGCCGACACCGGCGTGAGCCGGACGTCGGCGATCCTGCCCGCCATTACGACCCGAGGCCCTGGGGTGCCGGTGCCGATGCCGTGTCGTCCTGCTCGAGTGCGGAGAGCAGAGCGCGTGACGCGCCGCGGATGTGCGACTGCAGCAGCGTGGTCGCGCGCTCCGCGTCGCCCGCTTCGACGGCATCCAGGATCTTGGAGTGCTCGATCGCCTCGCCGGCGAACTTCGGGTCGACCTTCCAGCCCGCGGTCGCGATGAACGTCGCGAGGACCTGCAGCTTGTCGAGGAAGCTGATCAGCCACTCGTTGCCGCACAGCACGTACAGCTCGCGGTGGAAGCGGCGGTTCGCGAGACTCAGCTGCGTGGGATGCCCCCCGTCCAGAAGTGCCTGCGCCGCCTCGAGAGCGCGTCGCGCCGCGGGCTGCTCACCGGCGCCGCGCAGCTCGATGCCGAGCTGCACCGCCTGCGGCTCGACGGCGTAGCGAGCCTCGTCGACAGCGCGCACCGTGGCCTCGTCGAGACGGCGGACGCTGACCCGCTGGTACGAGCTGGCCACGACGAGGCCGCTCGACTGCAGCTGCTTCAGCGCCTCGCGCACGGGTGTCTTCGACACGCCGAGCATCTCGGCCAGGTCCCGCTCGACGAGCGGAGCGCCTTGGGGGAGGATGCCGTCGAGGATCGCCTGCTGCAAGGAGTCGCGCACCCGATCGCCGCGCGATGCCGGTTCTTGCAGAATGAGCGTCCGGATTGCGCCGGCGGATGCTTCGGTGGACATGATGCCATAGTAGTATGGTGGTATACCAACCGCAAGCGACGATTTCGCTCGAAGCCTCGTCGTGCGCCTGGGCGGTCCGCCGTTCGGTCAGCGGGAACGGGCCGCTCGCCGCCCATCAGGGCTCCGACGAGATCGCGTTGTTCCGGATCGATCCGCTGAGCGGCGGCCTGCGCCCGGCTCGCCAACGGCATCGCCGTCCTATCTCTCGATGATGTGAAACTTCGAAGATACTGGTGCATTGGTATACCAATATGCTAGCGTTCTGGAAATCCGGAATCCGAGTGGCGACGACGCGCTGATGAAACGTGTCAATGTCGCCCACGTCCGGAAGCGGCACCCGACGACGGGCGCCCGGGAACACAGCGGATCTGAAGGGAAACGTTCAATGACGACTTCTTCTCGCCGGACGAGAGCCGTGATCGGCGCCACAGGCGCCGTCGCGCTGGCGCTCGGAGTGACGGCATGCAGCACGGGCTCCGGCGATGCCGGCAGCGAGGATGTGACGCTCCGCGTGGCGTGGTGGGGCTCGCAGGAGCGACACGACAACTTCCTCTCGCTCATCGACGAGTACGAGGCGGAGAATCCGAATGTCACGATCGAGGCGGAGTACTCGGACTCGGGCGGGCACTGGGACCGGCTCGCGACGACCACTGCCGGTGGCGACGCTCCGGACGTGATCGCCTTCGACAAGGAGCATCTGTTCCAGTACGGCGGCCGGGGCGCACTGCTGGATCTGAGCACTCTTGACGCGATCGACACCTCCGCCTTCCCCGAGGCCTCCATCGAGCAGGGCAGCCTCGACGGCGAGCTGTACGGGCTCCCGTTCTCGCAGAACGCGTACACGGTGGTGGCGAACGAGGATCTCTTCGCGCAGGCCGGCGTCGAGCTGCCTGACGACTCGACCTGGACGTGGGACGACTTCTACGAGATCTCGAACGACGTCGCCGCGAACCTCGGCGGCGATGTTCGCGGCAGCGACTACGGCGAGGCGGGCAACGCGACCCTCGAGATGTGGCTCGGACAGCACGGCGAGTCGCTCTTCGCCGCGGACGGGTCCGCCGAGATCGGGTACGACGTCGACACGGCCGCGGCGTGGTTCGAGCACCTCGAGCACATCCGCGACGCGGCGAGCGGTCCGAGCCCGGACGAGTTCATCGAGGAGATGTCGGGGGTCTTCGAGGAAGGTCGCTTCCTGACGAACCGCTCCGCGCTCGCGTTCTACTACGCCAGCCAGCTGCCGGCCCTCGAGACCGCCTCGGGGAGCACGATGGCGCTGCTGCGACCTCCGTCGCCGAGCGGATCCGTCGACGACAACGGCCTGGCCCACATCCCGTCCTGGTTCTGGGGCATCTCAAGCCGCACCGAGCACGCGGATGCCGCCGCCGATCTCGTCGACTTCCTCAGCAACGACCCGCGCGTCGCCGAGACGATGCTCGTGAGCCTCGGCGTGCCGGCCAGCACCGCGAACCAGGAGGTCATCCTTCCCGAGCTGGACGCGACCGGCCAGGAGGTCGTCGAGTTCGTCAGCGAGACCGGGCCTGAGGCCACGTTCGTACCGCCGCCCTCGCCGCCCGGATCGGGTTCCGTGGGTGACAGTGTGATCCGGTACATGGAGGAAGTGCTCTTCGACCGTCTCGAGCCGGCCGACGCCGCCGCTCAGATGACCGCCGAGATCGAAGACCAGCTCGCCCGCGGCTGAGGCCGCACGGCGGCCGAGCGCTTCGCGCGCTCGGCCGCCGGCAGCGACGCCGTTCAGCTCGCCATCCACTCCTCGAAGGACGCGAATCCATGCCCGACGCTCTCGTCATCCACCCTGCCGAAGCCTCCGCCCGCGTGCGGTTCGGGCTCGACACGCTCGATCATGCCCTGGTCGATGCCGGCTACACGGTCACGCGGTCGACGGATCCGCTGGCCGCGCGGCCCGCCGGCATCCGCATCCTCCTGGGCGTCCGAGGGGACTCCGCGGATCTGACCGCTCTCGAGCAGAGCGACATCCTGCTGTACAACACGAGTGCGCCCGAGGGTGAGGGATTCGTCCTCTCGTCGCTGCCCGGCACGCTCACGGTCGTCGCGGGCGGCAGCGACTCCGGACTGCTCTACGGCTGCCAGGAACTCGCGCGCCAGATCGACGACTACGGCGACGTTCCGCGTGATCTGGACATCGCCGAGGCCCCGGACCTCGTCCTGCGCGGCCCGGCGATCGGGCTGCAGAAGACGACGGTCGAGGCGCCGCGCCAGGTGTACGAGTACCCGATCAACCACGACCGGTTCCCCTGGTTCTACGACAAGGAGACCTGGATCGATCTGCTCGATCTGCTGGTCTCCGAGCGTGCGAACGTCGTGTACCTCTGGAGCGGGCATCCCTTCGCCTCGTTCGTGCGGCTGGACGACTACCCCGAGGCGCAGGAGGTGACCGACGGCGAGCTGCGCCAGAACCGCGAGCTGCTCACCTGGCTCGCGGCCGAGGCCGACCGGCGGGGGATCTGGATCGTCGTCAAGTTCTACAACATCCACATTCCGCTGCCTTTCGCCGAGTACCACGGCATCCCGCTTCACCAGCCGGCACCGACGCCGCTGACGAGCGACTACACGCGGAAGTCGATCGGCGCGTTCGTGCGCGACTTCCCCAACGTCGGGCTCTACGTCTGCCTGGGGGAGGTGCTGCAGGGCGACATCTACGGCACCGAGTGGTTCGTCGACACGATCCTCGCCGGCGTGCAGGACGGGATCGCCGCATCCGGGCGCGACGAGATCCCGCCCGTCATCGTGCGCGCCCACGCGATCGACCTGCAGCCGGTGCTCGCCAAGGCGCTGGAGGTGTACCCGCGGCTGTTCACCGAGGCGAAGTTCAACGGCGAATCGCTCACGACGTGGAACCCGCGCGGCAAATGGCAGGGCATCCATCGCGACCTCGCAGCGCAGGGGAGCCTGCACATCGTCAACATCCACATCCTCGCGAATCTCGAGCCCTTCCGCTTCGGCGCGGTCTCGTTCATCCAGAAGAGCGTGCTGGCGATCATCCACCGGCTGGAGTCGCACGGCCTCCACCTCTACCCGCTCTTCTATTGGGAGTGGCCGCTCTCGCCCGACAACACGACGCCGCGCCTGCGGCAGATCGATCGCGACTGGATCTGGTACGCCGCCTGGTTGCGCTACGCGTGGCGCGCCGACCGCGATCCCGCGACCGAACGCGAGTACTGGATCGGCGTGCTCGCCGCGCGCTTCGGTGACCGAGATGGCGCCGCCGCCGCCCTCGATGCCTACGAGGCGATGGGGCAGATCGCGCCGCGGCTGGTGCGGCGCATCGGCATCACCGAGGGCAACCGCCAGACGCTGAGCCTCGGCATGACGATGAGCCAGCTCACCAATGCGGCGCGCCACCGGCCATGGGCGGACTTGTGGGACTCGCATGCGCCGGCGGGAGAGCGCCTGGAGGAATTCGTCCAGCGGGAGCTGCTCCGGGAGCCGCACCGGGGTGAGACTCCGATGTCGGTCGTCGACGACACGCGGTTCTTCGCCGATCGCGCCGTGTCGGCGATCGAACGCGGCCGACCGGCGGTGAAAGCCGGTCACGCCGAGTACGACCGGCTGGGGCAGGATGCCGCGGCGATCGCGCTCCTCGAAGAGTTCTACCGGCTCCGCGTCGCGGCCGCGGTCGACATCGTCGCCTACCGCGAGGATCGCGGCGCCGATGCGGGCGTGCCGACCGCCCGCCTCGAACGTGCCGCAGATCTGATCGACAGGAGCGTCGCCGCGTACGAGAGGCTCACCGAGCTCGCCGACCGCACGTATCTCTCTGCGAACAGCATGCAGACCCCTCAGCGCAAGGTGCCGTTCCCCGACGGCGCGACCTTCGCGCACTGGCGCGACTGTCTTCCCCTTTACGCGGAGGAGGCGCGCAACTTCCGCGCCAACCTGGCGCGGCTCGAATCAGGTGCGTCCTCACCGACCGCGGCGTTGTCCGCCCCGGCGCCGTTCCGGGCGGTGCCGTACACGCTGCTGTCCGATGACGGCGAGCTGTTCGCGGTGCGGCCGGGGGCATCGGTGTTCGCGGATGCCGACAGCAACCTCCGCGAGCTGGCGCCCGAGCTCGACGGGCTCACAGGTGTGCGCGTCGGCCGTGATGCGGCCTTCCAGGGGCAGGTGGCGCTGACGCTCCGCCTCGATGAGCCCGGCCACGTCCTGATCGGATACTTCCAGAGCGCCGACCCGGTGTGGCTGCAGGTGCCCGACCTCGAAGTCGACACCCACGCGGATGCGCGGGGCGGACTAGAGCCGGTGCTGCGGGCTGCGGCGGCCGTCGACTTCCTTCCGTCGGTGAACGTCCACGCGTTCGCCTTCGAGGCCGGCGAGCACGTCCTCGCACCGGGCGCCGGGGCGTACGTCGTCCTCGGCGTGGTCCGTGCGGGAGAGCAGTTCACCGGGCGGACCGTGCTCGGCGAATCCGACGATGCCCTCAGCCTCGACTGGCTCTACGAGAGCCCGTCCGTGCCGGCGCGAGAGGCGGTGCGGGCATGAGCGCCATGACCGAGCTCGTCAACATCCGCAAGACGAGGGTGCGGCGCACGAGCAAGCCGAGCAAGGCCGAGCGCCGCGAGGGCCGCGCCGCGTATCTGTTCCTGCTGCCGTGGATGATCGGCATGCTGACGCTCACCATCGGGCCGATGCTCGTGTCGCTGTACCTGTCGTTCACCGACTACAACCTGCTGCAGACGCCGGAGTGGATCGGGCTCGACAACTTCACCCGGATGCTGGACGACGCGCGCCTGCACAACTCGTTCGGCGTCACGTTCCGCTTCGTGTTCGTCTCGGTGCCGCTGCAGCTGATCGCGGCACTGCTGCTCGCGGTGGTCCTGGATCGGGGCCTGCGAGGACTGGCCTTCTATCGCTCGATCTTCTACCTTCCCTCGCTCCTGGGCGGATCGGTCGCGATCGCCGTGCTGTGGCGCCAGATCTTCGGTATCGAAGGTCTGGTCAATCAGGTGCTCGCCCTGCTGGGGATCGAGGGTCAAGGCTGGGTGTCGTCCCCCGACACCGCTCTCGACACCCTCGTCATCCTGAGCGTCTGGACGTTCGGCGCCCCGATGATCATCTTCCTCGCCGGACTGCGTCAGATCCCGACCATGTACTACGAGGCTGCGTCCGTCGACGGCGCCGGTCGCGTGCGGCAGTTCTTCAGGATCACGTTGCCGCTGCTCACGCCCATCATCTTCTTCAACTTCGTGCTCCAGATCATCGGGGCCTTCCAGTCCTTCACGCAGGCGTACGTCGTCTCGAACGGCTCGGGCGGGCCCGCCGACTCGACCATGTTCTACACGCTGTACCTCTACCAGATGGGCTTCACCAACTTCGACATGGGCTACGCATCGGCGATGGCGTGGGTCCTGCTCGTGATCATCGCGATGTTCACGGTCGTCAATTTCATCGCCTCGAAGTTCTGGGTGTTCTATGACGACTGAACTCGCGCCACCGAAGCAATCCGCCCCGGCGATGGCATCGACAGCTCCTGAGCCGGATATCACCGCCCGCCGCCGCCTGCTGCGGTCGATGGCGACCCGCCGGTTCGTCAAGCACGCGATCCTGATCGCGTGCGGCCTGGTCATGATGTACCCGCTGCTGTGGATGATCGTGAGCTCGCTGCGTCCCAACGAGGAGATCTTCCGCACCCCGGGCCTGGGGCTCGACAGCTTCGAGATCGAGAACTACATCGACGGCTGGAACGCGCTCTCGCACCCGTTCGGGCACTACCTGATCAACTCTTCGATCATCGTGCTGGGATCGATCGTCGGGAATCTGCTGTCGTGCTCGATGGCCGCCTACGCGTTCGCGCGGCTGCGATTCCGCGGCCGCGCGGTGATGTTCGCCGCGATGCTGGCCACGATCATGCTCCCCGTGCACGTGGTCATCGTGCCGCAGTACATCATCTTCTCCCAGCTCGGGTGGGTGAACACGTTCCTGCCTCTCATCGTTCCGAAGTTCCTCGCGACCGAGGCGTTCTTCATCTTCCTGATGGTGCAGTTCATCCGCGGCATCCCGCGAGAGCTCGATGAGGCTGCCCGGATCGACGGGTGCGGCCACTTCCGGATCTACTTCCGGATCATCCTGCCGCTCATGGTGCCCGCCCTCGCGACGACCGCGATCTTCACCTTCATCTGGACGTGGAACGACTTCTTCGGCCAGCTCATCTACCTCACCCGGCCCGACATGTACACCGTTCCCGTGGCGCTGCGCGCATTCGTCGACGCGAGCTCGGACTCGTCGTGGGGCTCGCTGTTCGCGATGTCGATCGTCTCGCTCATCCCCGTGTTCGTGATCTTCCTGTTCGGCCAGCGCTACCTCCTCAAGGGCATCGCGACGACGGGCGGCAAATGACGACCGGGCTCGGCGGGCCGGGGGCGGATGCCGTGGAGTCGATCGAGCTCGCGATCCTCTCGGTTCCGCTCGCCCGGCCCATGAGCGACGCCAAGGTGCTCACCGGGCGCCAGTCGCCGATGGCGGAGATCAGTGTGCTCCTCGCCGAGGTCCGCACCGCAGACGGCCTGTACGGACTCGGGTTCAGCTACTCCACAAGAGCGGGCGGCCCGGCGCAGTATGCGCACGCGGCCGAGGTCGCGCATGCGGCGCTCGGGCAGGATCCGAGCGATATCGGACGCATCGGCGCGCGGCTGCTCTGGGGTGGTGCGGCGGCAGGGCGCGGCGGGCTCGCGATGCAGGCGATCGCCGCCGTTGATATCGCTCTGTTCGATGTCAAGGCCAGGCGTGCAGGCCTTCCGCTTGCGAAGCTGCTCGGCGTGCACCGCGACTCCGTGCGGGTGTACGACACGTCGGGCGGGTACCTCAACGCGCCGGTGGGTGAAGTGCTCGACAATGTCGACCGCTCCATCGAGGCGGGGCTCGGCGGGATCAAGATCAAGGTGGGGCATCCCGACATGGCGACCGACCTGCACCGCGTGCGCGCCGTGCACGAACGCATCGCCGGTCGCGTGCCGCTCATGGTGGACGCGAACCAGCAGTGGGATCGCACCACCGCGCTGCAGCGCGGCCGTCAGCTCGAAGAGTTCGGCCTGGCCTGGATCGAGGAGCCCGTCGACGCGCACGACTTCGAGGGGCTGGCGAATCTCGCCGCACGACTGGACACGCCGATCGCCTCGGGCGAGATGCTGTCGAGCGTCGCCGATGCCTCGCGGCTCATCGAGCAGCGCGGAGCCGACATCGTGCAGGCGGATGCGCCGCGACTGGGCGGCATCTCGCCGTATCTGCGTGTCGCCGAACTCGCCGATCACGCTCATCTCGACATGGCGCCACACTTCGTGATGGAACTGCATCTGCACCTCGCGGCCGCGTATCCGCGTGAGACGTGGGTCGAGCACTTCGACTGGCTGACGCCGCTGTTCGACGAGCGCCGAGAGATCCGCAACGGCCGGATGCTGCTCCCCACTGCCCCGGGGCTCGGGCTCACCGTGAGCCGGGCGGCGCGACGATGGGTCACCGAGCGGGTCGTCGTGCGCTGATCAGGTGCAGAACCTCACCCGATGATGACGGATGCCGCAGCCGGCGCGGCGGCTGCGGCATCCGTCAGTGTCCTTCGTGTGTGACCACAGGAAGGACGGTGCCGTCGGCGTCGAGGAGTGCAGCCCCCTGGCACACCCCGAGTGCGGGCACCACGACGAGCGTCACGACGGCGGCTGCGGCCCCCAGGGTCCACAGGCTCGTCCGCCGCGACGCACGCCGCGTTCCCCGCACGACACCGCAGGCGACGGCCACCCCCAGGAAGATGACCGTCATGATCGCGAGGACCCCGGCTCGCCCGGGCGCCGTGGCGAGGAGTGCCACGGCGACGGCGACCGAGGCCGCCGCGCCGGCCGCTGCCGCACGCGGCACCGGTGTTCGGCCGAGGGCGAGGCTCGCCGCACCCCATGCCAGGGCCGCGACGCCCTGGACCACGGCGAACACGCCGAGAGCTCGCGACAGCCCGTCGGCCTGGACCCCCACCACGCCCGCGGCGCCGAGGGCGATGCCGACGAGGCCGAGGCCCCACGCGACGACCGGCACCCACGACGGGGCGCGGCTGACGCGCTCCGTCGTGGATGCCGTCGCCATCGTGGTCACGCCGTCGCGACCCGCGACGTCCGCTCGGCCGCCAGCCCGACGCCCAGCAGCACGATGGCGCTGGCGAGGTGCAGGAAGTGGTCGGGCGCGTTGAGCGCGAGGATGTTGGCCGGCGTGCCGACGAGGAAGAACCCGACGACGCCGAGCAGCAGGTACGCGGCGCCCACCGTGATGTTCACGATCTTGGCCGGTCGTGCTCCCGCGATTCCGGCGATCAACAGCGCGGCTCCGATCAGCAGGTGCGCGATGTTGTGCAGCGGGTTGACCTCGAAGATGCCCAGGAGCAGTCCGCCCTCGGTGGCGATGAAGCTGACGCCTCCCGTGAAGGCGAAGCCGAGAAGGCCGACGAGGAGGTAGACGGCGCCGAAGACCGTGGCGACGATGCGGTTCGGTGACGATCCCATGAGAGACCTCTCTTTCCCAGACCGGCGACCTGCCGGCTGTGAGAGTTCTTCGGTGTGGGTGGGAAATCGGATGGGATGCCGCTGTCCCGGCGATCGCTGCAGAGCGGACTCTAGCCGATAGGCGACCGCCGCATCGCCGGTTTGCAACGGCGTGGTCGGGCGGGGTGAACTTGACCAGTGCCCACGACCGACGACCTCGCCGACGAGCTGGCGATCGCCGTGGGCGGAGCCGACATCTTCGCCGTCTATCAGCCGCAGGTGTCGTTGGAGAGCGGGTCGATCGTGGCCGCGGAGGCACTATGCCGCTGGCGGCATCCACGGCTCGGCGACATCGATCCGTCGACGATGATCGGTGTCGCCGAGCGCAGCGGCGTGATCCATGCGCTCGGCCGGAGGATGCTCGACGAGTGCCTCGACGCGCTCGCCGGGTGGCGCGAGACGGGCCGCGAGTGGGCGGTCGCCGTCAACGTCTCGCCGCTGCAGTTCGAGGACGAGTCCTTCGCCCTTCATGTCGCCGCCGAGTTCGAGCAACGCGCGTTCCCGGCTGGCTCGCTCGTTCTCGAGCTGACGCAGGACGTGGAGCCGGTCGATGAGCGCGTGCTGCCGCAACTGCATATGCTCCGCGAGATCGGTGTGGAGATCTCCCTGGCGGGATACGGCGACGACTCGTCCTCGCTGGAGGGACTTCGGAGTGTGCCGCTCACCGAAGTGAAGCTCCCGGGTGACCTGGTGCGGGCGGCGGCGGGACCCGCGCTGGCCCCGCTGCGCGACAGGGTCGAGATCGCACACGCGCACGGGCTGCGAGTCGTCGCCGAAGGGATCGAGACTCTCACCCATCTCGACATCGCGGTGCAGCTGGGCTGCGATCGTGCGCAGGGCTTTCTCATCCGGCATCCGGATCCGGAGATCGTGTTCCCGTAGACCGTCGCGAGCTCGAGCCCGACGAGTGCAGCAACCGGAATCGGATGGGATGCCGCGGGCCGGCGCTGCTCTCGGCTCGGGCGCTTCGTCTCGCTGCGGCTCGCTCAAAGACCGGGATGCTGCATCCATGAACGCTTCTCCACCGGAATACATCTTCGAGGCCAGCGCCGGCCTCGAGGGGTCTGGAGGAGGAATGGCCATGCGCGCATCGACAGAGGCATTCGCCTACCGCTACGCCGATTACGGCGACGCCGACGTTCTCCATCGCCATCGATACCCATTGCCTGCCCCCGGGCCGGGCGAGGTGCTGGTCGAGGTGATCTCGACGGCGATCAACCACATGGACGCCTTCCTGCGCAACGGCAAAGAGGACACTTGGCGCGACGACCCGTGGCCGCGGTCGTCCGGCAGCGACTTCGCGGGGATCGTCCGCCGCTGCGGCCCGGGAGTTACCACGCTGCGGATCGGCGCGAACGTCGTCGGGCACACCAGGACGGGAGCCCACGCGAGTCACATCGTCCTGCCGGCCGACCAGCTCGTGGTCAAGCACCGGGCCATCGAGTGGGAGGTCGCCGGCGGTCTCTTCCTCGCCGGAGGCACCGCGTTGGAGACCCTCGACGACCTTCGGATCGGCGCCTCCGACACGGTGGTCATCTCCGCCGCGGCGGGCGGCGTCGGCAGCATCGAGGCGCAGGTCGCGAAATACCGCGGTGCCCGCGTGATCGGCACGTGCGGCGAGCGAAACTTCGACTACCTGCGGCAGCTGCGTATCACGCCCGTGAACTACGGCGAGGGGATGGCGGAGCGGATCCAGCGGGTCGCGGGTGGACCGATCACCGCGTACATCGACAACTACGGCAAGGACGGACGCGAGGTCGCGGAAGCCCTCGAGGTTGCTCCCGAGCGCTATCGCTCCAGCGCAGACCGGCGGGAGGTCGAACTGCGGCTGCTCCGAGACGACGCCGAGTCCGTCTCGCATGCGACGCACGTGCTGCAACGCGTGGTGGACCTGGCCGGCGCAGGAGCGTTCCGCCTTCTCGTCTCGGGTCTGTACCCCATCGAGGACATCGTGGATGCCTTCGAAGACCTGGCCAAGCTTCACGCGCGCGGGAAGATCGTCCTGGCCACCCATCCGGTCACGCGTACGCGCACGCTGCGCGCACGGGAGGTGTTCGAACGGATGCCGTGACGCAGGCGTTACGGCCTCGGCACGAGGTTGTCCAGTCCCTCCTTCATGTCCTACAGCCCTGGCAGGCTGGGCGCATGCGAGAAGGAGATGCGATGAAGCAGCGCACGCTGGCGGGACGACAGGTTTCGGCGATCGGCCTCGGTGCGATGCCGTTGTCGATGAACAACGACAAGGTGTATCCGTCGTTCGAGGATGCGGTGGCCACGGTCCACGCCGCGCTCGATGCCGGCGTCACGCTCGTCGACACCGCCGACATCTACGCCCCGGACGGTGAGGAGATGGGGCACAACGAGCGCATCGTCGCCGAGGCGCTGCGCACCTGGGACGGCGACGCCTCGAGCATCTTCGTCGCGACGAAGGGCGGGATCACGCTCGGCGAAGACGGCGCCAAGGGGCGTGACGGGTCGGAGGCGTATCTGCGCTCTGCGGTCGAGAGATCGCTCGAGATCCTCGGCGTCGACCAGATCGAGCTCTACCAGTACCATCGTCCCGACCGCTCGCGCGTGTACGGCGACATCATCGCAAGTCTGAAGGCGTTGCAGGATGACGGCCTCGTCCGCGCCGTCGGAATCTCGAACGCGAGCGTCGAAGAGATCCAGATCGCGATGGACGTGCTCGGGGAGGGCAACCTCGCCAGCGTGCAGAACGAGTTCTCGCCGAAGCACCCGGGAAGCATCGGCGAGCTGCGCTTCTGCGGAGAGAACGGCATCGCGTTCCTGCCGTGGAGTCCGCTCGGCGGCACCGGTGGGGGAGCGCGACGGGTCGGCGATCGGTTCTCGGCGTTCCGCGAGGTGGGCGAGGCGCACGGCGTCAGCCCGCAGCAGGCGGTGCTCGCGTGGGAACTGGCGCTGGGCTCGCACGTCATTCCGATTCCGGGTGCGCGGCGCGCGGCATCCATCATCGACTCGGCTCAGGCGGCGAACGTCGAGCTCAGCGCGGACGAGGTCACCCGGCTGTCGGAGTCGGTGGGGATCTTCGACGACTGAGTCGGCGACGGCTCGTCACCGGGAGTCGAAGCGGGCGATCGGCCTGTTCACGCTTGCGTCGAAGGAGGGCGGCGGCGCAGTGGGCGCGAGGGGCGGGGTGGAGGAGGCGTCTGCTCGGAGCGTTCCGACTCGCTCCCTCCTGGCTCGCTCACCGACCGCGGATCGGCAGTCTGTCGTCTCGCTCGCTCCTCGCTCCGCGACCGCGGCGGTCGAGGTGGTCGAGGCGTTTCCTCCCGCTCGCGGGTGCCCGTCTCGGAACCGACTGCGGATGCCGGGTCAGCGGCTGGGGGAGAAGCCAGCTGCGACGGAACGGTCGCGGCCGGCTGCTTCTTGATCAGCTCCGCCACGGCGATCGGGACGCTTCCGACCGCTGCGGTCACCAGCGCGGTGATCGCGACCGTCTGCGCTGATTCGACACCCAGCGCGTAGGCGAGGACGGACGGGACGATGGCAGTGAGAACCGCGGCCATGGCCAGGGCGAGGAACCTGTTGAACTGGGTGAACAGCCAGAAGCCGAACAGTACGGCCAGCGACATTCCGAGGGGGATCAGCGCCGTACCGAGCAGCATCCAGCCGCTCCACAGGGCGAGGCGTTCCGGTGGCCACTCCGAGAACGCGAGACCACCCAACCACTGCAGGATCAGGAGCGGGACGCAGACCAGAGCACCGCCCAGCGCGAGAAAGAAGACCAGCTGCACGACCAGGGTCCGGACGCTCGAGATGTAGAGCGGGCGTATCTCGACCGTTGGCAGGAAGACCGCTCCCGCGTGGCGCTTCAGCGCAGCGTACGCATCCGTCCCACGCATCTCTTCAGTCGCCTCGTCCATCCGTGCGCGGGCCTCATCGGAGATCAACAGCTCTTCGCTCTGTGTGATGAACTGCTCGTCAGGGTCGAGCACCGTGACGTGACGGAGCATCACGGTCATCTGCGCGAAGGACAGCCCCGACACCATCAAGCCGCCGACCAGCGTCGCCTGCAGGAGGATCAACGGGTCGCCGCGGACGAGTGCATCGGACAGGAGCAGGAACGACAACGAGAAGTACAGCAGCACCGGCACCACCAGCATGTCGCTGAGGGTGCGCCTCTTGAGGCTGATGATGCCGACCAATCCGGACTTCATGGCTGTGGCGAATGTCGTCTCGCCTACCGACGCGCTGCGAATCTGCTCCCACGCGCCGGCCCACCCCTCGTCGCCGTACTTGGCGACATACTGTCGCTTCAGGGCATCGTGAAACATGATCTCGTCGGTGGTGCCGATGGAGCGCATCAGCGCTTCCCCCTCGGCGTCGAACGTGAACTTCAGTCCTCCGATGCACCGCAACAGGAACTTGAACTGCGAAAGCGGCATGAGCTCGAGATCCCTGAAAGCCGGCCGACCGCTCAGCCTCTGCAGAACGCTCGGCCGCCGTAGCACGGGCAGCGAGACCGCGCGCAGGACCTCGATCAGCACGACGGTCGCGACCACGATGATCGCTTCGAGCCAGAAGGGCTTGCCGACACGCCAGGCCGTCGTCACAGCGATGCTCAAGCCGAACTCGCTGGCGAAGATCCAGAAGACGCGGGGCCACGGGGCGAGGAACAGCAGATAGACGATGCCCGCGGCATACGTTGTGACGTTGAGAGCCGTCCAAGGATCGTTCAGCCGGATATCCGGGGGAGTCGCTGACGTCACAGCATCCCCCTCCGTGCCGCGCGTTCCGGCGGTCCACGACTCGGGCAGACACCGCCGAATAGGCGAATGATATGGCGCAATCCGACGGGTTACCAGGGGTGCGTGGGAACGCGGCGTGCCGCTACGAGTCGGAACGCGAGATGTCGGCGAGCCACGCGCGCAGGTGCTCGACGACGAACGCGTGGTCGTCGGCCTGCGGAAGGCCTGAGACGCCGACCGACCCGACGACCCCGACGTCCTCGACCGTGATCGGGAACACGCCGCCGTGCGCCGCGTACAGGGTCGTGTCGAGGCGCGCATCGGTGTCGAAGCTCTTGCCCGCGGCCGCGAAAGCCAGACCGACGCCGAACGACGACCGGCCGTATCGCCGGGCGACACGCGTCTTGCGCTCCAGCCACCCGTCGTTGTCGGCGCTCGAGCCGGGCAGCGCGGTATGGAACACCCGCGCCTCGCCGAGCGTGATGCCGATCACGATCGGCAGCCCCGCCGCAGCGGCCGCGTCGCGCATGCGCGAACCGAGGGTCCAGGCATCCGTCAGATCGAAGCGAGGGAGCACCACCTCGGCCTCCTCTGCTTCCACACGGGCGAGCTGGGCGGCGATGTCGTCGGTCATGGGACGAAGGTAGCGCGAGCACTCGCGGCACGGGCGCGGGCCGGCGTTCGCGCTCAGGTCCGACGAGCTGGGCGCCATCGCGCAGGGACGGGTGCTGCAGGTTCCTGCGCGCGCTGCGTCGCGCGACGCAGCGTTCGCAGGGCGGTGCAGCGCTCGAACGGAACACCCAGCATGCGGTGGTCGAGCGGAGGGTCTCGGGCGATCGCGCATGGCGGCTCGCGCCGCGATTCCTCCCCAGGTCGGGGTTTCGTCGGCAGATTCGAAGTTATCCACAGAAATGCCGCTGATCGGGTGTTTTAGTGTGGTTCCGATGTCGGAACCCCTCGTCAGAATGGGGATATGAACTTCCCGCTCGCCGACCTCAGAGGCGTCGTCGATCTGCTCGGCGACACCCTCGGTCCGGCCGTCGGTGGCGACGCGCAACGAGCCATGTCGCACCGTGAGCTGGTCGATGCGTTGGCTGTCGTCGAACGCCTGGGGCGGATCACGGATGCTGCGCGCCTCGCGCTCGCCGGAGAAGTGGGGCGTCGCGCCGACTCGGAGTTCGGAGACGATGCCATCACGGCGCAGTTCGGGTGCTGGTCGGCCCAGGAACTCGTGGAGCGGACGACGCTGGTCTCGAGCTCGACGGCGCGGGCACGGCTGCGGGATGCGAAGGCGATCACCGGCCGGGTGACGCTGACCGGGCAGACGCGGCCGGCACCCCTCGAGCATGCGCGTGCGGCGCTCGCGGCGGGGCGGCTCAGCGCCGATGCGCTGACCACGATCGTCGACGCACTGCGGCCGCTGCAGGGGCGGTGCTCGGTCGACGAGCTCGAGGCTGCCGAGTTCGAGCTCGTGGGGGCGGCCGTGGGTGATGCCGAGGCGCCGGCGTGCGGCATCCACGAATTGAAGGTCATGGCGACCACGTGGGCATTGTTCCTCGACCCGGATGGCGCGCTCCCCGATGAGGAGTATTCGGAGCGGATGCGGGGGATTCGCGTCAGCCGACGGTCGCGTCGCGGACTGCGCCGGATCTACGGCGACGTCACGGAAGACGTCGCGGCGCAGTTCGACCGGCTCGTGGACGCGCACCTCAACCCGCGCGTGCAGGACCGTGGGCCGCGGTTCGTGGATGCTGAGGCTGAAGGCGCGCCGGACGACTGTGTGCCGGATCCGCGCACCATCGACCAGAAGCGCCACGATGCGTTCGCGTCCATCCTGTCCGCAGCAGCCGGAGCGGCCGAGACTCCCACGCTGGGCGGTGCCGCACCGACTCTGATCATCACGACGACCGAGGAAGACCTGGCCACGCCGAACGGTGTCGCGTTCGTCGAGAGCGCAGCCGGTCCGGTGCCGGTTCCGGCGTCGTTCGCCCGGCACGTCGGCTGCCACGGAACGATCCACCGCGTGACTCTTGCGGCGAACGGCGCGATCAAGGCGCTCCGTGTCGAAGACCGCGTGTTCAACCACTGGCAGCGCAAGGCGATCGGCGCCCGTGACGGCGGCTGTGTCATCCCGGGCTGCACCGTATCCGCGGCGTGGTGCGAAGTGCATCATGTCGTCGACTGGGCGAAGGGCGGTCCGACCTCGGTCGACAACGGCGTGCTGCTGTGCTGGCACCACCACCGCGGCATCGAGACCAGCGGGTGGGAGATCCGCATGATCGACGGCATGCCGCAAGTGCGACCACCGGGCTGGGTCGACCCGCAACGACGATGGCGAGAGCCCAACCGGCTCCTGCTCAACGAATTGAGACGCGCGAGGTCCGCGTAGACCGTCAGCCGAGGGCGTCTGGCCGGCCGCCGGTCGTTGAGCGGAGGGCGCTCTGGCGCCCGAAGACGAAACGCCTTGACTTCTACCGAACGCAGAGGCGTTTCGTCTCGCTCGCTGGCGCTCGCTCGCTCAACGACCGAGGTCGTCGGCCCGCCGCCGGTCGTTGAGCGGAGGGCGCTCGCTCGCTCAACGACCGAGGTCGTCTGGCCCGCCGCCGGTCGTTGAGCGGAGGGCGCTCGCTGGCTCAACGACCGAGGTCGTCTGGCCCGCCGCCGGTCGTTGAGCGGAGGGCGCTCGCTGGCTCAACGACCGAGGGGGTCTGGCCGGCCGCCGGTCGTTGAGCGGAGGGCGCTCTGGCGCCCGAAGACGAAACGCCTTGACTTCTGCGCAACGCCACCTGTGTTGCGACTCGGTCGCTGGCGCTCCCTTGCTCAACCACCTGCGAACTCAGGCGGGCAGCTGCCGCTCGCGCTCCTTCACGCGCTGCGGCGGGACCGGGGGTGCCGGCGCGTCCAGGGCGCGCAGCATCCGCTCGAGAGTCTCGCGCAGCTCATCCCGCGCCGGCGAGGCGAGGTCGGTCGTGTACTCGACGCCGGCCGGGATCCACGAGAGCCCGTACATGGTCTCGCGGAAGTCGCCGCCCCCGACCGGCCACCGCGTGCGCTCGTCATCCTCGGCCGTCGCGCCCTGGCCCCACTGCCCGAAGTAGTCGCGCATCGCCTCCAGCGGCAGCTGCATCACCGCGTCGGCTTCCACCGCTTGGCGCACCCACGACCGCGCCACGAAGATGAACTCCTCGATCTGCTCGGGCGTGAGCGGCTTCGGCTCGAACAGCACGCGCGTGTGCTCGACGCCGGCCAATCGGTCGACGCGGAAGGTGCGCCAATCCGCCTTCTCGAGGTCCCAGCAGAGCAGGTACCAGTGCCGGTCGGCCGGTGCGAGGGCGTGCGGCTCGACGCGACGGTGGGTGACCTCGCCGGATGCCGCCGTATAGGTGAAGCGCACACGCTCGTGGTCCCGGGTGGCGAGGGCGAGCTCGCCGAGGACCTCGCCCGAGACCGCGGCGCCGGCATTGAGGCCCGCCGGCTGCACGGCCTCGGCCAGCGCGGTGACCCGGCGGCGCAGGGGAGCGGGCAGCACCTGCTCGAGCTTCGCGAGTGCGGTGATGGTCGTCTCGGGGCCGCTGACGAGCCGCTGGGATGCCGCGACCCGCAGTCCGATCGCCATGGCCACGGCCTCTTCGTCAGTGAGCAGCAGCGGCGGCACCGCGCTGCCGGCTTCGAGGCGGTAGCCCCCGGCGGCGCCCGGCGACGACTCGATGCGATAGCCGAGGTCGCGCAGCCGTTCGACGTCGCGCCGCACGGTGCGCTCCGTCACGCCCAGGCGATCCGCCAGCTCTGATCCCGGCCAGTGCCGGTGCGTCTGCAGCAGGTTCAGCAGCGAGAGGGCTCGCGTCGTCGTATCGGACATGACTCAAGATTGCCCTACATCGCGGACCGGAACTGTCCGCATTGGTTCCTAGCCTGTGGTCATGGCGAACGAATCGATCATCCACGCGCAGGGGCTCACCAAGCGCTTCACTGTGAAAGGCAAGACCGTCGAGGCCGTCACCGATCTCACGTTCGAGGTGGCGCGCGGCGAGCTCGTCGCGTTCCTCGGACCCAACGGCGCCGGCAAGTCGACGAGCCTGCGCATGCTCACGACCCTCATTCCCCCGACCGCGGGCACGGCGAAGGTCGTCGGCTTCGACATCCTGAAGCAGCCCGCCGACGTCCGCGCGCGCATCGGGTACGTCGGCCAGCTCACGAGCGGCAGCTTCTCGCAGCGCGCTCGCGACGAGCTGCTGAGCCAGGGCGCGTTCTACGGCATGTCGAAGGCCGCGGCGCGCACGCGGGCCGACGAACTCATCGAGTCGCTGGACCTCGCGGGCTTCGCGACGCGGTCGGTGCAGCAGCTGTCGGGCGGGCAGAAGCGCCGGCTCGACATCGCGCTCGGACTGATGCACGCGCCGCCGCTCCTCTTCCTCGACGAGCCGTCGACGGGACTCGACCCGCAGAGCCGCGCCAACCTGTGGCAGCACATCATCGATCTGCGCGCACAGCACGGCACGACGGTCTTCCTCACCACGCACTACCTCGAGGAGGCCGACCGCTACGCCGAACGCGTCATGGTCATGGACCGCGGCCGCGTGATCGCCGATGACACCGCGACGCGGCTCAAGGCCGAGCTCGCGGGCGATGTGCTCACGTTCGGCTTCGCGACGTCGGCGGATGCCGCAGCCGCCGTCGCCGTCGTGCAGGGACTGACCGACCGCGAGGTGCGCCGGACCGCGGGCGAGGCAGCCGCCGACGACGCCGCGCAGACGTTCGTGACCGTCACGGCGCCCGAGGGTGATGCGCTGCTGCCCGCGGCGGTGCGGGCGCTGGATGCTGCGGGTCTCGGGGTCCGCACCGCGACCGGCGTTCCGCCGACGCTCGACGACGTCTTCCTCGCGCTCACCGGCCGCACGCTGCGGGAGGCGGGCGAAGGCGAGGGCGAGGGTGAGGGCGAGCCCGACGCCGCCGCAGCCGCGGAGAAGAGCGCCGACGACGCGGACGCGGCATCCCGAACCACCGAACCGGCGACCGAGAAGACAGGAGCGAACCGATGACCGCCCAGACGCAGACCCGGCCCGACACCGCGGTGCGGGCGAACCCGGCGCGCGACACGTGGAACGTGCTCACGCGCGAACTGAAGCCCGTCGTGCGTGACCCGTTCACGCTGATCTTCAGCCTGGTGCAGCCGCTCGTGTTCCTCGGGCTCTTCGCGCCGCTCCTCGTCGGCTCGTCCGGCCAGCCCGTGGGGGAGACCCTGCAGTGGTTCGTGCCCGGCGTGCTCGTGATGATCGTGCTGTTCGGCACCGGGGCGACCGGCTCGAACCTGCAGTACGAGATGATGACGGGCTCGCACGAGCGCACCCTGGTCGCCCCTCTCGCGCGCTCGTCGCTGCTGGTCGGTCGCGCGCTGAAGGAGATCGCGCCGATCGTCGTGCAGGCGCTCATCATCGTGCTCATCGCATGGCCGTTCGGCTTCACGATCAACGTGCCGGGACTGGTGATCGGGCTCGCCCTGCTCGCGGTGTTCGGCATCGGGCTCGGGGCGCTGTCGTACACGCTGGCGCTGAAGACCAAGGACCGCGAGTGGCTGTTCTGGGGCGTGCAGCAGACCCTGATCTTCCCGCTGCTGATCCTGTCGGGCATGCTGCTGCCGCTCGACGAGGCTCCTGCGTGGATGCGCGCGGTCGCCACCGTGAATCCGATCAACTGGGTCGTGCAGGCCGAACGGGCGCTGTTCGCCGGCGACCTCGGCGACATCACCGTCCTGTGGGGCTGGGTCGCGGCGGTCGTGCTGGCGGTGGTCGGCCTGGCGGTCGGCATCCGGGCGATGCGCAAGAGCAGCTAGGACGGCGGGGACGGATGCCTCGGACCGATGTGGCTGTCGGTCCGGGGCGTTTCGTCTCTGCGTTTCGACTCGCAAGCTCGCTCAACGACCGGGTGAGGCCCGCGGTCGTTGAGCGAAGGGCGCTCTGGCGCCCGAGGACGAAACGCCTCGGATGGACGTGTGCTGTCGGTCCGGGGCGTTTCGACTCGCAAGCTCGCTCAACGACCGGGTGGGCGTGCGGTCGTTGAGCGAAGGGCGCTCTGGCGCCCGGAGACGAAACGCCTCGGATGGACGTGTGCTGTTGGTCCGAGGCGATTCGACTCGCAAGCTCGCTCAACGATCGGGTCTGGCGTGCGGTCGTTGAGCGAAGGGCGCTCTGGCGCCCGAGGACGAAACGCCTCGGATGGACGTGTGCTGTTGGTCCGGGGCGTTTCGACTCGCGAGCTCGCTCAACGACCGGGTGAGGCCTGCGGTCGTTGAGCGGGGGGCTCACAACAGGTGTACAACGTCCTCGGGCGACGGTCAGGGGCGCGGCGAGCGCACACCTAGGATCAGAGGATGACGACGGCGCGACGGCGAGGCATCCTCGCTGCCGTCACGGCCATCGTGCTCCTCGCGATCGGTGGGGGAGTCGCGTTCGTGGTCGGCGATGCGCTCGGCATCCGCACCGAGCCGGCCGCGCAGATGCAGCCCGCAGCGCCGGTGATCGCGGCTGCGACGGATGCTGTGGCCCCGCCCGAGTTCGCTACGTTCGACGTGCCCGATACCGAGCGCGTCACGGTGGCGATCGACGAGCTGCGGGACGCCGTCGCGGATGCCTCCGCGCGTGAGGGCGCGGCATCCCTCACCGTGGAGATGGCCAACGCGGACGCCGACGACGCGGCCGACGGCTACACGCTGGACGGTGACCCCGCGGCGCTGCGCATCAGCGCCGCCACCGAGGCCGGCGCGACACGGGCGATCTACGACCTGGCCGCCCAGGCGCGCGCCGCGCAGCCGCTCACCGACCTGCTGGGTGAGCACCCGGCATCCCGCCTTCCGCTGCGGATGAGCGACCTCGGAGCCGTCGGAGTGATCCCCGACCCGGCCGAGTGGGAGAGCGGCGACGACTACTCGCACGCGTCGAAGGCGTTCGCCGCCGTCGTGCAGCCCGAGTCGCCGTACATCGACCAGACGGCGCTCGCCGCGGCGTACGAGGACTTCGACGGCTTCCTGCGCCACTCGCTCGCCAACGGCATCAACGCCGTCGCCTTCCCCGGATTCGTCGAGTTCGTCACGTTCGACGACGTGCCGGGCGGCGCCGTCTACGCGGAGGGCGACGACCACCGCGACAAGGCCCTGGCGCTTCGAGAGGCGTTCGCACCGTTCTGGGAGCGCGCCGACGAGCTCGGCGTGAAGGTGTTCCTGCGCACCGACATGCTCGCCCTCACCGGACCGCTCGAGCGCTACCTCATCGACCGGTTCGGGTCGCTCGACACCGAGGACCCCGAGTTCTGGGAGGTCTACGCCGCCGGCCTGGACGAGCTGTACGAGGCCGTTCCGGCACTCGACGGCGTGCTGATCCGCATCGGCGAGGCGGGCCCCGTCTACGACGTCGGCGGCTGGGACTACTACTCCGCCCTCGAAGTGACCACGGTCGACGCCGTGCGGACGATGCTCGGGGCTTTCACGGCGCAGGCCGAGGCATCCGATCGCGAAGTCATCTTCCGCACGTGGAGCGTGGGGGTCGGCGCCGTCGGCGACATGCACACGAACGACGCGTCGTACGAGGCCGTGCTCGACGGCATCGACTCGCCCGCGCTCATCGTGTCGACGAAGTACACGCTCGGCGACTTCTACACCTGGCTGCCGCTGAACCACACGCTCGAGCAGGGTGATCAGCGGCGCATCGTGGAGTTCCAGAGCCGCCGCGAGTTCGAGAACTTCGGCGCCTTCCCCAACGACCTCGGCGCGCAGTATCAAGAGGCGCTGCAGCAGCTGCTCGCCGCGAACGACCGTATCGAGGGCGTCTGGGTGTGGACGCAGGACGGCGGTCCCTGGCGTGCCGGGCCCATGTCGCTCTACCTCAAATCGGGCTTCTGGCAGCTGTATGAGCTGAACACCCAGCTGGCCGCCGCGCTCGCGCAGGACTCCGAGACCGATGTCGCCGAGGTGACCGCCGACTGGGCGCGGCAGTGGTTCTCGGACGATCCCGCGACCGTGCAGGCCATCGCCGAGGCCATGACCCTCTCGCGCGACGCCATCGCCCAGGGGATGTACATCCAGCAGTTCGCCGACAAGCGCGTGTTCGCGATCGGGCTCGAGCCGCCGCCCATGATGTGGATCTTCGAGTGGGACATCCTCACCGGCGACTCCGCCGTACTGGACGTGCTCTACGCGATCGTGCGCGACAGCGGGCAGTCGGGCGCCGACGCCGCTTCCGGGGCCTCGAGCGCAGGCATCGATGCGGCGATCGCCGACGGCGCGCAGGCGGTCGCCGCCGTCGAGAAGATGCGCGATCTCGTGACGGGATCCGATGCCGCGACCTGGCACTCCGCCGAGATGCGCGACGCCTTCGTGGGCACCCTCGACTACGAGCTCGACACCCTGCGGCTCCTCGAGGCGTACCGGGCGATGATCCTGCACCAGGGTCAGTGGCACGACACGCTCTCGCCCGAGTCGTACGCCGAGTGGGATGCCGATCGCGCCGCCTACGAGACGCTGGCCGCCACGCATCTCGAGCGCTACGAGGGCGACCTCGACTACCCCGCGTTCAACCTCACGGCGGCGCTACTGGGCGTGGACCGGGCCGAGCGCGACCTCACGATGGCGTGGCTCGCACGCGGCCTGCTGCTGCTCGCGATCGCGTGGGTCGTGATCGGCATGCTCGCCGCGCGCACCCGACTGGTCGCCCGGCCCGGTGCCGCCGCGGCCCGCGCGACCTGGATCGCCTCCACCCGTCCGTGGCGGGCGCGGGAGTCGACGCTCGGCATGCTCGAGCTCGACCGCTGGCTGCTGCTGATCGTGCCTGCCGCGCTGCTCGTGGCCACGCGGGCGGTGCAGACGTCGTTCCTGTCATGGACGCATCTGGTGGTCACCATCGGCGCATGGGCGGTGTTCGCCATCGTCGTGCGGCTGTTCGTCTGGCAGCGGTCGCCGTGGCCGGTCATCGCCGCGGTCGGCGGCGTCGTGATGCTGCGCTGCATCCTCGCCCTGTTCGCCCTGTCGTTCACGGGGCCCGGCGGCTACTGGTTCGCGTTCTGGACCGACCCGGTGCTGCGCACCGTGTACATCACGGTGGCCTTCGCGCTCTTCGTCTGGGTGTTCGTCGCCGCCGGGTGGGCGCTCGCCGCGCAGGTGCGCGCACGCCGCGCCACCGGGTACGTGCTGGCCGCCGTCGGCGCCGGGCTGCTCGTGCCGTCCGCCGCCGTCGGCGTGATCGGTCTCGAGTCGGCGCTCACGCTGTGGAACGACGAGATGGGCCTGCTGCCCTGGGGCCTTGCGCGGATCCTCGGCATCACGACCTACCTCGAGATCCCGGATGCCGCTCCCTGGGCCGCGGCCGGGTTCGCGGCCCTGCTGCTCGTCGTGGGGGTTGTGCTGGCGCTGCCCTGGCGACGTGGGCGAGCGCTCTCCACCCCCTCCTGAAGGAGGGGGTGCGCCGCCGGCCGGTCTCGAGCACCCGTTTCGGAGGAGTATTTTTGAAGGATCCCCCGAAACGATTCGAAGAGGTATTCGTCATGCGCTCACGAAGCACAGCACTCCTGTCCATCGCCGCCGTTTCCGGCCTGCTCCTCGCCGGTTGCGCGTCGACCGCCGAGCCCGAGGCCACGCCCACGTCGGCCGCGTCGTCGGTCGTCGAGTCGTCGGTCACCGAGCCGGCGGCCGCCAACGAGCGCGTCGGCGCGGACGGCAACGAGCTCGAGGTCTGGAGCAGCATCGTCCCGGACGAGAACGCTGCCGCCGTCCTGGACGAGCCGGAAGCCGGCAACCAGTGGGTGACCGTCAACGTCGCCCAGTGGGTCACCGACGAGGGTCTCTCGGACGTCGACGTCGCGCCCGTTCTGCGCTCGACCGAGGACGAGTCCTTCTCGGCCGACGCCGTGTCGCAGCGTTCGGTCGACGTGCCGATGACGCCGGAGAAGTCCTACACGTTCGTGTGGAGCTTCCAGGTGCCCCAGGCGCTCGTCGACGCCGAGACCCTCGTGCTCTGCGTCGGCTCGGGTGACGAGGGCTGCAGCAGCCTGGTCGCCGAGTGATCCCACGGCGCTGACCGCCCGCGGCGGCGCCGGATCCACCGCGTTCGCGCCGTGTGCCTTCGGGTGCACGGCGCGAACGCGTTTCTGCGGGGCCCTGCATGCAGCGCGACTCGTCGAGACGAGTACCTTGTATGCCAATAGTTTGTATGCAAAGCTTTCGCCATGACGACGACTGCCACCCCGCTCGAATCGTCGGTGTGCTTCGCGCTGTACACGTCGATGCAGGCGACCCTGCAGCTCTACCGCGACCTGCTGGAGCCGTGGGGCCTGACGTACCAGCAGCTCATGGTGCTCGCGGTCGTATGGGAGCGCGACGAGGTGTCGCCGGGCGAGCTCGCCGAGGCGCTCTGCCTCGACGCGAGCAGCGTCTCGGGCATCGTCGGCCGGCTCGAGCGCATGGGCTACCTCCAGCGCGAGCACCGTTCCACCGACCGCCGCTCGGTGCGGATCACCGCGACCGCGCACGCGCTCGCCGTGCGGGGCGAGCTGGGCCACATCGAGCGCTGCGTCGCAGAGGCCATGCAGGTCACGCCCGCAGCTGCCGAATCCGTCATCGGCACGCTGCGGTCGCTGCGCACCTCGATGCGCGGCTACGACGCGCGCGCGGCATCCATCGCCTCATGAACGGCAAGGAAGGAAACGCATGACCCTCGAAGAGATCCCCGTCACCACGATCCACGGTGAGAGCACCACCTTCGGCGAGCTCACCGATGGGCGACTCGCCCTCGTCGTGAACGTCGCGTCGCGGTGCGGACTGTCGCCGCAGTACGAGCAGCTCGAGGCGCTGCAGAAGGAGTATGCCGACCGCGGGTTCACGGTGATCGGCTTTCCGAGCAATCAGTTCCTGCAGGAGCTCTCGACCGAAGAGGCCGTCGCGGAGTACTGCTCGACGACGTGGGGAGTCACCTTCCCGATGGCCGAGAAGGTGCGGGTCAACGGCCGCAACGCCCACCCGCTCTACCAGGAGCTGACCGCAACGCCCGACGTCGACGGCAAGAAGGGCCGCATCACGTGGAACTTCGAGAAGTTCCTGGTCAGCCCGTCCGGTGAGGTGAAGCGGTTCGCGCCGCAGACGAAGCCCGACGCTCCCGAGGTCGTCGACGCGATCGAGGCCTGGCTGCCGGGGGAGTAACCTCCCCGGCGCTCCGACAGGTCAACCGGCCTTCTACAGGAGGTTGGACCGATCCATTCTCCTGTGGAAGCGCGGTTGACCTGTCGAAGGGGTCAGAGCAGGCCGGCAGCCGATGCGGCGGTACGCCGCTGTTCGATGCCGCGCTGCGCCCGGCGCGCGATGCCCACGACACCCGTGATGAGGGCGAACACGCCCAGCACGAGCACGGCGACGGCGATCGCGGTCGCGGGGCTGAGTGACACCATCCACGACGCGAGAGCGGCCTGACGGGCAGGGTCGGTGAGGAACCACACCGCGCCGGCGGCGATCGCGGCGAGGACGAGGCCCCACACGATGCCCGCCCACCGGACGCGCGGACGGGAGAGGACGACGGATGCCGCGGCCTCAGGCGGGTCGGATGCCGCCGTCGCAGGCTCCCACGCGGGCGGCAGGCTGCTGCCCGTGAACGCGGGCGGGAGCACGGTCGGGGCCGCAGCCGGCGCCTCCGGCGCGGGCGGGACGAGGTCGGCGACCGGGGCGGAGGTGTCGGCGCCGGGTACGGCATCCGGAATCTCAGGAGTGCTCATGGCGGGGCTCATTTCTCGTAGACGGTGACCTCGACCGAGCCGCTGCGCTGGTCGAGCGTGATGTGCTGGGTCGTGACGGCGTCGGTGGTGGAGTCTTCGCTGCGGACACTCCAGCTGAGGCTCCCGTCGCGGCCGGGCTCGACCGTGCCGGACTCGATGTCGCCGCCGTCGCCTGCCGGCAGGCGGCTGTACTCCAGCGCGCCGGTGCCGAGGGTGGCGTCGAGCTCGAGCGCCGTGCCGGGGTACACCTCGATGTAGGTGTACCCGTAGCCCTTGGTCACGACCACGTCGCCGGCGCGGACGTCTGCGCTGCGCGACAGCGGAGAG
Organism: Microbacterium sp. LMI12-1-1.1; assembly: GCF_040676455.1. Lineage (NCBI taxonomy): Bacteria > Bacillati > Actinomycetota > Actinomycetes > Micrococcales > Microbacteriaceae > Microbacterium > Microbacterium sp. LMI12-1-1.1. Next base: position 602,974 of record NZ_JBEGIA010000016.1, on the reverse strand, counting down.
ACCGAGAGCGTCGTGCTGCCGAACGGCTGGACCACCGCCTGGTCGTAGGTCGCCGTGCCGAGATTCACGCTGCCGACCGCCAGACGGTCGGGACCGGATGCCGCCGCCACCGACGCGCCGATCACCAGCAGCACGATGGTCACGGCGGTCAGGAAGCCGCTGCGGCGGCGGACAAGACCTGCGACGACCATGGCGAGGGCCGTGACCAAGGCCGCGGTGAATACGCCGATGGCTCCGGCGAAAGGAGTGGCGGCGGCGGCGAGGACGGCGAGGGCACCGGCGACGAGCGCGGCCCCGAGGGCGGTGAGCACGAAGACGAAGCTCGTGCGCGGTCGCGTGGCCTGGCGGATGCGGCGACGCTCCTCCGCTTCGCGGGCGAACGCCGTTCCCGCGCTCTCCCGTTCGCGGCGCGCCTGCTCGCGGGCCGCGCGGGCCGCGTCCTGCTGGCTGCGCTGCCACGTGTGGTGCTCCGTGCGCCACGCCTCCTGCCGGGCGCGCCAATCGGCGACCTCGGCGTCGTCGGTGCCTGCGGATCCCGTCGTGGACTCGGCCGGCGCCCGACCGGCCGAGTCCACGACGCCCGCAGCGGCTGCCGCGAGGGGAGAGGTCGCGTCGTCACCCGAATGAGACGCGACGGTCGGGGCGGGCTGCGCGGAAGCCGTCTGCGCACCCGCCCACGGGGAGCGATCGGCGCGGGCCGACCGGACGATGAAGTAGGCGGCGAGCCCGATGAGCGCGAGCGCGATGATGACGCCGAAGCCGCCGAGGGGCGTTCCGACGTCCCAGATCGATGAGGGATACCCGCCCCCGAACGCCGCCCACACGGGCCACAGCAGCAGGTTCCGCAGCCACGGCACCACCGGGATGAAGCCGACGGCGGTGAGGATGAAGATGCCGGTCATGGCCGGGTCGTAGCGGCCGTGGAACAGCTCGCGGAGGTGGATGCGGCCCTCCGTGTCGGGCAGCAGCGCCCAGGCGATCGCGTAGACCAGCAGCGCCGGGAACCCGAGGAGCGCCACGACGACGAAGATGCCTCGCACGATGAGGGGGTCGATCCGCAGACGGGCCGCGAGGCCGCCGCACACACCGCCCAGCCATGCGTCTCCGCGCACGATTCCGAGGCCTCGCACCCACGCGAAGAACCGGTCGGAGCCCGTCTGCACGCCGGGAGGTGCGGTCGGCGGTGGTCCCGGATCGGCAGGGGGAGCGGAGGTGGTGTCGGTCATGCCTCCACCCTGGCGGCGACGTGACGGTGCCCGCTATGGGGTGATCCCCTGACCCTTCCCTGATCCTGGTGCCCCGGGTGTGGTCGGGGGCGGCGGGCGATGATTGGATGGCGGCATGCCCTCGAACGCGACTGTCGCCGCCCCCGCGGTGCACGCGGCGTTCGAGCGCCCCGCTCTCCGGCGTCCCCGGGATTGCGTGGTCTCGGGCGTCTCCGCCGGACTTGCCCGGCACCTCGGCTGGCCCGTCTGGGTGGTGCGCACCGCCTTCCTGGCGCTCGCGCTCGTATCGGGCGCCGGCGTGCTGCTCTATGCGTGGCTGTGGCTCTTCATGCCGTGGGACGACGTCGTGCCCAGGGCCGGCGGCAGCGCCGACGCGCGCTCGCGCGGTGCTGTCGAGGAGGATCGCCCCGGTGCACCCGCGCCGCGGGATCCCGCGCTCGAGGACCACGACCACGGCCCCCAGGTGCCGACGCGCCGTGCGCCGGTTGCGTGGATCCTGACGGCCGCGTCCATCGTCGCCACGCTGGCGACCGTCGCGGCCATCGCCGTGTTCGCCGGGAACGGCGTCGTCGAGGCGTCGCTCCCCGGGTGGATCGGCGGCGTCTTCGTCGCGACGGTGCTGGCGGTCGCGGCAGGCTCTTGGGCGACGCTGGTCGATCGGCGCGACCCGGCACGCGGTCCCCGGCACGAGAACGTCGTCCGCGCCGCGGTGACGGTGGTGCTGATCGTGCTGATGCTCGCGCAGCTCTCGACGCTCCAGCAGGTCGGCGTGGCAGGCTTCGTCTACGCACTGATGCCCCTCGTGGGGATCGTGCTCGTGTACTCCTCGATGCTCGTGGACAAATGGCGCGAGCTGTCAGGCGAGCGGGTGCGCCGCATCCGCGAGGAGCAGCGCGCCGAGATGGCCGCTCACCTGCACGACTCGGTGCTGCAGACACTCGCCCTCATCCAGAACCGCGCGGGCGCCTCGAGCGAGGTCGCCCGCCTCGCCCGCGCGCAGGAGCGCGAACTGCGCGCGTGGCTCTACGACGGCGACGCTCCCGCCGACAGCGACCTCGCCACCGATCTGCGCGACTACGCCGCCGCGCTCGAGCTCGACTATCCCGTGCGGATCGACGTCGTCTCGGCGGGACTGCCGGCCGAGCGTGCGAGCGGCGAAGTCGCGGCGGCATCCCGCGAGGCGATCCTCAACGCCGCCCGCCACGCCGGTGGAGACGTGTCGGTCTACATCGAGGGCAACGAGAACGCCGTGGACGTGTACGTCCGGGACCGCGGCCCCGGCTTCGACCTGGCCGACGTGCCGGACGACCGGCTCGGTGTCCGTCAATCCATCCTCGGCCGGATGCGGCGCGCCGGCGGATCCGCGACCGTGCGCCGCGGAGTGGGGGGAGGCACCGAGGTGCACCTGCGGTTCGTGACTGCTCCGCCGGCCTATGCGGCGGGCGGCGGCGCGGCGGGAACGGAGGGCGTACATGGCTGAGGCGCCGGTGCGAGTCGTGATCGTGGACGACCATTCCATCTTCCGGTCGGGCCTGCGCGCCGACCTCGACGGCTCGATCGAGGTCGTCGGGGAGGCGGGGGATGCCGCATCCGCCGTGACGGTGATCGAGGCGACGCGGCCCGACGTCGTGCTGCTGGACGTGCACCTGCCGTCGGGCCAGGGCACGACGGCATCCGGACCCGACGCGGCGGGCGGCGAAGCCGTGATCCGTGCGGCCGGCCCGGCGGTGCCGACGACGCGCTTCCTGGCGCTGAGCGTGTCGGATGCCGCGGAGGACGTGGTGCGGGTGATCCGCGCCGGCGCCCGCGGCTACATCACGAAGGGGTCGTCGGGGGCGGAGGTCAGCCGCGCCGTCCACGCGATCGCCGAAGGTGACGCGGTCTTCTCCCCGCGCCTCGCGGGCTTCGTGCTCGACGCCTTCGGCGCCGCCGTCGGCGAGACTGCCGCGACCAGTGACGAGCTCGATCGCCTGTCGGCGCGCGAGCAGGAGGTCATGCGGCTGATAGCCCGCGGGTACGCCTACAAAGAGGTCGCGGCCGAGCTGTTCATCTCGATGAAGACGGTCGAATCGCACGTGTCGGCGGTGCTGCGCAAGCTGCAGCTGTCGTCGCGGTACGAGCTGACGGCGTGGGCATCGGAGAGACGTCTGCTCTGAGCCCTTGCCGCCGAGTTCCGGGCGTCCGCGGCCGTCGTCGACGAAGGGATCGCGCGAGGTGTGCGGCATCCCTAGGCTCGGGACGTGCAGAGGTCGCGGAGGAGCCCGACGCTCGGCGAGGTGCTCGGCGAGATCGTGCGCCGCGCCGCGGACGAGGTCGAGGCGACCCTGCCGGCCGCGCTCGCCGACGAGCCCGACGGTGTGCATCAGCATCGGGTGCGGGTACGGCGCCTGCGCAGTGTGCTCGGAGGCTTCCGCGACGCGCTCGACGCCCGCGCTGCCGAGCGCGTGCGGGTGGCATACGCGGAGTGGGGGCGTGAGCTCGGCGTCGTGCGCGACATCGAGGTGCGCGCCGAAGTCGCGGGCGAGATGCTGGAGCGGGCGGGGATCGACGATCCGGACGTGCAACGGCGGCTCGTCGGCACCGAGCAGGAGGCATACTCGGTGGCTCAACAGCGGCTGGTGGAGCTGGCAGGCTCACCGCGCGCCGAGGAACGTCGGCGACTGCTGCGCGAGTTCGTCGATGCGGCGAATCTCGTCGACCCCGATCGCGATGCTGCCGAGGTGCTCGCTGCGGCGGTCGCAAGACAGGCACGTCGTGTGGAGAAGGCCGAGTCCCGCCTCGACGGCACGGATGCGAGCTACCACGCCCTTCGCAAGGCCGCGCGACGCCTGCGGTATGTGGCGGAATCCGCAAGGGACGCCGCTCCCGGCGTGCTCACGAAGGAGATGGACGCACTCGTCGAGGCCGGCGACACCATCCACGATGCGCTCGGCGCGCACCGGGACGCCACGCTGCTCGCGCAGCGGGTGGATCATGAGGCCGCCCTCGCCGGGCGCGCGGGGGAGCTGTCGCACGCGTACGACAGGATCGCCCAGGTGGCCCGGGACGAGGCGGGGGAACGCCTCGGCGAGGTCCCGCACGCGATGCGGCTGCTGAAGGCCGCGGCATCCCGTCTGTCGTGAGGAACGACGCGGCGGCGTCCGCGACCGCGAGGTCGGCAGTGGGCCCGACCGGTGTCGGCCGGGCGACCTAGAATTGGTGGGACATGACCGATGCCACTCCCACCGCGCCCGTTGCGGGGACCATTCGTCCGATCGTTCTCGACGGAGGCGCTGCGCCGCGCGTCGGCGCCCGCTCCGACGAAGACCTGCTCGACGGACTCAACCCGCAGCAGCGCGAAGCCGTCACCTACCGGGGGCAGGCGCTGCTCATCGTGGCCGGTGCCGGCTCGGGCAAGACCAGCGTGCTCACGCGGCGCATCGCCTCGCTGCTGCGCAACCGCGAGGCGTGGCCCAGCCAGATCCTCGCGATCACCTTCACGAACAAGGCCGCCGGCGAGATGCGCGAGCGTGTCGAGCACCTGGTCGGCGATTCGGCGCGCGGCATGTGGATCTCGACGTTCCACTCGGCATGCGTGCGCATCCTGCGCCGTGAGGCCGAGCAGTTCGGGTTCACGAAGTCGTTCACGATCTACGACTCGGGCGACTCCCGTGCGCTGATCAAGCGGCTCGTCAAAGAGCACGAGGCCGACGCGTTCGGGCTCACTCCCGCGGCCACGCAGTCGAAGATCTCGAAGCTGAAGAACGAGCTGGCGGATGCCGAGTCCTACGCCCGCACCGCGAACATGAGCGATCCTGCCGAGCGGGTCTTCGTCGAGCTGTTCGCCGCCTACCAGCGCGAGCTGCAGCGGGCGAATGCGTTCGACTTCGACGACCTCATCGCGCAGACGGTGTTCCTGTTCCGCGCCTTTCCGCAGGTGGCGGACGTGTATCGCCGGCGGTTCCGGCACGTGCTCGTCGACGAGTATCAAGACACCAACCACGCGCAGTACGCGCTGATCCACGAGCTGACCCGCCCGCCCGGATCGGATGCCGCACCGCTCGCCGGCTCCGGCGGGATGATGATCTTCGAGGCCGAGCCGGCTGCCGAGGATGGCGCGTCGCTCACCGTCGTCGGCGACTCCGACCAGTCGATCTACGCGTTCCGCGGCGCCGACATCCGCAACATCAGCGAGTTCGAGAAGGACTACCCGGGCGCCAAGGTCGTGCTGCTCGAGCAGAACTACCGCTCGACCCAGAACATCCTCTCGGCCGCGAACGCGGTGATCAGCCACAACTTCGACCGCAAGGACAAGCGCCTGTGGACCGACGTCGGCGAGGGCGAGAAGATCATCGGCTTCACCGGCTACTCGCAGCACGACGAGGCGCAGTTCGTCGCCGACGAGATCGAGGCGCTGCGGCGGGCAGGCGTGGACTACTCGCAGATGGCGGTGTTCTACCGCACCAACTCGCAGTCCCGTGCGCTGGAGGAGATCTTCATCCGCTCCGCCCTGCCGTACAAGATCATGGGCGGCACGAAGTTCTACGAGCGCGCCGAGATCAAGGACGCGCTCGCGTACCTCGTGGCGGTCGCGAATCCCGCCGACGAGATGGCGATGCGCCGCATCATCAACCGGCCGCGACGCGGCATCGGCGATGTGACCATCGAGACCATCTCGCGTTATGCCGTCGATCAGCAGATCACGTTCCGTGACGCGCTGGCGAACTCGTCCGCGCTCGGGGTCGGACCCAAGATCCAGGCGGCGATCGCGCACCTCGACGCGGTCCTGGCCGAGGCGACCGAGATCATGCTGCCCGCATCGGGCGAGCTCGCGCCGCCGACCGCCGTCGCCGACGGTCTGCAGCTGCTCCTGAACAAGAGCGGCTACTACGACGCGCTGCGTGCCAGTAAGGACGCGCAGGACGAGGCCCGCATCGAGAACCTCGACGAGATGGTCGCCGTGGCGCGCGAGTTCGCGCGCAACAACCCTGAGGGCACGCTCCTCGACTTCCTCACCGAGGTGGCGCTGGTGTCGGATGCCGACGACCTCGAAGACGCGTCGGGCTCGGTGTCGCTGATGACCCTGCACACCGCCAAGGGCCTCGAGTACGACGCGGTGTTCGTCACCGGCGTCGAGGAGGACCTCATCCCGCACCGCATCTCGGCGGGGGAGCCGGGTGGGCCGCAGGAGGAACGGCGCCTCTTCTACGTCGGCATCACCCGCGCCCGTCAGCGCCTCTACCTCTCGCTCGCGATGACCCGCGCGCAGTTCGGCGAGGTCACGGTCGCGATGCCCAGCCGCTTCCTGCAGGAGATCCCGCTCGAGCTGCTGCACTGGCGTCAGTCGCCGGGCGATGTCAACTCCCGCGGCGGCACGCAGTCGCGCGCGCTCAACGCGCGCCGCGGCGGCTTCGGCGGGTCCGGTTCCGGCTCCGGCAAGCGGTACGGCGACGACCTCGTGCCGCTCGCGCGCCGCGAGCCGACCGGCAACCTCGAGCGCTTCGCGAACAAGATCCAGTCCAAGGTGCGCGACAACGGCGATCTCGAGCTGGCGCCGGGCGACCGCATCCGTCACGACGACTTCGGCGAGGGCCGAGTGGATGCCGTCACCGGCGAGGGCGCGAAGCGCGTGGCGCATGTGCGCTTCGACTCGGCGGGGCCGAAGAAGCTGCTGATCAAGATCGCACCGATCTCGAAGCTCTGACCGTCTCGCTTCGCTCGCTCACCGACCGGTACTTCTCTCTCGGTCGTTGAGCGAGCGAGGAACGAGCGAGACGAAACGCGCGCACCCGGCGCACACGAGTGGCTCGACGCGTCGCGACGCGCTTCACTCGCTCACCGAACCGGGTCGTGCGCGGTTCGTTCCGCGAGCAGGTGGTGGTGGGCGAGGCGGCGCAGCGCGAGCATGACCGGCTCGTACATCGCGGTGCCCAGCACGGCGTAGCTCACGGCGTCGGCGGGTGACATGCCCGCCAGCGGCGCGACCTCTTCGGCGGCGACCTGGCGCATCGCGCCGCCGTAGCGGCCGAGGACGGCGGGAGAGGCATCCAGCCCCGCCGCATCCAGCGCGCGCAGCGCCTCGTCGAGCTGGGCCACCGCGGTGAAGTCCGGGTCGTAGGTGAGACCGAGGGCCGCGATCGCCTCCCGGGCGCGCGGGTAGTCGTCCCGGCCGCCGTCGACGTAGGGCGGGAGCGCGCCGACCGCGCGTCCGAGGGTCTCCATCGGGTCGTCGAGCGGGGAGTCGACCAGGTCGAGCACTTCGCGCACCCGCACCAGGGGCAGGCCGCGCACATCGGCGAGCGCCGCGATGAGTCGCAGGCGGGCGAGGTGCTCCTCGCCGTACTCGGCGCGCGTCGCCGACACGCTCTCCCCGCGAGGCAGCATGCCTTCGCGGATGTAGAACTTCACGGTCGCGACGGGGACCCCGCTTCGTTCCGACAGCTCAGAGATCTTCATCGCGGCCCTCCTGGGTCTTGTGCTGGATACTATAGCTATCCAATACTGGAGAGCATAACTATCCAACGGAGGTCACGATGGACCCGATTCTCACGATCGTCGCCGGCGCGACGATCCTCACCGTCATCGGCATCATGTCGGGCGGCACCTTCCTGCTCCGGATCGCCTCACGCGGTCTGCCGTTCAACGGTCTGCAGAAGACGTTCTTCCGCGCCGGTCACGCCCACGCCGGCGTGCTCGTGCTGCTCGGGCTGGTGAGCCTGCTGCTCACCTCGGCCGCAGGTGCGGCGCTCGCCTGGCAGTGGGCGTCGGTCGGGGTGCTGGCCAGCGCGATCCTGATCCCGGGCGGGTTCTTCCTGTCGGTCCTGGGGCAGGACCCGCAGCGACCGGGGCGTGCGATCGCACTCCTGTGGGCGGGAGTCGTCGTGCTCGCGGCATCCCTTCTCGCGGTCGGCATCGGCGTGATCGTCGCGGGGGTCTCCGCGCTGGGCTGAGCCTGCCCTGGGAACCGGGCACTGGTCTCGCGGCGGCGGGTTAGGCTCGCACAATGGCCTTGTTCTCGCGCCGTCCGAAGAAGCCCGCCGAGCAGTCGACGCCCTCGCCCGAGCCGTCGCCCGCTGATGCGGCGGCCGTCGACGGCGCCAATGTGAGCACGCCCGCAGCGGACGCGGACACGGATGCCGCGGCGAACGTGTCGATCTCGGTCTCAGCGTTCGGCGGTCTCGGCGCGAGCCCCGCTGCCCCGCAGCCCGCTGCACCCGAGGAGCTGGCCGAGAGCGACCAGCCGATGTCGTCCGGCCCGCGTCCGCGGCTCGGCACCCGCGAGTGGATGCGGACCGCGCCGGAGCAGACCGAGACCGTGCCCGGTCTTCGCGACAACGTCCTGCTGCGCGCCGCTCTGGGACGCGTCGGCGATGCGCCGGCCTCGCAGGCGCTGCTGGATGTCGCGCGGCAGCTGCTGCAGGGGCACGTCTTCCTCCGGGTCAAGGGAGACGCGCGCTCGCTTCTCGCCGAGGGCAAGGGGCTGCCGCTCGCGGTCGCGAACTCGGGCGAGCGCACCTTCGCGCTCGTGTTCTCGAGCGGCGCCGCGCTGCAGGCGAGCCTCAAGGCCGATGGCGACACCGACACGTCGGCCATGGGTCAGCCGGTGCTGACGGTGCTGCGGCACGTCTTCGCGAGCTCGTACGACGGGATCATCATCGACCCCGCCTCGTCGCCGTCGCGCGCCGTGCTGCCGAAGGAGCTGCTGCAGCGCGCCGTCGATCAGGCCGACCCGGAGCTCACCGTCAAGACGCTGCTCGCCGCCGAGCGCACGCCGGAGGTCGGCGGCAAGGTGGCGGAGGCTCTCACGCGCGTGCCGCTGTGGGTCGCCGTCGGTACGGCGGAAGGCGGAGTGCCGGGTCTCGCCGAGGGCCGCGACGCCGACGGCGCGCGGTACCTCGAGGTCTACTCGCACCCACTCGAGGTCGCCGTCATGGGCCGCGGCGACAACGCCGCGCCGATCACCTCCGCCCAGCTCTCGCGGGCGCTGCGCGGTGACGCAGCCATCACCGGCGTCGTCGTGGACCCCGCGGGTCCGTGGATCCGCCTCACCCGCGATGACCTCGCCCCGGTGCTCGCCCTGACCGACTGACGGCGGGGCGCTGTCGACCAGTCCCTAGTGCGATCCAGGGGTTGACATGCGCGCGTCCGCGCGTACCCTATTCAACATAGACGTTGATAAAGGGATGAGTTGATCAATGGACGATCAGGAGCTCGATCGGGCGTTCGTCGCACTGGGAGACCCCGTGCGCCGGGCGATGATCGCACGCCTGAGCCGGGGCCCCGCCACGGTGGGCGAGCTGGCCGAGCCGTTCCCGATCACCATGCAGGCCGTCTCGCGCCACATCAAGGTGCTCGAAGACGCGCGCCTCGTCACCAGGTCTCGGGATGCGCAGCGCCGCCCCGTGCATCTCGAGGCGGCCGCCCTGGAGCAGCTCACGGCATGGATCGACCGCTACCGGCTCGACGCCGAGCGCGCCTACCGGCGGCTCGACGCGGTGCTGGCCGCCGCGAGCACCGTCCCCGCGTCACCCCCCTTACGAACCCCTCGCACGACCGATACGAAGAAGGAGAAGGAATCATGAGCAACCCGCTCATCATCGAAGCCGTTCCCGGCACCTCGTACGCCGACATCACGCGCGAATTCGACGCGCCGGTCGAGGCCCTGTTCCGTGCCCACGCCGATCCGGAGCTGTTCCGGCAGTGGATCGGGCCGGGCGAGGAGCGCACCGAGATCTCGCACTGGGACTTCCGCACCGGCGGCGGCTACCGCTTCGTCCAGCGCGACGGCAACGGCGAGTACGCCTTCCGCGGGGTGTTCCACACCATCCGCGAGAACGAGCTGATCATCCAGACGTTCGAGTACGAGGGCTGGCCCGACGAGGTCAGCATCGACGCCATCCGCTTCGAGGCGCTCGAGGGCGGCCGCTCGCGGATCGTCGACCACAGCGTGTTCTCGAGCGTCGAGGCGCTCGAGGCCATGCAGTCCGAGGGCATGGAGCGCGGCATGCGTGAAGGCTACGAGAAGCTCGACGAGCTGCTGGCCGGGGAGAGCTGAGCCATGGGCAAGGTCGTCTGCTCCGCCTCCATGTCGCTCGACGGCTTCGTCGCGCACGAGGACAACGATCCCGGCCGCCTGTTCGACTGGTACGAGGCCGGAGACGTCGAGGTCGTCACCGCGAGCGAACCCGCGGCGTTCCACCTCACCCCGACGAGCGCCGACTACTGGCGGGAGTGGGTCGGCCAGATCGGCTGTCTCGTCGTCGGACGGCTGCTGTTCGACATCACCGACGGCTGGAAGGGGGAGCATCCGCTCGGCGTGCCGTTCGTCGTGCTGACGCACGCGGCACCGACGGACTGGGCGCACGCCCACACCGGCAACGCCCACTTCGTGACCGACGGCATCGAGGCCGCGATCGCCCGGGCGCAGGAGATCGCCGGGGACCGCACGGTCGCGCTCGCGGCCGGAACCATCGCCGGTCAGGCGCTGGGTGCCGGACTGGTCGACGAGGTCGCCGTCGACCTCGTGCCCGTCGTGCTGGGCAGCGGCCACCGCTACTTCGCCGACGTGGACCCGGCGGCCGTGCGGCTCGGCGACCCCACGACGATCATCCCGAGCACGCGCGTCACGCACCTGGTGTTCCCCGTCGAGAAGAGCCCCGCCGCAGGGTGACGGATGTCGCCGCCCGCGCCTAGGGTGAGACCCATGGCGTCGGAGCGCATCACCCTCACCGTGCCCGGTCCGGACGGCGATCGCGAGGTGGGGATCTCCAATCCCCGCCGCGTGATCTGGCCCGAGCTGGGAATCACCAAGCAGGAGCTGGCCGAGTACCTGATCGCCGTGAGCGGCCCCTTCCTCGCAGCGAACGGCGACCGGCCGGTGTCGCTCGAGCGCTTCCCCGAGGGGGTCGACGGCGAGCGGTTCTACTCCAAGAACCCGCCGAAGGGCGCGCCCGCCTTCGTCGAAGCCCAGACGGTCACGTACAACAGCGGGCGCCGGCATCCGCAGATCATCCTCACCGAGATCGCCGCGGCGGTGTGGGCCGTCCAGATGAACACCATCGTGTTCCACCCCTGGGCGTCGTTGACGGCGAACACCGACAACCCCGTCGAGCTGCGCATCGACCTCGATCCGCAGCCGGGCACGGATTTCGCGGATGCCGCCGCCGTCGCACCCGCACTGCGCGACGTGCTCGCCGAAGCGGGTCTCACGGCGTTCCTCAAGACGAGCGGCAACCGCGGCATCCACGTGTTCTGCCCGATCGAGCCCGAGTGGGAGTTCCTCGATGTGCGGCACGCCGTCATCGCCGCCGGGCGCGAGCTGGAGCGGCGTCTCCCCGACAAGGTGACGATGAACTGGTGGAAGGAAGAGCGCGGCGAGCGCATCTTCATCGACTTCAACCAGGCGAACCGCGACCGGACTATGGCGGGCGCCTACAGCCCGCGGGCGCTGCCCGCCGCCACCGTGTCGACGCCGCTCACGTGGGACGAGCTCGAGGCGGGCGTCGACCCGACCGCGTTCACGGTGCGGACCGTGCCGCAGCGCCTCGCCGAGGTCGGCGACCCGTGGGCGGACCTGCTGGCGAAGCCCGGACGCATCGACACGCTGCTCGAGTGGTGGCAGCGCGATCTCGACGACGGACTGGGCGAGCTGCCCTTTCCGCCGGACTTCCCGAAGATGCCGGGTGAGCCGCCGCGCGTTCAGCCGAGCCGCATCAACCCCGAGAACTGGCCGAAGGATGAGTGAGGGCCTCACCGATCCTCGCGTGCTTCCCACTGCTCGCCGGCGGGATCCGCAGGGTGCCGGCGCGGGCGGGCGCCGGGTCGCCGGCGCTGCGGGTCTGGTCGACCGCGTCACGGCGCGCCTGCTCGAGACGCGATGGCTGATGCGGATGCCGATCCCGCTGTACCGCGCGGGACTCGGGTGGATCTTGGGTGAGCGCCTGGTCATGATCGAGCACCTCGGACGCGTGTCGCACGAGCCGCGCTTCGTCGTAGTGGAGGTCGTCGAACGGGAGCGGAACGCCATCCGTGTGGCCTCGGGCTTCGGCGAGCACGCCCAGTGGTATCGCAACCTCCGGGCGAACGGCGTCGCCTATCTCAGCACCGGACGCGCCCGTCGGGTACGGGCGCAGGTGCGCCTGCTCGACCGTGCGGACTCCGAGACGGTGCTGCGCCGGTACGCGGCCGCGCACCCCGAGGCGTGGCAGCACCTGCACGGGGCGATGGACTACGCGGCGGGCGGTGACGCCCAGATCCCCGTGGTGGAGTTCGCGCCGCCGACCGGGCCGCCGCCGACCGGGCGGCCGCCGACCGGGCGGGTCGCTGAGGTGGTTCCCCGAGCTACGGCGAGACTCCGCTTCCGTCAGATGACGCCGGCGGACCTCGACGCGATGTCGGGTCTGTTGGGTGATCCCGACGTCATGCGGTTCTACCCCGCGCCGAAGACCCGCGAACAAGCGGCGGCGTGGATCGCATGGAACCAGCGGAACTATGCCGAACACGGCTACGGGCTCTGGATCATCGAGACGCACGCGGGCGACTTCGTCGGAGACTGCGGCCTGACGTGGCAGGAGGTCAACGGAGTCAGGAAGCTCGAGGTGGGTTACCACGTCACCGCGACGTGGCAAGGCACCGGGTTCGCGACCGAGGCGGCGACGGCGTGTCGCGACTTCGCACGCGAACACGTCGGCGCGCGGGGACTCGTCGCCATCATCCACCCGGACAATCGCGCCTCCGAGCGTGTGGCCGAGAAGATCGGGATGCACCGGGTCGAAGACCACCTCGCCGCAAGCGGTTCACGCCGGATCGTCCTGAGCATGACCCTTTGACAAGACGTCCTCCGGGCCATCGTCGGCTCAGACCAGGACGTCAGCCAGATCGTAGGCGGCGATGACCTCGAGCTGCTCGTAGGTGCAGGAGCGAGGGTCGCGGTCGGGGCGCCAGCGCTCGAACTGCACCGTGTGGCGGAAGCGCCACCCCTCGAGCTGGTCGTAGCGCACTTCGAGCACGCGCTCGGGGCGCAGCCGCACGAACGACGAGTCGGCGCGGCCGGCCTGGAAGCGCGACTTCTCACCCTCGCCGCGCAGTGCCTCGCCGTCGGCATCGCGCTCGACCAGCGGAGCCAGTTCGTCGATGAGCTCGAGGCGGCGCGCGTTGCTCCAGGCGGCGACGCCGCCGACGGGATAGAGCGTGCCGTCTTCGCCGTAGAGGCCGACCAGGAGTGAGCCGACGCCCTCTCCGGACTTGTGGATCCGGTAGCCGAGGGCGACGACGTCGGCCGTGCGCGCGTGCTTGATCTTGAACATCGTGCGCTTGCCCGGTGCGTACGGCTGGTCGAGGGGCTTGGCGACGACGCCGTCGAGCCCCGCCCCCTCGAACTCGGCGAGCCAGCGCCGCGCGAGGTCGGGGTCGTCGGTCGTGCGTGTGACGTGGACCGGATCGGGCACATCGCGCAGCAGCTCTACGAGGGTCTCGCGTCGGGTCGCGAACGGCTCGCTCTGCAGATCGCGGTCGCCGACGGCGAGCAGGTCGAACGCGATGAACATCGCCGGCGTCTGCTCGGCGAGCATGTTGACGCGGGATGCCGCCGGGTGGATGCGCTGCGACAGCGACTCCCAGTCGAGCCGGCGCCGACCGTCGCGGTCGACCGGCACGACGATCTCGCCGTCGAGCAGGCACGGTTCGGGAAGGACACGGGCGAACGCCTCGACGAGCTCGGGGAAGTACCGGGTCAGCGGCTTCGCCCCGCGCGAGCCGATCTCGACGTTCTCACCGTCCCACGACACCAGCGCGCGGAACCCGTCCCACTTGGGCTCGTAGCTGAGCCCGCCCGGCACCTTCGCCGCATCGGGGACGTCGGGCACGGACTTCGCGAGCATCGGCGCGGGGATCTCGTACGGCATGCGCACCATCCTGCCGTGGTCCGCCGACACCCGACACCCCGTGTCGGGCGGCTGTGAAGTCCGTGGTTCGCAGGTTCGCGGCACCCGGAAGGTGCGTTTCCTGGACCGCAGCGCTGGGAGCGAGGACGGATGCCGCGCCCGCGGCGCACCCGGTCAGGCCGACGCCGACGCCGACGCCGAAGCGGCGTACAGGGCGGCGGCCTCGGCGCGGTTCGCTGCGCCGATCTTCGCGAGGATCGCCGAGACGTGCACGGACGCCGTCTTGGGGCTGATGAACAGCCGCTGGCCGATCTGCGGATTGGTGAGGCCCTCGGCGATGAGCTCGAGCACTTGAAGCTCCCGCGGTGTGAGGGACGCGACGATCCCCTCGCCCGCGTCGGCGGCGGTCGTGCCGGGGATCAGCCGGGCCTGCGTCGCGAGCTCGGTCGCCCAGCGCGCCGCGCGCGCGACACCCAGCGGAGGCGCCTCGGCCGTGATCGCGGCCAGCAGGTCCGCGGCGTCGTCGCGCTCACCGGCGTCGATCAACGCCCAGGCCAGGCGGCAGCGCGCCGTCTGCAGGTGCCACGTCGGCATGCCGCCGGGGGTCAGCTCGTCCACGATGGCGCGCCACGCCGTCACGCGATCGTCGGCCGGGGCGCCGTCGCCGTCCGCGAGCACGGCGCGGACGAATCTCGACACGCGCCCCGCGAGCTCGTTGTCGGGCCAGCCGTCGAGGGCTCGTTCGATGCGCGCCCGAACTCCGGGGTCGCCTGGGCGGCCGGGGGAGTGCGTCAGCAGCGCCGCCGTCAGCACGGCATAGCGGCGCACAGTGCTGCGGCTGCCCTCCGGATCCTCGGCGGCGGCCAGCACGGCGGTGGCGGCATCCGTCCCCTGCCGGGCGTGAAGGGTCAGCGCCGCGTCTGCCCGCTCGACCGCCCACCAGACGGCCTTGTCGGGGTACAGGCGCTGTGACTCCTCGATGCGGCCGCGCTCGGCCGTAAGCAGGTCGTCGCGTTCGCGCGGGCGGTCGTCCCACACCAGGTGAGAGGAGAGCAATCGCAGCGTGGAGGCCGCATCGGCCCGGCTCATCAGCCGTCGCGCGCGTCGCGCGTAATGGAGCGCGGTCTCGGGTTCTCCGGTGGCGAAGAGGGCGAACGCGACCGATTGGGCGATCGCCGCTCCCGAGCCCCGTTCGATGCCGGCGCGGACGACGTCTTCGTAGTGCTGTGTTCCGACGACGACGGCCTCGTGGAGGCGCCCGGCTGTCACCAGCATGTGGGTGAGCGCGCTGCCCACGTAGGCGCGCATCGGCGGGTCCAGCCGCAGAGCGACGGCCCGCTCCAGCGGCGCCAGTGCCGCCGAATCCTGGTCCTCGTCGCCGGCGAGCCGCCACGCCTCCACGGTCAGCGCGACCGCCAGGGCGGGGTCGTCGCCCGTCTCCTCCGCGAGGGCGATGGCGCGCGCGGCGTGCTCTGCGGCATCCGCGCCGTGCTCGTCGATCGCCATGTTGGTGAGCACACGCGACAGCAGCACCCGGGCGCGGCGGTCGTCGACGCCCTCCAGCAGCCCGACGGCCTCGTCGAGGTCGGCGGGGCGGCCGGTGTGCTCGAGGTTGAAGGTCTGGACGTACCGCTGCCGCAGCAGCGCCGCGCGCATGAGCGGATCGTCGGGGCAGACCGCGAGGCCCTCGTTGGCGGACCGCAGGGAGCGCTCGGAATCGCCGAGGTCGTGCCAGGCCTGCGCGGCGTCGAGGTGCAGCGCGGGCAGGGTCGTGCCGGCGCGTGTCTCGGCATCCGGCACTTGACCCCAGAGTTCCGCGAGGCGCTCGGTCAGCTTCGCCGATGTGGCGGGCGAGAACCGCGACCGCGACTGGCGGAGCGCGGCCACCGTCGCGTCGAACGCGGCCGGAAGGTCGCGGGCCGCGAGCCAGTGCTCGGCGACGGCGGACGCGTCGTCGGGCGAGTCGACGCGATGGTCGCTCAGGTGCTCGGCGTAGCGGCGGTGCACGCGCACGCGCTCGCTCGGCAGCATCTCGGCCTCGACCGCCTCGCGCGTCAGGGCGTGACGGAACGCGTAGCCGGCGCCGTCGGCGGTGATGACGCGGGTGTCGATCGCCTCGCGCACTGCGGCATCGAGCGCGCGCTCGTCGAGCGCCGTCACCGCCGAGAGCACGTCGTCGTCGACGTGAACGCCGCCTGCGGCCATCGTGCGCACCACCTGCTGCGCGTCGTCGCCGA
Organism: Microbacterium sp. LMI12-1-1.1; assembly: GCF_040676455.1. Lineage (NCBI taxonomy): Bacteria > Bacillati > Actinomycetota > Actinomycetes > Micrococcales > Microbacteriaceae > Microbacterium > Microbacterium sp. LMI12-1-1.1. The sequence goes on along the minus strand of NZ_JBEGIA010000016.1, from coordinate 586,651 downwards.
GGCGGGCGTATCGGGCGAGGACGAGTTCCCGGAGCGTGTCGGGGAGGGCGCGGTCGCCGAGGTCGACCAGCTCTTCGACGAGGAACGGGATGCCGCCGCTGCGCTCCGCGAGGGCTTCCACGACGCGCGGATCCAGGCCGCCTGCCAGCTGGGCGACCTGCTCGGCCACCTCGTCCGGCGTGAGCGGAGCGACCTCGACGCGCACGACGGAGCGGGTGCGGTCGAGCTCGGCGAGCACCGGGCGCAGCGGGTGGAAGCGGTCGATGTCGTCGGAGCGATACGTCGCGACGATGGTGAGGCGCCGGCCGCGGAGCGTGCTGGCCAGGGTCTTCAGCAGCGCCATGGTCGCGGCATCCGCCCATTGCAGGTCTTCCAGCACCACGACGACATGCCGGCGCCGCGAGAGCTGCTCGAGGAGCACCTCGATCGCCTCGGCGAACTCGCCCGCAGGCTCCTCGGATTCGGCGGGCTCATCGGCGATGCCGGGAACGAGCGCGGCGAGGCTCGCGATCGCCGCTGCGGACCCGGCAGCGTCGCGCAGGGCGTCCGTGCCGACGGCGGCGTGCAGGTCGCGCAGCACGCGACGGATGGGGCCGAACGGGGCGCCGATCGGCCCGAGGTCGACGCACTGGCCGAAGGCGACGACGGGGGCTTCACCCGGTGCCGTCCGCGCCCCCAGCGGATCCGCCGTGACGAGGGCGAGGAACTCCTGGACCAGCCGCGTCTTGCCGACCCCCGCCTCGCCGCGCACCACGACGGTGCGCGGAGTGCCGCCGACGCCCGCGTCGAACGCCTCGAGCAGCGCGGCCAGCTCGGTCTGCCGGCCGACCATGCGCGGGCTCGAGTGGAGTGCGGGCATGCTCATATGGTGGCACCTCCCATGCGTGGGCGGGGGGTGCGGCTACGCGACGGCCGCGGTGCGCGGGTCGCGGTGGGTCGCGGTGCGGAACCACGCCGCGAGCGTGCGCCCGTGGGGGCGCTCGACCGCGCGGCCCTGCTCGCGGTGGGCGACCATCAGCTCGTTCTCGCGAACGAGGTCTGCCGCGCGGTGCTGGTCGAGGATGTAGCCGGTGAAGGTGGTGTCGTTCATGAGTCTCTCCTGTCTGCGGCGGAACGTCGGAGGGTTCCGGTTGTGCTGACAGGTACGACTGTCCTCGCTAAGGCGGGTCCGCCCCATCGGGCGATCGCCTTGTCTTGACGGCTGGGGTGCCTTAGACGGACGGCCCCGCGGACTAAGACGGCGCGCACGAGACCGTTGCCGCCGACGAGGCCTCCGGCGCGCCAGGCGGGGCCTCAGCCCGCGACCGGCCGTTTCGGCCGCGCCCAGCGTGCGGGGAGGTCGGGGCCATCCCAGACCTGGATGACGCCCCAGGCCGCGGCGGTGATGGGCACCGCGAGCACGGCGCCGACGATGCCGCCGAGGACCGTGCCCACGGTCAGGGCGACCAGGATGACGAACGCGTGCAGCTTCATCGACCGGCCCATGAGCACGGGCTGCAGGAAGTTGCCCTCGAGCTGGTTGACGAGAACGACCACCCCGACGACCAGGAGGGCGTTGATCGGCCCGTTCGCAACGAGTGCGACGAGCGCGGCCACGATGCCGGCCACTGTCGCGCCCACGATCGGGATGAAGGCGAGCAGGAAGACGAGCACCGAGAGCGGGAGCGCCAGCGGAACCTGAAGGATGAGCAGACCGATCAGGATGCCGATGGCATCGACGGCGGCGACGGTGGCCGTGCCGCGCACGTACGAGCCCAGCACCGTCGTGGTCTTGTCGCCGATGCGGCGCGCGCGCAGGTAGTTCGCCCCGCGGAACGGCCGCAGCATGAACTCCCACATCTGCGGACCGTCCTTGAGGAAGAAGAACAGGATGGTCACCATGAGCACGAGCCCGGTCACGAAGTTCGCGACCGCCCCGACACCGGCGAGCGCGCCGGAGCCGAACTGCGCGCTCGTGACGAAGTCGGTGAGCGTCTTCACCCACTCATCGAGCTGATCAGGCTGCACGAAGTCGAACGGCAGTGTCTGCATCCAGGCGAGCAGACGCTGGAAGCCGTCTTCGGCCTGCGCGTACAGGTCGTCCCACTGGTCGCGCACCGCCCACACGATGAGCCAGCTCAGGAGGCCGAGGATCACCACGATGGCGAGCAGCGTGATCAGCGTCGCGAGGATCGATGGGATGCCGCGCCGCCGCATCCAGCTCATCACCGGGTTGAATGCGCACGCGAGGATCAGCGCGATCACGAGCGGGATCGTGACGAGGGTGAGCTGCTGGATCGCGAAGATGATGCCCGCAGCCACCGTGACGACGACGATGATCTGGATCGAGCGGATGCCGAGCTTGCCGAAGCCGTCGGCCCACAGGCTCCACGGTGCACGGGTGGCGCGCGGCTCCACATCGTGCGACTCGACGACGACGCGCTGCGGGTCGTTCCGGAACAGTCCCATGAGCCGAGGGTATTGGTCCCCGGCATCCGGGGCGTGCGGGTTGCGCGCGTGGCGCGCGCCGACTAGGCGAACGCGCTCATGCCGGTGATGTCGCGGCCGATGAGCAGTGCCTGCACGCTCTCGGTGCCCTCGTACGTGTGGATCGCCTCGATGTCGGCCATGTGCTGCATGACGCCGTTCTCGAGCAGGATGCCGTTGCCGCCGAGCATGTCGCGCGCCGTCGACGCGATCCGTCGTGCGGCGCGGGTGTTGTGGTACTTCGCCAGCGACGCCTGCGTAGGACGCAGTTCGCCGCGCTCCTCGAGGTCGGCCATCCAGCGGCAGTAGAGCTGCATCGCCGTGAGCTCCTCGAGCATGTTCGCGAGGCGCTCCTGCACCATCTGGAACTTGGCGAGGGGCTTGCCGAACTGGATGCGCTGCTGCGAGTAGGCGAGGGCGGCCTCGTAGCAGGCGGTGGCGTGACCGAGCGCCGACCACGCGACACCCGACCGCGTCGAGTAGAGGACGGTCGAGGCATCCTTGAAGCTCTTCGTTCCCGGAAGGACGGCATCGGACGGCACGCGTACACCGTCGAGCACGATGTGCGCCTGATGGATGCCGCGCAGCGACGCCTTGCCCTGGATCACCGTGCCGACATACCCCGGCGTCTCCTGCTCGACGAGGAAGCAGCGCACCGCGCCGTGGAACTCGTCGCCGGGGGCGTCGACGCGCGCCCACACGAACGTGATGCCGCCGGAGGCGCCGTTGCCGATCCACTTCTTGGCGCCGTCGAGCACCCAGTCGTCGCCGGCGCGCCGGGCTGCGGTCTCGAGCGACACCGAGTCCGATCCGTGGTCGGGCTCGGTGAGGGCGAAGGATGCCGGGACCTCGCCGCGGGCGACCGGCACCAGCCAGCGCTCCTGCTGCGCGTCGCTTCCGAACAGCGCGAGGGTGCGCAGGGCGAGGCCGCCCTGGACGGCGAGCACGGTGCCCAGCGACCCGTCGCCGCGGGAGATCTCCATGTTCACCAGGCCCGCCGCCAGGGGCGACAGGCGCGTGAGCGACGGGTGCACGATGCCGTCGTTGAAGAGGTCGAGCTCGCCGGCGCGCATAGCGATGTCGAGGGGATACTCGGCGGTGTCCCACGCGTCGAGCATGCGCGTGCCCACCTCGTCGATGTACGCCTCGGCGCGCTCCCAGGCCTCACGGTCGGCGGCGGGGATGTCGGCGAACACCGCGTAGTAGTCGGTGCCGCGGCGGGCGGTGACGTCGTAGCCTTCGACGCTCTGACCGGGGCGGGGCTGGAAATCGGTCACGATCGGGCTCCTGACGCGTGCGGACGGATGGTGAGGCATCCGGTTCGGGTGGAACTGAATCCCACCGACCATAGTACTCAGTGTCACCCGTTCCGTCTCGGTCGCCACCGAGCGGCCGGTCGTTGAGCGAGCTTGCGAGTCGAAACGCAGAGACGTCTGCTAACGTGGGAAAACCGACCAGCCGGTATGTCGCAAGGAGGCGCCATGACCCCTATCGACCACACCCGTCGCTTCGAAGGCACGGTGTCGCTCGTGACAGGCTCCAGCCGCGGCATCGGCTTCGCGATCGCCCGGCGCATCGTCGACGAGGGCGGGGCGGTCGTGCTCACGGGTCGCAAGCAGGACGCGCTCGACGCTGCGATCGCGGAGCTCGGCGACGCCGCCTCGGCGGTTGCCGGTCGCGCCGACGACGCCGATCATCGCGCCGCCGTGTTCGCGCACATCACGGAGCGCCACGGCGGTCTCGACCACCTCGTCAACAACACCGGCATCAACCCGGTGTACGGCCCGATCGTCGACATCGACGCCGAGGCCGCGCGCAAGATCCTCGAGGTCAACGTGGTCGCCACCCTCGACTGGACGCGCGCCGCGCTCGCCGCAGGGCTCTCCCGCTCCGTCGTCAACATCGCCTCGGTCGCCGGTCTCGGCGCCAGCCCCGGCATCGCGTTCTACGGCATCTCGAAGGCCGCGCTCATCAACCTCACCGCGCAGCTCGCGTACGAGTTGGCGCCCGGCATCCGCGTGAACGCCGTCGCTCCGGCCGTGATCAAGACGGCCTTCGCCCGGGCCCTGTACGAAGGGCACGAGGCCGAGGCAGCCGCCGCCTATCCTCTGGCGAGGCTCGGCGAGCCGGCCGACGTCGCCGGCCCGGTCGCGTTCCTCCTCTCGGACGACGCCGCGTGGATCACCGGCCAGACGGTCGCGATCGACGGCGGTGCCGGCATCCGTCCCCTCACGTGACGGGAAGCGCGACCGGTTCGGGTGAAGGATGAAGGCATGAAGGATTCCCACGTCGCCGACGACGTCACCCGCGCCGCCGTCGAGCTGTTCGCCCGCCAGGGGTACGCCAACACGAGCGTGCAGCAGATCGTCGAGGCCGCCGGCGTCACCAAGGGCGCGATGTACCACTACTTCGAGTCCAAGGACGATCTGCTCTTCGGCATCTACGAGCGGCTGCTGACGCTGCAGAAGGCGCACCTGGATCAGATCATCGCCCGCGGCGGCACCGTCGACGACGTGCTGCGCGCGGTCTGCGTCGACGTGCTCGAGACCTCGATCGACTCCATGGAGGAGGGGGCGGTGTTCTTCCGCAGCCTCAACATGCTGTCGGCGCCCCGCCAGCAGGAGGTCACCCGCCGCCGGCGCGCCTATCACGACGAGTTCGCCGAGCTCATCTCGCGCGGGCAGTCCGAGGGCCTGTACCGCACCGACATCCCGCTCGCGATGCTCGTCGCCCACTTCTTCAGCGACGTGCACTACCTCTCGCACTGGTATTCGCCCGAGGGTCCCGAAGACAAGACGCTCGTCGCCGAGCAGCTGACCGACCTGTTCCTGACCAGTCTGAGGAGAACGGATGCCGGAACCTGATCTGAGCGTCGATGCTGACGCCGCCGCGGCGGTCGTGCCCGCGTCGATGCGCGCGTGGCGCGTGACACGGCTCGGTGAGCCCGCCGAAGCGCTGTCGCTCGACACCGTGCCGGTCCCCGCGCCGGGAGCGGGGGAGGTGCTCGTGAGGGTCGCGGCCGTCGCGGCCAACTTCCCCGATGTGCTGCTGTGCCGGGGCGAGTACCAGGTGAAGCCCGAGCTTCCGTTCTCGCCGGGAATCGAGCTCGTCGGCACGGTCGCCGCCCTGGGTCCCGGGGTCTCGGGGGCCACCGTCGGGGAGCGGGTCGTCGGGTCGAAGATCGGTGTGCTGTCGGAATACGTGGTGCTGCCGGCATCCGACGTGTGGGCCGCCCCTGCTTCGCTGTCCGACGCCGAAGCCGCGGGGCTCACCGTCGCGTACCAGACGGCGTGGTTCGGCCTCCACCGGCGTGCGGCGCTGCAGTCGGGAGAGTGGCTGCTCGTGCACGCCGCCGCGGGTGGCGTGGGTCTTGCCGCAGTGCAGCTGGGCGTCGCCGCCGGCGCGCGGGTCATCGGCGTGGTCGGCTCCGACGCGAAGGCAGCGGTGGCCCGCGCGGCGGGCGCCGAGGTCGTGCTCGTGCGCGGCGTCGACGACCTCGTCGCCGGGGTCAAGTCCGCGACGGGCGGCCACGGCGCCGACGTCGTGTTCGACCCGGTCGGCGGCGCGGCGTTCGACGCATCGACCAAGTGCATCGCGTTCGAGGGGAGGATCGTGGTGGTCGGCTTCGCCGGCGGCACGATCCCGACCGTGCCCGCCGGGCACGTGCTGGTCAAGAACTACTCGGTGGTGGGGCTGCATTGGGGAATGTACCCCGGTGTACGTCCCGACCTCATCGAGATGGCCCGTGCGGAGCTGACCCGGCGCGCCGACGAGGGGTCGGTGCGGCCGGTGGTCGACCACGTCGTGCCGTTCGATCGCGCGCCCGAGGCGCTGACGGCGCTCGCGTCGGGCACCACGGTGGGCCGTGTCGTCATCGAGGTGGCCTCGTGAGCGCGAATCGGTTCGGGCTCGACGGCCGGGTCGCGCTCGTCACCGGCGGCGCCCGCGGCATCGGGGCGGCGTACGTGCGGGCGCTGCACGAGTCCGGTGCGCGCGTCGTGATCGCCGACATCCTCGACGACGACGGGGCGGCGCTCGCCGCAGAGCTCGGCGATCGCGCGCTGTTCGCGCACCTCGATGTGACCGACGAGCAGGAGTGGGATGCCGCGGTCCAGGCGTCCGCCGACGCGTTCGGCGCCGTCGACGTCCTGGTGAACAACGCCGGCATCGCCAACGCCGCGCCCATCGAACACCTCACCACCGAGAAGTGGAACGCCGTCATCGCCGTGAATCTCACCGGCGTCTTCTTCGGCTGCCGCGCGGTCGTGCCCATCATGAAGGCGCAGGGACACGGCTCCATCATCAACATCTCGTCGGTCGAGGGCATGCGGGGGAGTCCGGGGCTGCACGGCTACACCGCCGCCAAGTTCGGCGTGCGCGGACTGTCGCAGTCGCTCGCCGTCGAACTCGGGCCGTTCGGCATCCGGGTCAATTCGGTGCATCCGGGGTTCATCAACACGCACATGACGACGCGCATCGACCCCGCGCATCTCGACATCCCGCTCGGGCGGCCGGGCGAGCCGTCGGATCTCGCCGGCACCATCGTCTTCCTCGCCTCGGATGCCTCGTCGTTCACGAGCGGAGCCGAGTTCGTCGTCGACGGCGGCATGATCGCCGGCATCCCGCACAAGTAGGCGCGGTCCGGCCCCGAGACGCGTTTCGTCTCACTGCGCTCGCTCAACGACCGCGTGTCGTGCGTCGCCGAGGGTCCTCGAGCGGCGGAGCGCAGACGCGACCCGGTCGTTGAGCGGCGGAGCGCAGCGAGTGCCCGGTCGTTGAGCGAGGGAGCGCAGACGCGACCCGGTCGTTGAGCGCGGGAGCGCAGCGAGTACCCGGTCGTTGAGCGAGGGAGCGCAGCGAGTGCCCGGTCGTTGAGCGAGGGAGCGCAGCGAGTACCCGGTCGTTGAGCGAGGGAGCGCAGCGAGTGCCCGGTCGTTGAGCGGCGGAGTGCAGCGGGTGCCCGGTCGTTGAGCGAGGGAGCGCAGCGACCGAGACGAAACGCGCCGCACGGCCCGCGTCTCGCCTCACATCACGATCGTGCAACAAGAACATACCGCCCGGTCGGTTTCTGCGCTACAGTGAGCGCACCCGACACGAAGAGGTGCCGATGAACGTACGATCCGATGCCGACGACCGCGCTCCCGCGCGGCTCGACGTGAGCGACCTGAGCGTCGCATTCGGCGGCCTGACCGCGCTCGACGGCGTCTCGTTCGACGTCCGTCCCGGCGACGTGGTCGCGCTCATCGGGCCCAACGGCGCCGGCAAGACCACCGTCTTCAACGCGGTCTGCGGGCTCGTCCGGCGCCGCGGCGAGGTGCGCATCGACGGCGCCGCCGCACCGCGGCGCACCGCCGCACTGAGCGCGCGCGGCGTCTCGCGCACCCTGCAGGGGCTCGGCCTGTTCGCCGGACTCACCGCGCGCGAGAACGTCCTGCTGCCCGTGTCGGGCCGGCGCGACGCCGACGATCTGGTCGCGGCGCAGCTGCGCGCGCTCGACCTCGACGACCTGGCCCATCGCCCGGTGACCACGCTGTCGTATCCCGACCGCAAGCGGGTGGCGCTCGCCCGCGCCCTCGTCACGTCCCCACGCCTGCTGCTGCTCGACGAGCCGGCGGGCGGTCTGGGCGCCGACGACATCGCGGGCCTCGGCGATGTCATCGCGCGGGTTGCCGAGACCGGCTGCGCGGTGCTGCTCGTCGAGCATCACGTCGACTTCGTCATGGGTCTCGCCGACCGCATCGTGGTGCTGGACTTCGGCCGCGTCATCGCCCGCGGAACCCCCGACGAGGTGCGCACGGATCCGCGGGTCGAAGAGGCGTACCTCGGCGTGAAGGCCCGCGCATGAGACGGGCGGACGCACAGCCGCAGGCGGTGGCGCACCGCGGCGCGCTCGAGATCCGCGACCTCACCGTGGGGTACGGCGGGGCGCCTGTGCTCCACGGCGTCGGCTTCGCGCTCGCTCCGGGCGAGGCCGTGGCGCTCCTGGGTGCGAACGGCGCCGGCAAGACCACCCTCCTGCGCACGCTCGCCGGGCTGGTGCCGGCGGCATCCGGCGCCCTCGTCCTCGACGGCGACGACCTCGCGGACCTGCGCACCGAGGACCGTGCCCGCCGAGGCCTCGCCCTCGTGCCGGACGGGCAGAGCGTGGTCGCCGAGCTCACGGTCGACGAGAATCTGCGACTCGGTGCGCTCTGGCGGCATCGCGGGGCACCGCGCGAGCGCGCCATCGCGGAGATCTACGACCTGTTCGAGCCCCTCGCCCGTCGCCGCGCGAGCGCAGGGCACCAGCTGTCCGGCGGAGAGCGGCAGATGCTCGCCGTCGGGCGCGCGCTGATCGCCGAGCCCGTGCTCCTCGCGCTCGACGAGCCGTCGCTGGGGCTCGCGCCCCTCGTCGTGGCGCAGCTGATGGGGACACTGCGGGATGCCGCCGCCAGCCGTGGGCTGACCGTGCTGCTCGCCGAGCAGAACGTCACCAGCGCTCTGTCGATCGCCGATCGCGGCGTCGTGCTCGACCTCGGCCGCGTCGTGGCGGACGCGCCGGCCGCGGCCCTCGCCGCCGATGAGACCCTCCGACACGCCTACCTGGGATTCTGATGGACCGACTGCTCTTCCTCCTGGCCACCGGCCTCGCGCGCGGCGCGATCTTCGCGCTGTTCGCGCTGTCCCTGGTGCTGATCTGGCGCGCCGCGCGCATCGTGAACTTCGCGCAGGGCGCGATGGCACTCGTCGCGACGTACGCCGCGTTCGCGGTGACCGGCCTCACCGGCTCGTACTGGGCGGGCCTGGCGGCCGGGCTCATCGCCGGCGCCGCGCTCGGTCTCGGCGTGGAACGCGGACTGATGCGCTTCGCCCCGCACAGCAGCCCGCTGTCGGGAGTGATCGTGGCCATCGGGCTGGTGATGGTGCTGCAGTCGCTGCTCGGCATCCTGTTCGGGGCGCAGTACCGTCCGATGCGCGCGCCGTTCGACGACAGCCCGATCACGATCGGCGGCGTGCCGCTGCTGTCGCCGTACGACGTGTTCGTCCTCGTCGTGGCTCTTGCGGTCATGGCGGTGCTCGCGCTGCTGTTCACCCGCACATCGCTCGGGCTCCAGCTGCGCGCCTCGGCCTTCGCCCCCGAGGTGTCGCGTGTGCTGGGCGTGCGGGTGGGCCGCATGGTCACGATCGGCTGGATGCTGTCGGCCGCGGTCGCCGCGCTGGCCGCCATGCTGCTCGTGCCCACCGAGCTGGGGCTCAACCCGCACGCGACCGACATGCTGTTCGTCTACGCCTTCGCCGTGGCCGTTGTCGGCGGGCTGGACTCGCCGGTAGGCGCGCTGGTCGGCGGGCTGGTCGTCGGAGTCGCGATGACCCTCGTGACCGGGTACCTCGGCGCGACCGTCGCACCCATCGGCGTGCTGGTGCTGCTCGTCGGGGTGCTGCTCGTGCGACCAGGCGGCATCTTCTCGCTGCGGGAGGCGAGGAGCGCATGACCCGCCTGCTTCCCTCGCTGCGCGGCATCCCTCGCGTGCTCGTCTTCGGTGCCGTGCTCACGCTGATCGCCATCGGCGGCACCTTCCTGCTCGACCCGTATCGCAACTTCCAGCTCGCCACGGTGGCGGCCTACTTCTGCGCGACCGCGGGGCTCACCCTGCTCATCGGGCAGAGCGGGCAGCTCTCGCTCGGGCAGGCCGCTCTCATGGCCGCAGGCGGTTACGGCTACGCGCTGACGGCGAATGCGATGACGGATGCCGGGATCACCGGCATCCCGCGATTCCTGACGGGCATGCTGGTCGCGGTCGTCGTGTCGGCCGCACTCGGCTGGCTGCTGGGGCTCGCCGCGGCGCGCCTGCGCGGACCGTACCTCGCCGGCGTGACACTCACGCTCGTCATCGCGGTGCCCGCCGTCGCGGCCGTGTTCTCGGGCGTGCTGCGCGGCGACCAGGGTGTGCAGATCGCCTACGACGGCGTGCCGCCCGTGCTCGAGCGGCTCATCGCCGTCGAGCAGTGGCAGGCGTGGGTCGCGATCATCGTGGCGGGCGTCGTCGTCACCGCGCTCGCCGCGCTCGCCGGCGGACGCCTCGGACTGCGCATGCGGGCGGTGCGCGAGGACGAGACCGCCGCGCGGCTCAACGGCGTGCGCTCCGGCAGGGTGAAGGTCACCGCGTTCACGGTCAGCTCCATCGCGGCCGGGGCGGGCGGCGCGGTGCTCTGCTTCGTCACGCAGTCGGTGAGCCCGGGCGCGTACACCCTCGCGTTCTCGCTGCTGCTCGTCGTCGCGGTCGTGCTCGGCGGACTCGGCAGCATCGGCGGCGCGGCGATCGGGTCCGCGCTCATCGTGCTGCTGCCGTGGCTGCTCGGGACCGCCACGGCCGCGCTGCCGCTGTCGGCCGAGGTCGCGCAGCGGCTGTCGGGCAACCTCTCGATCCTCGTCTTCGGCCTGCTCCTCATCGTGGTCATGCTCGCGTGGCCCGGCGGGCTCGCCGGCCTCCGGCGCCGGCGACGTCGCACGGCGCGCCTTCCCGTCGCGCCCTCGCACGCGGCCGTCGTCGCCGATACGTCGACCGAGTCGGGCCCCGCGTCGTCGGCCCACGAACCGTCCGCAGCTGCGGCCGCCGGGTCGCGGCATCCGTGATCGTCCACTCGTCCCGCACCACCCACACCACACAGAAAGAGGTGACCATGTCACAGCACTCCCTCACACGCCGCGTCGCGGCGCTGGTCGGCGCATCTGCCGTCGCCGTCGCGCTCGCCGGCTGCAGCACGCCCGCCGCCCCGGGCGGGGCCGACGAGGCCGTTCCCGGCGTCAGCGACGACACCGTGACGATCGGCACGCACACGCCGCTGACCGGGCCGGCTGCCGCGGGCTACGCGTCGATCTCGGCGGCCGCGACGGCCTATTTCGCCTATCTGAACGAGAACGGCGGCGTCCACGGCCGCGACATCGAGTACATCGTCAAGGACGACGGCTACAACCCCGCGAACACGCAGACCGTGGTCCGCGAGCTCGTGCAGGAGGACGAGGTCTTCGCGATCGTGAACGGCCTCGGCACGCCGACGCACACCGCCGTGCTCGACTACCTCACCCAGAACGACGTGCCCGACCTGTTCGTGGCCTCGGGCTCGACCAGCTGGAACCAGCCGGAGAAGTACCCGAACACGTTCGGGTTCAACGCCGACTACGTCGTCGAGGGTGCCGCGCTCGCGCAGTACGCGGCCGACGAGTACCCCGACAAGGTCGTGTGCCTGCTCGGGCAGGACGACGACTTCGGCGACGAGATGATCGAGGGCGCGGAGCTGGCCCTCGGCGCCGACGGGCTCGCCCAGGTCGAGCGGTACTCGGTCTCGAACCAGGACGTCGCGGCGCAGATCGGCGCCCTCAAGGCGGCCGGGTGTGAGATCAACATCCTCGCGACCATCAACGGCTTCACGGCGCTCGCCGTCGGGACCGCCGCGCAGCTGGGGTGGTTCCCGATGTGGTTCTCGTCGTCGTCTGGCGCGAGCTACGAGACGCTCGTCGAGTACCTCGGCGCCGACGTGGGACCCAAGCTGCTGCAGGGCCTCGTGGGCACCAACTACCTGCCGGCCGCGGGCGGCGACTCGGAGTGGGTCTCTCTCTTCCGGCAGATCAACGACGAGTACAACGACGGCGCGCCGTTCGACGGAAACACCGTCTACGGTATGAGCGTCGCATACCTGTTCGCCGAGGCGCTCGAGGCCGCGGGCGAGAACCCGACGCGGGAGTCGCTGATCGACGCCGTCAGCGCCGGCGATCTCGCCGGCAACGGCATCCTTCCCCTCTCGTTCGGTGAGGACAGCCACGCCGCCTACCTCGGCGCCGGCATCACGACCGTCGACCAGGGCGTGCAGGACTACGTCGGGGCGACCTACGCGGTCGACGGAGGAACCGTGACCACGGTCGACCCGTCGCCCGTGGCGCTCTCGGGCGAGGGCGTTCCCGGGTCCTGATCCCGCTGCGAACGGCCCGGGCCCTGCGGTCCGGGCCGTTGGCGTCGCCGCCTGCGTCGGCGTCTCCGCTCGCCGTCTGCGCATCCATCGACGGCGAGACCTCAGTGGGTGGACGAGACCGTGGGGGTTTCCCAGGGTCTCGTCCGCCCACTGGGGTCTCGCGGATCCGGCGAGGGGCGGAGCGTCAGACGACGGGGGAGAACTGTGCGACGAGCTCGCGCTTGAGCACCTTCCCGCTCGAGCCCAGCGGCAGCGACGGCACGAGGTGCACGACGCGCGGGTACTTGTAGGCGGCGATGCGATTACGCACGAACGCCACGACGTCGTCGGGGTCGAGCTCGATGCCGTCGTGCGCCACGACCGCCGCGTGCACCTCCTGGCCGCGGACGTCGTCGTCGACGCCGAACACGGCAGCGACGGCGATGCCGGGATGCCGAGCGAGCACGGCCTCCACCTCGGTCGGGTAGACGTTGTACCCCGACCGCACGATCATGTCCTTCTTGCGGTCGACGATGGTCAGAACCCCGCCGGTGTAGGTGCCCAGGTCGCCGGTGCGGAACCAGCCGTCGACGACGGCGGCGGCCGAGGCATCCGCTCGTCCGAGGTAACCCTTGAACAGGTTGTGCCCGCGCACGACGATCTCGCCGAGGGCGTCGTGCGCGTCGACCAGCACGACGGTCTCGTCGACGTCGGGGTCGGCGATCGCGACGTCCACGCCCCAGAGGGCGCGGCCGACGGTGCCCGGCCGGATCGGCTCGCGCAGCGGGTTCGACGACACGGTGGGTGCGGTCTCGGTGAGGCCGTACCCCTCGTGGACGTCGGCGCCGAAGGCATCGCGAAAAGCCTCGAGGACGGCGACCGGCAGCGCGGCCCCGCCCGAGACCGCGTAGCGCAGCGGAGGGCGGGCGGACGAGCGGCGGGCGGCCTCCAGCATCCCCACGTACATCGTGGGCACGGCCGTGAACACCGTCGCGCCGAGGTCTGCCGTGAGCGCGAGCGCCTCGTCGGCGTCGAACCGCGGCAGCAGGATGACGGATGCCCCGACTCGCAGCGCGATGTTCATCACGGCGGTCTGCCCGAAGGTGTGGAAGAGCGGCAGCCCGCCGAACACGACATCGTCGGCGCGCAGGTCGAAAGCGTCGATGAGCGTCGTGTGCACCTGTTCGACGATCGACAGGTGCGAGCCGACGGCGCCCTTGGGCGTGCCGGTGGTGCCGCTCGTGTACAGGATGGTCGCCGCATCCAGCGGGCCGACGGGCTCGTGGCGGGGGATGGGCTCCGCGGCGGCGGCCTCGGCTTCCAGGCGGGGCAGGTCCGCGCCGGCATCGGCCGGGAGCAGCACCGTGACCAGCGGCACGCCGGCCGCCGCGGCGGCGGGCACCGCTTCGCCCAGCAGCGGGGCGGCGACCACGAGCAGGTCTGCGCTCGCGTCGCGGAGCACGTAGGCGATCTCGTCGGCCTTGAAGAGCAGGTGCACCGGCACCACGATCGCGCCGAGCGAGAGCGCGGCGTAGTAGACGCGGGCGAAGTCCGGCACGTTCGGCACCAGCATCGCGACCCGGTCGCCCCGGCCGATGCCGCGTGCGCGCAGCGCGCCGGCGTAGGCGCGCGTCTGGTCCCACAGCTCGCGGTACGTCGTGGTCGTTCCGGCGAAGTGGAAGGCGGTGCGTTCCGCGTGGCGGACGGCCGACTCCGCGAGGATGCTCGCGACCGACAGGGTCGCATAGCCCGCGCCGTCGATGGCCGGGTCGAGGGGATGGGTGGTCATGTCGGGCCTTCCGTCGTCGTTGAGCGGTGGAGGAGTGACCGGATGCCGCCGGTCGCGCGGGCTCAGGCGCGCAGCTGTGCGCGACCGAGGCTCGCCAGGTGGACCTCGTCGGGGCCGTCCGCGATGCGCAGCGAACGGACCCCGGCGTACAGCTCGGCCAACGGGGTGTCGGACGAGACCCCCGCGCCGCCGTGGAGCTGGATGGCACGGTCGATGATCTGCTGCACCGCTCGCGGCACGGCGATCTTGATCGCCTGGATCTCGGTCATCGCGTGCCGGTTGCCCACGGTGTCCATGAGCCAGGCCGTCTTCAGCACGAGCAGGCGCAGGGCTTCGAGCTGGATGCGGGCCTCGGCGATCCACTCGCGCACGACCCCCTGCTCGGACAGCGCGCGCCCGAATGCGTGCCGCGACGACGCGCGCTCGATCATCAGCGCGAGGGCGCGCTCGCCCATGCCGAGCGCGCGCATGCAGTGGTGGATGCGGCCGGGACCGAGCCGCGCCTGCGCGATGGCGAACCCGTCGCCCTCGCCGGAGATGAGGTTCTCGACCGGCACGCGCACCTCGTCGAAGGCCACCTCTGCGTGACCGCCGTGGTCGCGATCGTCGTAGCCGAATACGCTCAGCGGACGCACGATGTGCACCCCGGCGGCGTCGCGGGGGACCAGGATCATGGACTGCTGGCGGTGGCGCGCCGCATCCGGATCCGTCTTGCCCATGACGATGAAGACGGCGGCGTCGGGGTTCATGGCGCCGGTGGACCACCACTTGCGGCCGGTGATCACGTAGTGATCGCCGTCGCGGCGGATGCGGGTGCCGATGTTCGTCGCGTCGGACGACGCCACCTCGGGCTCGGTCATGCAGAACGCCGAACGGATGCGGGCATCCAGCAGCGGCTCGAGCCAGCGCTCCTTCTGCACGGGCGTGCCGAAGTCGTTGAGCACCTCCATATTGCCGGTGTCGGGCGCGGCGCAGTTGAACGCGGCCGGCGCGAGGCGCGGGCTCCAGCCCGTGATCTCGGCGACGGGCGCGTACTGCAGGTTCGTGAGCCCGGCTCCGCCGTGGTCACCGGGAAGGAAGAGGTTCCAGAGGCCCTGTGCGCGGGCCTTCTCCTGCAGCTCGCGCACCACCGGGCGGACCGTCCACTCGTCGGGTGTCGCGGCCAGCTGCTCGTCGAGGACGGGCTCGGCGGGGAGCACATGCTCCTCGAGGAAGGCTCGTGCCCGCTCGGTGTAGTCGAGGGTGGTCGCATCGGGGGCGAAGTCCATCAGTGCACCTCCTGTGTGCCGGCCCCGGCCGCGCCGAGGCCCGTGCGGGCGAGGGGTTCGACGAGCGCGCCCATGCGGTCGAAGCCTTCGCCCACGGTGTCGCCGGCCTGATACCGGAAGTGGATGCCCTCGAGGATCACGGCCAGCTTGTACGCGGCGAACGCGCGGTACCACCGCAGGTCGGGCACGGCGATGCCGGCGCGCTCCGCGTAGGCGTCGGCGAGCTCGTCGAAGGACGGGTAGCCGGCGGCGGTGTCGACGGCGCTGGGCACCACGCCGCCTCCGCCGGGCAGGTCGCCGATGTCCCAGTAGAGGCCGAAGATGCCGAGGTCGACGAGTGGGTCGCCGATGGTCGCCATCTCCCAGTCGAGGATCGCCGAGATCCGCGGGTCATCCGCCTCGCCGACGACCAGCGCGTTGTCGAGGCGATAGTCGCCGTGCACGATCCCGGACCGAGTGGAGGCCGGCACGCCGTCGGCAAGACTCGACTGCAGCGCGTCGAGCACCGGTGTCGCCCGAGAACGCGAAGCACCCAGCTGGCGACGCCACGTCGCGAGCTGACGCTCGAGGTAGCCGTCGGGGCGGCCGAAATCGCCGAGGCCGACGGCGGCGGGATCGACGGCGTGGAGGTCGGCGAGGTGCCGGGCGAGGTCGAGGCTCAGCCGCCGCACGCCATCGGCGGTGTACTCGGCGTTCTGCTCGCGCCGAGCCAGGACGCGGCCCGGAGCGCGCTCCATCACGAAGAAGACGGTGCCGGTGACCTTGGCGGGCCCGGTGTCGTCGACCACGTCGATGGCCTGCGGAACCGGCACCGCAGTACCGGCCAGGGCGGAGATGACGCGATGCTCGCGCCGCATGTCGTGCGCGCTGGACAGCACGTGCCCGAGCGGAGGGCGCCGCACGATGAGCGGGATGCGCGCTCCGTCGATCGCGTACGTGAGGTTGCTGCGCCCCCCGGCGATCACCTCCGCCGTGAGCTCGCCGGCGGCGAGGTCGGGGTGCGCCTCGCGCAGCCACGCGGTCAACCCCGCGACATCCAGTCCCGGAACTCCGGTCATCGTCGACCCTCTCCCCGTCCCCGTCGGCGGGGTGGTGACCTCAGCATACCGGATGGTCGGTTTGTCCGGGTGCGTGCCGAGACGATGAGCCCCGGTTGCTGAGCGAGGGAGCGCCGGCGACCGAGGCGAAGCGTGCTCAGCCGGTCGCGAGAAGCCGGGACTCGATCGCTGCGCGGATGGATGCCGGCACCGGCGTCGGGCGCCGGGCCTCGGCATCCACGAAGACGTGCACGAAGCGCCCGGTCGCGATCGGCTCGTCTTGGCCGGTACGGAGGATGCCGAGCGCCCAGGTGACGCTCGTCGTGCCGAGGCGCTCGACGCCGATCCCGACCTCGAGGGTGTCCGGGAAGCCGGCTGACGCGAGGAATTCGCACGACGACGCCGCGCAGAGCGCGATCGCATCGCCGCCGAGGGGCTCCAGGCCGCCTTCGCGGATCATGAACGTGTTGACCGCGGTGTCCATCGCCGCGTAGTACACCGTGTTGTTGAGGTGCCCGTACTGGTCGTTGTCGTTCCACCGGGTCGGGAACGGCTCGCGCACCGGGTATGCGGCGCTCATTCGCCGACCCGCAGTATGAGGCGGAAGGCGACGCGGGCGCGATCGGCGCTCGGGGTGTCGCCCGAGATGAGGTCGGCGTACGTGAACGACTCCGACAGCCGCACGAGGATGTACGCGAGTTCGGCGGGGGTGATCGCTCCGCCGAGCGGCGCCTCGCCGAGGTCGCGGCGCACGAGCCAGTCCGCGGTGGCGACGTATCGGCGCTGGATCGGGCTCTCCTTCGTGGTGAGCAGTCGCAGCGCGCGCGCCGGCTCGCGCCGCAGGAAGGATCGGAAGTACTCGGCCGTGATGAGGTCGTCGACGAAGTGCGTCAGGATGCCGGCGACCCGCTCGCCGCCCGCGAGGGTGCGGCACGCATGCTCTGCCTGCACCAGGGTCGGGATCGCCAGTGACCACAGCACCTCGCTCAGCAGCGCGTCGCGATTGCCGACCCAGCGGAACAGCGACGTGCGGTCGACCCCCAGGTCGCCGGCGAGCGCGCTCATGTCGATGCGGCGTCCGCTGATCAGTGTGGCGCGTGCCGCGTCGAACGCGCGCTGGGCGTCGGGGTGGCTTCCGCTCGCGAGGCGCTCCGACAGCCACGAGGGTGCGGCATCCGTCCCCACGCGCGAGATGGTCGCGGGTGCGGTCGTCGTCGGGGCCGCGGCTGCCGGTGAGCTCATGCGGGAACTCTACCCGTCGGGTCCAAGATTGCTGCAACGTTTCTGAAAGTGTTGTGCAACGTTCTGGAAAGTGATGCATACTCGTCGGACGACCACCGAAGGAGAGACGATGACGTTCACCTTGACCGAGCCGCAGGCGGACGAGACGGCGCCCGGCGCCCGTGCGGACGTGCTCGACGCAGACTTCTACGAGTTCCAGAACCTTCTCACGGATGCCGAGCAGCAGGCTCTGCGCGAGATCCGCGAGTTCCTCGAGACCGAGGTGCGGCCGTTCGCCGACGACCACTGGGACCGCGCCGAGAGCCCCCGACACCTCGTCCCGCAGATCGCCGCGCTCGGGCTGTACGGCAACGCGTTCGCCGAGACGCGCACCTTCGAGAACAGCAACGTGTTTCGCGGCTGGGTCGCGATGGAGATCTCGCGCGCCGATCCGTCGACGGCCACGTTCATCGGCGTGCACAGCGGCCTCGCGATGACCTCGATCGCGGTGGGCGGGTCGGACGAGCAGCGGGCCGAATGGCTGCCCGTGCTCGCCCGCGGCGAGCAGATCGCCTGCTTCGGACTCACCGAGCCCGGCCACGGCTCCGACACGGCGAAGGGCCTCGAGACGACGGCGGAGCGTCGCGGCGACGAGTGGGTGCTCAACGGTGCGAAGCGCTGGATCGGCAACGGCGCGTTCGCCGACGTCGTCGTGATCTGGGCGCGCGACGTCGCGGACGACCAGGTCAAGGGCTTCCTCGTGCGCACACCCTCGGTGGGCTTCGAGGCGACCAAGATCGAGCGCAAGCAGTCCCTGCGGACCGTTGAGAACGCCGACATCGTGCTGACCGACGTCGTGGTCCCCGAGAGCGACCGGCTGCAGCGCATCGACGGGTTCCGCGATCTCGCTGTCGTGCTGCGTCTCACTCGCGCGCAGGTCGCGTGGCAGGCTCTCGGCGTCGCGGTCGGCGCGTACGAGTGCGCGGTCGCCTACGCGAAGGCCCGCGTGCAGTTCGGCAAGCCCATCGCGTCGTTCCAGCTCGTTCAGCAGAAGCTCGCCGACGCGCTCGCCAACATCACCGCCTGCATCGGCATGTGCGTGCGTGTCTCGCAGCTGCAGGACGACGGCGTGCAGAAGGACCACCACTCCGCCATGGCGAAGGCCTTCGTCAGCGCGCGGGTCCGCGAGACGGTGGCGCTCTGCCGCGAGATCTGCGGCGGCAACGGGGTGCAGCTCGGCGGGCAGGAGCAGCTGGGCATCCCCGCCGGCTACGGCATCGCGCGCTACTTCGCCGACGCCGAGGCGGTGTACACGTTCGAGGGCACCTACGACATGAACTCCCTCATCGTGGGCCGTGCCATCACGGGCATCGCCGCGTTCGTCTGACCTGCTTGTCCGCGGAACGGCGGCAGTGCAGCTGCGCGTTCCGAGTGCGCCGCTGCGCCGTGCCGCGGCATCCGTCCTCCGAAGGAGAACCATGACCGAGGCCTACATCGTGGCCACCGCGCGCTCGCCGATCGGGCGCGCGCGCAAGGGATCGCTCATCGACGTGCGACCCGACGACCTGGCGGCGCGCATGGTCAGTGCCGCACTCGAGAAGCTGCCTGCGCTGGATCCGGCGCGCATCGACGACCTGCTGCTCGGCTGCGGTCAGCCGGCCGGTGAGCAGGGCTTCAACCTCGCGCGCATCGTGGCGGTGCTCCTGGGATGGGATGCCGTGCCCGGCGCGACCGTCAACCGCTACTGCTCGTCCTCGCTGCAGACGACGCGCATGGCGTTCCACGCGATCAAGGCCGGCGAGGGTGACGTCTTCGTCTCGGCCGGCGTCGAGTCGGTGTCGCGGTACGGCGCGGGGGCGTCAGATCTTCCGGATGCCGTGAACCCGGCGTTCACGGCGTCGATCGCGCGCACCGCCGCGAGGTCGGCGGCCGGCGCGGCGCCGTGGACGGATCCGCGTGCCGACGGCGCGCTGCCCGATCCCTACATCGCGATGGGGCAGACGGCCGAGAACGTCGCGCAGCTGCGAGGCGTGACGCGCGAGGAGCAGGACGAGTTCGCCGCGCGCTCGCAGCAGCGGGCCGAGGCGGCGATCGCCTCCGGATTCTGGGCGCGCGACATCACGCCCGTCACGCTCACCGACGGCACGGTCGTCGCGGCGGACGACGGCCCGCGGGCCGGGGTGACCGTTGAAGGCCTGGCGGGCCTGGAGCCGGTCTTCCGGCCCGACGGCACGGTGACCGCCGGCAACTGCTGCCCGCTCAACGACGGTGCGGCGGCGGTCGTCGTCGTCTCGGACCGGGTGGTCGACGAGCTGAGCCTCGAGCCGCTCGCGCGCATCGTGTCGACGGGCGTCTCGGGACTCTCGCCGGAGGTGATGGGGCTCGGACCGGTGGAGGCGTCGCGGCGCGCCCTGGCGCTGGCGGGTCTCTCGATCGACGACATGGATCTCGTCGAGATCAACGAGGCGTTCGCGGCGCAGGTGATCCCGTCGGCGCGCGAGCTCGGTGTCGACCCGGAGCGCCTCAACGTGCACGGCGGTGCGATCGCCGTGGGGCACCCGTTCGGCATGACCGGTGCCCGCATCACCTCCACCCTCATCAACGGCCTTGCCGTCACCGGCGGAAGGTACGGCCTCGAGACGATGTGCGTGGGCGGTGGTCAGGGGATGGCGATGGTGCTCGAGCGGGTCTGACAAGAGCAGTGCGGGGTAGGGTGGCTCGCCCTGTCAGCCACGGCGTTCCTGCCGAACGGCGGGCGCGGACTCGTCGGCCGCTTCTACCCGTCGTCGCCCGGTCGAGCGGATCTGCGGCGTTCGAGTCTCCAGTGGATCTCATGAGTGGTGGGGTGTCGCCACTCATGAATCCGGTACTCGAATCCCGGCAGCAGCACGATCGGGATCGGATCCGGAGAGGCCGGCGCGACCGCGCCCACAACGATCTTCGCGTCGGCCGGGATGAACGGTGATTGTGCGGGAACCGGCGCGGTGATGATCTCCACCGGATCCTGATAAGGACGTGCCATACGCGCACCTTAGCATGCGCAGTGAGAGCGCTGAGAACCTGCTTAGTGCGCCTTTACCATGCCCATAGGAGCCGAATAGAGTCAGCATAGAGGCCCGAGACGGTCTTCGCGAAGCGCCTGTGACCCGAGGGTCGCGCATGGCTGCAGAGCGGAGCCCGGTCGAGCTTTCGGTGCGCACCACCAGGCTCCGCCGACGCGCGCGGAGCGTTGTCATGCTCCGTCGCTGTCCATGGCGCTCACGTGCGCACGACTGCACTGGCTCTGACGGTGCGGGTTGCTTCCTGTCTCCGGGGAATCTGGGGGGAGACAGGAAGCAGCTCGGGCAGATCAGCGCCGGCGACGCTCGGCTACGACGACGCGATCTTCACCGGCTGACGAGCGGCGGCCGATCAGTCGCCGGCGCTCAGCGCGTCCCCCGACGACGGCGCACAGCGATGGTGACCGCGATCCCGATCAGCATCAGACCGACCAGCAGTACGACCGGGCCGATCGTCGCCCACAAGGCCGAGCCGCTCATCACGGACCCGCCCAGCACACCGAAGCCTTGCAGAGTCCAGACCAACCCGACCGCGGCCAGCACCACGCCGGGCACGAGATACGGCCAGATGCGCTTCACGCGACCACCCTAGTTCCGCGGTGCCGCACCGATAGAGAGGAATGCGCGATCGGTGACGCAGGCGCAGGGTGCCGCTGACGCGATGGCGGGGTGGCCGTGTCGGAGGTGCTGCCTAGGGTGGGTCCGTGGCCACCCTCGACGATCTGCGCCGCACCGCGAACGGACTCCCCGGCAGTGAAGAGCGCGCGACGACCGGCGGCGCCGCATGGTTCGTACGCGGCAAGCTCTACGCGTGGGAGTGCCACCCGTGGCCGAGCACCCCGCCCGACGTGCGTGCGATCATCGCGGCCGAGCTCGTGGTGGGGGTGAAGATCGCCGACCCGATCGACGCGCTCGCGCTCCGCGAGATGGCACCCGACGTGTTCCTGGGCGCCACCACGCCGTGGGGCGAGCCGAAGGTGGCCTTCCGCATGGCGGCGATCGATGACGATCACCTCGCCGAACTGGTGATCGAGGCTTGGCGCGTGCAGGCGCCGCGGTACCTGCGCCGTGAATGGGATGCCGCCGGCACGCCGTAGCGCAGCCGTGCTGCCGCGTCGGCGGTTGGCGGGCGCGCGGAATCGGGGATCGCGCCTTCTCGAGCTACGGCCGGTGATTGACTGACCGTTCGTTTCCGCGCCTGTAGTCGCCGGTGACCCGCGCCATCACATGCTGAGGGTCGCCGCGGTCGACATCGGCGAGGAACTTGAGCGCCGCCGACTTGCGTAGCGTCGCTGCCAGGCGACCGTTGTGGCGTATCTCCACACGCTCGCCCCGTACTGTGAACTCGAAGCCCGTCGGCGCACCTGCCATGACTCCGAGCATGCCCCACGTGAACGCGAACAGCATGGCCCAGACTCGCGGATCGACCCGCTTTCGGCGACTCGGTCCACAGGAGGTGAGCGTCGGTGGTGGCACTCTGCGCGAGGTGGCAAGCTGGATCGGTGACTCCGCCGGAAACCACCCACGACTGGTCCCGCACGGTCGATGTCGACCATTTGGAGCTCATTCGTCGCACTCCGGAGGCGTTCGCTCCCGGGGGGATCACGCACCTGGTGCTCGAGGTGCTGGCGTATGCGGCGGAGGAAGCGGACTCCCGCGAAGGCGGGATGGCGGTCGTCACCCTGCACTCCGATGGTTCGATCTCCGTCGCAGACGATGGTCGAGGGACGGATACTCGCCTCGACGCCGACGGCCGACCGACGAGGAAGCCCGTCATCGCGACGAAGGACCTGCGATTCTTCGACGAGCCGTCGGCGGTATTGCCGGACGGTCATCTGCGGCGCGGCATGTCGGTCGTGGCGGCCTTGAGCGAGTGGGTGACGCACACGAACCGTCGGGGCAACGGCTCATGGACGCAGAGGTACGAGCATGCGATCCCGGTGACAGACCTGACCCCGATCGCCGACGATGGCACGACCGGCACCACCGTCCACTTCCTGCCGATCCCGCAGCTGCAACCGCTGAGCGATCTCCCCATGAAGATCGGCGAGCACCTGTCGGTCGCCGTTCGACGGCCGTGACGAGGCTGGCCGCGAGCGGCCGGCGCGGGCAGATCCGGTAACGCTGCAAGATCTCCAAACGCCCGCCGACCGACCCGTCGCCGCACAAGCTGACCGACCCCTCGCCGCACAATGTGATCTCCGACATGCTTGAGCGATCATCGATTGGCAACGAGCGGCAATTGGAGATCCCACAATGACCATTCCCATCACCCCCGAGGCGCTTGATGCCGCGATCGAGGCGGAGTCGTTCAGCGGGGTGCTCACGATCGATGTCGGTGACCGGCGCACGCTCGAGCGCTGCGAGGGTTTCGCGAACCGCGCCCTCCGGGTTCCGAATACGCCGAGCACTCGCATCTCGGCCGCCAGCGGCAACAAGGGCTTCACCGCTCTCGTGATCATGCGACTCGTCGAGGGCGGCCTGCTCGCTCTGCAGGACCTCGTGCGTCCCACTCTCGGCGACGACCTGCCCCTGATCGACGACGCGGTGACGATCGAGCACCTGCTCACCCACACCTCCGGCATCGGGGACTACCTCGACGAGGAAGGCGACGGAGACATCGACGACTACGTCTTCTCCCTGCCGTTGCATGTGCTCGCCGAGACCGAGGCGTTCCTGCCCGCGCTCGACGGGTTCCCGCAGAAGTTCCCGCCCGGCGAGCGATTCTCGTACTGCAATGGCGGGTACATGGTGCTCGCGCTGGTCGCCGAGCGCGTCAGCGGCCGCGGTCTCCATGCACTGGTCCAGACCGAAGTCTGCGAGCGGGCGGGACTCACCGGCTCGGCATTCCTCCGCTCCGATGACCTCCCCGGGGATGCCGCCCTCGGCTACCTGGATGAGGAGGGCAACCGCACCAACGTGCTGCACCTCCCGGTGCGGGGCAACGGCGACGGCGGGATGTACTTCACGGCCGACGACCTGCACCGGTTCTGGAACGCATTGCTGGATGGCCGGATCGTGTCGCCGGACACGCTCGCCGAGATGATCCGTCCCCGCTTCGACGTGCCGGCCGAGCACATGCGGTACGGGATGGGGTTGT
This sequence comes from Microbacterium sp. LMI12-1-1.1, assembly GCF_040676455.1. Taxonomy (NCBI): domain Bacteria; kingdom Bacillati; phylum Actinomycetota; class Actinomycetes; order Micrococcales; family Microbacteriaceae; genus Microbacterium; species Microbacterium sp. LMI12-1-1.1. The sequence continues at coordinate 562,784 of NZ_JBEGIA010000016.1, read as the reverse complement.
GGTTGGGCCGGCGCAATTCGTCTCTGATCCTGGAGGGCTATGACGCCGGCGCATCGTTCCGGTCCACGCACATTCCGGAGACACGCACCACGGTGACCGTGCTCGGGAACAGCTCTGAGGGCGCCTGGCCGGTGATCTACGCTCTCGCGGATGCCATGGACGGAACCGTCCGGGGGAAGTTCCCGGACGAAAGCTAGGAGGAAGCCGCGCGACCCTGTCGTGGAGTGGCCGCAGGGGGACCCGCTGGACGATACGCGGACGCAACATCCGGTGCCGTTCACTGGATTCACCCTCCTCGTCGAGAAGGGACGCACGACGGGCATCCAGCCCCGATCAGATCCGGAGACCGGGACGCCATGACGAACACCGCACTGCAGCCCGATCGGGAGGCCGCTCCCGCCCCCGCGACCCCGTTCCGCCTGATCGCGGCGTTGGCGATCTACGTCCTCCTGCTCGTGTGGATCGTGCTCTGGAAGCTCGAGCTTCCCTGGGTCGGCGGCGTGGATCGTGTGATCAAACTCGTCCCGTTCGTCGCGACCGCTGAACAGGGGGCCAGCAGGCCCTCCGAGGTCGTCGTCAACCTGCTGCTCTTCGTGCCCTTAGGTCTGTTTCTCGGACTTCTCGCGCCGCGGTGGAGCTGGCGCCGCCTCGCGGGCGTCGCCGCCACCGTCAGCCTTGCGCTCGAGGCGACCCAGTTCGTGCTGGCCATCGGCAGCACCGACGCCACCGACGTCCTGGTCAACACCGCCGGCGCTCTGATCGGCTTCGGTCTCGTCGCGTTCACCCGGCTCCGGTCGCGGGAGCGTGCGCGCGGCATCCTCGTCCGGGTCTGCGTCGTGGGGACCCTGCTGGCCGTGCTCGCGGTCGCGCTCTTCATCGCCTCCCCGATCCACTTCCGCCCGCCGCCGGCCGCGGGCCTCGGCCCCGCAGCGAGTCACGCGATCGACGGGGGCGGCGTCGGCGACGAGCTTCCCTGACGCCGCGGCGTCGACCCCGATCCCGTCAGTTCGCGGGCGCTCAGGCCTCCGGGACGAACAGTGCCACGGTCTCGGCCACCAGCGCGGGGCGGTCGGAGCCCTCCAGCTCGACCGTCGTCCGCAGGCCCACCCGGTAGCCCTGCGGCGACGGCTCGGCCGAGGCGATCTCGGTCACGCCCCGCACACGGGAGTCGACGACCACGGGCTGCAGGAAGCGCACCTTGTCGAGCCCGTAGTTGACCACCATCGCGGCGCCGTCGACCGCGAGCAGTCCCTGGGTGAGCCGCGGGAGGAGCGACAGCGTCAGGTAGCCGTGGGCGATGGTGGTGCCGAACGGACCGGATGCCGCGCGATCGGCGTCGAGGTGGATCCACTGCCAGTCCTCGGTGGCGTCGGCGAACGCCTGAATCCGATGCTGGTCGATGAGGAACCAATCGCCGACGGCGGTGCTGCCGACGGCTTCGGCGAGGGCTGCGGGGGAGTCGACGACGATGCTCATGCGCGCGGCCCTCCCGCGACGTACAGCACCTGGCCCGAGACGAAGCCGGCCTCCTCGGAGCAGAAGAACGAGACGGCCGCGGCGATGTCGTCGGGTTCACCCGCCCGGCCGACCGGGATCTCGGCGGCGTTGTGCGCGATGAAGTCCTCGAACGAGACGCCGATGCGCTCGGCGGTCGCCCGCGTCATGTCGGTGACGATGAAGCCGGGGGCGACCGCGTTGGCCGTGACACCGAACCGGCCGAGCTCGATCGCGAGCGTCTTGGTGAATCCCTGCATGCCCGCTTTCGCGGCGGCGTAGTTCGCCTGGCCGCGGTTGCCCAGCGCCGACGTCGACGACAGATTCACGACGCGGCCCCAGCCGGCCTTCACCTGGTGGTCCTGCACCGCGCGCGACATCAGGAATGCGCCGCGCAGGTGCACCGCGAGGACGGCATCCCAGTCGTCCTCGGTCATCTTGAACAGCAGGTTGTCGCGGATGATCCCGGCGTTGTTGACGAGGATGGTCGGCGCGCCGAGCTCTTCGGCGATGTGCGCGACCGCGCGCTCGACCGACGCCGCGTCGGCCACGTTCGCGCCGACGGCGAGGGCGCGGCCCCCGGCATCCGTGATCGCTCCCACGGTCTCGGCGCACTGCGCCTCGTCGAGGTCGAGAACGGCGACGGCGTTGCCGTCGGCGGCGAGGCGCTTGGCGGTGGCGGCTCCGATGCCGCGCGCGGCACCCGTGACGATGGCGGTCCTGGTCATGCGTGGTTCCCTTCGAAGGTGATCAGCTGGCGCAGCTCGCCGCCTGCGGCGAGCCGGTCCATGGCGGCGTCGAGGTCGTCGAGGCCGATGCGGGACGAGACGAGGCGCTCGAGCGGCAGGCGTCCCGCGCGCCACAGCTCGACGTAACGGGGGATGTCGCGGCTGGGCACCGCGGATCCGAGGTAGCTGCCGACGATCGTGCGTGCCTCGGCGGTGAGCACGAGCGGTGAGACGCTCGCCCGGGCGTCGGGTGCGGGGAGCCCCACCGTGACGGTGGTGCCGCCCGGCGCCGTGAGCGCCACGGCCGTCTCGAACGCGCGCACCGCTCCGGCGGCCTCGACGACGACGGGGGCACGGATGCCGCGGTCCACGGCCTCCGCCGGTGTCAGGGCCTCTGCGGCGCCGCACGAGAGCGCGTACGCGAGCTTGCCGGGCACGGTGTCGATCCCGATCACCTCGTGCCCGAGGGCCACGGCGACCAGAAGCGCCGCCATACCCACCCCGCCGAGTCCCACCACAGCGACGCGATCGCCCGCCGCGGGCTGCCCGGCATTCACGACCGCGCCGCCGCCCGTGAGCACGGCGCAGCCCAGCAGGGCGGCGATCTCGGCCGGCACGTCGGGATCCACCGGCACGACGGACGCCCGGCTCACCACCGCGTGGGTCGCGAACGCCGAGACGCCCAGGTGATGGTGCACCTCCTGCGCAGCCGAGCGCTCCGCACCGCGATGCAGCCGGATGCCGCCGCCGAGCAGCGTGCCCGCGTTGTTCGCGGCCGTGCCCGGGGCGCAGGGGAGGCGGCCCTCGGTGCGGCATCCGTCGCACGCGCCGCAGCGGGGGAGGAACGTCATGACGACGCGATCGCCGACCGCGATGTCGTCGACACCGCCACCGACCTGCTCCACGATGCCGGCGGCCTCATGGCCGAGCAGCATCGGAACAGGCCGCACGCGGTTGCCGTCGACGACGCTCAGGTCGGAGTGGCAGACGCCGGCCGCCTCGATGCGCACGAGCAGCTCGCCGGCGCGCGGCTCGTCGAGCTCGAGCTCGCCCACCGTGAAGGGGCGGCTCCGCGCGAACGGCGGCTGCGCGCCCGAGATCTCGAGCACCGCTCCGGTGATCTTCATCCGACCTCCTCGTCGTGACGCCACCCGCACATCGGCGGCGCTGCACCAGCCTCTCGCGATTCGGTCGAGGGGCGATGGAGGACTAGCATACCGACCGCGCGGTATGCGTGCCTCCACCGGGCGAACAGCCGGGATCGGGAGGTCTACCGCAGTAGGCTCCGCGAAGACAGGAACGCGCGCCACCCGTGGCCGGGCAGCGCGCGTTCGGTTCCTTCGAGTCAGGCGACGACAGTGCGACGCGCGATGCGCGCGCGACGGATCCACTTCTCGATCTCGATCAGCACGGGCACCAGCAGTGCCAGGCCGAGCGCGGTCAGCCACTCGTCGCCCGAGAGGCTCGTCGTGCCGATGAGGCGCTGCATGAAGCCGACCTCGACGGCGACGACCGTGAGCGCCAGCGGGATCGACAGCCACTTCACGGCGGCGAGGATGGGCGCGGAGAGCCCCGACTCGGGGTCGCGCCGCATGACGAGCCCGCCGAAGATCGAGCCGAGCGCGCAGACCACGAACGCCATCGTGACGGGCACGTTCGGCTCGGTCGAGCTGAGCTCCTCGGGGTAGATCAGCAGCGGGACGAGCGTTGTCAGGAAGATGAGGCTGCCGTACACGAACCAGAGCGTCACCGCGCCGCGGTTGGCGATCGTCTTCTTCGGGTCGCGCGGCGGCTTCAGCATGATGCCGTCGGGCACCGGGTCGAGGAGGATCACGACCACCGGGAAGATGGCGATGAAGAAGTTCAGGAACAGCACCATGATCGGCGTGAGCGGTACGCCGTCGTTGATGCCGAAGATGCTCGCGACGAGGAACAGCAGCACCAGCGAGAACAGCTGCGACATCTGGAAGCGGACGTAGCTGACGATCTTCTCGTAGATCCCGCGCCCGAGCCGGACGGCGGTGACGAGCGTGCCGAAGTTGTCGTCGACGAGGATCATCTTCCCCGCCTGCTTCGTGACGTCGCTGCCCGAGCCCATCGCCACGCCGATGTCGGCCTGCTTGAGCGCGGCCGCGTCGTTCACCGCGTCGCCGGTCATCGCGACGACGGCGCCGTCCTCCTGCATGAGCCGGGCCAGGCGCAGCTTGTCCTCGGGGGTGACGCGGCCGAACATGTGCAGGCGCGGAAGCGCCGCCTTGAGCTCGTCGTCGCTCATCGCCTGGATCTCGGCGCCGCTCGCGGATCCCTCGCCGAGGCCGAGCTTGGCGCCGATCGCGGCGGCGGTGATGGCGTGGTCGCCGGTGATCATGCGGACCTCGATGCCCGCTTCGCGCGCGATGCGCACCGCCTCTTTCGAGGAGGGGCGGAGCGGGTCGATGATGCCGACGAGGCCGACGAAGGTCAGATCCGCGATCGCCGCCATCGGGTCGTCCGCCACCGGCGCGTCGGGCGCGAAGCGGCGGAACGCGAAGGCGAGCACCCGCAGGCCCTGCTCCGACAGCCTGCGGTTCGCCTCCAGGATCTCGTCGCGGCGATCGGCGATCGGCATGACGCCCTCCATCGTGGCGACGGAGCTGCAGCGATCCAGCACGACGTCCGGGCCGCCCTTGACATAGCCGACCAGCAGCTCGTTGCCATCGACCGGGATCCGGTGGAAGGTCCCCATGAACTTGTACGCCGAGTCGAAGGGCACCTCCGCGACCCGCGGGAACGTGCTGCGGGTCAGTTCGGCGTCCGCGCCGAGCTTCGCCGCGAGCACGACGAGCGCAGCCTCGGTCGGGTCGCCGATGACGGCGCCGTCGTCCGACACCGTGGCGTCGCTGCAGAGCGTCAGCCCGAGTGCCAGCTGGGTGAACTGCGGCACCGGCAGTCCGGCGGTGTGGCGCACCTCGCCGACCTTCTCGTAGCCGCTGCCGGCGACGGTGAACCACTCGCCGCGGTAGTACAGCGTCTCCACCGTCATCTCGTTCATGGTGAGAGTGCCGGTCTTGTCGGAGTTGATGGCGCTGGTGGCACCCAGCGTCTCGACATCCGTCAGGTTCTTGACGACCGCCTGGTGCTCGGCGAGCTGCCGCGAGCCGTACGAGAGCATCGCCTGGACGAACGACGGCATGCCCGTCGGGATCGCCGAGATCGCCATCGAGATGCCCAGCAGGATGACCGACGTGATCTCCTGTCCGCGCAGCAGGCCCGTGATGATGATGATGGCGACGGCGCCCCATGCGATCCAGCCGAGCACGCCGGTGAGCGAGTCGAGCTCGCGCTGCAGCGGCGACTTCCCCGGCTTGACCGACGACAGCATCGAGGCGATCTGGCCCATCTGCGTCTGCATGCCGGTGCCCGTGATGACCACCGTGGCCGTCCCGCGCGTCACCTGCGTGTTCTGGAACACCATGTCGGTGCGGTCGCCGAGCGCCGTGTCGGGATCGGCGAGGGTTCCGGCATCCTTCGGGATCGGCGCGCTCTCGCCGGTGAGCGCGGCCTCCTGCGTCTCGAGCGTCGCCGAGCGGATGATGCGCGCGTCGGCGGGCACGAGGTCACCCGCCTCGAGCGTGACGATGTCGCCCGGCACGAGGGTGGTCGCGCCGACCTGCAGCAGGGTGCCGTCGCGGATGACCTTCGCCTGCGGGATCTGCAGCTTGGAGAGGGCGTCGACGGATGCCTTCGCCTTGAGCTCCTGCCGGGTGCCCAGGACGATGTTCAGCACCACGAGCGCCCCGACGAGGATGCCGACGCTGACCTGGTTGATGAACAGGCTGATGATCGCGACGGCGACCAGCATGACGTTCATGGGGTCCGCGAGCTGCTGCAGGGCGACCTGCCACGTCGACGGCGGCTTCTCGGCGGCGATCGAGTTGGGGCCGTGCTCGGCGAGCCGCTGCGCGGCGTCGGCGGCGGTCAGCCCCCGGTCGCGGTCACTGCGGAACGCGGCGACGACGGCATCTGGGTCCTGGCTGTACCACGCGGTCTCAGCGGGCGTTCCGGCGGTGGTCTCCACGGCGCTCATGGCTTGAACATACAGCCGGGCCGCCGCCGTCCGACAGCGGAATCGACCGGCGCGCCGCAGCGGTCAGTCGTCGAGCTGTGCGCGCAGTCGCCGCGCCAGTTCCGCCGTCGGCATCGCGCGCGGGAAGACCGCGACGACGACCTGGTCGGCGGCAGGATCCGCCTCGCCGTCCGGCAGGACGCCGAAGCGCCGGCGTGCCTCGTCCAGAGCGGTGCGCAGCACCGAGACCGGCACCTTCTTGGGCCCCCGGATGAGACGCCGCAGCACGTGATTGTGGATCGCGGTGACCAGCGCAGAGAAGCCCACCGCGTCGAGCGGATCGAGGCCCGGCAGCGACGCGCGAAGGTACTCGTCGAACAGCCGCTCGTAGCGGAACACCGTCACGATCTCGCGGTCGCGCAGGGCGGGCACACCGCGAACGACCGCATAGCGCCGCCGGGCGAGCTCGGGGTCGGCCGCGAAGTGCGCGTAGACGAAGAGAGATGCCTCGCACACGGCCGCCCACGGATCGCGGTGCGGCTGCGCCAGGAACTCGCGGAGGCGATCGAGCAGCACCTCGTGGTCGGTGAAGACCACGTCGTCCTTGCCGCCGAACTGCCGGAAGAACGTCGAGCGCGAGACGCCCGCGGCCTGCGCGATCTGCTCCACAGAGGTCTGGTCGAACCCCTGCTCGGCGAACAGCTCGAGCGCGGCGGCGACGACGGCCGCGCGAGAGGCGCCCTGAGCGGCTGCGGAACTCGGGGCGGCGGAAGCGGCGGCGGTGTCGGACATCTCGGGGAGAGCCTAATGCGCAGGCCCCGCGTCAGGTGCGGCATCCGTGACGCATTCGGCGCTGTCACTGCGCCGCGCGCCTGTCAACCCGGTGGAGGATCCCGCGGCGCGCGGCTTCACTGTGAACATGACGCCGATCTGGAAGCTCGACCCGGTCCGCGTGACCGGCACGCCCTTCGAGCCGGGCCGGCACCGCGAAGTCGTCGTCGTCGGTGCCGGCCTCACCGGCCTCGCCACCGCACTCATGCTCGCCCGGCAGGGCCGCGACGTCGCCGTCATCGAGGCGGGCGAAGTCGGCGAGCTCGCCTCCGGCGCCAACACCGGCAAGCTGTCCCTCCTGCAGGGCTCCGTGCTCTCGACGCTGCGCCGCCACCACCCGGCGCGGCTCGTGAAGGCATACGTCGAGGCGAATGCCGACGGCGCGCAGTGGCTGACCTCCCTGGCCGACGAGCTCGGTGTGCCGTACTCCCGGCGCACGGCCTACTCCTATGCACAGACCCCGGACGGCGCCGAGACGGTCGCGGCCGAGCTGGAGGCCGCGTGGGAGGCCGGGCTGCCGGTGCGCCGGGTGGAACCGGATCTGCTCGCGCAGTCGCCGTTCCCGATGGTCGACGCGGTCGCGCTCGACCGCCAGGTCGCCATCGACCCGCAGCAGCTCCTCGCCGCGATGGCGCGGGCCTACCTCGAAGCCGGCGGCGTGCTCCACACCGGCGTGCGGGTGACCCACGCGCACATCGTGCCGCATGCCGGTGTCGAGACGTCGGCCGGGTTCGCGGCCGCTGATCAGGTGGTGCTCGCCACCGCGACGCCGATCATCGACCGTGGGCTGTACTTCGCCAAGACGCGGGGGCTGCGCTCGACCTGCGTGGCGTTCGCCACGGATGCCCCGCTGCCCGAGGGCCTGTACCTCTCGGTCGACGGCGCGACCAAGTCCATCCGATCCATCACCCCCGCGGACGGGCCAGCGGGCGCTGCCCAGCTCATCGTCGGCGGCAACGGATTCCCGGTCGGCCGTGCGCCGTCTCCCCGGACGTGCCGTGACGATCTCATCGCCTGGACGCAGGAGCACTTCCCGGGCGCCGAGCCCGTGGCGGCGTGGTCGGCACAGGACTACCAGTCGCACGATCTGATCCCGTTCGTCGGCGCGATGCCGCGCGGCCTCGGGCGGGTGCGGTTCGCCACCGGCTACGCGAAGTGGGGGCTGTCCAACGCCCCTGCCGCGGCGCTGCGCATCGTGGCCGAGATCGGCAAGGTGCCCCGGCGCGAGCGACCGGACTGGATGAACGTGATCGCCACGCGCTTCACGGTCCCCGCCGACCTCGCCCGCGGCGGCGTCGAGAACGTGCGCGTCGGCTGGGAAGCGGCATCCGGCTGGCTGGGAGCGCAAGCGGTGCCGGCGCCTGTCCGCCGCCCCGGCGAGGGCGACGGCGTGGTCGCGAACCGCGGCGGGCACCCCGTCGGCATCTCGACCGTCGACGGTGTGACGCGCGCCGTGAGCGCGGTGTGCCCGCACCTGGGCGGGGTGCTGCGCTGGAACGACGCCGAACGGTCATGGGACTGCCCGCTGCACGCTTCGCGCTTCACGGCGAGCGGGCAGCGCATCGAGGGGCCGGCGCTGTGCGATCTCACCCGGCTGCCCCGTGTGCCCGGCGAGGAGATCGACGACCTCGACCCCACGGCATCCGCTCATCAGGCGACGTCGGCGCGCTGAGTATCGATGGAGCGGCGTGCGCTCGCTCAGCCTGTGCGGAACGGAGGGCGCGTCGCTCCGGTCGGAACCGGACGATGACCGGTAGTAGGCTGGGGCACTGGTCGATATCTCGACGTCGAGACGCTTTTCGCGTCGTCCCACCCCCATTCGCCACCTGCGAAGGAATGCACTGTGGATCTGTACGAGTACCAGGCACGTGACCTTTTCGAGAAGTACGAGGTGCCGGTGCTCGCCGGCATCGTCGCGGACACGCCGGAGGAGGTGCGGGCCGCGGCCGAGAAGATCGGCGGAGTCGTCGTCGTCAAGGCCCAGGTCAAGACCGGCGGGCGCGGCAAGGCAGGCGGCGTGAAGGTCGCCAAGACCCCCGATGAGGCCTACGAGGCGGCGAAGGCCATCCTCGGCCTCGACATCAAGGGCCACATCGTCAAGCGCGTGATGGTCGCCCAGGGCGCCCGCATCGACAAGGAGTACTACTTCTCGGTGCTGCTGGACCGCGCCAACCGCTCGTACCTGTCGCTCTGCAGCGTCGAGGGCGGCATGGAGATCGAGGAGCTCGCCGTCGAGCGTCCCGAGGCGCTCGCGCGCATCGCGGTCGACCCGCTGCAGGGCATCGACAAGCAGAAGGCGGTCGAGATCGCCGAAGCCGCGGGCTTCGCCCCCGAGCTCGTCGACAAGGTGAGCGACGTCTTCGTCAAGCTCTTCAAGGTCTACAAGGGCGAGGACGCGACCCTCGTCGAGGTCAACCCGCTCGTGCTCACCGAAGAGGGCGACGTCATCGCCCTCGACGGCAAGGTCTCGCTCGACGAGAACGCCGACTTCCGTCACGCCGGGCACGCGCTGCTCGAGGACAAGGCGGCGGCCGACCCGCTCGAGGCGAAGGCGAAGGCCAACGACCTCAACTACGTCAAGCTCGACGGCGAGGTGGGCGTGATCGGCAACGGTGCGGGCCTCGTGATGTCGACGCTCGACGTCGTCGCCTACGCCGGTGAGAACCACGGCGGCGTCAAGCCCGCCAACTTCCTCGACATCGGCGGCGGCGCCTCGGCCGAGGTCATGGCCGCGGGTCTGGACGTCATCCTCGGGGACCCGCAGGTCAAGAGCGTGTTCGTCAACGTCTTCGGCGGCATCACCGCGTGCGACGCGGTCGCCAAGGGCATCGTCGGCGCGCTGGCCGAGCTCGGATCCAGCGCCTCGAAGCCGCTGGTCGTGCGCCTGGACGGCAACAAGGTGGAAGAGGGCCGCGCGATCCTGCGCGACGCGAACCACCCGCTCGTGACCCTGGCCGAGACGATGGACGAGGGCGCCGACAAGGCCGCCGAGCTCGCCAACGCCTGAGACTGAGATAAGGAACCAGAAACATGTCGATCTTCCTTGACAAGGACTCCAAGGTCATCGTCCAGGGCATCACCGGCGGCGAGGGCACCAAGCACACCGCACTCATGCTCAAGGCCGGCACCCAGGTCGTCGGCGGCGTGAACGCCCGCAAGGCCGGCACCACGGTCCTGCACACCGACGCCGACGGCAACCCCGTCGAACTGCCCGTGTTCGCTTCGGTCGGGGAGGCCATCGCCGCCACCGGCGCCGACGTCTCCATCGCGTTCGTGCCGCCGGCCTTCACCAAGAGCGCCATGGTCGAGGCCATCGACGCCGAGATCCCCCTCCTCGTCGTGATCACCGAGGGCGTGCCCGTCGGCGACACCGCCGAGGCGTGGGCCTACGCGCAGTCGAAGGGCGACAAGACCCGCATCATCGGCCCGAACTGCCCGGGCATCATCACGCCGGGCGAGTCGCTGGTCGGCATCACGCCCGCCAATATCACCGGCAAGGGGCCGATCGGCCTCGTGTCGAAGTCGGGCACCCTGACCTACCAGATGATGTACGAGCTGCGCGAGATCGGCTTCTCGACGGCCATCGGCATCGGCGGCGACCCGATCATCGGCACCACGCACATCGACGCGCTCGCCGCGTTCGAGGCCGACCCCGAGACCAAGGCGATCGTCATGATCGGCGAGATCGGCGGCGACGCCGAAGAGCGGGCGGCCGACTTCATCAAGGCCAACGTGACCAAGCCGGTCGTCGGCTACGTCGCCGGCTTCACCGCGCCCGAGGGCAAGACCATGGGCCACGCCGGCGCCATCGTGTCGGGCTCGGCGGGCACGGCCCAGGCGAAGAAGGAGGCCCTCGAGGCCGCCGGCGTCAAGGTCGGCAAGACGCCGTCCGAGACGGCCGCGCTGATGCGCGAGATCATTCAGGGTCTCTGACCTTCACACACCAGAACGGATGCCGCGACCTCGGTCGCGGCATCCGTTTCTCGTGGTCTCCGTCAGTCGGCGGCGGAGGCGCCGCCGAAACGCGACACCTGGCCGGCGCGGTCGGCGTCCTCGCTGGCGAGCACGCCGCCGTTCGCGACGAAGTCGGCGGCGACCTCCTCGAACATGATGCGCACGTCCTGCCGGCGGGCGCCGAGCGCCTCGACAGCGGCGTCGGTCACCAGTTCGGCGAAGCGGCGGCGCTGCTCGACGGTGCGCCCGGGAAGGAGTTCGACTCTCATGTTCGGCATACCTCGACGATAGGGCCGTACGACCCGAAGCTCATCGCCGCGGCTTTACGCTGGTGCGTATGCCGCTGACCGGAGAGTACAAGCCGTCCACGTCCGACTGGGCCCGCAAGCAGGCCGAGGCCTACGAGGCGTCGAACGGCGAGAAGGCGAACACGCTGCGGGGTGTGCCCATCATCGTGCTGACCACGGTCGGTGCGAAGAGCGGGGCCCTGCGCAAGACCGCGCTGATGCGCGTCGAGCACGACGGCCGCTACGCGGTGGTCGCGTCGAAGGGCGGCGCGCCCGATGAGCCCAGGTGGGCCGAGAACATGCGGCGCCGGCCCCACGTCGAGCTGCAGGACGGCGACGTCCGCCGCGACTACACGGCGCGCGAGCTGTCGGGTGACGAGCGGGCCGAATGGTGGGCGCGGGCGACGGCCGTCTGGCCCGACTACGACAACTACCAGACGCGCACCGACCGCCAGATCGCGATCTTCGTCCTCGAGCCCCACGACGGGTGACCGACATCGAGCTCGCCCGCATCGCGGGCGGCACGGTGACCCTCCACGACGCCCGCCGGAAGGCGCGCTGGAGCGTCGACCTGGAGCCGTTCGAGATCGGCGTCTACGCGGTCACGCAGGAGCAGCTCACCGAGCTGCTGGGCGAGCCGGGCGGGCATCCGCGACGCCCCGCGACCGACGTGAGCTGGCTGCGCGCGATCCGGTTCTGCAACGCGGCGTCGGAGTGGGAAGGGCTGGACCCGGCCTACACGTTCGACGGCGAGGACGTCACCTGGCATGTGGACGCCGACGGGTTCCGCCTGCCGACCGAGGCCGAGTGGGAGCACGCGTGCCGCGCCGGTTCGACCGGCCCGCAGTACGGGCCGCTGGCGGAGATCGCGTGGACGAGCGCCGACGGCGTGACAGCCCCGCAGAACGTCGGCGGCAAGCTGCCGAATCTCAACGGCCTGTTCGACACGCTCGGCAACGTCTGGGAGTGGTGCTGGGATCTGCTCGATCCCGCCCGGTATGCCGACTACCGCGTGTTCCGCGGTGGCGGGTTCGCCGACGACGCGTGGAGCGTGCGCGCCTCGACCCGGCGCGGCGGCGCGCCGCGCACGCATCACGACGACGTCGGGTTGCGCGTGGCCCGTGGAGGCTTCGATGCCACGGATGCCGCGCAAGGCTGGTCGGCGGCCGTTTACGCGGAGCGCGCGGCCCTGGATGGCCCGCTCCCGCCCGGCTGGACCCCGCTGCGCTGAGCGAGGGGTGCACCGTGCCGTGTCGGCTACAGGTGTCGGCCTGTGGGCGCCGCCTCCCGCGCACATGGTCTCGAAAACCCCATTGAACTTCCGGTTCACACGTCTCCTGACGAGGGCGTGTTCACCGGAAGCTCAATGGCTCCTGACGAGGGCGTGTGAACTGGAAGTTCAATGGCTCCTGACGAGGGCGTGTGAACTGGAAGTTCAGTGGGCCGGTGGTGCGGGGGTGTGTGAACGGGAAGTTCATCGAGGCTCTGTGAACCGGAAGTTCATCGGCCTTTTCGGCACGCCTCGGCTGGCGAGAGCACCCGCCGCGACCTCGGCGTCGCATCAAACGGCAGGCGGAGCGGATGCCTCGTGCCGAGGCATCCAATCCCGCCCGTGCCGTACGGCTGCAGCCGCGGAACTCAGCCCAGCACGGCCTCGAGCGGTCCGCGGGCGAAGTAGAGGACGAAGCCGGCAGCGACGATCCACAGCAGCGGGCTGATCTCGCGCGCCTTGCCCGACAGCGAGCGCACCACCACCCAGGCGATGAAGCCCGCGCCGATGCCGTTGGCGATCGAGTAGGTCAGCGGCATCACGGTGATCGCGAGGAACACCGGCAGCAGGATCGAGAAGTCCGAGAAGTCGATGAAGCGGATCTGCGACATCATCAGCGCGCCGACGATCACCAGCGCGGAGGCGGCGACCTCGGTCGGGACGATCGAGACGAGCGGCGTGAAGAACATCGCGATGAGGAACAGGGCGCCCGTCACGACGTTCGCGAACCCTGTGCGGGCGCCTTCGCCGATGCCCGCGCCGGACTCGATGAACACCGTGTTCGACGAGCTCGACGTGAATCCACCCGCGACCGCGCCGACGCCCTCGACGATGAGCGCCGACTTGATGCGGGGGAAGTCGCCCTTCTCGTTCGCGAGGCCGGCCTCTTTCGACAGGCCCGTCATGGTGCCCATCGCGTCGAAGAAGTTCGTGAACACGAGCGTGAAGACGAGCATCAGCGCGGCGAGCACGCCGATGCGCTCGAACGAGCCGAACGAGACCTGGCCGACCAGCGACAGGTCGGGCACGCTGACCAGCGACGACGGCAGCTCGGGCACCGAGAGGCCCCAGCCGCCGGGGTTGACCTCGTCGCCGTCGAACTTCGGGCCGATGTTCCAGATCGCCTCGACGATCAGCGCGACCACGGTGCCGGTGACCAGGCCGATGAGGATGCCGCCCTTGACCTTGCGGGCGACCAGGATGCCGGTGAGCAGCAGGGTGAAGACGAAGATCAGCGTCGGGACGGTCGCGACGGAGCCGTTCACGCCGAGGCCGACCGGGGGAGAGGAGGCCCCGGTCGAGGTGACGAAGCCGGCGTCGACGAAGCCGATGAACGCGATGAAGAGGCCGATGCCGACCGTGATGGCGAGCTTCAGCTGGATCGGGACGGCGTCGAAGATCATGCGCCTGAGGCCCGTGGCGGCCAGCAGCACGATGATCAGGCCGTTGATGACGACGAGGCCCATCGCCTCCGGCCAGGTGACCTGCCCCACGACGGACACGGCGAGGAACGAGTTGATGCCCAGGCCCGCCGCGAACGCGAACGGCAGGCGGGTCACCAGGCCGAACAGCACGGTCATCACACCCGCGGTGAGGGCGGTGGCGGCAGCGACCTGGGTGAATCCGAGGGTGTCGCCCGAGACATCCGTGCCACTGGACAGGATGATCGGGTTCAGGATGACGATGTACGCCATCGTCACGAAGGTCACCACGCCGCCGCGCACCTCGGTGCCGATCGTCGAGCCGCGACGGGTGATCTCGAAGAACCTGTCGAAGCCGTTCTTCGGCTCGGCAGTCTCGACGTCGTCGGGTGCTGCGGGGGTGTTCGATGCCGCGGATGGGGCTGTGCTCATGGTGGACCTCCGACCTGAAAGGGTAGTCGTTCGCCCGTGAACCTGAGGATTCGCTGGACGGATGCCGCACCACGGCGCGGACGCGCCCGGGACGCCCGCGCCCCTCGAAGTAGGGTCGATGGCGCATGCATCGCCTCATCGTCGCCCTCCTTGCCACCGTCGACGCCGCCATCGCGGTCTCCGTCGGCCTTGCCGCGACCCTCGCTCCGCTCACCCTCCTCTGGGTCTTCGGGTTCGGCGGCGGCGCGGACTGGGGAGTGCTGTGGCCGTCCGCCGTCTCGGTATGGCAGTTCGGCAACCTCGTGCCCCTGCACATCGCCCTGCCGCCCGAGTACCTGGCGGCCACGGGCATCGACACGGACGCGGCATCCTTCGTCCTGTCCCTCGCGCCGCTGGCGTTCGCCTCGTTCACGGCGATCTTCGCCGCCCGCTCGGGGGCGCGCGCCTCGCATGCGGACGCGTGGCTCTCCGGTGTCCTGACCTCGACGGTCGTGTTCGCCGCGCTGGCGACGGGCGCCGCGCTCACCGGCGCGAACGACGTCGCGCAGGTCGAGACGTGGCAGGCGATCCTCATCCCGACGCTCGTGTTCGCGCTCCCTGCGCTCGTCGCGGCGATCGTCACCGAGTGGTCGGAGGCGGGTTCCGGCGCGGTCGCGCGGCTGCGCGATCGCGCGCAAGAGCTGCCCCACGGATGGGGCGACGTGCCGGCGTTGGTCGCGCGGGGCTCCGCCGTGGTCGTGGTGGGTCTCGTCGGCGTGGGCGCCGCGGTCGCCGCTGTGGCGCTGTTCGCGCGTGCCGGGCAGATCGTGGCGCTCTTCCAGGCCGGCGACGTCGACGCGCTCGGCGCGGCGGTGCTCACCATCGCGCAGCTCGCCTACGTCCCGACGCTCGCCGTGTGGGGTCTCAGCTTCGTCGCCGGACCCGGGTTCACGGTGGGCGAGGGCACCGCCGTGTCTCCTGCGGGCACGCAGGTCGGCGTCGTCCCGGGACTGCCCGTGCTCGGCGCCGTGCCGGAATCCACCACGTCATGGCTGCTGCTGCTCGCGCTCCTGCCGATCGCGGTCGGCGCGCTCGCCGGGTGGATCGCCCGCTCGAGGCTCCTCCACGTGGGCGAGGAACCGGTGGCTGTCGCGGCCGAGGATCCGATCGGCGCCCGCCTGGTGGTCACCGCAGGCATCGCGATCGTCTCCGGAGGCGCGGCCGCGCTCCTCGCCTTCGTCGCCTCGGGTTCGCTCGGACCCGGACGGCTCGCGCAGCTCGGCCCCGAACCCGGTCCCGTCGCCCTCGCAGTCGGGCTCGAGGTGCTGCTGGGTGCGGCGATCCTGCTCCTCTCGCCCCGCCGCGAGTCGGGCGCCGTCTCCACGCCGGAGGCGACGACCGAGCCCATCGACCTGCCCCGGTCGACGCCGCCCGGCGACAGGAACGGTTCCGAGTAAGCTGATCGGGTGCTCACGGTCGCCGTCCTCATCTCGGGCACAGGGTCGAACCTGCGCGCTCTGCTCGACGCGGCGGCCGAGCCCGAGTTCCCCGCTCGCGTGGTCGTGGTCGGCGCCGATCGCGAAGCCGAAGGGTTCGCGCACGCCGAGGAGTACGGCATCCCGACCTTCATGGTCCCCTTCGCGCAGTTCGCCAGCCGTGAGGAGTGGGGCGCCGAGCTCGGTGCCCAGCTCGCTGTCTGGCGGCCCGACCTCGTCGTGCTGAGCGGTCTCATGCGGCTCCTCCCCGCCGATCTCGTCGACGCGTGGTCGCCGCGCATCATCAACACCCACCCGGCGTACCTGCCGGAGTTCCCCGGTGCGCACGGCGTGCGCGATGCGCTCGCCGCGGACGTCGCGCAGACGGGGGCGAGCGTGATCATCGTCGACAACGGGGTCGACTCGGGGCCGATCCTCGCGCAGGAGCGGGTTCCCGTGCTCCCCGGCGACGACGAGCACGCCCTGCACGAGCGCATCAAGCCCGTCGAACGCCGCCTGCTGATCGACGTGGTGCGCCGCGTCGCCACCGGCGACCTCGACCTCGCGGCGGTGTCCGCGAGCGCCCAGCTCTGACCCCTATCCCCACCGAGGAGATCCGCCATGGCCGGACCGAGCCACGACCCCGCCCTGTATCGCACCCGCGACGTCGTCCCGGTCCGCCGGGCGCTCGTGTCGGTGAGCGACAAGACCGATCTGCTCGCCCTGGGCGAGGCGCTCGCCGCGGCGGGCGTCGAGATCGTTTCGACGGGCGGCTCCGCCACCCTGCTGCGTGAGGCCGGTCACACCGTGACCGACGTGTCGAGCGTCACCGGGTTCCCCGAGTCGCTCGACGGCCGCGTCAAGACGCTGCACCCGAGCGTGCACGCCGGCCTCCTCGCCGACCTGCGCCTCGAGGACCACGAGCGCCAGCTCGACGAGCTCGACATCGCGCCGTTCGAGCTGGTCGTGGTGAACCTCTACCCGTTCGTCGAGACCGTGCGCTCGGGCGCCCAGGGCGACGACGTCGTCGAGCAGATCGACATCGGCGGCCCCGCCATGGTGCGTGCGTCGGCGAAGAACTACGCCAACGTCGCGATCGTCGTCTCGCCATCGTCTTACCCGGCCGTCATCGAGGCGGTCCGTGCCGGGGGCACGAGCCTCGCGCAGCGTCGAGAGCTCGCCGCCCGCGCGTTCGCCCACACCGCCGAGTACGACCGCGCGGTCGCCACCTGGTTCTCGGAGGGGACGCTCACCGAGGAGGACCTGCCCGCGCACCTCACGATCAAGGCCGAGCGCCTCGCGACGCTCCGCTACGGCGAGAACTCGCACCAGCGCGCGGCGATCTACACGCGCAACGGCGGCCACGGCATCGCCCAGGCGACCCAGCTGCAGGGCAAGGAGATGTCGTACAACAACTACGTCGACGCGGATGCGGCGCTCCGGGCCGCGTTCGACATGGTCAAACCGGCGGTCGCGATCATCAAGCACGCGAACCCCTGCGGCATCGCCGTCGCGGCGCCCAACGCACTCGACCCGATCGCAAGCGCGCACCTGCGCGCCCACGAGTGCGACCCCGTCTCGGCCTACGGCGGCGTGATCGCCGCCAACGGCACGGTGACGCTCAAGATGGCCGAGAACCTCAAGGACATCTTCACCGAGGTCATCGTGGCGCCCTCGTTCGAGCCCGAGGCGCTCGAGGTCTTCAAGGCGAAGAAGAACCTGCGACTGCTGCAGCTGCCGCAGGACTGGCAGCAGGAGCGCATGGACGTGCGCCTCGTCTCGGGCGGGCTGCTGCTGCAGGACGCCGACCGGTTCCCCGACGACATCGAGTCGGTCGCGAAGGACTGGCAGCTCGTGTCGGGAGAGCGCCCGGCCGACGAGGACATGACGAACCTCATCTTCGCGTGGAAGGCCTGCCGGGCCGTGAAGTCCAACGCGATCGTGCTCGCCAAGGGCTCCGCGACGGTGGGCATCGGCATGGGCCAGGTCAACCGCGTCGACTCCTGCCGACTCGCCGTCGAGCGCGCCGGCGACCGCGCCGCGGGCTCGGTCGCGGCATCCGACGCGTTCTTCCCGTTCGCCGACGGACCGCAGATCCTGCTCGACGCCGGCATCTCGGCGATCATCCAGCCCGGCGGCTCGGTGCGCGACGACGAGGTGATCGCCGCCGCCCAGGCGGCGAACGTCACCATGTTCTTCACGGGAGAGCGCCACTTCTTCCACTGAGACGACCGTCGCTCGGGCCGGGTCGTCGCCGCCGCCCGTGTGGGCATGGGTCCATTTCCCCATGTCCCCGCTCCGGGCGGGAGCAGCGCCGTCCGCCGGATAGGGTCGATGCGGAGCGTTCGCCAGGAGGATCCGGTGATTTGGGAGATCGACGACTCGACACACGCCGTCGAGGGCCTCGATGGACGCGGTCGGCCGAGGCCGGAGTACGCCGCGTCCCTCGGGCTGCGCATGGCGCCCTTCGGGCGGCGCGTGCTGGCGACATCGATCGAGCTGGGCATCCTCGTGGTGCTCCAGCTGCCGCTGCTGCTCGTCTCGCTTCCGGTGCTCCTCAACGCCGCCGCGTCCGCCGACCCGGCCGCAGCGCTCACGGACGCCGGCAACCTCGGCCTCGTGATCGCGTGCGCGGCCGCGTCATCGGCCTTGACGACCGCGTTCGTCGTCCTGCAGCTGATCCTCCACGGCCGCAAGGGCACCACGGTGGGCAAGGCCGCGACCGGCATCCGCTCGGTCAACGTGCGCACGCTGGAGCGGCCCGGATTCTGGCGTGGCGCGGTCGTGCGGTACCTGGTGCTCGGAGCCAGCTTCCTCGTCCCCCTCGTCGGACCCGTCCTCGTGATCGCCTGCTCCCCGCTCTTCGACCCGGAGCGTCGAGGGCGCGGATGGGCCGACATGGCGGGCGCCACCTGGTTCGTGGACGCGCGGAACGGCCTCAACCCCTACGACGCGAAGCGCATGCGGATCGCCCGCAAGACGGCGGCGACGGATCTCGCCGACGAGCGCAGCGAGCTGCCGTCGCTCGCGACCTCGGCGGTGGCCCCCAGCTCCGGCGCCTACATCCCCGTCACCCGCAGCAGCGGGGGAGTCGTCGGCGCGCCCCGCGGGGAGGCGTACACCGCGGGCGCCGCGCCGGGCGGAACGGATGCCGCGCCCGTCGCACCGAGTGCAGCGGCCGTGGATCCTGGTGCCCCTGCGGCGGGAGCCCCGGCGCCAGGGACCCGCGAGCCGGTCCATCCCGCCGTCGCCTCGTCGACGGCGGCAGCGGCAGCCGGCCCCGGCATCCCCTGGACACCGCCGCGGCTGCTGCCGGACGCGGCGCCGCCCGCCGGACCGCCGCGGCCCGCTGCCGCGCGTCCTGCCGCGCCGGCACGCCCCGGCACGCCCGCCGTCGCCGCGCCGCCGGTGACAGATGCGTCGTCGTCCCCGGCCGTCGTGCTCGAGTTCGACACCGGCGCGCGCATCGCCCTCCCCGGCGCCGGCATCCTGATCGGACGCGATCCCTCGCCCGCGCCGGGCGACAACGGGCTCACCCTCGTCCCGATCGAGGATCCGACGAAGTCGATCTCCAAGACCCATCTCGCGCTGCTGCGCACGGGCGGCGCCATCATCGCCGTCGACCGTGCATCGACGAACGGCAGCGCGCTCATCCGCGAGGGCGCGGAGCACTCCCTCCCGCCCGGTCAGGGGGTCACGGTCCGCAGCGGCGACACCCTCCTGCTGGGCGACCGGCGAGCCCTCATCCGCATCGGCTGACGCAGACCCCGAGGACAACGCATGAGACTCAGACTCACACTCCAGCGGCGAGACGCGCAGCAGATCGACATCGTCGTCACCTCCGACACGACGGCGACCGTGCAGGACGTGGCCCGGCACATCGTCGACACCGACCCCGCTCGCGAGACGTCCGCCTCTCCGCGCGATGTGCTGACGCTCAAGGTGGCACCGCCCACCTCGTCGACCTTCACCATGCTCGCGCCCGACATGCTGATCAGCGACGCCGCCGTCGGCTCGGGCTTCATCGCATCGATCGTGAACCTCGGAGAGGACTACGTCGCGTCGCGGGCGGTCGGCGGTCCACCGGCCGCGATCCTCTCGGTCGTCGGCGGCCCGCTCGTCGGACGCGAGTTCCCGCTGCCGCGCGGCCACTTCACCATCGGGCGCGCCGCCGGCAACGACATCGTGCTCGACGATCCGCTGATCTCCAAGGTGCATGCGCGCATCGAGGTCGGCGGTTCGGTGGAGCTCGTCGACCTGAACTCGGCCAACGGCATCGTGGTCGACGGCGGTCTGGTCCAGCGCCTCCGCGTCATCCCGGGGCAGCGGTTCTCGCTCGGTGACACCGACGTGGTCGTCCGCATGGTCCAGGACTTCGCGCCCGTCGAGCAGGACCCGGTGCTCGAGCGCGGCGGATCGCTGCTGTTCAACCGCAGCCCGCGCGTCGAGCCTCGCTACATCGGCGAAGAGCTCCCGGAGCCGCGGATGCCGAAGGATCCGGTCACGCGGCTGTTCCCGTGGCCGATGCTCGTCGCACCGCTCATCCTCGGCATGGCGCTGTTCGCGATGAACGGCAACCCCCGGTCGCTCCTCGTCGTCATCATGTCGCCGCTGATGCTGCTCGGCAACTTCATCTCCCAGCGCACCCAGGTGGGCCAGCGCGCCCGCAAAGAGACCGAGATCTTCGAGCGCACCTTCGAGGAGCTGGAAGAGACGCTCTACCGCGAGCGCCCGCGCGAGCGCGAGATCCGCAATGCGGAGGCGCCGCCGGTGGCGGTGGTGTTCGAAGAGGCGATGCGGCTCGGCCCGATGCTGTGGACGCGGCGTCCAGAGCACTGGAACTTCCTCTCGGTGCGGCTGGGCATCACCGAGGCCCCGTCGCGCACGACGGTGAAGCGGTCCGAGACGCCGGAGGCACTGCAGGAGTTCGTCGATCGCGTCGACCGGCTGCGGGACCGCTACCGCACCATCGACGGCGTGCCGGTGCTGGAGTCGCTGCAGAGCGTGGGTGTGATCGGCGTCGCCGGCGGCGACCGCGAGGCCGCCGATGCGCTGCGCGGTCTGTGCGTGCAGCTGTTCGGCCTGCACTCTCCCAACGAGCTGGTCGCCATCGCACTGACCGAGCCCCGCTGGGCGACGCAGCTCGAGTGGCTGAAGTGGCTGCCCCACACCTCCAGCGAGCGCAGCCCGTTCCGCGACATGCCCCTGTCGGACTCGGCGTCGACCGGCGCGGCGCTGCTGTCGGGCCTGGAGGAACTGGTGATGCAGCGGTCGAAGGCCGCATCGTCGCCACGACTGCCCCTCGCCGACGACTGGGATCCGATGCGCTACGGCACCGACGTGCGCCGCGCTGCCGAAGAGGCCACGTTCCCCGGCCAGACGGCGGTCGTCGTCATCGTCACCGCCGACGCGCCCGTCGACCGGGCCCGGCTGACCCAGGTGCTCGAGCGCGGCGCCGACGTCGGCGTGTACGGACTGTTCGTCGCCCCCATGGTCGACGCGCTGCCCGCGGTGTGCCGAAGCTTCCTCGACGTCACGAACGGGCTCGAGCGTGCGCGCGCGGGGACGGTCCGCAGCGGTGTCGACTATCCCGAGACGGCGGTGGAGGGCGTCTCGAACGAGCTGATGACGGTCCTCGCGAAGCGGCTCGCGCCGGTGGTGGACTCCAGCACGGTGATCGAGGACTCGTCCGACATCCCGAACTCCGTGATGTTCCTCTCCCTGGTGGGATCGGAGATGGCCTCGGAGCCTTCCTTCGCGATCGAGCGCTGGCGCGAGAACAACACCATCCTGGATCGCTCGGGCGCGGTCCTCCCGCGACTGAAGAAGGCGGGCACGCTGCGCGCGATCGTCGGCCAGGGCGCCACGGACGCGATGGCGCTCGACCTGCGGACCCAGGGCCCGCACGCCCTGGTGGGCGGCACCACCGGAGCCGGCAAGTCCGAGTTCCTGCAGGCATGGGTGCTCGGTATGGCGGCGGCCCACAGCCCCGACCGCGTCACGTTCCTGTTCGTCGACTACAAGGGCGGCTCGGCATTCGCCGACTGCGTCGATCTGCCGCACTGCGTCGGCCTCGTGACCGACCTGAGCCCGCACCTCGTCCGCCGCGCGCTGACGAGCCTGCGCGCCGAGCTGCACCACCGCGAGCACCTGTTCAACCGCAAGAAGGCCAAGGACCTCCTCGAGCTGGAGAAGCGGCGCGATCCCGACACGCCACCCGCGCTGGTGCTCGTCATCGACGAGTTCGCCGCGCTCGCGGGGGAGGTGCCGGAGTTCGTCGACGGCGTCGTCGACATCGCCCAGCGAGGCCGATCGCTCGGCATCCACCTGATCATGGCCACCCAGCGCCCCGCCGGGGTGATCAAGGACAACCTGCGCGCCAACACCAACCTGCGCGTCGCGCTGCGCATGGCCGACGAGTCCGACTCGAAGGACGTCGTCGGCGATCCCGTGGCGGCCCGCTTCGATCCCGGCATCCCCGGTCGCGGGATCGCCAAGACGGGGCCCGGTCGTCTCGTGTCGTTCCAGTCCGCCTATGCCGGCGGATGGAGCAGCGACCAGGCGCCCGCGGCGGACGTCGCCGTCGCGCAGCTGCGGTTCGGCTCGGTGCAGCGGTGGGAGCTCCCCGACTCGGGCGAGTCCGACTCGCACGACGTCGACCCCGGCCCCAACGACCAGAAGCGCCTCGTGGCGACGCTCGTGGCGGCCGCCGAGGTGGCGCGCATCCCCGCGCCCCGCCGTCCGTGGCTCGACGACCTCGAGACCACGGTCGACATCCGCCAGCTGCGGGCCGGGCGCGCCGGGTTCATCCTGCTCGGCAAGCGCGACGTCCCCGAGCGCCAGCTGCAGGAGCCGGTGTACTTCGAACCCGACCGCGACGGGTCGCTGCTCGTGTACGGCACCAGCGGATCGGGCAAGTCGACGGTGCTGCGCACCGTCGCGATCGCAGCGGCGACGGGCCGCCGCCCGGAGAACGTGGCCGTGTACGGGCTCGATTTCGGCGCCGGCGCGCTCAAGAGCCTCGAGGTGCT
Source organism: Microbacterium sp. LMI12-1-1.1 (assembly GCF_040676455.1). NCBI lineage: Bacteria > Bacillati > Actinomycetota > Actinomycetes > Micrococcales > Microbacteriaceae > Microbacterium > Microbacterium sp. LMI12-1-1.1. Next base: position 539,837 of record NZ_JBEGIA010000016.1, on the reverse strand, counting down.
GCCGCACGTCGGCTCGATCATCCCCGGGGACGACGCGGAGCGCGTGCAGCGCATCATGCGGTCGCTGGGCGCCATCCTCGACGACCGGGGCAAGCGGTTCAGCGCCGCCAACGCGTCGAGCATCGCCGAATACCGCGAGCTGACCGGTCGCGACGAGGCGCGCATCATCATGCTCCTGGACGGTCTGCCGCAGTTCCGCGCGGAGTGGGAGTCCACGACCGCGCGGATGCCGTTCTACCAGGCGTTCATGCGCATCCTGGGAGAAGGCCGCCCCCTCGGCGTGCACGTCGTCGCCACCGCCGACCGGTCGGGATCGGTCCCGACCGCCATCAGCTCGAACGTGTCCCGCCGCGTCGTGCTGCGGCTCTCGGACGAGAACGCGTACGCCCTGCTCAACGCGCCGAAGGACGTCCTCGACGAGCGATCGGCGCCCGGACGGGCCATCGTGGACGGCTTCGAGACCCAGATCGCGGTGCTCGGCGGAACGCCGAACGTGGCGGAGCAGACCAAGCTGCTCACCCAGTGGGCGCAGGATCTCCGTGCCGCGGGCGCGCGCGAGGTCGAAGAGATCGGGTCGCTGCCCACACGGCTGCAGTCCACGGCCATGCCGGATCGCATCGGCGACTTCCCCGCGCTCGGCGTCGCCGAGGACACCCTCGCGGCGCGCGACTTCGATCCCATCGGCACCTTCGTGGTGACGGGACCGCCGCTGTCGGGCAAGACGAACGCGATGAAGGCGCTCATCACCTCGATGACGCGCTTCGATCCCGGCGTGCGGCTGTTCCACTTCGGCGGCCGCCGATCGCAGCTCAAGGAGTTCGCGCCGTGGATGCGCAGCGCGACGACCCCCGACGAGGCGAAGGACCTCGCGACCGAGCTCGCCGACCTGGTCGGCGACGAGTCGCTCGAGGCGCGACTCCTGATCGTCATCGAGGATGTCCCGCAGTTCGCCGACACGCCGGCCGAGCGCCCGCTCAAGGCGCTGTTCCAGGCGGTCAACCGCAGCGAGCATCTGCTGATCGGCGATGCCGACGTCAGCCAGATCGCCAGCGGGTTCGGGCTCATCGGCGACTTCAAGGGCGGCCGCAAGGGCATCGTGCTGCGTCCGGACGCCTTCGACGGCGACGCCATCTTCAAGGTGCCGTTCCCGAAGGTCAAGCGCTCCGACTTCCCGGAGGGCCGCGGCATCTTCGTCCAGTCGGGGCGCGCCGTCACGGTGCAGATGCCGCTCGTCGAGGGATCCACGCTGGAGGTGCCGCAGACCGCGGTCCAGCGATGACCTGGGGACCCGCATGGGGAATGGTCCCCATCGTGGTCGCAGGCGGGGTTTCGCTAGCTTGGAGTCATCGGCCCGGGGTGGGTCGTGAATCTGAGTGAGGGAGTTGACGATGGCCGATTTCGGTGCTTCGTATGCGGAGATGGAGCAGGTGGCGTCGTCGCTGTCGCAGGCTCGTGATGACATCCAGGGCCAGTTGGACTCGTTGAAGAGCCAGGTGGACACGCTGCTGGGTGAGGACTTCAAGACGCAGCACGCTTCGGGCAAGTTCGGTGAGGGTTACACGGAGCTGACGACGGGTCTGAAGGGTGCGGTGGACGGCATCAACGACATGTCGGAGTCGCTGCTCGGCATGATGCGCGCGATCCAGGACCTCGACCAGCAGCTCGCCGGCGGCTGAACCACCTCCATCGCCGGTGCGGCGGGCTTCGCGCCTGCCCGCCGCACGGCGACGGTGACGGTGACGGCGGCGCACGACAATTTGAGGAGTGACGGTGGGGGTCAAGGTCAGCTATGACGATCTCGGCGACCTGAGCACGCAGCTCAAGCACATCATCGACGAGTTCGAGAGCGCGGGCAGCAGGCGACGGGATCTCGAGGACGCTGTCGAGACGCCGTACGACAAGGACGACCTGAAGGACGCGGCCCACGACTTCGAGGGCCGGTGGGACGACCGTCGCAAGCGGCTCATGGACAACTGCAAGGGCGTCGCCGAGCACCTCGACGGCGTGATCGCCGCCTTCAAGGACTTCGACGAAGACGCGGCACGCAAGTCAGAGAACGGATGACGGAATGACCACGCCTTACATGCCGTCGCACACGCCGGCAGGCACCCTGATCGAGAAGCTGCGCGGCGACGCCGGCGACGTCCAGACGCGGGGTCAGCAGATCGTCGACCTCGCGAGCGACATGTCGAGCGCATGGAACCTCATCTCGCGGCTCGTCGATGACGGCGCCGACATGGAGGGGCAGTCCATCGAGAAGCTCCGCGAGCTGTGCGGCAAGGTCAGCAGCGATCTGTCGGAGGCCGCCGAGCTCTACGACGCCGTCGGCCCCCACATCCTGACGTACGGCAAGGAGCTCGAGACGTCGAAGGGCGTCATCGACCCGCTCGTGTCGGATCTGCTGGATCTGTGGGAGGAGTACTACACCCTCAGCCGCACCGCCGACACCGCCGAAGGTGCGGTGCCGAACGAGCCCGACGACGACGCGGACGCGGACGAGCAGTCGGCGTACGACACCGCCTCGGCGAACGCCGACGAGAAGCGCGGCCTCGCCAGCGCCAAGCACGCGGACTGGGTGGAGAAGGCGGGGGAGTACGACACCGCCTGGGACAGCTGGTTCGACGCGTTCGACACCGCCGCGAAGAACATCCGCGAGGGCGTCAGCGGCAAGATCGAGGACGACTGGAAAGACGACCTCCGCGGCGCGCTCGACTTCCTGGCGAACGTCCTGGCGGTTGCGGGAATCGTCCTCGCCGTCCTCGCCATCGTGGTGGGCGGCCCCATCATCCTTGCCCTCGCGGCCATCGTGGCGGTCGCGACCCTCGCTGTCGCCCTCACCCGCAAACTCGCCTTCGACGACGGCAGCTGGTGGGATGTCGCCTTCGGCGTTCTCGGCGTCATCCCGTTCATCGGCCCCGCCGCCCGCACCGTCCGCGGCCTGGGCTCGGCATCGGGATGGCGCGCGCTGGGGACGGCGTTCGGCGACGACGCCCTGCGGCTGACCGGCATGAACGCCGCCTCCTTCGACGACTGGGCGTCGGGTCTCAACGCCTTGCGCGGCACGACCTTCGCCGACAAGGCGGCGGACTTCTCGGCCGCGCTGTTCTCGGGCAAGAACATCGACGACTGGGCACGCATGGGCTCGACCGGGCGCGACGCGCTCGCCACGGTCGGCACCGTCTGGGTGGCGCAGTTCCAGATCGTCGGCCAGATCAAGGACGCGAGCGGCGGCGCCTTCTCCGGCTCGTTCGACCCTGACCAGAACCCGTTCTCGTGACATGCACCGTGCGGCATCGCACGGCGCGGAACGGGGGCCCGGGGATGGGAGACTTGTCGGGTGAGTGACCTGCGTGCTGAATTGAGGGGCACGGTGGCCCCTGCCGTCCCGCAGTATCGGATGCTGCTGCCGCTGGGCTGGCAGTCATACGACGTGACCGCCGATACCGAGCGGGAACTGCTGGGCGCGGCGCGGACGCGTCTTTCGCAGGCCGGTCGACCGGATCTCGCGTCGGGCCTCGCCGTCCAGGTGGGGGATGCCTTGCGCAGCCTCCGTGCGCAGGACGCGTTCGCGTTCGCGCTGGCCGGCGAGACCGCGCCGTCCTGGGCCCTCGGCGCGGCGAGTCTCGTGGGGCTCCGGCGCAAGTCCACCCCCGAGATCCCGCTGGACGCCGTGGTCGAGGACGCCGTCCGCAACCGGGGCGGCATCGCGATCGGCGAGGGGCATCGCATGGTGCGCTGGACCGAACGTCGTCCGGTCACGCTCGAGGGCGTCGCAGCGGTCTCGTTCCTCATCAACTACCTCATCCCTATCCCTGGAACCCGGCGGACGCAGGCCGTGCAATGGACGGCGACCGTCGCCCATGCGGCCGACATGGCCGAGGACGACCCGGTGCTGCTGGCGTGGGTCGCGCTCTTCGACCACCACGTCGCCACCTTCACGTGGAGCACGCGCTGACATGCAGATCAACCTTCGACACGATCCCGAGCGCAGCCTCCCCGTTCCTCACGTCCAGCGGTCCGCCGACGAGCGCGCGCTCTGGGCGCGGGAGACCGCCTACGCCTTCGCCGCACGCGCGGGATTCGACGACGCCACGGCGGAGCGCATCACCGCGGCGCTGAACGACATCGCCGGCGCGACCGGCGACGACCGCCGGAACCTGCTCCTGATCGGGGCGGATGGCCGCGTACTGGCGCCGTTCACCGTGTTCGCGGCATCCGAACCGCTGGCCGAGCCCGAGCAGGCCGCCTTCCTGTGGTCGGCCTCGGCACTGCTGCCGCCGACCACCGAGGTGGTGGAGTCGGCGCAGCTGGGCGCCGGGATCTCGGTGACGCTGCTCGAGCGTCATGACGATCACGACTACGGATTCCGGCGCTGGCTCTTCGTCGGGCAGAACGCCACGCTCGGCGCCGTGCTCGGTCCTGTCGCACCGTACGGCCTGGCGTTCGTGGAGGACTCTGCGGGCGGCATCCTGCACGAGTCGGTCCTCGAGGGCTTCCTGCCGTCGGCCGACCGCACGCGCGTCGAAGCGCTCGATGCCGCAGTGGTGCGAGCGGGAGAGGACTGGCCGCTGTGAGCGATCGCACCCTGACAAGCCTCGTCGACGAGGTCGACGAGTGGGGTCCCGTGGACTGGTGGCGGCTCGAGCTGCGCTCGTTCGTCACGGCGCCCTACGCGCAGCACGCGCTCGTCGTGCTGGCCCCGAAGGAAGCGGTGCGCGCGGAGCATCGCGGCGTCCGTGCAGGAAGCTGCCTGCAGTCGCTCGCGTACATGTTCCTGCTGGTGGCCCCGCTCGTCGGGGCGGCGGCCATGCTCCGCTGGGTCGTCGGCGGAAGCGCGTTCGACTTCCCTCTCGCCTTCGCCGGCGTGCTCACGCTCATCTCGTTCCTCGCCACGGCATGGAGCGAGTACCAGCGCTACCGTCATCCCCGCGCCGTCGCGCAGTCGGGAATCCGCACGACCACGCTGATGCACATCGTGCCCGGCCTGTTCACGGCGCTCATCGCCATCACCGCGGGGCGCGAGCTGCTGGGCGACGGCACCTGGGTCTGGCTCGTCGTCATCCTGGCCGACGTGGTGGTCTACGCGGCGATCCTCGTGCGAGGCGTGACCATCAAGGGCGGTCCGCAGAACCCGCACGACAATGTCGACCAGAGCATGAAGGAGATCCCGCCGTCGACGCTGACCGGGATCATGGCCGAGCGGGATGCCGCGATCGACCTGCTCGTCGCGCGCGGCAAGATCACCGCCGACGTCGGAGCAGAGGCCCGTGCCACGGCACCGGGGTGGCTCGCGCTCACGCTCGCACCGGAGGCGGGCTCCGCCTATTACCGCCCTGATCAGGCCTGAATCGCTGCATGGGGAATGGTCCCCATGGGCTGATCGCGTCATGCCGGTTACCGTGGAGTCATCGGCCCGGGGTGGGTCGTGAATCTGAGTGAGGGAGTTGACGATGGCCGATTTCGGTGCTTCGTATGCGGAGATGGAGCAGGTGGCGTCGTCGCTGTCGCAGGCTCGTGATGACATCCAGGGCCAGTTGGACTCGTTGAAGAGCCAGGTGGACACGCTGCTGGGTGAGGACTTCAAGACGCAGCACGCTTCGGGCAAGTTCGGTGAGGGTTACACGGAGCTGACGACGGGTCTGAAGGGTGCGGTGGACGGCATCAACGACATGTCGGAGTCGCTGCTCGGCATGATGCGCGCGATCCAGGACCTCGACCAGCAGCTCGCCGGCGGCTGAACCGCGCTCACGCCACAAAGCTCGAGAGCCTGACCGGAGCGCCGCGCGCAGCGGCCTCCGGTCGGGCCGTTTCGGAGGGAATGCGATGACGGACGTGAGGATCGACTTCGACGCGATGAGCGCGAGCCGGCATGCGTACGCCAACATGCGGACGATGCTGGAAGACGCCACCGGCGCGCTTGCGAACGTGTCGGGTTCGGCGGTGCCGCAGGACGAGCTGCGACGGCGACTCGAAGACCTTCACGGGTCGTGGGGTGGCGGCATGAAGAAGCTCGCACGCTACGCGGAGGACGCCGGTGCCGGCCTCGAGGGCATCCTCGAGGCGTTCCAGGGACTGGACTCCGAGCTCGGCGCGAGCATGGTGCCACAGGAAGGAAGCTCGGCGTGACCGATTTCACCGCGCTCGGCTTCGACCCCGCACCCGGCGACATCGCGACGCTCGACGGCTATCTCGACGCACTGTCGGCGGGCTGCGACGGCGTCGACGACGCTCTGTCGATGCTCGACGGCGGCGACGACGCCGACTGGGTCGGCCTCTCCGCCACGGCGTTCCGCGCCTCCGTGAGCGAGGACTTCCGGCCGCAGCTGTCGGACACCGGCGAGGCCCTGCGGACCTCGCGGAACGCGCTCCGCACCTGGACCACCCAGCTCACCTCCTTCCAGCAGCGCGCACGCGTGCTCGCCGAAGAGGCGGATGCCGCCGCCGCCCGGATCGCTTCGTGCGAGAACGCGCATGCCACCGCACTGGAGCACAAGGACGACGACGACGCCGATCCCGACGCGGTGTCGGATGCGGCGCTCGCGCTCGGCAGCGCCGACGCCGAGCTCGAGGAGATCCGCGCCGCGGCACGTGCACTCCAGACCGAGGTCGACGACGAGGCCGCTGCGGCCGCGCGTTCGCTGAACGACGCCGGCGGGATCCTGGACGACTACGCCGGCAACGCGTTCTCGAACTTCTTCGGCGACGCCGGGGAGTGGCTCGCCGACACCGGCGCCTGGCTCATGGACAACGTGGTGCCGATCCTGGAGGACATCCTCCGGGCGGCGCTTCCCGTCATCGCGATCCTGTCGCTCTTCTTCCCGGCGCTGGGCGCCGTCGCGCTGATCATGTCGGGCATCCTGGTGGCGATCGACGGACTTCAGGCGCTCACCGGGCGTGGGGACTGGACGGACTTCGCGGTCGGCGCGCTCGGGATGCTCGCGGGCGGCGCCCTCGGCATGGCGGCGAAGTCGCTGATCGGTCCGGGCGGGCAGGTGCTGATCCCCTCGATCCAGCGCATGACGCCGGCGCTGGCCGGCGGCGGGACCGCGGCCGGATCGCTCGCTGTCGCGCTCAACGTGAACATGCAGAACATGGTCTCGAACACCTACTGGATGACGTCGCAGGCCAAGGACGCGCACGACAACGGCCAGAGCTTCGTCGAGAGCCTGAGCGGTCCGTGGCAGAACCTGGGGGAGCGCGTGGACAACACGATCCGCGGCAACGGACCCCGCACCGACGAGGAGCTCTGACCCCATGACGCCGACGACCGGTGACCGCGTCTGGCAGCGCCTGCCGCAGGGCTGGATCGAGTTCCGGGCGTTCGGCGATCGCACCCCGGACGAGTGGCTGGATTGGTACCTCGCGAGCGGTGAGGGCTGGCTCCCCGACGAGGCGCGGACGGCGATCGTCGAGGGCTTCCGCGCCGGCGTCGCCGCTTTCGCGGGAACCGACTTCGACTTCGCGGGCGTCTCCCTCACCGCGGGCGAGCGACCCGCCGCGTCGTTCCTGTGCACCAACGTGGTGCGCGCGGCGCCCGGCGTCGACGTGCCGAGCACGCCTTTCCACCGGCTGTTCCCCCTCGTGCGCTTCGGCGAGAAGGCGGGCGCCGAGACCTTCACCGCGCCGGACGGTCGCGTCGGCACCGTCGCCAGTGGCCGGCTGCTCACGGGCGGCATCCCGAACGTGGCGACCGTCGGCGAGCTGCTTCTGCCGGAAGAGGGCGGAACCGTCCTCGTGATGGGCATGTGCTCGGACCCGTCGCAGCGGGCGGAGCTGGCACTGCTGACCGCCTTCGTGCTGTCGACGACGCAGGTCCTGCCGGAAGGTGCCGAGCCGGCGCTGCCGGTGGCCGATTCCGGCGCCGCGCAGCGCACCGCGTAATCTGACGTGCATGGCTTTCACCCTCATCCGGCCGGAATCGCGCCCCTGGATCGGCGGCGCGACGGCGGATGACGTCACCGTCGCGGAGGCCGACCGCGTCGCGCTGCTGCTCCGCGGCGACTACGAGCGGTGGTCGCGATGGGCCTTCGGGCTCGCCGCCTTCGTGGTGACCGCGGTCGGTGTGTTCGTCGCCCTGGGCATGGTGGATGCGATCGTGCAGCTGGGACGCCCCGCCGCGCTCGTGGATCTCGTGGTGACGGTCGTCGCGGTGATCCTCGCCGGCGTCGCGGCGTTCGGGCTCGTGCGGCTGTGGCTCACCGGACGTGCGCTCACGACGAGCGCCGCCGCATGGCTGCGCGCACCGTTCCGTGCGGGTTCTCGTCAGCGCCGCGCCGGCGGGTGGGTGCAGGCGCGAACCGTCTATCTCGAGCCGCGCAACCTCGTGAGGCTGCTGACGTCCTCGCTGGCGTTCCTCACCGCGATCTTCGGCATCGCGGCCGCGGTTCGCGACCTCGCGGGTGGTGACGTCAACGGTCTGTCGGCCGCCGCGGGCCTGATCGGCCTGATCGCGCTCGCGTGCGGGCTCGGCCAGGCGGGCGGTGTGCTCCGCATCGGCTCCGGGGTCGCCGAGGGCGATCCGCTCTGGCACCGCATCCGCTCCGCCTTCGTCCCGCGCTGAGCTGAGCTCCCGCCCGGCTCGGAGAGGCCGCACAGCCATGTCCGATTTCCGCGAGCGGCTGTCGGGGGAGCGTGTCAGGCTAGGGGCATGAGCCTCACCATGACACCCGGCGCGCGCCTCGGCGCCATGTCATTCGACGAGCGCTATCGAGCGATCGACTCGCGCGATGCGCGCTTCGACGGGCAGTTCGTGACGGCGGTCCGCTCCACGGGCATCTACTGCCGGCCGAGCTGCCCCGCCCGCACCCCCAAGCCGTCGAACGTCACGTTCTATCCGACGAGCGCGGCCGCCCACGAGGCGGGCTACCGCGCGTGCAAGCGGTGCCTTCCTGAAGCGGCACCGGGCTCACCGCAGTGGAACCTCCGGGGCGACACCGCGGGCCGCGCCATGCGCCTCATCGCCGACGGCGTGGTCGAGCGCGAGGGCGTTCCCGGGCTCGCGCGGCGGCTCGGCTACTCCCCGCGGCACCTGACGCGGCTCCTCACGACCGAGCTCGGTGCCGGACCCCTGGCCCTCAGCCGCGCGCACCGGGCGCAGACGGCCCGCATGCTGCTCGTGGGCACCGATCTGCCGGCCGCCGACGTCGCCTTCTCGTCGGGCTTCGCGAGTGTGCGGCAGTTCAACGACACCATCCGCGAGGTGTTCGGGATGCCGCCGCTCGAGCTCCGCGCGCGGCGACGGCTGTCGCGACCCGGCGAACGGCAGGCCGCTGCGCCCGCGCAGGGCGCGCCCGGCGTCACGATCGACCTGGCGCTCCCGCACCGGGGTGCGCTCGATGCCGCGGGTCTCTTCGCATGGATGGCCGCCCGTGCCGTGCCGGGCGCCGAGGCGGCCACCGCCTCGACGTTCGCCCGCACGCTGCGTCTTCCCCACGGGCCGTCATGGTTCGAGCTCCGCCTGGACGACGTGGGCCGTGTCCGCCTGCGCGCGGCGATGACGAACCTCGCGGATCTGTCGACCCTCGTCACGCGTGCGCGGCGTCTGTTCGACCTCGATGCCGACCCGGTCGCCGTCGACGAGTCGCTGGCGCAGCATCCGCAGCTCGCTCCGCAGGTCGCGGGTCTTCCGGGCATCCGCGTGCCGGGCGCCGCCGACCCGCACGAGATGCTCATCCGGGCCATGGTCGGCCAGCAGATCACGGTCGTGGCCGCACGCACGGCGCTCACGGCGCTGACCGCGGCGCTCGGCGAGGAGGTGCCCGCCTTCGCGGGCATGCTCTCCGGGACCCCTGCGGCCGCTCCCGAAGCGGCGGCCGCCGACCCAGCTGGCGTCGGCGCAGCGGACGCGCCTGTCCCTGTCCGGCTGTTCCCGACGATGTCCGCGATCGCCGAGCGCGGGGGAGAGGTGCTGCGCGGGCCCGCCGCCCGCATCCGTGCGATCACCGGAGCGGCCGCCGCCCTCGTCGACGGCACGCTCACCCTCACCCCGGGCGACGACGCGGTCGAGCAGCGGGCAGCCCTCCTGGCGATGCCCGGCATCGGCCCGTGGACCGCCGACTACGTGCGCATGCGGGTGCTCGCCGACCCCGACGTCTTCCTGCCGGGCGACGTCGCCGTCCGCACGGGCGCCGCCGCTCTCGGGCTCCCCGCCGAGCCGCGCGCGCTCGACGACTGGGCTGCCCGCACCGCGCCGTGGCGCAGCTACCTCACCGCTCACCTCTGGAACGCGGTCCCGCCGAGGGCGCCCGCCAGAGCACGCGCCGCACGACCGCTCCGCGAGGCGCGAGCGGACGCATCCGTCCCATCCACTCCGTCCCCATCGACCACCGGAGGCTTGTCATGACCACCGCGACCATCCAGACCCTCGAGACGCCCGACGGCGCCTTCACGCTCCTCGCCGACGACGCGGGGCGCGTGCTCGCCTCGGGCTGGACCGCCGACCCTGCGGCGATCCTGGCCCGGCTGTCGGAGCGCGTGCGCCCCTCGATCGTCGAGACAGGAGAGACGGATGCCGCCGCCGCTGTGGCGGCCTACTACGAGGGCGACCTCGCCGCGATCGACGACGTCGAGGTCGCGCAGCACGGCACCCCGATGCAGCTCGCCGGCTGGGCGGCGCTGCGGCGCATCGCCCCCGGTCGTCCGCTGACCTACAGCGAGTTCGCCGCCGAGCTCGGCTCTCCGAGCGCCGTGCGCGCCGCGGCATCCATCTGCGCCCGCAACGCCCCAGCCCTGTTCGTGCCCTGCCATCGCGTGCTGCGCACCGACGGAAGCCTCGGCGGGTTCGCCTGGGGCCTGCCCGTCAAGCGGCGGCTGCTCGACCGCGAGGCCGCGGTGCCGGCGCTGATCCCATAAGCCTCCGGCACCCCGGATCGTCCCAGGACCCTCCGGGGCGTGCGGCGTCCACGGGGGGCACCCGCGAAGAACTTCCGGGGAGGCGGAAAGCGCTTGTTGCGCCCAGGGAATTCTCAGGTATAGGCTGGAGGGCTGGCGTGTCGTTTCGGCGGCACCCGGCTCATGTCCCGCGAACAAGGAGGAAGCCATGTCTCAGGCCGTCGTCACCACGAAGCCGATTGTCTTCCTGCCTGCTCCCGGGACGCCGCGCGTCGCCCTCGAGGGATAATCCCCGGGCCGACCTCCGCCGATCCGCCGCACCCGCGGCGCCGCCGCTCGTAACGCCGCGCGGCATAGGATCACCAGCTCCCGCGTTCTGGCCTACAGGACGCCTCTCCGGCGACCCCGCACGCTGTCTGTGCGGTGCGCCGTCCCCGCCGTTCCCGCGGCATCGAAACGCCCCCGCCACACCACTCGTCAAGGATCATGACTACGTCTTCCGCTGAGAGACTCTCCACGCCACGCGCGCTCGCGCGCCTTCTTCCCTTCGCCAGACCCGTGCTGCCGCGACTGACGATGGGCGCCGTCAGTGCGCTCTTCGCCAGCCTGCTCGCGCTGGCCATCCCGCTCGTGCTCGAGCAGATCGTCCAAGGCCCCATCGCCTCGGGCGACATCACCGCGATCTGGTGGGGGGCCGGAGCGATCCTGCTCCTCGGCCTTGCCGAAGCGGGCATGGTCTGGCTGCGCCGCTGGTTCGTGCTGGCGCCCGCGACCCTGGTCGAGTACGACCTGCGCCAGACCTTCTACTCGCGCCTGCAGCGCCTGCCGGTCGCGTTCCACGACCGCTGGCAGTCGGGTCAGCTGCTCAGCCGCATGATGCAGGACATCAGCATGCTGCGCCGCTGGCTCGCCTTCGGGCTCGTGCTGCTCGTCGTGAACGTCCTCACGATCGCCGTCGGCACGGCGCTGCTGTTCCGCTGGCACTGGCTGCTCGGAACGATCTTCCTCGTCACGTCCGCTCCGCTGTGGTACGCCGGGTACCGGTTCGAGAAGACCTACGGAACCCTCGCGCGACAGTCCCAGGACCAGGCCGGCGATCTCGCGACCTCCGTCGAGGAGAGCGTTCACGGCATCCGTGTCCTCAAGGCCTTCGGCCGCGGCAAGCACGCGCTCCAGCGCTTCACGCGGCAGGCCGAGACGCTGCGCGAGACCGAGCTGCGCAAGGCGCGCGCGGTCGGCTGGATCTGGTTCTGGCTGGTGCTGCTCCCCGACATCGCCTTCGCGCTGTGCCTGGGTGCGGGCATCTACTTGACCGCCATGGGTCAGCTGCAGGGTGCAGAGCTCATCGCGTTCTTCGCGATGGCCACGGTGCTGCGCTGGCCGATGGAGTCCATCGGCTTCCTGTTCTCGTTCCTGCTGGACGCGCGCACCGCGACCGACCGCCTCTTCGAGGTGTTCGACGAGGAGAACACGATCATCGACCCCGTCGAGCCCGTCTCGATCGAGCGCCCGCGCGGCGCGCTCGTCTTCGAGGGAGCGCACTTCCGCTACCAGGATGCGGCGACCCACGAGCGCGATCTGCTCGACGGGATCGACCTGGCCGTCCGCCCGGGCGAGACCATGGCCCTCGTCGGACTCACCGGCTCGGGCAAGACGACGCTCACCACGCTGCCCACCCGCCTGTACGACGTGACCGGCGGCCGGGTGACGCTGGACGGCGTGGACGTGCGCGACCTGACCCTCAAAGAGCTGCGCCGGCACATCAGCATGGCGTTCGAGGACGCGACCCTCTTCTCCCAGACCGTGAGGGACAACGTGCTGCTCGGCCGCGAGGACCTCGTCCCCGGCAGCGACGAAGCCGAGCGCGTGCTTCGCGAGGCGCTCGACGTCGCCCAGGCGGGATTCGTCGATGAGCTGCCCGACGGCGTCGACACGATCATCGGCGAAGAGGGGCTGTCCCTCTCCGGTGGCCAGCGACAGCGGCTCGCGCTCGCGCGCGCCGTCGCCGCCCGCCCGGCTGTGCTCGTGCTCGACGACCCGCTGTCGGCGCTCGACGTCGACACCGAGGCCCTCGTCGAAGATGCTCTTCGGCAGGTCCTGCACGAGACGACCGCGCTCGTCGTGGCGCACCGCCCCTCGACCGTCATGCTCGCCGATCGCGTGGCGCTGCTCGAGGCCGGCCGCGTGACGGCGGTAGGCACGCACTCCGAGCTGCTGCGCACCAGCAGCCACTACCGACACGTGATCTCGAGTCTCGAGGTCGAGGAAGCTCGCATGCAAGCCGCTCGACAAGCTCAGGAACCGATGGGGGAGGTGACCCTGTGAGCACCACAGTGACAGGAACCAGCGGCGAAGACCGCTCCGACTACACGCGCGCCGAGAGCAAGGAGATCCGCAGGCGCTCGCTGCGCCTGCTCGGCTCGCTCATCACACCGGTGCGCGGGCAGCTGATCCTCGCCGGCGTCGTGCTGGTGATCTCGACCGCGCTGCGCGTCGCAGGCCCCTGGCTCATCGGTATCGGCATCAACAACGCGCTGCCCGCTGCGGTGGAGCGGATGGACTGGATGCCGACGATCCTCGTCGTGCTGGTCTACCTGGTGACGGCAATCGGCGGTGCCGCCCTCATCGGCTGGTACGTCGTGGTGGCCGCGCGCCTCACGCAGGCGATCATGCTCGACCTGCGCAAGCGCATCTTCCTGCACACGCAGCGACTCAGCCTGGAGTTCCACGAGTCGTACACGTCGGGCCGCATCATCTCGCGTCAGACGAGCGACCTCGACACCATCCGCGAGCTGCTCGACGGTGGCCTCAACGAGCTCGTCTCCGGCATCCTGTACGGCGCTTTCACGCTGGCTGCGCTGTACATCGTGGACTGGCAGTCCGGTGTGATCCTGACGGTGATGGGCATTCCGCTGTACCTGCTCATGCGCTGGTTCTACTCGCGCTCGCAGCTGGTGTACCGGGAGTCCCGCGTCATCAGCGCCAAGGTGATCGTCAAGTTCGTCGAGACGATGACCGGCATCCGCGCCGTGAAGGCCTTCCGCAAGGAGGACCGCAACGACGAGGAGTTCGGCGCCGTGGCGATGGACTACCGCGACGTGAACATGCGCTCGATCCGCCTGTTCGGCACGTTCGAGCCGGGGCTCATGGCCGTGGCGTCGGTGACGCTCGCGGTCGTGATCGCGTGGGGCGGCATCCGTGTCGTGGACGGCGCGATGGAGATCGGCTTCCTGCTGTCGGCGGTGCTGTACGTCCGCAACTTCTTCTCTCCGCTGCAGGAGGTCGCGTTCTTCCTGAACTCGTACCAATCGGCGACGGCGGCGCTCGAGAAGGTGTCGGGCGTGCTGGAGGAGGAGCCCACGGTTCCCGACCCGAAGCACCCGGTCGACCTCTGGACGGCGAAGGGCCACCTCGAGTTCCGCAACGTGGAGTTCGGATACGGCACGGGGCGCACCATCCTGCCGGACTTCTCGCTCGACATCCCCGCCGGGCAGACGATCGCGCTCGTCGGCACGACGGGCGCGGGCAAATCGACGCTCGCCAAGCTCGTGTCGCGATTCTACGACCCGACGAAGGGCGCGGTCACGCTCGACGACGTCGACCTGCGGTCCCTGCACCCGAAGGACCTGCGCCGAGCGATCGTCATGGTCACGCAGGAGGCCTACCTCTTCAGCGGCACGGTCGCCGACAACATCGCGCTCGGCAAGCCCGACGCGACGCTCGACGAGATCAAGGCCGCCGCGAAGGCGGTGGGGGCGGATGCCTTCATCGAGGCCCTGCCGGACGGCTACGACACCGACGTGAACAAGCGCGGCGGCCGTGTTTCGGCGGGACAGCGTCAGCTGGTCTCGTTCGCACGCGCCTTCCTCGCGAACCCGGCGGTGCTCATCCTCGATGAGGCGACGGCGTCGCTCGACATGCCGTCCGAGCGGCAGATCCAGGATGCCCTGCAGACCCTGCTCGCCGACCGCACCGCGATCATCATCGCGCACCGTCTGTCGACGGTCGCGATCGCGGACCGCGTGCTGGTCATGGAGCACGGCCGCATCATCGAGGACGACGCCCCCGATGCGCTGATCGGCGGCGACGGCAAGTTCGCCCAGCTCCACAGTGCGTGGAGGGAGTCGCTGGTCTGACCAGCCCTCAGCGCGAGACCCGGATGCCCCGGCCCACCTGTCCACACAGGGCCGGGGCATCCGCCGTTCCTCCCGCGTGCCGGCGCCTCCCGACTCCCGCGAACCGACGCCTCAACAGGTCAACCGGGCTTCCGCAGGATGGACGGTGCGCGGTTCTCCTGTGGAAGGCCGGTTGACCTGTCGAACGCGGATGTCAGCGCGGACGTCAGGCTCGGGCGACCGACACCGCGTGGGCGAGTGGATGCTGGGGGGCGAGGCCCGCGAGGGCGGCGGCGCCGTCGATCCCGTGACCGCGTGGCTCGACGAGCGTGACGTTCAGCTCGCTCGCGGCGATGTGCGAGGCGAAGGCCTCGTGCAGCTGCGGCGAGCGGAACACGCCGCCGATGGCGCAGGCCGCGAAGCGCTCGTCGGGGTCGTCGGAGCGCACCCGGCGCAGCGCGGTCTCGACGCTGTGGGCGAGCTCGCCGCCGGCCCGCACGGTGATGTTCTGCGACACCGCGTCGCCGTCGGAGGCCAGCCGCGCGACGTGCGCGGCGAACGAGGCGACGACGCTCACGCGGTCGTCGTCGGACTGCAGGTGGATGTAAGCCTGGGTGAGGTCGGGCCACCGCTCCTCGGCCACCGCGCGGAGCGCGGTCGCCGGACCGCGCCCGTCGAACTCCCGCATCACGGCGTCGAGCGCCTCGCGGCCGATCCAGTATCCGCTGCCGGCGTCGCCCATCAGGTAGCCCCACCCGTCGACGCGGGCGACGCGCTCCGCGCCGACCGCGAGCGTGACCACGCCGGTGCCCGCGGCGACGACCGCGCCTCGACTGTCGCCGAGTGCCCCCAGGAACGACGTCGTCGAGTCGTGCGCGAGGATCACCTCGTGCACCGCCGGGTCGGCGATGCGGGCGAGGAGTGCCGCGGCATCCGCCTCCTTCGTCGTCAGCCCCGAGACACCCGCGCTCACGACCGACACCTCGGCGCCCGTGCGCTCGATCGCGGCGTGCGCGACGGCGGCGAGCTGCGGCAGCAGCTGCTCGTGCGTGCGGATGCCGGGGAACAGCAGGTCGTGCTCCCGCACCCGCACCTTGATGCCGGTCTGCCCGGCGTCGATCGCCAGTACCGTGCCTGTCTCCGTGCGCTCGGTCATGGCTGCTGCCCCATCCCTGCGCCACTCGCGCGCAGACGGTACGCGTCGCGGAGGAACTCGCCGGCGGGCTTGCCGTACGGGCAGTAGTCGTCGTTCGCAGCCGCCTCGTCGGCCGCGTAGAGCCGGGGCGGCCAATCCCACAGCATGAACCCGCGCACCCACGGGCGCGCGTCGCAGGCGGCGAACATCGCCTCGTAGTAGCGCAGTTGCGCCGCACCTGACGGGGCGCCGGGCAGCGACCAGTCGTTGGGACGGTCCGGCGAGCCCTCGCGCGAGGGGCAGCCGGCCTCCATGAAGAAGAACGGCTTGCCCGTCTCGGCAACGGCCCGCTCGATGCGGTCGAGTTCGGCATCCCATCGGTCGAGGGGGTAGTAGCCACTGGACGTGACGACGTCGACCGCGTCCCACCACGAGAGGCGGTCCTCCTGGTACTTGTCGCAGTTGTAGGTGACGATGCCCGAGAACTCGGCGCGCACGTCGGCGATGAGCGCGCGCCACTCGGCCTCGCGGGCGTCGGCGCGCACCATCTCGCAGCCGACGCAGAGCATCTCACAGCCCTCGGCCTCGGCGATCCGCGCCGCGTGCACGATGAACTCGCGGTACGACGCGAACCACTCTCCCCACGTCGGCTCTCCGGGCACATCCTGGTCGAAGAACCCGATGTACGCGCGCCACGTGCCGTCGGCGACGTTGACGACGGGCTTGAGGCACACCTTCAGCCCGAGCGCCTTCGCCTCGCGGATGGCCCAGACGACCTCCTCGTCGGTCACGGTCGGCGCCTCCCGGAAGGGCACCTCGGTCGACTGCGCCGTGTCCTGCAGGGCGGAGTACGCGATCGCCGTCCAGTTCACGCCGTGGTCGGCCATAGCCCGCAGGGAGTGGGATGCCGCGGGCGTCGCCCACGTGCCGCGCACGCCGGTCCAGCCCCAGGTCATTCCGGCCACGTACGAACCGAGCGCCTGGGCGGTCTCGGCGGTCACGACGCGACCAGCTCGTTGGCCGTGCGCAGCACCCGAGGATCGGAGAGCGCGGATGCCGCGAGCGCGTCGCCGTCGTGTCGCACGAGCAGCGTCGTGCTCTCGCCGGGCAGCAGCGTCACGAGCGCGTCGGATGCGACGGCGCCCGGATCGACCTTGTCGACCAGCAGGGTGAGGTCGCGCACCAGGGAGCCCGCGGTGAGCGAGACCAGCGTGCCGCCCGCGGTGGGCTCGGTGCGGAGCTCGACACGCGCGGCGCTGAGCTCCGACTCGCGCGGCTCGGCGAAGAACCAGTGGCCGCGCACGTCGTCGACGCCGGCGACGACGAGCTCGCTCGCCGCGTCGCCGGGCGTGACGACGTCGGTGGGGAGAGGAACGGTGACCGTCTCGCGCGGTGCGAGCGAGACCGGCGTGGTGAACCGGGCGAGCTCGTCGCCCGCGAACCCGACGCGGCGCGCGAGGAGCTCGCCCTCCCAGGCCTCGGCGGTGTCGTTCACGAGCACGGCCGCGAGCCCGCCGTCACGCGGCTGCACGGTCGCCAGACGCGGGGCGAACGCGTTCTTCAGCGCGTAGTACAGGGGCTTCGGGCGCTCGTCTCCGTCGATGGCCGCCCACGACGTCACCGGCCAGCAGTCGTTCAGCTGCCAGACGATCGCGCCCTGGGTGTGCGGCGCCCATGAGCGGAAGTGCTCGAGCGCCGTGCGCACGGCCAGCGCCTGGTTGAGCTGCATCGCCCAATGCCAGTCCTCCATGGCCTCCGGCATCCGGAAGTGGGGGATCAGGCCGTTCGTGAGCTTGGTGTTGCCCTCCATCGCCTTCTGATGCACGATCATGCCGGGCGATTCAGGGGTGAGCGGGTCGTCGCTGATGGAGCGGACGAGGGTGCTCCACGCAGGGGGGCCCTGCCAGCCGAACTCGGCGACGAACCGGGGCCTGTGGTCGCGGTACGTCGTCCAGTCGAGCCGGTTCCACTGCTCCCACAGGTGCATGGAGCCGTGCTGCTCGTCGTTGGGGTGCGGCCCGGTCTGCGCCGTGCCATCCCAGCCCATGCCGGGGCTGAACGGGCTTCCGGGCGCGTACGGGACGTGCGCGGCGAGCTCGGCGACCAGCGCGGGGAACAGCTCGTAGTAGTAGTGGGCGCCCCAGGTCTTGCCGTCCAGGCGCTGCTTCCAGCCCCAGTCCTCGTAGCCCCACAGGTTCTCGTTGTTGCCGGTGAGCAGCACGAGCGAGGCATGGTGGCCGAGCCGCACGATGTTCTCGCGCGCCTCCGCCTCGACCTCGGAGCGCAGCGGCTCCTCCTCGGCGTAGGCGGCGCACGCGAACAGGAAGTCCTGCCAGACCAGCAGTCCCAGCTCGTCGGCGAGCTCGTAGAAGTCGTCGGACTCGTAGAGTCCGCCGCCCCACACGCGGATGAGGTTGAGGTTGGCGTCGAGCGCCTGCTCGAAGCGGCGCCGCAGCCGGTCGCGGGTGACCCGCACCGTGAGGGCGTCGTCGGGGATCCAGTTCACGCCCTTCACGAACACGGGCTGGTCGTTGACGACCAGTGTGAACGGCGTCCCCGACTCGTCGGGGGTCATGTCCCAGCGCACGTCGCGGAAGCCGACGACGCGGTGCACGGCATCCAGCGGATCCGGGCCGTCGCCGCCCTGCAGCCGGACGTCCACGACGTACAGCGGCTGCTCGCCGTAGCCCGCGGGCCACCAGCGCTCGACGGCCGGCAGGTCCAGTCGCACGTGCGCACGATCGCCCTCGAACTCGACGACGGTGGACGGAAGCGAGCCGTCGCCCAGTCCGGGTCCGTTCACGGCGACGCTCACTGAGAGGGGGACGGATGCCTCGGCCGCGCGCTCGATCTCCACATCGACCTCGATCGTGCCGCCGTCGCCCGACGGCGTCGCGACCACGCGCGTCTGCGCCAGGCGCGCGAGCGACCAGGACTCCAGGCCGACCGGCTTGACGATGCCGCTGGTGTACGTCGCGATGCCCCAGTCCCAGCCGAAGCTGCACGCCGACTTGCGGATGGCGTCGTAGGGGAGCGGGTACGGGCGCTGCCGTACCCCGAGAGCGGCGCTCTGCTCGTTGGCGTACTTGACGGGCGAGCGGAAGCGCACGACGAGGTCGTTGTCGCCCTCGACGAGTGCGCCGCGCACATCGAACCGGTAGGAGCGGTGCTGGTTGGCCGTCGCCCCGATCTCACTGCCGTTGAGCAGGATGGTCGCCACCGTGTCGAGCCCTTCGAACACGAGATCCGTGCGGTCTGCGGCATCCGCGGTCCATGTGAACGTGGTCGCGTACGTCCAGTCGACCAGGCCGATCCACGCGAGCGCGGACTCGTTGTCGTCGAGGAACGGATCGGGGATGAGTCCCGCGGCCAAGAGGTCGGTGTGCACGCAGCCGGGGACCGTCGCGGCGACGTCGCCGGCGAGTCCGTCCGGTGCCGGTCCGGCGGCGGCGCGGAGGGTCCAGCCCGAGTCGAGCGGGCGGAACGAGAGGGCGGTGGTCACTTGACGGCTCCTGCGGTGAGGCCCTTGTAGATCCATCGCTGCAGCAGCAGGAAGGCGACGAGGGTCGGGATGATGACGAGGACGGTGCCGGCGGAGATGACCTCCCACTGGGCGCCGAACGGTCCCTTGAACCGGAACAGCGACGTGGAGATCAGTCCTTCGGACGGCAGGTAGAGGAATGGTGCGTAGAACTCGTTGTACACCGCGATGCCCTTGATGATGACGACCGTCGCGATCGCGGGTCGCAGCAGGGGCAGCACGATGCGCCAGTAGATCGTCCACCGGTTCGCGCCGTCGATCATCGCCGCCTCGTCGAGGGAGATCGGGATCGACTGCATGAACTGGATGAACAGGTAGATGGCGATGATGTCCGTGCCCATGAACAGCAGGATCAGCGCGGCCTTGGTGTCGTAGAGGCCGAGTCCGTTGATGAGCTGGAAGGTCGCCACCTGACTGGTCACGCTGGGGATCAGCGTGGCGACCAGGAACAGGCCGAACACGAGCTTCTTGCCGCGGAACGCGAACCGGTCGAGCGCGTAGGCGGCCATGGTGCCGATGAAGATCGTGCCTGCCAGCGACACCACGAGCACGATCGTCGTGTTGACGAAGCCCTCGAGCATCTCGCCGCTCGTGAACGCCGTCACGAAGTTGTCGAAGTTGAGCCAGTTCTCGGGCGGGTCGAACGGACCGGTCTGGGCGTATTCGGGCGCGGTCTTGAGGCTCGCGAACAGCAGCACCGACAGGGGCAGCAGCGTCAGCACCGACGCGATGATCAGGCTGAGGTACTTCGCCGTGGTCGCGCTGACGCCGCGGAGGCGCTCGCCGAGGGAACGGCCCTTGATCGTGCGCGGGGGAGTGGTGCGCAACGGCATCGTGCGCTGTGGTTCTGTGGTGGTCATGTCAGGTCGACCTTCTCGTCGGGGAACACCTTGCGCTGGATCCACGTGATCACCAGCACGATCGCCAGCAGCACGACGGCCATCGCTGATGCGAGACCGACCTGCCGGAAGCTGAAGGCGGTCTGCAGCGTCTGGATGACGAACGTCGCCGATCCGTTGGCGCCGCCGGTCATGATGAAGGGGATCTCGAAGACACTGAGACTGCCGGCGATCGCGAGGATGAACGAGAGGCCGATCACCCGCCGGATGCCGGGGAAGATGATGGCCCAGAACTGCTGCCAGCGGGTCGCGCCGTCCAGATCCGCCGCTTCGTACAGCTCGTGCGGAATCGACTGGATCGCACCGAGGAAGAGCACGAAGTTCATTCCCGTGTAGCGCCACACCGAGGTGCCGGCCAGTGACCAGTTGACCACGTCGGGGTTGCCCAGCCACTGCGGCGGGTCGGCAACGCCGAACCAGCTCAGCACCGTGTCGAGCGTGCCGCCCGGCTGGAACAGGTAGAGGAAGACGAACCCGATCGCGACGCCGTTGATGAGGTACGGGAAGAACAGGATGCCGCGGAAGAGGTTCGAGAAGCGCGTCGAGAAGCTGAGGAGCGTGGCGAAGTACAGCGCGATCGCCATCTGCGCGAACGACGCGAAGAAGTAGTACAGGCTGACGCCGAACACCGAGAAGATGCGCGGGTCGGTGAACACCTGCACGTAGTTGTCGAGGCCGACGAAGTTCTTCTGGAGGTCGATGCCGTCCCAGTCGGTGACGCTGAAGTAGAAGAGGTTCAGGGCCGGCCAGTAGGTGAACAGCAGCAGCAGTCCCACCGCCGCGGCCAGGAAGAACCACGGGGTGAGGTGCTGCAGGAGGCTCCGCCCGGCGGAGCCGCCCCGCCGGCGGCCGGTTCGGCGGGATCCCCCGCCGAACCGGCGCGCCCGCAGGGGCGCGGAGAGGACGGCAGGGGCATCCGCCGGAGCCGCACCGGGTGTCGCAATGGCCATGTCGCTGCCGTCCCGTCCGCTCAGCCGGCGAGCTTCTCGACCGATGCGCCCCAGCGCTCGTTCAGCTCGGCGAAGTAGCTGTCCTTGTCGCCGTCGGCGGCGCCGCGGGCGACGTCGACGAGCTTCTGGCGGTAGATCGGGCCGTACAGGTCGATCTGCGAGTCGCTGGAGACCTCGTTGAGCAGGCCCTCCTTGCCGGCGGGCGCCGGGTTGATCTCCATGAGCTCGACGCCGGCGGCCTCGAAGTCGGTCAGCGAGTCGGGCAGCGCGGCATCCTTGAGCGGGGAGACCATGCCCTGCGCCTCGGTGTAGCCCGAGTCGGCGACGACCCACTGGATCCACGCCCACGCGGCCGCCTTGGCCTTGGAGTGCTTGCTCACGGCCAGGTTGTAGTCGCCGCCGATCACGGCGAGCTGCGTGCCGTCGACGTTCGCGGGGAACGCCATGAAGCCGATGTCGTCGGCCGAGCCGCCGTTGTCCTCGGCGGCGGCCTGCATCTGCGAGATGGCCCAGGACCCCAGCGGCATGGTGGCGATCTTGCCGGTGCCCAGGTCGACCTTCGACTGCTCCCAGTTGGTGGTCAGCGGGTCGTCCTCGGTGAGCCCGGCCGCGACGGTGTCGTACAGCAGCCCGTCGATCGCGTAGATGTCGGTGCCCTCGGTCCAGGGCGCCGGGTCTTCGGCGAGCGTGATCGGTGCATCTGCGTCGTCGGTGATCGCGCCGAGGTTGCCGAAGCTCTGGGTCAGCGGCCAGCCGTCCTTGTAGTTGGTGTACATCGGGATCGCGTCGGTGTTGTCGGCGACCTTCTGCAGTGCGTCGAGCCACTCGTCTTCCGTGGTGGGCAGGTCGCTGACGCCGGCCTCTTCGAAGACCTTCTTGTTGTAGACGACGCCGTTCGCGTTGCCGCCGAAGGCGATGCCGTACTGGGTGCCGTCGAAGCTGGCGGCCGGCAGGAACCGGTAGGTGTCCTCGAAGTCGGCGGTGTCGCCCAGAGGCTCGAGGAACTGCTCGTACTGGTCGGGCTGGAT
This sequence comes from Microbacterium sp. LMI12-1-1.1, assembly GCF_040676455.1. Lineage (NCBI taxonomy): Bacteria > Bacillati > Actinomycetota > Actinomycetes > Micrococcales > Microbacteriaceae > Microbacterium > Microbacterium sp. LMI12-1-1.1. Next base: position 517,339 of record NZ_JBEGIA010000016.1, on the reverse strand, counting down.
CGCCGGGATGCCGATGACGTCGCCATAATTGGTGGTGCTCATGCGGGTGAGCATCTCGCCGGCGTAATCGGTGATGCCCTCGAATGTGACGTTGACGTCGGGGTACTGCTTGTTGAACTCCTCGGCGTACTTGTCGAACGTGCCGTCCTCGACCAGGTCGGTGCGCCACGTGACGACCTTGATGTCGCCCTTCACGTCGCCGTCGATCGTGTTGTCCGCGTCGCTCGATCCGCCGCCGCCCGCGCAGCCGCTGATCGCGACCGCGGCGGTGGCAAGCAGCGCGATGCCCGCGAGTGCCTTCTTCGCCATGTGATGTCTCCTTGTCAGGTTCGCCCTTGAACTGCCGGTGCTCGTCATCGCACCGTTGCGTGGTTCGTCGCGCCGTCAGATTAGACGCACTCGAAACGGTTCCGCAACTGTTCGATGTCAGCGCTGTCTTGTCGTGTCCGTTCCGAATTGTCTGCCGAGAATACCTGTCTGATCTGGGAGAAAAATTCCAGAGCTCACTGGTGACACCGGTGAATGTCTCTTCAATGTCCCACGTAGACATCACCGACGGCGGAGTGCTAGCGTGAAGCGCCCGGCAAGGAGGCCCCACCGATGACGGTTCAGCAGCGCGCGACCCTCGAAGACGTCGCCCGCCTCGCGGGCGTGAGCTCTAAGACGGTGTCGCGGGTCTTCACGCACCGTGACCTCGTCGCGCCCGACACGGTCGAACGCGTTCTCGCCGCCGCCAAGCGGCTGCGCTTCCGCCCCAACCCGCTCGCACGCAACCTGCGCCGCGGAGGGCCGACGAACACGATCGGCTTCATCATGGGCGAGCTGAGCAACCCGTTCTATTACAAGCTCGCCGCCGGCATCGAGCGGGAGCTCGCCGCCAACGGATACTCGCTCGTCGTGGCGACGACCGACGACACCGCGGAGGGCGAGGAGCGCGTCGCCGACGCTCTTCTCAGTCAGCGGCTCGGGGCGCTCCTGCTCATTCCCGTGGCGGAGGACCAGTCCTACCTCGAGGGCGAACGACACCTCGGCACGCCGGTCATCGCGATCGACCGCCCGGCGCGCAACCTCGTCGCGGACTCGATCGTCCTGGAGAACCACCGCGGCGTGTTCGAGGCCACGACCCGGCTGCTCGAGCGCGGCCATCGCCGCATCGGCTACATCTGCAATCCGGCATCCGTGTACACGCAGGCCGAGCGCCTACGGGGCTACCGCGACGCGCTCGCCGCCTACGGCATCGTCGACTCCTCGCGGTGGGAGCGCCTCGCCGATGATCTCTCGACCCCGGCCGACGGGTTCATCGCGGATCTGCTCGCGCAGGGCGACGCGCCGACGGCCATCATCACGGGCAACAACCGCGTGACGGTCGCCGCGCTCCGCGTGCTGCGCGACCGCGACGACCGGAGCACCGCCCTCGTCGGCTTCGACGACTTCGACACCGCAGACGTGCTGGGGGTGACGGTCGTCAGCTACGACCCGCTCGCGCTCGGTCGCGCTGCTGCGACGCTCGCCATCGAGCGCATGCAGGACCCGGCCGGCTTCACACGTCAGCTCGAGATGCCGACGTGGATCGTCGAGCGGGGCACCGGCGAGCGACCCCCTGTGGAAAGGACCCCTGCATGACTTCCGGCTTCATCCGTCTCGAGAACGAGGGCGTCGGCGTGATCGTCGACGCCCGCGGTGCGGGTCTTCCGCGCGTGCTGCACTGGGGTGCGGCGGTGGGACGGATCACGGATGCCGATGCCGAGGCCCTCGCCCGGGCGCTGAGCAGGCAGACCCCTCCCGGCACGCTGGACGCCGCGTGGCAGCTGTCGCTGTCGCCGCAGGAGGCGGACGGCTGGAGCGGCCGGCCCGGCATGCAGCTGCGCCGCGACGGGGTGGTGCACCACCCGCGCTGGAGCGTCACCGGCGTCGAGCCCGACGACACCTCGCTGACCGTCACGGCGCAGGACGCGGCATCCGCTCTGCGTCTGTCGATCACGATCGGCATCGAGCGCGGCGGGGTGCTGTGGGTGCAGCACGTGCTCACGCACGAGGGAGAGTCGGATGCCGCGGCCGTCGACGTCGACTGGCTCGAGGCGACCCTTCCCGTGCCGTCGACGACCGACACGCTGCTGACCTTCGACGGCCGGTGGACGCGCGAGAAGCGCCCGGTCGTGACGCCGATGCCCGCCGGGGCCATCGTGCGGCAGTCACGGAGAGGACGCCCTGGGCACGACAGTCCCGTCGCTGCGATCGCGGCCGTCGGCGCTCCGCGCTGGGACGACGGCGCGCTGTGGGGCGTCCATCTCGCATGGTCCAGCGACCTCACGACCCGCGTCGACCGCGTGACCGAAGCTGTGACCCTCATCGGCGCCGGCGAGCTGCTGCGCCCGGGCGAGATCCGGCTCGGCCCGGGCGACGAGTACCGCGCGCCCCGGGCGGCGTTCGTGCACACGACCGAAGGGCTCGACGGCTTCGCGCACCGCGTGCACACGTGGCTGCGGGGCCGGTCCCAGCATCCGTCCTCCCCGCGCCCGCTCGTCCTCAACACCTGGGAGGCGGTGTACTTCGACCACGATCCGGCGCGGCTCGCCGCGCTCGCCGAGCGCGCCGCCGAGGTGGGGATCGAGAGGTTCGTGCTCGATGACGGCTGGTTCCAGGGGCGCCGCGACGACTCGACGAGCCTCGGCGACTGGATCGTCGACCGGACCGTGTGGCCCGACGGCCTCGGCCCGCTCGCCGATCGCGTGCACGAGCTCGGCCTGCAGTTCGGGCTGTGGTTCGAGCCCGAGATGATCAGCCTCGACTCCGACGTCGCACGCGCCCACCCCGACTGGCTGCTGCACGATCCGCGGCACGTCGACCACGACGCGGCGCTGTCGTGGCGGGGGCAGTATGTCATCGACCTCGCGGATCCGGATGCCTACGCCCACGTCTTCGGCCAGATCGACGCGCTCGTGACCGAGCTCGGCATCGACTTCATCAAGTGGGACCACAACCGCGACCTCGTCGAGAGCGTGCACGCCGGGCGCCCCGGCGGGCACGCGCAGATGACGGCGGTGTACGCCCTGCTCGCGGAGCTGAAGACGGCGCACCCGTCGCTCGAGATCGAGTCGTGCTCGAGCGGGGGTGCGCGCACCGACCTCGGCATCCTCGACGTCACCGACCGCGTGTGGGCGAGCGACTCCAACGACCCGGTGGAGCGGCAGGACATCCAGCGCTGGACCGGTCTGCTGCTGCCGCCCGAGCTCGTCGGCGCGCACGTCGGTCCGACGACCTCGCATTCCTCGGGCCGCACCACGGCGCTGTCGTACCGGATGGCGACGAGCCTCATGGGCTCCGCGGGCTTCGAATGGGACATCCTGTCGTGCGACGCGGACGAGACCGCCGCGATCACCCGCTTCGCGGCGCTGTACAAAGAGCTGCGGCCCATCGTCCACAGCGGGCGGGTGCTCCACCCTGAACTGCGGGATCCGGCCTGGCGCGTGACCGCGTACGTCGGAGCGGATGCGGCCGTCGTCGTCGCCGCGACGGTGGCCAGTCTCGAGGACGCGCGCGCCGAACGGCTGCGGCTGCCCGGGCTCGACCCCGACCGCCGCTATCGCGTGCGCGTGCGTCGCGAGATCGGCGCCGCCGAGTACGGATGGATCGCGCCGGAGTGGTTCACCGCGGGCGAGATCGAACTCCCGGGCTCGCTGCTCGCCGAGGTCGGTCTTCAGCTGCCGACGCTGTGGCCGCTGCAGGCGTTCGTCCTGCACCTCGAGGCGCGCTGACGCGCTTCGTCTCGCAAGCTCGCTCGTTCGGGGGTCGCAATTGGTGGCTTCGTCCGCGGCGTCACCGCGTGTTGTGACCCCCGAGCGGACGGAGATGGATGCCGGGTCGGAGCGGCTTATGGAGTGTCATGGACGGGCCGAGGACACGGGGAGACGGATGCCGCGGCTCTCTCGGGGCAGACGCGCGAAGCGCTGCGGGCACAGGCGGCTACCCGGGCACCCAGCCGTGGCGGAGGAGCGCGGCGCGCACGATTGCCACCGCCCGCGGGCGCTCGCCTCGGATGTGGGCGGAGGTGAGGCGGACGACCTCCCACCCCTCGGCGGCGTAGGAGGCGTACTTGTCGATATCGCGATTCCACTGGTTGCGGTCCGTGCGGTGGTGGTCGCCCTCGACCTCGACCGCAACCTTCAGATTCCGGTAGACGACCTCTGAGATCCCGAGGAGTCGCCCTCGGCCGTCGCGGATCTCGACGTCGAGGTCGGGCTCGGGGAGCCCGTCTGCCGCGGCGTCGAGTCGCAGCTCGGTCTCGAGCGGCGAGGCGCTGCCGACCCGGATCAGCTCGAGGGCTTGTCTGAGTTTCGCGACACCCACACGCCGCCCGGCCAACGCGGCCCGCTCGAGCTGTGGGATTGTCGCGATGCGCTGGCGCGGCTGAAGCCCGCCGCGGCTGTCGCGGGGAATCCGCACGAAGGAGTCGCCCAGCGTTGCGAGCTCACGCACCGTGAGCTCGGCGCCGAGCATCGCCCAGGTCGTCGCGGGCGTTGTCATGCGCAGGCCGTCGTGCATGCGTACGTTGGCAAGCTTGGGCGCGACCCTGATCCCGCGCACACCCGCGTGTCGAGGTGCGCGGGCGGGGCTGAACACCCCGACGACGAGGTCCGGTCCCGGATCGATGGAGGCTCCCTGCAGAATGGCTGCCGTCCGCCCGGCGAAGAACATGCGCGAGGTCATCGCGGTGCCGAATATCGCCGCTCGTCTGGCCTCATTCTGCCGGGCGAGTTCCCATGGCGATGGTGGCGAGCCGTCCTCGGCGTTCGTGCCGGCGCCTTCGGGTGCGGTCTTCGCCCGCGTGCCGTGAAAGGGAGACTCCAGGTCTTTCGTGCGAAGGCGGTTCGGTGACACCCCTGCCGCGCGGGCCGCGGCGACGGAGAATGCGTCGCCGAGCGACTCGGGCAGCGGGCGCGGGCGTCGAGGCACGCCCCCACGATGCATCGAGCGCGCTGGTCGCCGATCACGTTCTCGCCGTTCTGCGCATATCTCCGCCTGCGCCGCCCCTGGGGAGGAGCCGCCGGCTCCGGCATCCCATCACTCGGGTGTCACGACACGCGGCCTCGCCGACATCGTCACCGCGTGTCGTGACCCCCGAGCCGCCGGACGGCGCGTTGGTGTGCCACAAAAGGTGGGCACGGGCGCGAGGTAGCGACGTTTCGTGACCTCCGAACCGCCGGGGCGAGCCGCCGGCGGGCGCGGGGGAGCGGTCAGGCGAGAGTCGAGAAGAAGGCGGCCTGCTTCGGGAACTGGAACGCCTGACCGCCCTCGTGGCCGTTGTGGGTGTAGACCTCGATGCGCTTGTCGGCCGTCTCGTGCCGGTTGAACGCGGCGTAGACGGTCGACGGCGGGCAGATCGTGTCCATGAGGGCGACCGAGTACAGGGCCGCGGCATCCGCCCGCTTCGCCATGTTCACGCCGTCGAAGTACGACAGGGTCTCGAACACCCGCTCGTCGGCGCCGCGGTGCACGGCCAGGTAGCGCACGACCTCCTGGTAGGGGTCGTCGCCGGTGAGGCCGACCGCGCGCTCGAAGTGGCAGAGGAACGGCACGTCGGGCATGACGGCCACGAGGCCGTCGGAGAGGCCCGCCGCCGCGATCGCGATGCCGCCGCCCTGGCTCGCGCCGCACACCGCCACGCGGTCGGCGTCCACCTGCGGGAGCGTTCGCACCGCGTCCACCGCGCGCACGGCGTCCGTGAAGACCCGGCGGTAGTAGTAGGTCGCGGGGTCTTCGATGCCGCGAGTCATGAAGCCGGACGAAGACGGGCCGGTGCCGTGCGGATCGAGCGTGTCGCCACCCGAGCCCCACATCGATCCCTGGCCGCGCGTGTCCATGAAGAGGTGAGCGTAGCCGGCGGCGGCCCATCCGAGGCGCTCGCCGGGGAGGCCTCGGCCTCCGCCGTAGCCCTGGTACTCGACGACGGCCGGAAGAGGTCCGGTGGTGCCTGCCGGGAGCGTGAGCCACGCCTTGACAGGGTCGCCGCCGAAGCCGGGGAACGTCACGTCGAAGATGTCGACCAGCGTGTACGGCGTGTCGAGCAGCGCGACCTCGGGCGCGGCATCCCACTGTCGCGACGCTGCGATCGTGGCGTTCCAGAAGTCGTCGAAATCGGCGGGTTCGCGAACCTCGGGGGCGTAGCCCGCGAGCTCGGCGGGGGACAGATCGAATCTCGGCACGGACTCACCCTAGTGCGTCGCGCGCAAGCGTTTCGACGATCTTCGAGAGGGCGACGAGGCCTCGATGGGGGAGGGGTATTCGAGGCCCCGCCGCCGGTCTCTGGCGCGCCCGGCGGGCGCTGTGTGGGGAGAGTCTTCCGGGGGATTCGGGCGGCTGTTACGTCAGAGACGGATCTCTGCGATGACCTCACCGTACTCGGTCTCACCGACCGGTGTGAAGCCCACACGCTCGAAGAACTGCTGCGGACCCCCTTCGCCCGCTTCGTAGATGACGCAGACGTGGTCCATGCCGCGGTTGCGAGCCTCGTCGATGAGGCCCTTCACGGCGAAGCGACCGACGCCGCGGCCCTGGTCGTCGGCGTCCACGTTGATGCGCCACAGCACCGAGCGGAAGTGCTCCACCGGATCGTCCGGATCGAAGTTGGCGCTCACGAAGGCGACCACCTCCTCGCCGTCGAGCACGACGCGCTGCCACGCCGTCTGCGGGTTCACCACGGTCGCCGCGATGCCGTAGCTGACGGGGGAGAGGTACTCCTCCTGGCCGGGCTTCAGCGACAGATTGTTGACCGCCACGATGGTCGCGGCGGACAGTTCGACGAGTCGCAGATCACCCATGGGCCCCAGGCTAGCCCGGATGACGACATCCGGCACTCTGAGGGGTCCGGATTAACGCGGTGTTCACACGCGGCGGCGCGGAGCGCCCAGGCTCCGACGTGAGGCCGAAACCGCGGAAACTCGGTGTCACGGCGGGTGGAGATCTCTTGACGTCGAGATATCTCGGGTGCTTGCGATAGGCTGATGGCCGACCCGTGAGAAGGACGTGACTGGTGACCGATTCGACCATCATCTACACCTATACCGACGAGGCACCGGCCCTCGCGACCGCATCGTTCCTGCCGATCGTGCAGGCCGTCACCCGCCAGGCGGGGGTGGACGTCGAGACGCGTGACATCTCGCTCGCCGGCCGCATCCTCGCGGCGTTCCCGCAGAACCTGACGCCCGAGCAGCAGGTCGGCGACGCGCTCGCCGAGCTCGGGGGCCTGGCGACGCTGCCCGAGGCGAACATCATCAAGCTGCCGAACATCTCGGCGTCGATCCCCCAGCTCAAGGCGGCGATCGCCGAGCTCCAGTCGCAGGGCTATGACGTCCCCGACTACCCCGACGAGGCGCAGTCGCTCGAAGACAAGGACGTCCGCGCGCGGTACGACCGCATCAAGGGCTCGGCGGTCAACCCCGTGCTGCGCGAGGGCAACAGCGACCGCCGTGCGCCGCTGTCGGTCAAGAACTACGCGCGCAAGCACCCGCACCGCAACAAGCCGTTCGCCGAGGGCTCCAAGACCCGCGTCGCCACGCTCGGCCACGACGACTTCAAGTCGAACGAGAAGACCACGGTGATCCCGGCCGACGACGTGCTGTCGATCCAGCACGTTGCGGCCGACGGCACCGTCACCTCGCTGAAGACCGGCATCAAGGTGCTGCCCGGCGAGATCATCGACAGCACCTTCCTCTCGGCGGCGGCGCTCGACGCATTCCTCGCCGAGACCCTCGAGACGGCCAAGGCCGATGACGTGCTCTACTCGGTGCATCTCAAGGCCACCATGATGAAGGTCAGCGACCCGATCATCTTCGGCCACGTCGTGAAGGCGTACTACGCCGACGTCTTCGACCGCTATGGCGACAAGATCGCCGAGGCCGGCCTCACGCCCAACGACGGACTCGGCGCGATCCTCGCCGGCCTCGGCGACATCGAAGGCGGCGACGAGATCGCCGCCGCGATCGCCGCGGCGACCGACTCCCCGCGACTGTCGTACGTGAACTCCGACAAGGGCATCACGAACCTCCACGTGCCGTCCGACGTCATCGTCGACGCGTCGATGCCGGCGCTCGTCCGCAACGGCGGAAAGCTGTGGGGCGCCGACGGCGGCGAGGGCGACACCCTGGCCGTCATCCCCGACTCCTCCTACGCGAGCGTCTACCAGACGGTGATCGACGACGTCATCACGCACGGCCCGCTCGACCCCGCCAAGATCGGCACCGTGCCGAACGTCGGCCTCATGGCGCAGGCTGCCGAGGAGTACGGCAGCCATGACAAGACGTTCGAGCTGCAGGCCGCCGGCACCGTCCAGGTCGTCAACCAGGCGGGCGACGTGCTGCTCGAGCACTCCGTGCAGCCGGGCGACATCTGGCGTGCGACGCAGACCAAGGACATCGCCATCCGCGACTGGGTGAAGCTCGCCGTCACGCGTGCTCGCGCCACCGGCGCTCCGGCCGTGTTCTGGCTGGATGAGAACCGCTCGCACGACGCGGCCCTCATCGCGAAGGTGAAGGAGTACCTGCAGGCTCACGACACCGAGGGGCTCACCATCGAGATCCTCGCGCCGGCCGACGCCACGCAGTACTCGCTCGACCGGCTGCGCAAGGGTGAGGACACCATCTCGGTGACCGGCAACGTGCTGCGCGACTACCTCACCGACCTCTTCCCGATCCTCGAGGTCGGCACGAGCGCCAAGATGCTCTCGATCGTCCCGCTCCTCGCGGGCGGCGGACTCTTCGAGACCGGTGCCGGCGGCTCCGCTCCCAAGCACGTGCAGCAGCTCCTGGAGGAGGACTACCTCCGCTGGGACTCGCTCGGAGAGTTCTTCGCGCTCGCCGCGTCCCTCGAGCACCTCGCCGACTTCACGGGCAACGTGAAGGCGCAGGTGCTGGCCGACACGCTGGATGCCGCGACCGGCACGTTCCTCGAGAACGACAAGTCGCCCGGACGCGCGCTCGGCACGATCGACAACCGCGGCAGCCACTTCTACCTGACCCTGTACTGGACGCAGGAGCTGGCGAAGCAGCAGGCCGCCCCCGAGCTCGCGGCGGCCTTCGCCCCCGTGGCCGAGGCACTGGCGGCGGGCGAGGAGCAGATCGTCGGCGAGCTGATCGCCGTGCAGGGCTCGCCCGTCGACGTCGGCGGGTACTACCGTCCCGATGCCGAGCTCGTCGCCGGCGTGATGCGCCCGTCGCAGACCTTCAACGGGATCATCGACTCGCTCTGATCAGAGCCTACGGAGGGGACGGATGCCACTCGGCATCCGTCCCCTCCGTCGTGCGCGGCACGTCGGGGTGCAGCCCGGGGGGTGTTGCTCTGAACGCGTGGGCCCTACCCTGAGGCAACTGCCACTGGGGGAGCAGGACCCTGCGCAAGGGGGGACGATGTCGTCTGCGCTCTACACGCTCGGACGCTGGGCCTTCCGCGCGCGCGGGCTCGTGCTGGGCGTGTGGATCGCCGTGCTCATGGCCCTGTTCGCGGGCGCGGGCATCCTCGGGACGGGCACCGACAACACCTACACGATCCCCGGCACCGAGTCGCAGGAGGCGCTGGACGCACTCGGCCGCACCTTTCCGCAGGTGAGCGGCGGGTCGGCGCAGCTGATCGCCGTCGCGCCCACGGGCGGATCGGCGACCGACGCGGACTTCCAGTCGGCCGTCGAGGCGTCCGTCGATACGATCTCGCAGATCCCCCAGGTGTCGTCGGCGACCTCGCCATACGGCCAGGCGTCGTCGTCGAACATCAGCGCGGACGGCAGCGCGGTGCTGGTGCCGATCCAGCTGACGGTGAGCGGCACGGCAGTGCATGCGTCGACGGGTCAGGCGCTGCAGGATGCCGGCGCCGCCCTGCAGGGCGCGCTCCCGCCGGGTTCGGAGGTGTCCGTCGGCGGCCAGCTGTTCTCGCAGAGCTCGACCGGCATCAGCATCACGGAGCTGATCGGCATCGCGGTCGCGTTCGTCGTGCTGCTGTTCACGTTCGCGTCGCTCCTCGCGGCCGGACTGCCGCTCGTGACGGCGCTCGTCGGGGTCGGCGCATCGCTGTCGCTCGTGCTGATCGCGACGCGCTTCACCTCCATCACGTCGACCACGCCCCTGCTCGCGCTCATGCTCGGCCTCGCGGTCGGCATCGACTACGCGCTGTTCGTGCTCGCGCGGCATCAGGACCAGTTGAAGGAGGGCGTGGAGCCCGAAGAGGCCGCGGCCCGCGCGATCGCGACGTCGGGCTCGGCCGTGGTGTTCGCCGCGCTCACCGTGATCATCGCGCTGCTGGGGCTCGTCGTCGCCGGCATCCCGTTCTTGACGACGATGGGCTTCGCCGCCGCCGTCGCGGTCGCGCTCGCGGTGCTGGTCTCCCTCACGCTGACGCCGGCGCTGCTGGGGTACGCGAAGTGGCGCGTGGTGCCGCGCCGGTACCGGCCGGGACGGATCCCGGATGCCGCCTCCACAGGCTCCGCCGGCGCCGGGCGCCGCGCGGCGCCGGCGCCCGACGGGACAGAGCGCCTCGGCGACGCAGAGCGACTCGGCGACACAGAGCGACTCGGCGACGATGGGGTGCTCGACGACGCCGAGGTCGAGCTCATCGACCCCGCGGAGTCGGCCGCCGATGCGGCCGAGGCGGCGGAGGTGGGGATCGACGGCGATCCGGACGGCGAGGCGTCGGACACTGCACCCGCGGACCCGACGGCGTCGCCGCGCGGCCCCGGCGCATTCTTCCGGGGGTGGGTGCGCACCGTCACCCGGTGGCCGCTCCTGACGGTCCTGCTCGTCGTCGGCCTGCTGGCGTTGGCGACGATCCCCGCGGCGCACTTGCGACTCGCACTCCCGGATGCGGGTTCGATGGAGGAGGGGGAGCCGGGCCGCGTGACCTACGACCTCATCGCGGAGCACTTCGGTCCGGGCTACAACGGCCCTCTGCTCGTCACGGGATCGGTGATCGAGAGCACGGATCCCGTCGGCCTCATGGACGATCTGGGGACCGACATCGCGACCGTCGACGGTGTCGCCTCGGTGCCGCTGTCGACCCCCAACGAGACCGGTGACACCGGCATCGTGCAGGTCGTGCCCGAGGGCGGCCCGGACTCGGGCACGACTGCTGAGCTGGTCGCCACCCTCCGTGGGATGCACGACCGGCTCGAAGCCGAGTACGGGGTCGACCTCTCCGTGACCGGGTACACCGCGGCAGGCATCGACATCTCCGAGCGGCTGGCCGGTGCGCTGCTGCCCTTCGGCATCCTGGTGGTGGGGCTCTCGCTCGTGCTTCTCGCAATGGTGTTCCGCTCGGTCGTCGTGCCGATCACGGCGGCGCTCGGCTACGTGCTGTCGATCGGCGCGGCGTTCGGGCTCACCACCCTCGTGTTCGTCGACGGGATCTTCGCCGACCCGCTCAACATCGCGTCGGTGGGCACGGTGATCAGCTTCATGCCGATCATCGTGATGGGCGTCCTGTTCGGCCTGGCGATGGACTACGAGGTCTTCCTCGTCAGTCGCATGCGGGAGGACTACGTGCACCACGGTGAGCCGGTGCGCGCCGTCCACGACGGGTTCGCGGCATCCGCTCGCGTGGTGACCGCCGCCGCCACGATCATGTTCGCGGTGTTCGTCGCCTTCGTGCCGGAGGGTGATGCCAACATCCAGCCGATCGCGTTCGGCCTCGCGGTGGGCGTGGTGATCGACGCGTTCCTGGTGCGGATGACGCTCATCCCCGCCGTACTGGTGCTCTTCCGTCATCACGCGTGGTGGATGCCGGGATGGCTCGACCGTCTGCTGCCGTCGTTCGACGTCGAGGGGGAGGGGCTCGCCCAGGAGCTCGCGCTGGCGGACTGGCCCGAGGCCGACCTGGTGCTCGCGGCGGAGGGTGCCCGCGTGCGCGACCACCCGAGCACGCTGGACGCCGAGCTGGCCGCGGGCGGCATCCTCGTGATCGAGGGCGGGGACGAGATCGAGCGCCGTGCGATGCTCGCCGCGCTCGGCGGTCGCGCCGCGCTCGCGGAGGGTCGCGTCAAGGTCGCCGGGCTCGCGCTGCCGGCGCGCGCGAGCAGCGTGCGGGCGCGGACATCGCTCTGGGTCGTCGCGCCGGACGGCAGCAGGCTCGCGGTCGCCCTCGAGTCGCGGCCCGCAGTGGTGCTGGTCGAGGGGCTCGACGACGTCGGCTCGCCGTCCGCGCGCCGGCGCGTGCGGACGGAGCTCGCCGCCGCGCTGGCGGCCGATCGCCGGCTCGCACTGATCGTCGCCGCCCGCGCGGCGGGCGACGTCGAGGACGCCCTGCCCGAGGCGGCCGACGTCGGCATCGCCCGTCTCGCCGACGCTGCGCAGCGGCATCCGCTGCTGGTCGCCTCGGGCGCCGCCCCATCGGGCGCGCACGGTGCGGAGGCAGGGTGATGGCCGCCGCGTTCAGCGCCACCTCGGGGTCGGCGCGGCTCGGCCGCCTCGCCGTCATCGGGCTCATCGTGGTTCCGCTGCTGATCGGCGGGATCCTCGTATGGGCGCTCGCCGCACCCACCGCCCACCCCGAGCGACTCACCGCGGCGATCGTGAACGACGACGAGCCCGTCACCGTGAACGGCCAGACCGTGCCGCTGGGCCGTCAGTTCGCGGCGGGGCTGATGGCGGCGCAGGAGCCGGCGCAGCCCGGGACCGACGAGACCGCCGAGCCGCCGCCCAGCCTCGACTGGGTGCTCACGAACGACGGCGACGCCGCCGAGGGGCTTGCGGCGGGCAGGTATGTCGCCGTCGTCCGCATTCCGCCGTCGTTCTCGGCAGACGCCACCTCGATCTCCGGCCCGGGTGCGCAGGCGCGCCAGGCGGTGGTCGAGGTGCGCACGACGCCCGCATCGGCATGGATCGATCCGGCGCTCACCTCCGCGGTCACCGAGGCGGCGACCGCGGCCCTCCGCCGCGATCTCACCAGCCGCTATCTCGCAGAGGTGTATGCGGGCTTCAACACGATCGCCGAGCAGATCGGCGAGGCCGCCGTGGGCGCGGACCAGCTCGCCGTCGGCGCCGCGTCGACGGCGACCGGAGCGGCCGAGCTCGCGAGCGGTGCGAGCACCCTCTCGACGGGGCTCGCCTCGCTGGGGTCGGGTGCAGCGAGCCTGGCGGCTGGACTCGCCGAGCTCGACTCCGCCGCACAGCCGCTGCCTCCGCTGGCTGCCGACGTGGCCGCAGGGGCCGACGGCGTCGCCGCGGCCGTCGACGAGGCCCAGCGGCAGGCGGATGCCGCCACCGTCGCGTTCGCCGCCGTCGTCGTCGAGCTGTGTGCGAGTCCCGGACCGGGCGGCCTGTGCGAGCGAGCCACTCAGGCGCTGCGGCAGCTGGAAGCAGCCGACGCGCGCCTGCGCGATCTCGCGAGCGGCGCACGCCGCGTCGCGGTCGGCAGCGATGCTCTCGCCGCGGTCCTGCCGCGACTCGTGACCGGAATCGACGACTCCGCGGCGGGAGCGGGCGAGGTGGCGGCAGGGGCGACCTCGTCGAACGCCGGCGGCGCAGAGCTGGCCACAGGCGCCGCGGAGGTCGCGACCGGCGCCGCGCAGGTCGACGACGGCGCCGCCGAGCTGTCATCCGGCCTGGACGAGGCGTCCGGTCAGCTGCCCACCTACAGTGACGACGACATCGCGACGCTGTCGGCCGTCGTCGCCGAACCCGTGGTGGTGGACCAGGCGACGCCGGCCACCGGCATCCAATCCGTACCGCTCTTCACGATGATCGCGCTGTGGCTGGGAGCGCTCGTGACCGCCCTCGCCGTGCAGGCGGTGCCGACGAAACGACTCTTGAGCGGAACCGGCTCCGTCGTGATCGGGCTCCGCGCCGTCGTGCCGACGGTCGCGATCTGCGCGGCGCAGGGACTCGTGGTCGGCGCCGCCGTGCTGACCTCCGTGGGCGTGACCCCGCTCGAATGGATCGCCTTCGTCGGCGCGGCGATACTGTGCGGCGCGGTCTTCGGTCTCGCGAACCACGGGCTCGCTGCCGCGTTCGGGGGCCCCGGGCGCGTCGCCGCAGTTCTCATCGCGATCATCGCGCTCGCCGCCGGACTCGCCTCGACCGTGCCGCCGGTGATCTCGCAGCTCGCCGCAGCCCTGCCGACGGCGGCAGCCACGGCATTGCTCCGCGGAGCGCTCACCGCCGACGCGGCCGGCGCGATCCCCGCGATCGTCGGGCTCGCGATCACCGCGATCGCGGGGCTCGGCCTGGTGATAGCCGGCGTCGCGGCGCGGCGCCGCGTTCCCGCGGACGCCGCCTGACCTCGCTCAGCCGCGACGGGTCACGCCTGGACGCGCACCTCGGTGCCGTTCGGCGCCCACGAGTAGAGGAACTCCGCCATGCCGAGGGACAGGTTCACGCAGCCGTGGCTCATCCGATTGCCGAAGTTGTTGTGCCAGTACGTGCCGTGGAAGCCCTGGTCGCCGTTGAAGTACATCACCCACGGCACGTCCTCGGTGCAGTAGCTGTTGACGGCGTTCGGGTTGTAGCAGAGAGCGCCCATGTCCTGCACCCGGACGTGCGAGTTGATGCGGAAGTTCCCGGTGTGTGTCGGGGTGGCTGCCGTGCCCGACGAGACGAGGAAGCTGTTGACCACCTGCCCGTTCTCGTAGATGTAGGTGCGCTGCTCGCTGAGGTCGACGACGATGTTGCGAGCCAGCGTGGTCGTGCTCACCGGCACCTCGTCGACGGGGAGCTTGAAGACCGCGTCGCCCGAGCCGAGCTGGCCGGCGTAGGCCGCCGCGACGCCCGTAGCGTCGCCGAGCTGACGCCCGGACTGACCCGCCGCCATCGTCTGGAGCACCTTGCCGCCGGTGTCGGTGATGACGACGGCGTTCTCGGGGGCGCGGTCCACCGCGGCCGCGAGCGTGTCGACGACGGGCTGGATGGCCGCGGGGTCGGCGGTGATGGCGAACTCGTCCCCCTTCGGGGCGATGGAGAGCCAGGATGCCGCGACCGCACGGTCGATCGGCACCGTGCGCTCGTCGCCCACGTAGAAGCCGGCCGTGTCGAGCATGCCGTTCAGCTGGGCCACGGTCGCGTCGGCGGTCTCCGTCGAGATGTCGGCCGGAACGGCGGCGGACACGGGGTCCACCTGGACCCGTGTCTGCCCGGCTTCGAACGCCGCCTGGATCGCGGCCTGGACGGTCGCGACGTCGATGCCCACACCCTCGACCGCGGGCGTGGCGACGTACGAGGCCGTGGCGGGGTCGAATGCCAAGGTCGCATCGACCGGGTCGGTGTACAGCTGCGGGGCCGCATCGCGCAGCGCGTCGGTCGCGGCCGCGGCCTCGAGCTCGATCTCCGCATCCGTCGTCGCGAACCACGCGGTCGGGTTCCACATCGGGTGGGCTGCGAAGGCGGCGTCCGCAAGGGCCTGCGCGTCCACGGTCGCGCCCAGCTCTGCGCCGGTGAGCTCGGCGTCCTCGCCCGAGCCGGTCAGTACGACCGTGGTCTCGGCGAGGCGCTGCTCGATGGCTTCGGCGGCGGCGCCCGGGGTGAGCCAGCCGACGGGCACTCCGGCGACGGCGGTGCCCGGTGCGATGAGCACGAGCGAAGAGACGACCAGTCCGACCACTGCGACGCCGGCGGCCGCACTGATCCAGAGGGCGGTGTGCTTCTTCTTCGCCTTCGGCTCCGCGGGCGCCCACGCGTACACCGAGCCATCGGCTGCCGTCTCGGTGGGCGTCGCGGCGGGGGAGGGCGCGGGTCCGGCGGGTGCGAGCACAGCGGTCGCCACTGCGACGGTCGCGAGGTCGGCACCGGAGTCTGCTTCGGCTTCGGCGTCGGCTTCCGCTTCGGCGTCGGCTTCGGCGACTGCCGCGTCCTCGGCGGCGAGGTCGGCTTCGAGCTCCGGCTCTGCGTCCTCCTCGGTGGCAGCGCGCTGCTCGGCTTCCGCTTCTTCATTGGCGTCAGCGTCGGTGTCGATGTCGTCGGCCTCGGCCACCTCGGCCTCGGGCTCGTCCACCTCGGCCTCGGCCTCGGCCACCTCGGCCTCGGGCTCGTCCACCCCGGCCTCGGGCTCGTCCACCTCGGCCTCGGCCTCGAGATCCTCCGCCTCGGCGGCGGCACCCGTCTCCTCGGCCTCAGCGACGGCATCCGTCTCCTGCGCCTCGGCGGCGGCACCCGTCTCCTCGGCCTCAGCGACGGCATCCGTCTCCTGCGCCTCGGCGGCGGCATCCGTCTCCTGCGCCTCGGCGACGGCATCCGTCTCCTGCGCCTCGGTGCTGTCCGCCTCGACTGCGGCGGGGTCCTCGGACCCGGCTGCGGGCGCGACAACGTCCTCGGTCACGACATCCGACTGAGTCACGGCATCCTTCTCGTCCATGGCAGGCGACGGCGCGGAATCGGCCGTTGCCGTCGCCTCGCTGTCGACGTCCTGCTCGCCCTCGAGGGCGTCGTCCGCAGACGCCTCTTCGGCATGCGGCTGGGTCGCCAGATCTCTCACGCCACACCCCCGACTGTGATCAACGCTTCCCCTTATGGTAAGGGACGCGAACCCCCCGAACGGTCACGGCCTCATCACGGATGAATCGCCGGTCACAGCCGGAAATGGACCAGGCCTGCGGTGGCCGCTCATGTCCGGTAGGTCACGGTTTTGTAAAGCATCCGCGCAAATAGGCGTCACGGACTTGCGCAAAGCGGGTTCGTAAGGTCTACTAACAAACATGCCCAACACGGAAGCGCAGCGCGGCCCTTCCCTTGCCGACGCGCCGCACAGCACCGCGAACGCTCGCGCCTTCGTCCCCGGCCGCACGCTGCGGCAGGGGACCAAAGTACTCCCCGAGCACGCCCGCGGCCACAACCGCGCGCTCGTGCTCCAGACCCTGTTCCATCAGGGGGCGATGAGCCGGGCCGACCTCTCCCGGGAGACGGGCCTCACCCGCGTCACCATCTCCGACCTGGTCGGCGAGCTCATCGCCGACGGCTTCGTCGCCGAGATGGGCGTGCGCGAGGCGTCCGGTCCGGGGAAGCCCGCGATCCTGGTCGACCTCGATCACGCCGGGCATCGCATCGTCGGGCTCGACCTCTCCGGCAGCGACACCTTCATCGGCGCCGTGCTGACGCTCGACGGCAGCATCGTCGCGCGTCGCGAAGTCGCGCTCCCCGCCGACGAGGACGTCGTCGCCACGGTCGTCGAGCTGGCGCGTGCGCTCGTCGCCGACTCGCACGCCCCCGTGCTCGGCATCGGCGTCGGGACGCCCGGTGTGGTCGACGACCAGGGTGTGATCCTCACGGCGCCGAACTTCGGCTGGGCCGGCTTCGATCTCGAGGGTGCGCTGCGCAGCGCGCTCGGGGTTCCTGTCCTGGTCGCCAACGACGCCAACGCCGCCGTACTCGCCGAGTACACGTTCGGCGGCGCCCCCGACGACGTGCTGCTGGTCAAGGTCGGGCGAGGCGTCGGCTCGGGGCTGCTGCTGGCCGGTCAGCCCATGCGCGGCAGCCGCTTCGCCGCGGGTGAGATCGGCCACGTCACCGTCGGCACCGACGGCGGCCCGCAGTGCGCGTGCGGCAAGGTCGGATGCCTCGAGGCGTGGCTGTCGGTGCCGTCGCTGACGTCGCGGCTGAGCGCGGCATCCGATCCCGAAGCGTACGAGGGCATCCTGCGCGACGCGGGGGAGCGGCTGGGCATCGCGCTCGCTCCCGTCGTCGGTGCGCTGGACGTCTCTGAGATCGTGCTCTCCGGTCCCCCTGAACTTCTCGGCGGCTCCCTCGCGGAGCAAGCCGTCGAGACCCTCCGTGCGCGCACGCTCGCGCCGTCCGTGGACGAAGGCGTGCGAGTGCGGATGACGGAGCAAGGCCAGGACATCGTCCTGCGCGGCGCAGCCGTCATGGTCCTGTCAGGACAACTCGGGGTGTCCTGACACAGCGCTGTCCCCCCGGAGGCTCCGCACGGAGCCCCGGTCCCACCCTCCGGGTCACACACCCGGAAGCCCCGGTTCCCCCCGGATGGGTCACCCGGCCCACCCGAACACCAAGAGAACACACGAAGGAAGACACCATGAAGAAGACGCTTGGAGCCGTGGCGCTCATCGGCGCCTCGGCACTGGTGCTCGCCGGCTGCGCCGGCGGGACCACCCCCGGTGGATCGGACGACGCCTCGGGGTTCGACCCCGACGGCGCCAAGGACCAGGACATCACGTTCTGGGTCATGGGCGGAGACACCCCCGATGAGCTGCGCGAGTACCTGAAGGACGCGTACAGCGAGGCGACCGGCGGCACCCTCACGATCGAGGAGCAGTCCTGGGGCGACGCGCTGACCAAGCTGGCCAACCAGCTGCCCGACGCGAAGAACACCCCCGACGTGACCGAGATCGGCAACACCTGGTCGCCGACGTTCACCACCTCGGGCGCGTTCAGCGACCTGAGCGAGATCTACGACGACCTCGGCGGGTCCGACCTGCTCCAGTCGTTCGTCGACGTCGGCACGGTCGACGGTGCGCAGTACGCGCTGCCGTACTACTTCGGCTCGCGCTACATCACCTACCGCAAGGACATCTGGGAGGCCGCGGGCCTCGAGGTGCCCACGACCCTCGAAGAGTTCAACGAGGACGTCAAGACGCTGCGCACGGCCGACCAGTCGGGCTTCTACATCGGCGGCGAGGACTGGCGCAACGGCGTCTCGTGGATCTTCGCGAACGGCGGCGAGCTCGCCACGAAGGACGGCGACACCTGGGTCTCGACGCTGAGCGACGAGAAGACCATCACCGGCCTCGAGCAGTTCCAGGACCTGTTCACGAACGCCTCCAACGCTCCGGCGACCGAGGATGACAGCACGCCGTGGGTCAACATCAACAACGACAAGAACGGCAACCCGCCGACGGCCGCCACGATCATCGCACCCGGCTGGGCGCACTGGTCGATCGGTGACTTCGTCGAGGAGAAGACCGCTGACGACGGCACCGTGTCCGAGGTCCGCGAGTGGAACGACGACACCTTCGGCGTCTTCCCGCTCCCGGGAACGACCGCGGGCGAGGCGGCTCCCGTCTTCGCCGGCGGCTCGAACATCGGCATCTCGGCCAAGAGCGAGAAGCAGGCGGGCGCCAAGGAG
Source organism: Microbacterium sp. LMI12-1-1.1 (assembly GCF_040676455.1). Lineage (NCBI taxonomy): Bacteria > Bacillati > Actinomycetota > Actinomycetes > Micrococcales > Microbacteriaceae > Microbacterium > Microbacterium sp. LMI12-1-1.1. The sequence continues at coordinate 498,295 of NZ_JBEGIA010000016.1, read as the reverse complement.
CTGATGCGCATCATCTTCTCCGACGAGTACCAGCAGATGCTCGGCGAGAACGGCCTCGGCCCCGCGAACACGAAGTTCGTCGACTCGCTGGGCGACGACATCTTCGCCACGGCGCTCATCGACTCGGCGCTGAACTCGAAGCTCACCCCGGCCGCGCCGGGCTGGGCGGCGGTCGAGGGCCAGAAGATCCTCGAGGAGTTCTTCGGCAAGGTCGCAGCGGGCGGCGACATCCCGGAGCTGGCCGCGGAGTACGACGAGAAGATCGACGCCATCATCAACGGCTGAGACCTGCACCACTGCCGGGGTCGCGGACACGCGTCCGCGACCCCGGTCCCCTGCGATACCCCTGAAGGAGGCGGGCATGGCGGTTCCTGCCCCCACCACACTGAAAGCGTCCGGCAAGCGCGGCGCCGGCCGCGACGCCGACACCGAAGCATCCGTCGGCGGCCGACGCCGCTCACCCGTTCCCTACGCCCTGCTCATCCCCGCGATCGCGATCCTGCTGTTCGGCATGGGCTATCCCGTCGTGTGGCAGGTCATCACGTCCTTCCAGAAGTACGGCGCGCTGCAGCAGCTCGGCGGCAAGGCCCCCGACTTCGTCGGACTCGAGAACTACATCGCGGTCGCCACGAGCCCCACCTTCTGGGAGGTCGCGGTGCGCTCGGTGATCTTCTGCCTGGTCACGGCGCTGATCACGGTCGTCATCGGCATGGGGCTCGCCCTCCTGATGACCCGCGTCCCGTCGGGCGTGCGCATCACCCTGCAGATCGCGCTGCTGCTGGCCTGGGCCATGCCGGTCGTCGCGGCGATGACGGTGTGGATCTGGCTCTTCGACCGCCGTCGCGGCGTCGTCAACTACCTCCTCGACCTCATTCCGGGCGTCGACATGAACCAGTTCAACTGGATCGGCGGCGAGCCGTTCGTCTTCTTCATCGTCGCGTCGATCATCGTGACGTGGATGTCAGTGCCCTTCGTCGCCTTCTCGGCCTACGCCGGACTCACTCAGGTATCGACGGAGATGGTCGAGGCCAGCCAGCTCGACGGCGCGACCGGCTGGCAGCGTCTGCAGTACATCGTGCTGCCGATCATCCGCCCGGTGCTCATGATCGTGCTGCTGCTCAACCTCATCTGGGATCTGCGCGTCTTCACGCAGATCACGATGCTGCAGGACGCCGGCTCGAACTCGAGCGACTACGACCTGCTGGGCACGTACATCTACAAGATGGGCGTCGCCGGCCTCAACTTCGGTCAGGGTGCGGCGATGGCGATCTTCGTCCTCGCGCTCACGATCGTCCTCAGCTGGTTCTACATCCGCAGTCTCTTGAAGGAGGACCAGGTCTGATGTCCGCGTCCGCACAACTCGCGCCTACGCAGGCGCCGCCCCGGTCCGGATCCGCCCGCCCCTCGGCGCCCGCCCCGAAGCGCCGCCGGCGCGGTTCCGCCGCGACCTGGGGCTGGAGCATCCTGGCGATCCTCGTCGCGCTGATCTGGGTGTTCCCGGTCTACTGGATGTTCAACTCGTCGATGCTCTCGTCGGCGACGCTGGAGTCCTTCACGCCGACCTTCGTCCCGTTCGGCGGCTCGTTCGCGAACTACCGCGGCGTGATCGACGGCTCGTTCTTCAGCGCGCTGGGCATCAGCCTCTCGGTCACGATCATCGCGGTGTTCTGCTGCCTGCTGTTCGCCTTCCTCGCCTCGGTGGCGATCAGCCGGTTCCGCTTCCGCGGCCGTCTCTCGTTCATCCTCGCGATCCTCGTCATCCAGATGCTGCCGGCCGAGGGCCTGTTCATCGCGCAGTACAAGATGATGAGCGAGCTGGGGCTGCTCTCGAACATCTTCGGCCTCAGCCTGCTGTACATCGCGGCCGTCGTGCCGTTCACCGTGTGGATGCTGCGCGGCTTCGTGGTCGGCGTCCCCGCCGAGCTCGAAGAGGCGGCGATGGTCGACGGCCTCAGCCGCACCCAGGCGTTCATGCGCATCACCCTGCCGCTGCTCGCGCCCGGGCTCGTCGCCTCCGGCGTCTTCGCCTTCCTGCAGTGCTGGAACGAGTTCACCGTCGCCCTCGTGATCATGAACGCCGAGAACCAGACACTGCCGCTGTGGCTGCGCGGCTTCGTGCAGCAGAGCTCGAGCCGGGCGATCGACTGGGGCGAGGTGATGGCGGCTTCCACCATCGTCGCGATCCCGGTGATCGTGTTCTTCGTGATCGTCCAGGGCCGCATGACCAGCGGACTCGTCGCGGGGGCGGTCAAGGGCTGATGCGCGCGCACGACGACGCGGCCTTCCGTGGGGAGGCCGGCCGATGAAGGTCGGGCTGGACGTGGGCGGCACCAAGACGGACGCCGTCGCGGTCGACTCCGCAGGAGCGATCGCCGGCCGCATCCGCATGGCCACCGGCTGGGGTCCGGATGCCGTGGCCCAGACGGTCGTGGACGCCGTGCGCGCCCTCGGGGCCGAAGCCGGTGTGGACCTCTCGGCCGTGCGGTCGGTCGGGGTCGGCATCCCGGGGCAGATCGAGCCGGGCACGGGTCGCGTGGTGCACGCGGTGAACCTCGGCGTCGACGAGCTCGACCTCGCGACCATGGTGGCGCCGCAGCTGCGGCTCGTCACCCCGCGACTGGGCGGGCCGGTGCAGGTCGAGAACGATGTGAAGGCCGCCGCACTCGGCGCTCATGCGCTGCACACGGGCAACGGCTCGCCCGCGCCGGGTTCGATGGCCTACCTCAATCTGGGCACCGGCATCGCCGCGGGTATCGTGTCGGACGGCGTGCTGTGGCGCGGCGCGCGAGGCACCGCCGGCGAGGTCGGCCACATCTCCGTGGACCCGAGCGGCCCGCTCTGCCGGTGCGGTCAGCGCGGCTGCATCGAGGCCTTCGCAGGCGGCGGCGCGATCGCCGAGCGGTGGGCGAAGCGCTCGGCCCTGCCGGTGCGTGACGTCTTCGACGCCGCGGACGAGGGCGATCCGTCGGCGCTCCAGCTGCGTGCCGGATTGGCCCGCGGCGTCGCGGCGGCGGTGCGGGTACTGGTGCTGACGGCCGACGTCGATATCGTGGTGCTCGGAGGGGGTGTGACGGCCTTGGGCGATCGACTGATGACGGATGTCGCAGCCGAGCTGTCGGCCAGCGCCGAGGCATCCCCGTTCATGCGCTCGCTGCATCTGACCGAACGGGTCGAGCTGCTGCCGCCGGGGTCTCCGGCCGCGGCGCTCGGCGCGGCTCTGGTGGGTGCGGACGGCGACGCCGCACACGACGCCGAGGAGGCACTGGTTCATGGCTGAGATCGTCATCGTCCGAGACAAGGCGGCGGCCGGGGCGCTCGTCGCCGACCACATCGCCGGTCTGCTGCGCGCGAACCCCGAGACCGTCCTCGGGCTCGCGACCGGATCGACGCCACTGCCCGTCTACGAGGCGCTGCGCACGCGGCTGGAGGGCGTCGACGTGTCGCGCGTGCGCGGGTTCGCGCTCGACGAGTACGTCGGCATCGACCCGGCGCACCCCGAGAGCTATCGCTCGGTCATCACCCGCGAGGTCGTCGAGCCGCTCGGGCTCGACCCGTCGCGCATCCGCACGCCGGACGGCACCCCCGAGGGCATCGAGCATCACGGCGAGGAGTACGAGGCCGCCATCCGCGAGGCGGGCGGCATCGACCTCCAGATCCTCGGCATCGGCACCGACGGTCACATCGGCTTCAACGAGCCCGGCTCGTCGTTCGCCTCGCACACGCGCGTGAAGACGCTGACCGAGCAGACCCGCCGTGACAACGCGCGCTTCTTCGCGTCGGTCGACGACGTGCCCATGCACTGCATCACGCAGGGCCTCGGCACCATCCTCCGTGCGCGGCACCTCGTGCTGCTGGCGTTCGGCGAGGGCAAGGCGGCGGCGGTCGCGGGCGCCGTCGAGGGCCCACTGTCGGCGTCGCTGCCGGGCTCCGCGATCCAGCTGCATCCGCGTGCGACAGTGGTCGTCGACGAGGCGGCCGCAGCGCAGCTCTCCCGCGCGGACTACTACCGCTACGCCTACGACAACAAGCCCGACTGGCAGGGCATCTGAGTCCTAGGCTGACAGCATGACGGATGCCGCCGACGGCGTGACGGCCCCTCCACCCGTTCCACGAGGCACCGGTGGCGCGTCGCACGTCGCCCCATACCGCGCAGACGCGCCTCCCGCGCGAGCTGACGGATTGCCGCGCACCCTCATGCTCGGCGGCGTGCTCCTCATCGTGAGCGCCGTCGCCGCGTTCGCGGCGCCGAACGCATTCGCGGCGAGTCTGCCGTTCCACACCGTCCTCTACTGGGGTTCGATCGCCGCGTTCTCGACGAGCGTGCTCGTCTTCGCGTTCGGCGTTGGCCGCGGCGGGAGCATCGTCGCGCGACGTCCGCTGGGCGTGACGGCGGCGCTCGTCCTCGCGCTGTGGCCCTTCGCGGAGCGCGTGCTGACGTGGGCGATGCCTTTCGATGAGGGCACGACGGAGTTCTATCAGGTCTGGGGCTACATCTCGCTGACCGCGAAGGTTTCGGCGGCGGTCGTGCTCGTGGTGCAGATCGCGCGCGCCGGGGTCGTGACCGGACGGTTGCGCTGGGCACCCGCGTGGGCGCTCGCAGCCGTCGTCGTGCCGCAGATCCTCGCCCAGGTGCTGGCGATCGCGATGGGGATCGACCAGAGCAGGACCGAGGCCGATGGGCTGATTCTGCTCTTCGGGCTAGGACAGCTCGCGTCGTTCGCGGCGCCGGTGACCCTCGGCATCCTCGCCATCGTCCTCGCGCAGCGTCGCCCGGCACCCTCCGGCGACCCCGTCCAGGTGTTCCCTCCCGCCGCCTGACCGTTCCCTCCGGCCCGCGTGCCCGTGCCGAAATCAGGTGATTTCGCCGGGGTAGGACGTTTCCGCGCGAATTCTCCTACCTCCGCCAAATCACCTGATCTGGCGACGTGGGTCAGGGGGGTCAGGCGGGGGTCAGGCGGCGAACACCTTGCCGGGGTTGAGGATGCCCTGCGGGTCGAAGACGCGCGCGATCTGCCGCTGCAGCTCCCACTGATCGTCGCCCAGCTCGTCGGCGAGCCAACGGCGCTTCAGCACACCGACCCCGTGCTCTCCGGTGAGCGTGCCGCCGAGGCGCAGCGCGGCGCGGAAGAGGTCGTCGGCGGCCGCCCAGACATGCTCGGGCGCCTCGATCACTCCGGACTCGTCCGGCTCGCCGGCGAAGATGAAGTTCGGGTGCAGGTTGCCGTCGCCGGCATGGGCGACGGTCGGGATGACCATCCCGTGCTCGCGCTCGACGCGCGCGATCTCGTCGAACATGGCGGGGAGGGCGCTGCGGGGCACCGAGACGTCTTCGATGAGCGCCGTGCCGAGCGACTCCATGGCCGGATGCATCGACCGTCGGATCGTGAGCAGCCGCTCGCCCTCTTCACGGTCGTGAGAGAGGGCGACGTTGCCGCCGGCTATGCGCAGGACCGCCGCGATCGCGTCGGCCTCCGCTGCCGCAGCGGGCCCGTCGGTCTGGATCGTGAGCTGGGCGGCCCCCGCCGTGGGCGGGTCGAGCGAGAGGAGCGCGTGCACGGCCGCGAGGGACGCGGCATCCATCAGCTCCATGATCGCCGGCTGCGCACCCGATGCGGTGACGGCGGCGGATGCCTCGGCCGCCGTCCGTACGTCGGGGAAGGTGGCCGCGATCGTGCAGACCTCGCCGGGCACGAGGCGACGGAGCTTGAGCGTGGCGCCGACCACGACGCCGAGAGTCCCCTCGGAGCCGATGACGAGCGAGGTCAGGTCGAGGCCGGTCACGCCCTTGACGGTGCGGTGGCCGAGCCGCAGCAGGCGCCCGTCCGCGAGCACGAGGTCGACACCGAGTACGGCGTCGCGCACGACGCCGTACTTGGCGCAGAGCAGGCCGCCGGCACCCGTGGCGATGTTGCCTCCGACGGTGGAGATCGCGCGGCTCGCGGGGTCGGGTGCCCACCACAGCCCGAGCGGTTCGAGAGCGGCGTTGAGGTCGGCGTTCAGGATGCCGGGCTCGACGACGGCGAGCAGATCATCGGGGCGCACCTCGAGGATGCGGTCCATCCCGCGCACCGAGAGGGCGATCTCGCCCTGTCCCGCGTTGGCGCCGCCCGCGAGGCCGGTGCCGGCGCCGCGCGTGACGACGGGGGTGCCGGTGCGGGTTGCGATGCGGAGGGTCTGCTGGACGTCTTCGACACTGCGCGCGTGGACGACGGCGATGGGCTGACCGGATGCCGCGTGCCCCGACTTGTCGGCGCGCGCGGCGGCGAGCGACTCCGGCGCGGTGTCGACTCGGTCTCCGAGTTCGGCGCTCAGGAGGGCGAGCGCGTCCGCGCCCGGGTTCACGACAGACGCCGGCGACCGGCGATGACCCCCGCGGTGACCGCGACGACGCCGAAGGCGAGCCCGATCCAGGCGTTGCCCATCGACCACCACGCGATCGTCGCCGACGCGTACACGAGCAGCTCGACGATCGCACGCACGAACGGGTGCACCGCGAACACGGCCCGCGGCGACACGAACAGAGCCCACAGCAGGATGGCGACGGCAGGCGCCGCGATACCCGCCACGATGTTCCACGGGAACGGCCACATCGTGAAGCCCCACAGTGCGAGCGTGCCGAAGGCGAAGATCTCGCACACGAACGCGACCAGGTCGATCGCCGAGAGCGGCGCGCGGGTTCCCGGCGCCGGTTCGGCGGGCGGTGCGGGCGTGACGTTCGGCGTGTCGGACATGGCCTCCAGTCTACGGCGGAGGCTCGGGCGCAGCCGCCTCGGGGGTTGCCCCGCGACGCGGGGATCGCGCCGTGCAGACGGTGGGGCTACGGCGCGACCGAGGTCCCAGCGCCCGCGGGCGTCGAGGCGGCTGCAGGTCCGGCATCCGTGTCGGATTCCACAGCGGCAGCCGGCGCGTGGGCCAGTGCTGCCGACGCGATCGGCGCGGCGGGCGTCGAACCCGCGGGACGGCCACCGCGAGCGGGCCTGACCTCGAGGTCCAGTACGGCGGCCGAGCCGTACGGATGCGCCGAGCTGTTCACCGTTCCAGAGGAGTTCGGCTTGCCGTTCTCCGCGCCGTTCCCCTCACCGGTGTTGCCGCCGTTGCCGTTGCCGGTGCCGGTGCCGGTGTTGCTGCCGTTACCGTTGCCAGTGTTGCCGCCGTTGCCGTTGCCGGTGCCGTTCGGGGGGGTGCCGTTTCCGGTGGTTCCGCCGTTCCCGGTGGTGCCGCCGTTGCCGCTGCCCGTGCCGTTCGTGGGGGTGCCGTTCTCGCCCGGGTTCCCATTGCCGGCGCCGTTGCCGGCGCCGCCGTTGCCGGCGCCGCCGCTGCCGGTGTTGCCGTTGCCGGCGCCGCTGCCCTCTTCCGGGGGCGTTCCGGTGCCGGCGTCGTCGCCGCTGCCGGCGGCGCCGCCGTTGCGAGGCGTGGCCGCGTTGCCGGCCTGTCCTTCCTCCACTGTTCCGAGCTCCGCGATCAGCGGGAGGTCCGACGGACCCGGACCGGGCGCCGGCAGCTGCAGGATGCCGTCTTCGACGCCCTCGGCGTCGTCGGCGTCTTCGTTCTCGGTCACCTCGGTGGGGGTGAGGACGGTGGAGTCGACCACGCTCGCCGGTATGGGCGCGGGAGCTGCCGGAGGAAGCCCGACGGCTGCCGCCACGACACCGCCGACGACGACGAGGCTCGCCGCGGCGAGCCCGGATGCGGCCCCGATGCCGACGGCGACGGATCCGCCGGCAGCGCTCGCCGCCACGGCGGTGGTCGTTCCGACGGCGGTGGCCGCGCCGGCGGCTCCGGCACTCGTGCTGACGGCCGCGGCGCCGGCGCCGAGTCCGCTGCCGGCGGTCGCCGAGCCGCCGGCGGCGCTCGCCGCGGCGCCGGTGGTGCTCGCCGCCGCACTCGTGGATCCTGCGGCCGCACCGGTCACGCCGACGGGGCTCGCGGCCACGCCGCCCTGGACGACGCTCGACGGCATCGCGGCCAGTGCGACCAGCGATGCGCCGCCGCCCTGCATCGTCGCGAGGTAGCCGGTGGTGCCGACCGCGCCGAGGGCGAGGGGGAGCAGCACCAGCGCCAGCCGGCTCGAGACCTCCTTGGCCTCGCTGGCGACGATCGAGCACCGCACGCAGCCCGCGAGGTGCCGCTCGACCTTCATGTGGTCGCGGCGGCCGACATTGTGGCGCGCGTAGGCTCCGAGGCGCTCGATGGTCCACTGGCAGTCCGACCCGTCGGCGATCGAGCGCAGATGTGCCTGGATCCACGCCTCGCGGAGCCCTTCGCGGGCACGGAACGTCAGCTGCGCGACGGCGGTCGCCTTCATTCCGAGGAGCGGTGCGATCTCGGCGGGCTTCATCCGCTCGATCTCGGAGTACCAGAGCACCTCCTGCCACCGGGTGGGCAGACTCCGGAACGCCTGGTGGGTGAGGCTGCGGTCGAGCGCGGCCTCGCTCTCGTGCTCGGCGCCGGAGGGGTCCTCGACGCCGTCGAGCTCTTCGTACGGCGTCTCGCGCCGTGCGCGACCCCAGGCCGCAGCGGTGTTGCGGATGCTCGTGAAGAGGTAGGCACGGAAGGATCCCGTGGGCCCGCCGCCGTTGACGATGGAGTGGTAGATGCGCGTGTAGGCCTCTTGCACGAGATCGTCGGCATCGAGGCTGGACGTCATGTTGCGGGCGACCGTGACCCCCGCGCGATAGTGACGCCGCCACAGCTCGGCGAACGCCGAGGTGTCGCCCGAGCGCGTCTGCAGCACCAGGTCGGTGTCTGCGACGACGTCGGGATCGTGCTCGCGCACTTCGTCGTGATCCATGAGGCCCCCAGTCCCGCGGGCGCACGGCGAACGTCGTGCATCCCGGGTTCGCGTCGCGATCAGCGGCGCGGCTCGTTCCATTGTCGTCGCCGTGATGCGATTTGACCAGTGGCGGATGATCGTCGCCCGCCGCGGTTCCCGACTCCGAGAAATTCTGAGGAAGTGACGTAATAGATCGCCCCGCGCGCGGTCTCTTTGGTCAGAGTGGTTGGCCGCCCTTGTGTGGGGCATGACGGCGGCCGCCCCCCGCGGCGAAGTCGCGGACATGGCGGGGCTCGAAGGTATCTCGGGGGAGGGACCTTCGGCCCCGCCTGCATTCGTTCTGCACGGCGGTTACCACGCCGGTGCGGCGGTGACGACCCGCGATCACTCCGAGCCCGTTGAGCCGAGCCCGTTGAGCCGATCCAGCTGAGCCGATCCCGCTGAGGCGCCGGGTGTCAGACGGCGCTGCCGGCGACCCACACCCGGCGGACCGCGAGGCCCGCGTCGAGCAGCACGGCGTCGGCCAGTGCGCCGATGTCGAGGGTCCCGAGATCGTCGCGGCCGATCGCGCGCGCGGGCTGGGCGCCGAGCGCGCGCACGACGACATCGAGGGGGACGCCCGCACCCGCGACGTGGCGCAGGGCGGCGTCCTGCGTGAGGGTCGAGCCGGCGATCGCGCCTCCCTGTTCCAGCCGCGCCACGCCGTCGGTGACGCGCACGCCCAGACCGCCGAGCTCGTACCGGCCGTCCTGCGAGCCGGCGGCCGCCATCGCGTCGGTGATGAGGGCGATCCTGTCGCCGGCGACCGTGAAGAGCGTCGCGATCAGCTCGAGGTCGACGTGGACGCCGTCGGCGATGACCTCGAGCGTGACGCGGTCGTCGCGGAGCGCTGCGACCACGGGGCCGGGCGCGCGGTGGTGGATGCCGGGCATCGCGTTGAACGCGTGCGTCAGCAGCGTCGCGCCGGCGTCGAACGCGCGGCGGGTCGTGGCGGCATCCGCGTCGGTGTGGCCGACGGCGACGGCCACGCCGGCGTCGACGAAGCGCCGGATCGCATCGAACGCACCCGGCCGTTCGGGGGCCAGCGTGACCTGGCGGATGGTGCCGCGGCCCGCTTCGATCAGGCGATCGACGGATGCCGCGTCCGGCGCACGCAGCAGGGACTCGGTGTGCGCGCCCTTGTGGCCGGGGTCGAGGAAGGGGCCCTCGAGGTGCGAGCCGAGGATCGTGGGATCGGCGTCGCAGAGATCGGCCACCATGGCCACGCGTGCGGCGAGCTCATCGATCGGGGCGGTGATGAGCGACAGCACGGCGCGCGTCGTCCCGTGTGCACGGTGGATCGCGCGGCCGGTGGCGATGGCGTCCGGGCCGTCGTCGAAGCCGGCACCGCCACCGCCGTGCCCGTGGATGTCGACGAAGCCCGGGACGAGGCATCCGCCCCCGCCGTCCACCGTCTCGTCGGCACGGGGGAGTTCGTCGCCGGCGCCCGCCGCCACGACCCGCTCGCCGTCGAACAGCGCCCACGCGTCGTCGCGACCGCTGTCGACAGCGGCGGAGCCCAGCAGGCGTACGGAGTGGACGAGGGTGCTCATGCGGTCTCCCGGTCAGTGGGCGGCGTTCGTGCGGAGACGGGTCATTCGGTGGCCCAGGGGATCTCCTCGGACGGGTGGAAGCCGATGCCCATGCTCGTCCACAGTGGTCCGAGTGCGCCGACGCGCTCGCGGAAGGAGGCCCACGTGCGCAGCTCGCTCGTCCCTGTCTTCGGCGACCAGGCTGCTTCGGCGGCCGCGGCCGCCCGCGGGAATGCCATGGTGTCGATGTCGGCCGCCGTGCTGATCGTCTCCGTCCACAGGGGCGCCTCGACGCCGAGGATGCCGGAGTCGTCGATCCCCGGGATCACGTCCGACGGCTCCCACGAGTAGGCGCGCTCGACGCTCGTCGGCCCGTTCGCCCACGTGAGGCCGAGCTCGGGACCGGTGGGGTACTTCATGTCGAGGTAGATGGCGTCGGCGGGGGAGAGGATCAGCTGCGCGCCGTTGTCGACGAAGGCACGTGCCTTCTCGGCCATGCCCTCCTGGGGTGTGCGGTAGCCCCAGTACTGACCGAGGGTGGTGTCTGCGATGTCGGCCGCGGCGCCGGCCTCGTGCCACGCGACCGGTGTCTTGCCGAGGTCGGCGATGATGGCGCTCGCGCGGGTGACGAACGCCGCGAAGTCCTCGTCATTGGTCGAGAGCGACTCGTCGCCTCCGAAGTGGAGGTAGGGCCCCGGCGTCATCGCGGCGAGTTCGCCGAACACGTCGGCGACGAAGTCGTAGGTCGCCTCCTCATGCACCTTCACCGAGGAGAACCCGACGGCCATGCCCTCGTACGGCACGCCGGCGCGGGGCTCCTCGCCGCCGTAGTCTCGGATGATCTCCCGCATGTGATCGCTGATCGTCGGGTCCTCGGCGAGGTCCGGGTAGGCCAGGCCGACGGCGTGCGTGTGGCCGGGCATGTCGACCTCGGGCACCACGATCATGTGCCGGGATGCCGCATACTCCACGATCTCGCGGTAGTCGTCCTTCGAGTAGAACCCGCCGGCATCTCCGCCGACAGCGGTGGCCGAGGCGCGCGCGGTCAGCTCAGGACGCGAGTCGAGGTGGATGCGCCAGCCCTGGTCGTCGGTGAGGTGGAGGTGCAGCGCGTTCAGCTTCAGCGAGGCCGCGCGGTCGATGTACCCCTTGACGGTTTCGACCGGGTGGAAGTGGCGGGCGACGTCGAGCATGACGCCGCGGTACGCGAAGCGCGGGGTGTCTGCGATCGTGACCGCCGGCACGGTCCACTCGCCGCCGTCGCGGGCGATCAGCTGGCCGAGCGTCTGCACGCCGTAGAACAGACCGGCCGCGTCGACGCCGGTGACGACCACGGATGCCTCGTCTACCGCGATGCGGTACGACTCGGCGCCCGAGCCCGCCGAGCGGTCGATCCGCAGGTCGATGGCGGCTCCGTCGTCGACGGATGCCAGGGCCAGTCCGGCGCGGGCCTGGACGACCGATGCGAGGGCGGCGGCGGCATCCTTCTCTCCGGTCACCGTCGTGGCGGACGACAGCCGGAACGGCGCACCGGACCCCGCCTCGATCGAGACGGGCGCGGGGACGACGGCGGGAAGCGACACGGTGTCTCCATTCTGTGCGACCGGCGCGCAGCCGGCCAGCAGCGCGACGACGAGGACCGCTGCGGCGGCAGTCCGTCCTCGTCGACGATTCATGTAAAGAGTCCTAACAAAAAGGATGCGGTTCAGCCTACCGGAACCGCCGATGCAGGCGTCACCCGGCGTCCGTTATGCTCGGGGTGTCGCGACTGGCGTTGAGGTGGGACACCACCGGGGAGCGACCGACTACGGCATTCGACCGCACGCCTGGGCCGATGTGACCCCGCCCCGGGGATTATCCAGCAAGCCGTCGTCAGGAGATCGCATGACCGATCAGTTCTTCAACGCCCCTCTCTCCGAGGTCGATCCCGAGATCGCCCAGGTGCTCGACCGCGAGCTCGAGCGCCAGCGCGGCTACCTCGAGATGATCGCCTCCGAGAACTTCGTGCCCGTCTCGGTGCTGCAGTCGCAGGGTTCGGTGCTCACCAACAAGTACGCCGAGGGCTACCCCGGCCGCCGCTACTACGGCGGCTGCGAAGAGGTCGACGTCGCGGAGGAGCTCGCCATCCAGCGTGCGAAGGCGCTGTTCGGCGCCGAGTTCGCGAACGTCCAGCCGCACTCCGGCGCCACGGCCAACGCCGCCGTGCTGCACGCCATCGCGCGCCCCGGCGACACGCTGCTCGGCCTCTCGCTCGACCAGGGCGGCCACCTCACCCACGGCATGAAGATCAACTTCTCGGGTCGCCTCTACAACATCGTCGCCTACGGCGTCGACCCCGAGACCTCGACCATCGACATGGACGAGGTGCGTCGCCTTGCGATCGAGCACCAGCCCAAGGTGATCATCGCCGGCTGGTCCGCCTACCCGCGCCAGCTCGACTTCGCCGCCTTCCGCGCCATCGCCGACGAGGTCGGCGCGCTGCTGTGGGTCGACATGGCGCACTTCGCCGGCCTCGTGGCCGCCGGCCTGCACCCGAGCCCGGTGCCGCACGCCCACGTCGTCTCGTCGACCGTGCACAAGACCATCGGCGGCCCTCGCTCGGGCTTCATCCTCACGAACGACGCCGACCTCGCCAAGAAGCTCAACACCGCGGTGTTCCCGGGCCAGCAGGGTGGCCCGCTCATGCACGTGATCGCCGCCAAGGCGACCGCGTTCAAGCTCGCCGCGACCCCCGAGTTCAAGGAGCGCCAGGAGCGCGTCCTGCGCGGCGCGCACGTCATCGCCGAGCGCCTGTCGCAGCAGGATGTGAAGGATGCCGGCATCGCGGTCCGCTCGGGCGGCACCGACGTGCACCTCGTGCTCGTCGACCTCCGCAACGCCGAGATCGACGGCAAGCAGGCCGAGGACCTGCTCCACGAGATCCACATCACCGTCAACCGCAACGCGGTGCCGAACGACCCGCGGCCGCCCATGGTCACCTCGGGCCTGCGCATCGGCACGCCGGCGCTCGCGACGCGCGGTTTCGGCGATGCGGAGTTCACCGAGGTCGCGGATGTCATCGCCCTCGCGCTCCTGCCGAACGCCGACGTCGAGGCGCTGCGGGCGCGGGTCGCCGCGCTGACCGCAGCCTTCCCGCTCTACCCGGGGCTCGAGCAGTGACCGCGCAGAAGCTCGACGGGCGCGCGGCGGCGGCCCGGATCAAGGAGGAGCTCCGCGAGCGCGTCGCGGCGCTGAAGGCGAAGGGCATCACGCCCGGCATCGCGACGGTGCTCGTCGGCGCCGACCCGGCGTCGCAGCTGTACGTCGGCATGAAGCACCGCGAGTCCGAGGCCATCGGCATGAACTCGATCCAGCGCGAGCTGCCGGCCGACGCCACGCAGGCCGACGTCGAGGCGCTGATCGACGAGCTCAACGCCGACCCGGAGTGCCACGGCTACATCGTGCAGCTGCCGCTGCCGAAGCACATCGACACCGACGCGATCCTCGAGCGCATCGACCCCGCGAAGGACGCCGACGGCCTGCATCCGACCAACCTCGGCCGGCTGGTGCTCAACGTGAACGGGCCGATCACCACGCCGCTGCCGTGCACGCCGCGCGGCGTGATCGAGCTGCTGCTGCGCAACGACTACGACCTCAGGGGCAAGGATGTCGTCGTGGTGGGCCGCGGGGTCACGATCGGGCGCTCGATAGGCCTGCTGCTCACCCGCCGCGAGATCAACGCGACCGTGACGCTGACGCACACCGGCACGACCGACCTGCCGCGCCACCTGCGCCAGGCCGACGTGATCGTGGCGGCCGCGGGCGTCAAGCACATCGTGCGCGCCGAGGACGTCAAGCCCGGCGCCGCCGTGCTCGACGTCGGCGTCACGCGCGAGGAAGACCCCGAGACCGGCAAGTCCAAGGTGTATGGCGACGTGCACCCGGACGTCGCCGAGGTCGCCGGGTACCTGTCGCCCAACCCCGGCGGCGTCGGCCCCATGACGGTCGCCCTGCTCATGACGAACGTGGTCGAGGCCGCCGAGCGCGCATGACGCCTCGTGCGCGCCTGTATGGTGAGCGCGTGCGCGCGATGGTCTACGAACGATACGGCGGGCCCGAGGTTCTCACGCTGCGAGAAGTCCCCACACCGATTCCGTCGCGCGGTGAGGTGCTCGTCGAAGTCGTGGCGACTTCGGTCAATCTCTCGGATTGGGAGGGACTGCGCGGAAGTCCCGGCTATTCGCGCTTCGGCGGACTCATCCGGCCCGCGCGCCATACTCTGGGCTCCGACATCGCCGGTCGAATCGTCGCCGTCGGCGAGGGCGTGAGCCGTTTCGTCGTCGGCGACGAGGTGTTCGGCGACAACCTCGCACGCAAAGGGGGATTCGCCGAGTACGCGGTGGCGCCGGAGTCTGCGCTGACGCACAAGCCGAAGGAGCTCTCGTTCGCCGAGGCATCGACGATCCCTCAGGCGGGGGCGATCGCGTCGCAGGCCGTTGCCCTTGCGGCTCCCGGGTCGCGGATGCTGATCAACGGCGCCGGCGGCGGGTCGGGCTCGTTCTTGGTGCAGCTGGCGAGCGCGAAGGGAGTGCACGTCACGGCGGTCGACAATGCCGGCAAGCAGGACTTCCTGAGGGTGCTCGGCGCCGACGCGACCCTCGACTACCGACGCGATGACTTCACACGCACGGGTCCGTACGACCTGATCGTCGACCTCGTCGCCAGTCGATCGATCTTCGCCTATCGGCGCGCGCTCGCGAAGGGCGGGCGCTGCGTCGTGATCGGCGGCACCAGCCGGGCCGTTCTCCGGATGGTCACGGTCGGGCGGCTGCTCGGCGTGCTGACCCGCGCGCACCTCGGCCTGCTCATCGTTCGGCAGGGTCCCGCAGGCTTCGCTTCGGTGGCGAGATCATGCGCGAGCGGTGACCTCGACATCCACATCGATCGGGTCTTCAGCCTGAGCGAGGTGCCTGCTGCGCTGGCCTGGCACGGAGAAGGGCGAGCACGCGGCAAGGTCGTCGTGGCCGTGCGAGAAGGCTGAGGCCCCCGGGAGGCGCGTCCGGCGCACGTCACGCCGGGACGAGCTCCTCGCTCTCGCGCGCGACGACGGATCCGGCATCCGTCGCCCCGAGGGATGCCATGCCGCCGACCCAGCGCTCGCGGTCGGCGTCGCTGCGGTGGCGCACCTCTGCGAGCCGCGTGACGGCGCGGACGCGGATGCCGCAGAACTCCAGCGTCGCGTTGCGCAGCGACCGGATGGCGGCGTTGCGATAGGCCCAGGCGTTCCAGATCTTCGGGGAGTCCATCGTCATCACGATGCGCGCCGTGCGGCCGGTGAGCAGCTTGTCCCACAGGCGGCCGGTGGCGCGGTAGCGGTAGGCGAAGCCCGACAGGAAGACGCGGTCGATCCAGGTCTTGAGTGCCGCCGGGTACGAGCCCCACCACTGGGGGAAGAAGAAGGCCAGGTGATCCGCCCAATCGACGTCGGCGACGTAGGCGGCGACCTCAGGGTCGAGCGGCACGTCGGCATCGCTGCGGGGGAGGCGCATCTCGTTGCGGTCCGACGGATGCCGCGGCACCGCGTCGCGCGCGAGGTCGACGAGGCGCACCTCGGCGCCGGCGGCGCGCGCCGCGTCGGCGTAGGAGTGGGCGAGCGCGTGATTGAGGCTGCCGGCGAGCGGCGTGCCGATCACGACGAGGATGCGGGGAGCGTTCATGCGCGGATCTCCTCTGGTATGGCCGTGCGTCCGCGGGGCGAGGGCTGCTGCTTGACGAAGGCGGTGAGGGCGATGAGCTGTGCGTTCAGACGAGGCGCGTCGATCGGGTCGTCCCCGAGCGCCGGGTCGGTGAGCATCGCGGCGAACTCCCGCTCGAGCGCGGCGCCCGCGTCACGCACCAGCTCGGTGCTCTTGGGTGTGAGGGAGAGCAGGATGCTGCGGCCGGCCCCGGGCGGGGACTGCGCGGTGATCCACCCCTCCTCGACGAGCGCAGGGACGCGCTTGCTGACCGCGGCCTTGGTGACTCCGAGGCAGTGCGCGAGCGTCGTCATGTCGGCGGGCTCGGCGTCGTACAGCACCGCAAGGAACTGGAAGTGGTTGAACGTCACGCCGTAGCCGGACCGCAATGCGGCGTCCGCGAAGGCGTCGAGCTCCGCGAGAAGCTCGTGGAGGGTGAAGGTCAGCCGGTCGGACACACAATGAGTAAACCAGTTGACTCGCAGTGAGTCAACAGGTTTACTCAGGGGGCGGTTGCGGGACGATCATCGGGCGCCCAGCCGGTCCTCCGCGGCGGCCAGCGCGGCCCGCGCGCCGTCGGTCGGTGCGATGGCGACGAGGCCCCGGTAGAGCTTCACCAGCGACTCGATGTCGAGCTCGCCGGTCCGGGCACGGTCGCAGTGCACGGCCTGGATGGCAGCCTCGAGCTGGAAGCGGCCGAGCGGTCGGCCGAGAGCGGAGGCGCGGCGCAGCAGCGCGGCGCCTTCGGCGATGAGCGCGCGGTCCCAGAGCGTCGGATCCTGCTCGTCGAGCGGTGGCCAGGGCTCCTCGGCTCGTGCTGGCGCTCGGGACTGCGCGTAGGTGAGAAGCGCGGCGAGTCCCCATGCCTCCGGCTCGTCGCCGAGGAGCGTCGCCGTGAGCACCGCGAGCCAGCGCGCCTCATCGGCGAGCGACTCCCGCGGCTCGTCGCCCTGATCGAGCCAGCCGATCGCGTAGGCGCCGTAGATAGCCTCGAGCACCGCGGGCAGGCGAGCGGGCATGTCGGTGCGCGTCGGAATGCGGAACGGGATGCCGGCGTCGCGGATGCGCCGCTTCGCGCGCACGAGCCGCTGCGCCATCGTCGCCTGCTCGACCCCGAACGCGCCGGCGATGGCGGCGGCGTCGAAGCCGAGCACGGTCTGCAGCATGAGCGGGGTCCGGACCGCGGGGTCGATCGCCGGGTGCGCGCAGGCGAACAGCAGCTCCAGTCGCTTGTCGGGGATCGCCTCGCTCTGCTCGAGCGCCGTGAGCGCGTCGACGGCATGCTCGTCGGCGCGCGCTGCGGCGATCCCCTCGTCGAGGGGAACGCCGCGGCGGTGCGACGCGGAGCCCAGAGCGTCGCGCAGGCGGTTGCGAGCCACGGTGACCAGCCACCCTTCGGGATTGGCGGGGATGCCGGCATCCGGCCACGTGCGCAGCGCGCGCTCGAATGCGTCGGCGAGGGCGTCCTCGGCGAGGGCCAGGTCGTTCGTGGAGGCGGCGAGGATCGACAGGATGCGGCCGTACGACGCCCGCGCGGCGCGCTCGGCGACCGCGAGGGCGGCGTGCTGGCGTGCGGCGTCATCGGGATCCACGCTCCCGGGTGCTCCGTGCAGCGCGCCGCCGCTGTGCGGAGGGGGCGCGGGATCCGTCGGCATCAGCGCGCGAAGGTCGTCCAGGCGCCGTCGTGGAAATGGGTCGCGCTCGGCCGCACCTCGACGGCACCCCAGCCCGCCGACGGAGCTCGCCCCGCCCACGCGATCGCCGCGTCGAGGTCGTCGACGTCGATGACGAAGGTGCCCCCGAGCTGCTCCTTCGTGTCGGCGAAGGGGCCGTCCTGCACGCGGAGCGAGCCGTCGGCCGCGGTCACGGTCGTCGTCACCGCGGAGGGCTGGAGCACCTCGGCGGAGATCAGCACGCCGGCCTCGTCGAGCGCCTTGGCATACTCGTCGAATTCGCGCATGCCCTCGGCCAGCGCTTCGGGACCGAGGTCCTCGGGTGTCATCTCGGGGTAGTGCAGGAGCAGTGCGTACCGCATGGTGTCGTCCTTTCTGGTGGATTGCGACACCCCTATGACGATCTCCGCCGTCCCCGATCGACAGGTCGGGCGAATCAGCCTTTTCCGAGCTCGTCGAGCATGCGGCGCTGCTCGTCGGTGAGACCGTCGTTCAGCTCGCGACGACCCGCTTCGGTCGCGGGCGCCGGTGCACCGGGATAGGTGTCACGAGGGCTCGGGACCCCGGGCGCCGAGGTCGCGGCATCCGTCCCCGCGGTCTGGGTCCCGGTCGCCTTGTCGTAGAGCGTCCCCGCATGGCCTTCGACCTTGTCGTCTATCGCGCCGTAGATCGCCCAGCCGATGAGGAGGAAGACGGGAGGCAGGACCCAGCCCCAGAACGCGCCGAAGATGCCGCCGCCGATCGAGACGCCGGTGAACAGCACGGTGGCGATCCACACGAGGAAGGCGACCGCGAAGGCCAGGAAGAACTCGACCAGCTTCTCGCCGGCCCTCGTGCGCTGCCCGGCGGACTTGGCCGCCATCGAACGGAACCACTTCTCGACGAGCGGCTTGATCCAGATGACGAGTGCCGTCAGGACGATGCCCGCCCACAGCGCCGCCCAGCCCACGCGCGCCGGCGTGAGCCAGCCGACCACGAGCAGAACGAGGATGTTGAACACGAGCAGCGACGCGAACCGCACGACCCACTTCTTCATGCGTTCACTGTGCCACGTTCCGCCGACGGGAGGGAATCGGGCGGATGCCGCTGCCGGCGCGTCAGTACGACGTGCGCTCGCCGGCGGCGTCGGTGGGGACGAAGCGGGCGGCGAGAGCCTCGGACCCTCGCGCGAGGAGTGCGACGTCGGCGCCGACGAGCACGAACCCCGCTCCCGCCCCGACGTAGGCGTCCGCCGCGGCCGGGTCGAACGCGTTGACCCCGACCGGCTTGCCCGCCGCGCGCACGGCGTCGAATGCGCGCAGGGCGGCGGCGACGACATCCGGATGTGTCTGCTGGCCGAGCACCCCCATCGACGCGGCGAGGTCGGAGGGTCCGACGAAGACGCCGTCGACGCCGTCGACCTCGGCGATCTCGGCGGCGGCCTCGACACCCGCCGTCGTCTCGATCTGCACGAAGAGCGACACGTGGGCGTCGGCGTCCTGCAGGTACCCGTCGACACGATTCCATCGCGCCGAGCGTGCGAGCGCCGAGCCCACACCGCGGGTGCCGCGCGGGGGATAGCGCACGGCCGCCACGGCGGCCTCGGCATCCGCTCGGGACGACACCATCGGCACCAGGAGGTTCTGAGCTCCGAGATCCAGCACCTGCTTGATCGTCACGACGTCGCCGATGGGCACGCGCACCACCGGCGTCACCGGATAGGCGGCGACGGCCTGCAGCTGCGCGAGGACGGACTCGAGGCCGTTGGGGGAGTGCTCCATGTCGATGAGCACCCAGTCCAGGCCGGCCCCGGCGCAGATCTCTGCCACGAGCGGAGATCCGGTGCACACCCACATGCCCGCCAGCGGACGATCGGCGCCGGCGAGCGCGTCGCGGAAGGTCGGGGTCAGACGAAGCGGCATTCGATGACTCCCATCGGTCCGTAGTCGCACAGCACGCTATCGCCTCGCGACACCCACATGGGGCGCGTGAACGATCCGGCGAGGATGATCTCGCCGGCCTCCAGGCGCGCGCCGTGCTGGTGGAACTTGTTGGCGAGCCATGCGACGCCCGTCGCGGGGTGGCCCAGCACACCCGCGGCGACGCCGGTCTCTTCGATCTCGCCGTTGCGGCTCAGGACGCCGGGGACCCAGCGCAGGTCGATCTCGTCGGGGCGCTTGCGCACGGTGCCCAGCACCATCGCGCCGTAGGCCGCGTTGTCGGCGATCGTGTCGACGATCGTGCGACCCTCGAGCTCGACGTGCGAGTTGAGCACCTCGAGGGCGGGGACGGCGTAGTCGATCGCCGCGAGTGCGTCGTCGAGCGTGCAGTCGGGGCCTTCGAGCGGCGTCTTGAGCACGAACGCGAGCTCGACCTCGATCCGGACGTTGGAGAAGACGTCGACCGGGATCTCCGCGCCGGAGCGGTACACGGTGTCGTCGAACATGACGCCGTAGTCGGGCTCGGTGATTCCCGTCGCCTGCTGCATCGCCTTCGACGTGAGCCCGATCTTGCGCCCGACGAGCGTCCGGCCGGCAGCGACGTTGGCGTCGCGCCAGACCCCTTGGATCGCGTAGGAGTCCTCGACGGTCGCGTCGGGGTACCGCGCCGTGATGCGTGGGATCACGCCGTGCGTGCGGTCGGCCTCGGCCAGCTCGTCGGCGATCGCCGCGATGTCATCGGGTGACAGCATCCGTTTCTCCTGTCGTGTCTGGTGAGTCCAGGGCGTTTCGTCTCGCTTCGCTCGCTCAACGACCGGATCCTTTCACCCGGTCGTTGCGCGAGCGAGGAACGAGCGAGACGAAACGCGACGAGTCCGCCCTAGAGCTGGTGGCCGAGCTTGTACTCGCCCTGCTTCCAGCTGGGCAGCTCCTCGTCCTTCTCGTCGGGGCGGGTGTACGAGAACCCGTCGGCGCCGATCGTGACGGCCATCTCGGACTCGTCCGTGCGGGCGACGACGAGCTGCGGGTTGCCGTCGAGGTCGAGCACGAGGGAGGCCTCGGTGTACCAGGACGGCACCACCGGGTTGCCCCACCAGTCGCGGCGCTGGTTGTCGTGCACGTCCCAGGTGATGACGGGGTTGTCGGGGTCGCCGGTGTAGTAGTCCTGCGTGTAGATCTCGACGCGGTGGCCGTCGGGGTCGCGCAGGTAGAGGTAGAACGCGTTCGAGACGCCGTGGCGGCCGGGTCCGCGCTCGATCGCGTCCGAGCGGCGGAGCGCGCCGAGCTTGTCGCAGATCGCGAGGATGTTGTGCTTCTCGTGGGTGGCGAACGCGACATGGTGCATGCGGGGGCCGTCGCCGCCGGTCATGGCGGTGTCGTGCACCGTCGGCTTGCGGCGCATCCAGGCGGCGTAGACGGTGCCGCCCTCGTCCTGGATGTCTTCGGTGACGCGGAAGCCCAGCGACTGCATGAAGTTCACCGCGCGGGGCACGTCGGGGGTGACCTGGTTGAAGTGGTCCAGCCGCACCAGCTCGCCGGGGGTGTGCAGGTCGTAGCGCCACGAGAGACGCTCGACGTGCTCGGTCTGGAAGAAGAACTCGTAGGGGAATCCGAGCGGGTCGGTGACCCGCACCGAGTCGCCGATGCCCTTGACGAAGCCGTTCGGGCGGCGCTCGACGCGGCAGCCGAGCTCCTGGTAGAACGCGACCGCCCGGTCGAGGTCCTCCGGGGTGCGCACTCGGTACGAGAACGCGGCGACGGCGGCGACGGGGCCCTGACGCAGCACGAGGTTGTGATGGATGAACTCCTCGGTCGAGCGCAGGTAGATCGCCTCGTCGTCCTCTGCGGTGACGTAGAGCCCGAGCACGTCGACGTAGAACGTGCGCGACGCGGCGAGGTCGGTCACGACGAGCTCCATGTAGGCGCAGCGCAGGATGTCGGGGGCCGGGCTCTCCGGCGTCGGTACCGGGTTGTCGGTGTGGATCGGCGCCTCCTGGCTCACGTAGAAGCCCGAGGAGGTGAGGGTCATGTCGTCACGGTGGGTCATGTCGCGTCCTTGCGTGTGCGGATGGTCGGGGCGTCTGCCTCGGCTCAGGCCTTGCCGAAGGTCGGGTTGTGGGCGGGGCCGAGGGTGATGTGCACGGCCTGCTGGTCGGTGTAGAAGTCGATCGAGCGGTAGCCGCCCTCGTGGCCGAGGCCGGAGGCCTTGACGCCGCCGAACGGGGTGCGGAGGTCGCGGACGTTGTTCGAGTTGAGCCACACCATGCCGGCCTCGATGGCCTGCGAGAAGTTGTGGGCGCGCTTGAGGTCGTTCGTCCACACGTACGCGGCGAGGCCGTACTTCACGCCGTTGGCGAGCTCCAGCGCCTCTTCGTCGGAGTCGAACGGGGTGATCGCGACGACCGGGCCGAAGATCTCCTCCTGGAAGATGCGGGCGTCGGGTGCGACGTCGGCGAACACCGTCGGACGCACGAAGTTGCCGCCGTCGAACCCGTCGGGGCGACCGCCGCCGGCCACCAGCCGCGCCTCGCCCTTGCCGATCTCGATGTAGCTCATCACCTTGTCGTAGTGCTCGGGGTGCACGAGCGCGCCGACCTCGGTGGCGGGGTCGTGCGGGTACCCGACGACCACGCGCTCGGCCTGGGCCGCGTAGCGCTCCACGAACTCGTCGTAGACGGCGCGCTCCACGAGGATGCGCGAGCCGGCGGTGCAGCGCTCGCCGTTGAGCGAGAAGACGCCGAAGATGGTCGCGTCGATCGCGGCCTCGAGGTCGGCGTCGGCGAACACGACGGCCGGGCTCTTGCCGCCCAGCTCCATCGACAGGCCCTTCAGGAAGGGGGCGGCGTTGCCGAAGATGAGCTGACCGGTGCGGCTCTCGCCGGTGAACGAGATGAGCGGCACATCGGGATGCTTCACCAGGGCGTCGCCGGCGTCTTCGCCGAGGCCGTTGACGAGGTTGAAGACGCCCTGCGGCAGCCCGGCCTCCTCGAAGATGCCCGCCCACAGCGAGGCCGACAGCGGCGTGAACTCGGCGGGCTTCAGCACGACGGTGTTGCCCGTCGCGAGCGCGGGGCCGAGCTTCCACGACTCGAGCATGAACGGCGTGTTCCACGGCGTGATGAGGCCGGCGACGCCGATGGGCTTGCGGTTGACGTAGTTCATCTGGCGGCCGGGCACCTTGTAGGCGTCGTCGGCCTGCGCCACGATCAGGTCGGCGAAGAACCGGAAGTTCTCGGCGGCGCGACGCGCCTGCCCGAGCGCCTGGGTGATCGGCAGCCCCGAGTCGAACGACTCGAGCTCGGCCAGCCGGGCGTCGCGGGACTCGACGATGTCGGCGATGCGGTGCAGCACGCGCGAGCGCTCGCGGGGCAGCATCCGCGGCCAGGGCCCCTCGGTGAACGCGCGCCGTGCGGCGGCGACGGCCCGGTCGATGTCGGCCTTCTTGCCGGCGGCGGCCTGCACGTAGGTCTCGTTGGTGACGGGATCGAGCACGTCGAACGTGTCGCCGTCGGCCGAGTCGACGAACTCGCCGTCGATGTAGTGCTGGATGCGGGTGGGGAGGCCCTCGGGCAAGTGCCGCGTCGCCGCGGCGGCGTCAGGCGCTTCGCTTCCGGGACGGGTCGTGGTGGTGTCGGTCATTGCTTGCTCCTTCGTCGGAGGTCGTGGTCCGGATGCCGGGGGCGCCGGCATCCGGAAGGTTCAGAACGCCGGGAGGCCGAGGGCCTCGTCGGGGTGCTCGTGGATCATGTAGGCGTCGAGGGTCGCCGAGCGATGGCGTCGCGCGGCCTTCTCGATCTCGCCGAGGGGAGCGCCGGTCTCGATCAGCTGCAGGATGTTCTCGTGCTCGCGCACCGACTCGGCGGCGCGGCCCGGCACGAAGCTGAAGGTCGAGTCACGCAGGTGGCCCAGCCGGCCCCACTCGGCGTCGACGAGCTCGAGCATCCGCGGGTTCGCGCACTTCGTGAACAGCGCCGCGTGGAACTCCTGGTTCAGCCCGGTGAACGCCCGCGGGTCGAAGTGCTCGAGGGTCTCGATCATGAGCTCGTTGATCCGCCGCGCCGCGCGGATGTCGTCGGGCGTGAGTCGGCGCGCCGCCAGCGCGGTGGCCGCTCCCTCGAGGATCGACAGCGCCTGCATGCTGAACCGGTACTGCGAGTCGTCGACCATCGACACCCGCGCGCCGACGTTGCGCTCGAACGTGACGAGTCCCTCGGCCTCGAGCTGGCGGATGGCCTCGCGCACCGGCACGACGCTCATGTCGAGCTCGCCCGCGATGCTGCCGAGCACCAGCCGGTACCCCGGGGTGAACACCTGGTTGGCGATCCGCTCCTTCACCCAGCGGTACGCGAGCTGCGACTTGCTGAACGTCGTGGCGGTGTCGGGAGTCATCGTCCGGCCTCCCGGTCTTCGACCGCTGCAGTTGCCTGCGGCCGCTGCGTCTGGGTCGCCGGGCGTTCGCCGGAAACTGCCGCGCTCGCCTCTCGCGACGCCTCGAACTGCGCCCGCCATTCGGCGTTCATCGGGAAGAGCCCGTCGACCGGATGCCCCTCCGCGACGCGCTCGGCGATCCACGCGTCCTCGTCCTCCTGGGCGAGCGCCGCGTCGACGACCTCCTCGACGATCGCGGGCGGGATCACGACGACCCCGTCGGCGTCGCCGACGATGACGTCGCCGGGCTGCACGGTCGTGCCGCCGCATGCGATCGTCAGGTCGGCGTCCCACGGGACGTGCTTGCGGCCGAGAACTGCGGGGTGCGCGCCGGACGAGTACACCGGGATGCCGACTGCCGCGACGGCTGCGGCATCCCGCACCCCGCCGTCGGTGACGATGCCGGCGGCGCCCCGCGCATGCGCGCGGATCGCCAGGATGTCGCCCAGCGTGCCCGACCCGGCCTCGCCGCGTGCCTCGATCACGACGACCTCACCGTCGCCGACGGCGTCGAACACGCGCTTCTGCGCGTTGTAGCCGCCGCCGTGGGCGGAGAACAGGTCCTCGCGGTTGGGGACGAAGCGCAGCGTGCGCGCCGTGCCGACCAGCTTGGATGCCGGATGCAGCGGCCGCACGCCGTCGATGTGCACGTTGTTCAGCCCGCGCTTGCGCAGCTGCGCCGAGAGCCCGGCGACGGGAACGGCTTCGAGCTTCGCGCGCAGCTCGGGGGAGAGCCCCGCGGTCGTTGAGCGAGCTTGCGAGTCGAAACGCGCTTCGGCTCGGTCGTTCGTCGGTTCCGCGCGGGCTCCGGTCGTTGAGCGAGCTTGCGAGTCGAAACGCGCTTCGCCTCCGTCGCTCGTCGGCTCGGCGCGTTTCGTCTCGCTCGTTCCTCGCTCGCTCAACGACCGCGTCCCTCGCTCGCTCAACGACCGGGCGGCGGCCTCGCGCGAGCCCCACGCCTCGGTGCGCTGCAGGTCGTCGGCCTCAGGGAGCGAGCCGAGGTCGGCGTCGAAGTCTGCGACGCCCTGGACGACCGTCGTCACCAGCCGGCCGGAGGACGGCCCGCCCGGGACGTCGACCTCCACTTCGACGACGTCGCCGGGCTGCGCGACGGACGAGCCGGCGGGGGTTCCGGTGAGGATCACGTCGCCCGGCTCCAGGGTGAAGTGCTGCGACAGGTCGGCGACGAGCTGCGCCAGCGGGAAGAACATGCCCGCGGACGTGTCGTCCTGGACGAGGTCCCCGTTGAGCCAGGTGCGCACGCGGAGCGCGTCAGGGTGCACGAGGCGGGCGTCGATGAGCGCCGGGCCGATCGGGGTGTAGCCGTCGCCGCCCTTCGACCGCACGTTGGAGCCCTTGTCATTGGCGCGCAGGTCGTACAGGCCGAAGTCGTTGGCGGCGGTGACCGCGGCCACATGCGACCAGGCGTCGGCGAGCGCCACGTGCCGGGCCGCCTCGCCGATCACGAGCGCGATCTCGCCTTCGAAGGCGAGCAGCTCGGTGCCGGCGGGGCGCTCGATGGTGCTGCCGGATGCCGCGACCGAGCTCGACGGCTTGAAGAAGTACGACGGATGCTGCGGCCGGCGCCCGCGCTGGTCGGCACGCGACGCATAGCTGAGGTGGACGGCGACGATCTTTCCCGGGCGCGCGGGGAGGGCCGCGAACCGCGGATCCGCCGGGGGATCCGCCGCACCCGACGGGGCGGCATCCGTGATCTCGTCCATTCGAGCTCCCTCACTCTTGCGTCGTATCCGAAATCGTATATGATCGTGCAGCATCCGGCAACCAACCCCGAAACACCGCCGGAGACGACGACGTCAGCCCCCGACACAGGAGTCACCATGAGCACATCGCAACCCGAGGCGGGGTTCACCCCCACCGGAACCATCGCCGCATCCGTCGACCGCCGCCGGGTCGTCTTCGCGACCGTCGTCGGCACCACCGTCGAGTGGTACGACTTCTTCATCTACGCCACGGCCGTCGGCCTGGTCTTCGGTCAGCTGTTCTTCGCGCCGCTCGGTGCGAACAGCGCGATCGTGGCCTTCGCCACCGTCGGCGTGAGCTTCCTGTTCCGCCCACTCGGCGCCTTCCTCGCCGGCCACTTCGGTGACAAGTACGGTCGCAAGGTCGTGCTGATGTGGACGCTGATCCTGATGGGCGCGGCGACCGCGCTGATCGGGGTGCTGCCCACCTACGAGGCCATCGGCATCTGGGCGCCGATCCTCCTGGTGCTGCTGCGCATCCTGCAGGGCATCTCGGCCGGCGGCGAGTGGGGCGGCGCGGTCCTCATGGCCGTCGAGCACGCGCCGCGCACCCGCCGCGGCGCCTTCGGCGCATCGCCGCAGATCGGCGTTCCCCTCGGCCTGCTGCTCGCCTCGGGCGTCATGGCGCTCATGGCGATGATCGCCCCGGGCGACGCGTTCCTCGTGTGGGGCTGGCGCGTGCCGTTCCTCCTCAGCGTCGTGCTCATCCTCGTCGGCTACTACGTGCGCCGCCGTGTCGAAGAGAGCCCCGTGTTCGCCGAGCTGGCCGAGCGCAAGGAGAAGGCGCGGATGCCGATCGTCACGCTCTTCCGCAAGCACGCCCTGCTGGTATTCATCGCCGCGCTCGTGTTCGCGGGGAACAACGCGGTCGGCTACATGACGACGGGCGGCTACATCCAGGGATACTCGACCAACCCCGAGGGTCCGCTCGCGCTCGAGCGGGGTCCGGTGCTCTGGGCCGTCGCCGGCTCCGCGGTGACGTGGCTGCTGTCGACGCTGGCCGCCGGGTTCGTGTCGGACCGCATCGGCCGGCGGACGACGTACATCATCGGCTGGATCATGCAGCTCGTCGGCGTCTTCCTGCTGTTCCCGCTCGTGAACACGGGGAACATCTGGCTGCTGTTCCTCGGCCTTGCGATCCTCACTTTCGGCCTCGGCTTCACGTATGGACCGCAGGCGGCGCTGTACTCCGAGCTCTTCCCGGCATCCATCCGCTTCTCGGGGGTCTCGATCTCGTACGCGATCGGCGCGATCCTGGGCGGCGCGTTCGCCCCGACCATCGCGACGGCGCTCGTGCAGGCGACCGGCTCGACGCTGTCCGTCACGTGGTACCTCGCCGGCATGACGGTCGTCGGCCTGCTCGCCACGCTGCTGCTGCGCGATCGCTCCGGCATCCCGCTCGGCCCCGACCACGAGGCGGAGCAGTCGGTCAGCCCGATCTACGGCATGGCGAAGGCCTGACCTTCTCCGTCCCACTGCTCGCCTGTCACGAAGTGCGGCCCACGCCCACCATTCGTGACAGGTGAGCGGTTGGGCCTCGGGCCGGGCGTCAGCGGGTGCGCATGCCGTCGAGGGCGACGGCGACCACGTCGTGCGCGAGGCGGTCGCGGTCGACCGGGCCGGTGGGGCGGTACCACTCGACGATCGAGTTCACCATGCCGAAGAGCAGGCGGGTGGCGACGGCGCCGTCCACGTCGGCGCGCACCTGACCCGCGCGCTGAGCCTCGACGACGAGCGCGGTGACCCGGTGGTCGAATGCGCGCCGCCGCTCGAGCGCGGCGCGCTCCACGTCGCTGTTGCCGCGGACGCGGAGCAGCAGGGTGACGTGGGGCAGCTTGTCGACGAGCACCCGGACCGCACCGCGCAGCACCGCACCGAGCCGCTCGGCGGGGTCGTCGACGGCGGCATCGGGGGCGTCGAGCACTCCCTCGAGCCCGTCGAGGGCCTCGTCGAGCGCAAGGGCGAGCAGCTGCTCCTTCGAGTCGAAGTGGTGATAGAGCGCCGATTTCGTGAGGCCGAGCCGTGAGGCGAGGTCGGCGACCGACGTGGCGTCGTAGCCCTGCTCGTTGAACAGCGTCACGGCGACCGTCAGCACCTGGTCGCGGTCGTAGCCCGGGCGCCCGCGGCGGGCGGGGAGGGGCTCGGCGGTCGCGGACATGCGCCCAGTCTGGCACCGGTCTGCACAGGATCCGCGCAACGGAGGGATATTACTGAACGATCGGTCAAGTATTATGGTCGCGACCGCGATGGAGCGGATCGAGAGGATGCCGATGCCAGCGTCGAGTGCAGGGCCGCTGCAGATCCAGCGCCGCGCGGACCGCGTCGTCGCCACGCTGACGCGACCCGAGGTGCGCAACGCCATCGATCAGGACATGATCGACCGGCTGCACGAGCTCTGCGGCGAGCTGGAGCGCGAACCCCGCACCCTGATCCTGACCGGCTCCGACGGCGTGTTCGCCTCGGGAGCCGACATCGCACAGCTGCGCGAGCGCCGCGCCGCCGACGCCCGCCGCGGCATCAACACCCGCGCGTTCCAGCGGGTGCGCAGCCTCCCGATGCCGGTGATCGCCGCGATCGACGGCTACGCGCTGGGCGGTGGGGCCGAGCTCGCCTACGCGGCCGACATCCGCATCGGCACGCCCGCACTCCAGATCGGCAACCCCGAGACCGGCCTCGGCATCATCGCCGCCGCGGGTGCCACGTGGCGCCTGCCCGAGATCGTCGGCGAAGCGCGGGCAGCCGAGATGCTGCTGACCGGACGGATACTGGATGCCGGCACCGCCGTCGCCTGGGGACTCGTGTCGTCGCTGTACGAGCCGGCCGATCTGCTCGCGGCCGCCCACGCGATCGCCGACCGCATCGCGCGCAACGATCCGCTCGCGACGCGCTACACGAAGACCGCCCTGCGGGCGCCGCGCACCGCGCACCCCGAGATCGAGCTCGAACTGCAGGCGAAGCTCTTCGAGAGCCCCGAGAAGGAGCGGCGCATGGCCGCGTTCCTCGAGAGCCGCAAGCGATGAGCGTGCCGGAGCGCGTCGGCGTGATCGGCGGCGGCCGCATGGGCGCGGGCATCGCGCACGCGTTCGTCCTCGCCGGCGCCGAGGTCGTCGTGGTCGAGCGTGACGCCGAGGCGGCGGCTGCGGCGTCCGCTCGCCTGCTCGACACGGTGCGGCGCAGCGTCGAGCGCGGCGCAACCGACCGCGACGTCGACGCGCTCGCCTCGGCGATCGGGACGGCGACGGATGCCGCAGCTCTCGCCGGCTGCCGGCTGGTGGTCGAGGCGGTGCCGGAGGAGCGCGACGCGAAGGTCGCGGCCCTCACGCGCGCGGAGCAGGTTCTCTCGCCCGATGCCGCGCTCGCCACCAACACGTCGTCGATCTCCATCGACGACCTCGCGTCGGTGCTGGCCCGGCCGGAGCGCTTTCTCGGGCTGCACTTCTTCAACCCCGTGCCCGCTTCGCAGCTCGTGGAGGTCGTGACCGGGGCCGCCACCGAGCCGGACCTCGTCGACGAGGCGAGGACGTGGATCGAGGCTCTCGGCAAGACGCCGATCGTCGTCCGCGACAGCCCGGGCTTCGCGTCGAGCCGCCTCGGCGTCGCGCTCGGCCTGGAGGCCATCCGGATGCTCGAGGAGGGCGTCGCCTCGGCCACCGACATCGACGCGGCGATGGAGCTCGGCTACCGGCATCCGGTCGGGCCGCTGCGCACGACCGACCTCGTCGGCCTCGACGTGCGGCTCGGGATCGCCGAAGAGCTGCACCGACGGCTGGGGGAGCGGTTCGCGCCGCCGCTGCTGCTGCGGCGCCTCGTCGCCGAGGGACATCTCGGCCGCAAGAGCGGCCGCGGCTTCTACGAATGGAGTGAACAGCGATGATCGAGCAGACAGGGACCGTCGAGCGGCCGGGCGCCATCGAGCCGTCCCCGACCGGCATCCTTCCCAGCTATCTCCGCGACGAGTGGTGGAGTCCCGACACCGGCGACGATGCGACCCCGGTGCTCGATTCGTCGACGGGTGAGGTCGTCACGTATCTGAGCACGCAGGGCGTCGATCTCGCGGGCGCGATCGCCCATGCCCGCACGGTCGGGCAGGCGGGCCTCGGCGCGCTGACGTTCCACCAGCGGGCGCTGCTGCTCAAGCAGTTCGGCATCGCGCTCACCGCGCGCAAGGAGGAGCTGTACGAGCTCTCCAAGCGCGCCGGCGCCACGGTGCGCGACTCGCTCAACGACATCGACGGCGGCATCGGCGTGCTGTTCACGTATTCATCGAAGGGGCGACGTGAGCTGCCCAACACGCAGGTGTACCTGGACGGCCCGGTCGAGTCGCTGTCGAAGGACGGCTCGTTCCTCGGCCGCCACGTCTACACGCGGCTGCCGGGTGTCGCCGTGCAGATCAACGCCTTCAACTTCCCGATGTGGGGCGCGCTCGAGAAGTTCGCCCCGGCCTTCCTCGCCGGCGTGCCGACGATCGTGAAGCCCGCGTCGCCGACCGCGTACGTCGCCGAGGCGTGGGTGCGCATCCTCGTCGAGACCGGACTCCTGCCCGCCGGGTCGCTGCAGCTGGTGAGCGGCGCGGTGCCCGGCCTGTTCGACCACCTCGGGCTGGGCGACCTCGTCGGCTTCACCGGCAGCGCGTCGACGGCCGAGCGGCTGCGCGCGCAGGCCGCGCCGGGGCTGCGGTTCACGAGCGAGACCGACTCGATCAATGCGTCGGTGCTCGGGCCCGACGCGGTGCCGGGCACGCCGGAGTTCGACGCGTACGTCACGCAGCTCCTGGTCGAGCTGACGACGAAGGCCGGTCAGAAGTGCACCGCGATCCGCCGCGCCATCGTCCCGTCCGACGCGGTCGCCCCGCTCGTCGAGGCGCTGCGGCAGAAGATCGCCGAGCGCGTCGTCGTCGGCGATCCCCACGCGGAGTCCGTCACGATGGGACCGCTCGTCTCCCCTGCGCAGCGCGACGAGGTGCTGCGCGCCGTCGACGCGCTCGAGGCCGCCGGCGGGCGGATCGTGCTGGGAACGACGGACGCGCCCGACGTCACGCGCGCGGACGGCTCCACGGGGCCTGCCCCGGACGGCGCGTTCGTCGGCCCGATCCTGATCGGGTTCGACGGTGAGGCGGCCGCGCTGCCCGACGCGGTCCACGACGTCGAGGCGTTCGGCCCGGTGGCGAGCGTGCTGGCGTACCGGACAGTGGAGGAGGCCGCCGACCTCGTCGGTCGCGGCGGCGGATCGCTCGTCACGAGCATCGCGACGTCCGACCCCGGCGTGGCGGCGACGCTCCTCGCGCGCACCGCCGCGTACAACGGGCGACTGCTGTTCCTCGACCGGGACGACGCCCGCACCTCCACGGGGCACGGCGCGCCCGTGCCGCACCTCGTCCACGGTGGGCCGGGCCGCGCCGGCGGAGGGGAGGAGCTCGGCGGCATCCGTGCGGTGCTGCACCACATGCAGCGCACCGCGGTGCAGGGCTCGCCCGCGATGCTGACGGCGCTCACCGGCGTCTGGCACCAGGGGGCGGCATCCCGCTCCGACCGCCACCCGTTCCGCAAGTCGCTCGCCGAGCTGGCCATCGGCGACCAGCTCGCGTCGCCGTCGCGCGCGGTCACCCTCGACGACATCGAGACGTTCGCGAACTTCACGGGCGACCGCTTCTACGCCCACATGGATGAGGAGGCGGCGGCCGCCAACCCGTTCTTCCCCGGTCGCGTGGCGCACGGCTACCTGCTCGTGTCGTGGGCGGCCGGGCTCTTCGTGGACCCGGATCCCGGTCCGGTGCTGGCGAACTACGGGCTCGAGAACCTGCGCTTCATGACGCCGGTGTCACCCGACGACGAGATCCGTGTCGTGCTGACCGCGAAGCAGATCACCCCGCGCGAGACCGACGACTACGGCGAGGTGCGGTGGGACGCCGTCATCCTCAACCAGCGCGACGAGATCGTCGCGACCTACGACGTGCTCACGCTGGTCGCCAAGACCGCGGAGGGCGCCGCGGCAACCGGAGATCCCGTACCGGCAGAGGTCGGAGCGTGAGCGAGCCTACCGACCACTTCGCCGGGGAACGGAGCATGCTGCAGCGTGACCGCGCATCGGCGGCGCTGGGCATGGTGGTCGAGCGCGACGTGCCGGGCGAAGCCATCGTGTCGATGCGCGTGCGCGACGACATGACGAACGGCTTCGCGATCACGCACGGCGGAATGGTGTTCGCGCTCGCCGACACGGCGTTCGCGATGGCGTGCAACGCCGTGGTCACGGGTGAAGAGGGCGCGGATGCCGACATCACGGTGGCGGCCGGCGCCGACATCTCGTTCCTCAAGGCGACGCGCGCCGGGCAGACGCTGACCGCCCACGCGCGCCGCCGCGCGCTCGCCGGCCGCAGCGGGCTGTACGACGTGACGGTGACCGACGAGACCGGGGATGTCGTGGCGGAATTCCGCGGGCGCTCCTTCACCACGCGGCCGTCGGGCTCCGACCGCCCCGGCGCCGCCGGCTGACGGTGGCCGCGGTATCCGTCCTGGGTTAGACTTACTGAACGAACGGTCTGTAATCCTTCGACAGGCTCAGGAGCCGCGGAGGACAGGCTCACGAACCGGAACGGAGTCGATGATGACGACCGATGTGCTGATCGACGAGGCTGCCGAGCAGGCGGCCTTCGACGCGATCATCGAGGCGGATTCGCGCATCGAGCCTCGCGACTGGATGCCGGCCGCGTATCGCAAGACCCTGATCCGGCAGATCTCGCAGCACGCGCACTCCGAGATCATCGGCATGCAGCCCGAGGGCAACTGGATCACCCGTGCGCCGAGCCTGAAACGCAAGGCGATCCTGATGGCGAAGGTGCAGGACGAAGCCGGTCACGGGCTGTATCTGTACTCCGCCGCGCAGACCCTCGGCATCACCCGCGACGAGATGACCGAGCAGCTCATCGAGGGCCGCGCGCGCTATTCGTCGATCTTCAACTACCCGACGCCGACCTGGGCCGACATGGGGGCGATCGGCTGGCTCGTCGACGGCGCGGCGATCTGCAATCAGGTGCCGCTGTGCCGTGCCTCGTACGGCCCGTACGGCCGGGCGATGGTGCGCATCTGCAAGGAGGAGTCGTTCCACCAGCGGCAGGGATTCGAGATCCTGCTGACGCTCATGCAGGGAACGCCCGCGCAGCGACGGATGGCGCAGGATGCCGTCGACCGCTGGTACTGGCCCTCGCTCATGATGTTCGGGCCTCCCGACGACGAGTCGCCCAACTCGGCGCAGTCCATGGCGTGGAAGATCAAGCGGTTCTCGAACGACGACCTGCGGCAGCGCTTCATCGGGATGCTGGTGCCCCAGGCCGAGGTGCTGGGCGTGACGCTCCCCGACCCCGAGCTGCGGTGGGACGAGAAGGCGGACCGCTGGCACACGAGCGAGATCGACTGGACGGAGTTCCACGAGGTGCTCGCCGGCCGCGGGCCGATGAACGTCGAGCGCATCCGGCACCGCCGGACCGCGCACGAGGACGGCGCCTGGGTGCGCGAGGCGGCCGCCGAGTACGCGCGCAAGCAGGCCGGCATCCGGTCGTTGAGCGAGCGAGGAACGAACGGGAACGAGGTGGCGCGATGACGACGTCAGGCGCCTCGCCGCGCGAGTCATGGCCCCTGTGGGAGGTGTTCGTCCGCGCCGGACGCGGCCTCAGCCACGTGCACGCGGGCTCGCTGCACGCACCCGACGCCGACTTCGCGCTCCGCAATGCCCGCGATGTCTACACGCGCCGGAGCGAGGGCACGTCGATCTGGGTGGTTCCCGCCGATGCGATCACGACGAGCGACCCCGACTCCAAGGGCGCGTTCTTCGAGAGCCCCGCCGGCAAGAACTACCGCCACGCCACGTACTACACGGCGTCCGAGGGGGTGCCGCACCTGTGATCCACGTGCATCCCGACGGGCGGGGAGTTTCGTCTCCGCGTTTCGACTCGCAGGCTCGCTCGACGACCGCAACACCGCCGGTCGTTGAGCGACCGAGGAACGAGGCAGACGAAACGTCGCGACCCGATCTCCGAGACGACGCGCACGGCGAGGTGACCGTCGAGCGCGTGGAGCTGTCGGCCGAGCTCGCGGGGGGTGAGGGCCGCGCCGCCACGCCTGACGTCGCCGAGTACGCGCTCTGGCTGGGCGACGACGCGCTGATCCTCTCGCAGCAGCTCGGCGTGTGGATCGCACGAGCCCCCGAACTCGAAGAGGACGTGGCACTCGCCAACATCGCGCTCGACCTGCTCGGACACGCGCGCTCGTTCCTGCGCTACGCGGGCACCTACGACGACCGCACCGAGGACGACCTCGCGTACTGGCGCGAAGAACCGGAGTTCCGCTGCGCCTGGCTGTTCCAGCAGCCCAACGGAGACTTCGCGCAGACGATGGCTCGCCAGCTGGCGGCATCCGTCTACCTCTTCGAGCTGTACACCGCGCTGCAGAACTCGTCCGATGAGACGCTCGCCGCGATCGCGGCCAAGGCGGTCAAGGAGGTCGAATACCACCGCGACCACGCCGTGCAGTGGACGCTGCGCCTGGCCGGCGGTACCGACGAGTCCCGCCGCCGCATGATCCGCGCGGTGGGCGACGTCTGGCCGTACGTCGGCGAGCTCTTCCGCGACGAGCCGCTCATCGACCGGCTCGACGACGTCGCGGTACGGCCGTCGACCCTGCAGCCGGCGTTCGACGCCGTCATCGCCGCGGTGTTCGCGGACGCGCAGCTCGAGCTCCCGTCCGCACCGATGTCGTCGGCGGGCGGTCGCCACGGTTCGCACTTCTCGACCCTGGGGTACCTCCTCGCCGAGATGCAGGTGCTCGCCCGGCAGCATCCGGGGGTGACATGGTGACCGGCTCCGCAGCTTCCCCCGCCCGCCTTGTACCGTTTGCAGGATCGGCGGGCTCGGCGGCGCGCACATCCGCGGAATCCCGCGGGTCCGCATCGGCGCCGGCGGTGGCGATCCTGCGCACGGTACGCG
The DNA here is from genome assembly GCF_040676455.1 of Microbacterium sp. LMI12-1-1.1. Taxonomy (NCBI): domain Bacteria; kingdom Bacillati; phylum Actinomycetota; class Actinomycetes; order Micrococcales; family Microbacteriaceae; genus Microbacterium; species Microbacterium sp. LMI12-1-1.1. The sequence continues at coordinate 463,480 of NZ_JBEGIA010000016.1, read as the reverse complement.
TGGAGGCCCAGACAGGGGGAGCCGAGGATGCCGCTGATCTCAGGGCGCGCGCGTGGGCGGTGGCGGCATCCGTTCCCGATCCCGAACTGCCGGTGCTCACCATCGAGGATCTCGGGGTGCTCCGTGACGTCGTGGTCGACGGCGCACACGCCACGGTGACGATCACGCCGACGTACTCGGGATGCCCGGCGATGGACGCGATCCGCGACGACGTCATGCTCGCCCTGACCGCGGCCGGATTCGACGACGTCGACGTGCGGCTCGTGCTCGCACCCGCCTGGACGACGGACTGGATGACGGATGCCGGCAAGCGCAAGCTCGTCGACTACGGCATCGCGCCGCCGACCGGGCGTGCCGGGGCCACCGGCCCGATCCGCCTGGCGCTGTCGGTACGGTGCCCCCGCTGCGGTTCGCTCGACACCCGCGAGATCGCCCGATTCGGCTCCACCTCGTGCAAGGCGCTGTACGAGTGCCGCGCCTGCCTCGAGCCCTTCGACCACTTCAAGGTGCACTGATGGATCGAGACCATCCGCCAGGGTCGAACCACGGGGTCTCGGCGGGGGAGAACCAGCGCATCGCCGAGACGCTGCTCACGACCGCGGTGGGCGGTCCGCGTGGCAGCCGGCACCGTGCGCGCTTCCACACACTGCGGGTGGCCGCCGTCAGGCCGCTCACCGACGCCTCGGTCGAGGTGACGTTCGCGATCCCGGAAGAGGTGCGCGGCGAGTTCGACTACCTGGCGGGACAGCACGTGGCGCTGCGCACGATGCTCGACGGCCACGAACTGCGCCGCTCGTACTCGCTGTGCCGAGCGGAGGATGCGGGCGGCGGCGGCGACGGTCCCCGCACGATCAGCGTCGCGATCAAGCGCGATCTCGGCGGACGCTTCTCGACGTGGGCGCAGACCGAGCTGCACGCGGGCGACGAGATCGACGTGATGAGCCCGCAGGGCACGTTCACCTCGAAGCTCGCCGACCTCGACGGCGCGCACGTCGCCGGCATCGCGGCAGGGTCGGGCATCACGCCGTTGATGGCGCTCGCCGCGACGGTGCTCGCGCGGTCCGACACCTCGCAGTTCACCCTCGTCTATACGAACCGCTCGAGCCTCGACGTGATGTTTCTGGACGAGCTCTCGGACCTCAAGGATCGCTACCCGACGCGGCTCGCCCTGCACCATGTGCTGTCGCGCGAGCAGCGCACCGCACCACTGCTGTCGGGCCGCATCGACGAGCCGCGCCTGCGGCGCATCCTCGAGGAGCTCGTGCTGCCCGACACCGTCGACGAGTGGTTCCTCTGCGGGCCGTTCGAGCTCGTCCAGCTCTGCCGCGACACGCTCGCCGACATCGGCGTCGATCCCGCGCACGTGCGCTACGAGCTGTTCACGACCGGCGAGGGGGAGCGGGCCGAGCCCGCGGCCGGCCGGCCGGTGGTGGTCGCCGAGGATGAACCGGTGCGTCGCATCGAGTTCACCCTCGACGGCCAGTCGCAGGCCGTCGACAGCCCGGTGGCCGCGCACGAGTCCATCCTCAACGCGGCGCTGCGCGTGCGCCCGGACGTGCCGTTCGCGTGCGCCGGCGGCGTCTGCGGCACCTGCCGCGCACGGCTGCTGCAGGGCTCGGTGACCATGACCGAGAACTACGCGCTCGAGCCCGACGAGCTCGAGCGCGGTTACGTGCTCACCTGTCAGTCCCATCCCACGACCGACACCGTCGTGGTCGACTACGACGTCTAGGAGGACGAGTTGATCGAGCTTTCCATCGCCGGCGATGTGGCCGAGGTCGTGCTCAATGCGCCTGAGAAGCTCAACGCCCTGTCGCTGCGCGAACTGGGAGAGATGGATGCCGCCTACCGCGCGGCCGAAGACGCCGGCGTGCGGGCTCTACTGCTGCGAGCCGAAGGCCGGGCCTTCTGCGCCGGTCGCGACATCGCCGGCGTCGACCCCGAGACCGACGATGTGCCCGAGTACCTCACGGGCGTCGAGACGCTCATGCGGCGGATCGCGGCGTTCCCCGCTCCGACGTTCGCGGCTGTGCACGGCGCATGCCTCGGAGTGGGGCTGGGACTCGCCATCGCGACCGACGTCGTCTACGTCGCCGACGACGCCAAGATCGGATCGCCCTTCGCGAGCCTCGGCGCGATGCTCGACTCGGGCGGTCACGCGCTCCTCTACGAGCGGCTCGGAGCGCATCGCGCGCTCGACCTGATCTATACCGGCGAGCTCATGAGCGGCGCCGAGGCCGTCGCGGCCGGACTCTTCAGCCGCGCCATGCCGGTCGAGGAGGTGTTCGACTTCACGCAGCAGCGGGCGTCGGTCGCGGCATCCGGCCCCACCGCCGCCTTCGTGGCGTCGAAGCGCCTCATCGCGCGTCTGCGGGGTGAGCGCCTGTGGGATGCCGTCTCCGAAGAAGCACGCGGGCAAGAGGCGCTGCGCACCACCGCCGACTACCGCGAGGGGTTCCAGGCCTTCCAGCAGAAGCGCCGCCCCGACTTCCGCGGTGAGTGACCCTCACGATCCGGCGTCCAGGGGGTCGCGTTGCGTGGGTTCGCTCGGTGGGATGCCGCGTGTCGTGACACCTGAGCCGCGGGACGGGGGAATCGGGGGTCGCGTTGCGTGGGTTCGCTCGGTGGGATGCCGCGTGTCGTGACACCCGAGCCGCGGGGTCGAAGGATCACGCGACGTCGAAGGATCACGCGAGGTCGGAGCTCGTCCGCTCGGCGATGAGTGCGGCAACCCCCGCCAGCAGGCGCTCGATGCCGAAATGCAGCGCTGCGTCGCGGTCGCCGTCGCGCGCGGCGTCGGCGAAGGCGGCCGACGTGCGCGGATAGTCGGCGGAACGCGCCGCCAGCACCGGCCCCAGCTGGGCGGCGAGATTCTGCTCGGGATGGGGTCCTTCCGCCTGCTGCCGCACCATCGACTGCGCATGGCCGGCCAGGAGCGCCAGCAGGTCGAGTCGCTCACCGCCGCCGAGCGGCAGCTCGCTCATCGCCTCCAGCCCCCGCTCGTACCACGCCAGCTCTCCCGGACCGGGAACGTGAGGACGCTGGGCGAGCGTGACCGCCCAGGGGTGCGCAACGGCGCGCTCATGCAACGCCAGCGTCCACGCCGTCAGCGCTGCGCGCCAATCAGCGTCCGATGATGCGGGCGGCCCGCCGAGGGACCGGTCGAGGAGCACCGCGTCGAGCTCGGTGCGTCCCGGAACGTAGCGGTACAGCGCCATCTTGGCGGTTCCGAGCCGTTCCGCGACGCGCTGCATCGTGACGGCATCGAGTCCGTCCTCGTCGGCGATCGCCGTCGCCGCGGCCACGATCGCGTCGATCGTGAATTTCGGTCGCGGGCCGCGCCTGCCCACGGCCGGCTCGTGCCACAGGAGCTGCACGGATGCCGCGACGCCGTCCTCATGGGATGCCATGCCGACCTCCTTCGAGTATTGCGTCCAGCGTACGCGAATAGATACTGTGTCTAAAGGACGCAATTAATCAGGAGTCAGGAAAGAGACATGACCAACAGGACAGTGCTCATCTCGGGAGCGAGCATCGCCGGACCCGCCCTTGCCCGCTGGCTCGGCCGCAACGGATTCGACGTCACCGTCGTCGAGAAGGCGCCGGCCGTGCGCCCCGGCGGTCAGGCGGTCGACTTCAAGGGCCGCACCCATCGTGACGTGCTGACGCGCATGGGGGTGCTCGCCGACGTGCAGGCCGCGCAGACCGCGAGGACGGACTGGCGGATGGTGGATGCCGAGGACCGCGTCAGCGCCGTCGTGCCGGGGGAGTTCATCGGCGGCGATCTCGAGATCCTGCGTGGCGACCTCAGCGGCATCCTGCACCGCGACTCGGTCGGCGACGCGGAGTACATCTTCGGCGACGAGATCGTCGCGACGACCGAGACCGCGACCGGAGTCGATGTCGCATTCGCCGGACGCGCCGCTCGGCGCTTCGACCTGGTGATCGGCGCGGATGGCGTGCACTCCGCGGTGCGACGACTGGCCTTCGGCCCGGAGGAGGACTTCGTCGAGCCGCTCGGCTGCTACTACGCCGTCGCGAGCGGGGAGGTGCCGCTCGACGGCCTCGAGACACGGCTTCCCGATGGCCGCTCAGTGGCGTACGGCTACAGCACGCCCGGGCGCCTGGCTCTCCTCGGCGGGCAGAAGGCGCCGAACCTCTTCGTCTTCCGCGCCGAGCGGCCGGACTACGACCGGCGCGACACGTCCTCGCAGCGGCGCTTCCTGACGGACGCCTACGCCGGCGTCGGCTGGCGCGTTCCCGCGGCGCTCGAGGCAGTGGCCACGGCATCCGACTTCTACCTCGACGCTCTGAGCCGTACGCGCATGTCGACGTTCACACGCGGACGCACGGCGCTCGTCGGCGACGCCGGCTATGCGAATACGCTCGGCGGGTTCGGGACGGGCCTCGCCATCGTGGGCGCCTATGTCCTCGCCGGCGAGCTGGTGGCGGCACGCGGAGACCACGAGACGGCATTCGCCGCGTACGACAGGCGGATGCGCAAGCCGACGAAGATCGCGCGGACGGGTGACGCGGGGCCCTTCCTGGCACCGACGTCGACGTGGCGCATACGCATGCGCGACTGGTCGTTCCGCAACGCGCTGATGTATCGGATGATGCTGTGGATCACCGACGCGTTCGCCACGGACGCCGGTCTGCCGGACTACGACCTGCGCTGAGCGGCGGTGGCCGGTGGCCGGTGCACGACGCGGCGGCAGGAGGCATCCGCTCTCCGCCCGCGGGAGCAGCGCTCAGGAGTTCACGCGGATGATCTCGCGCTGGTACGGCGCCACGACCGTGCCCGAGATGCGGCAGTCCAGCACCAGGAACGGGCGGGATGCCGCGGGCTCGGTGACCCACGTCGCCAGGCGCTCCAGATCGTCGAGGCCGCGCACGACCACGCCCTCGGCGCCGACGCCCGCTGCGAGGGCCGCGAAGTCCACCTCGGGGATGAGCATGGGCTCCTGCGCGAGGCCCTTGAGCCCGTAGAGGTTCACTTCGGCGCCGTACGCGGCATCGTTCCAGACGACCGCGAGTCCACGCCCGCCCGCGACCCGCACCGCGGACTCGAGGTCGGCGAGGGCCATGAGCCCACCGCCGTCTCCGGTCGTGAGCACAACGGTGGCCGACGGCTTCGCGAGTGCCGCGCCGGGGACTGACGGCCAGCCCAGCCCGATCGACTGGAACGCCGTCCCGACCATAATCATCCGATCGGGGGAGGCAACCGGCCAGTACATGTTCGCCCAGCCGATGAAGTGCCCGCCGTCCGACACGACCACGCGGTCCTCGGGCAGCAGCTCGCCGATCCGGGTCGCGACCGATCGGGGGTCGAGCCGACCGTCGGGTGCCACGCCCACGCCGGGGTCGTATGCGCGAAGCGGCATGATGTCCACGGCCTCGCGCCAGCCGCTCGGCCCGGCGCTCCGCCCCTGCAGCCCTTGCGCGACCGCGCGCGCGACCGTCGCGGCATCCCCGCGCACATATCCGCCTACGTGCGGGTGGGTCGCCGCCGGCGCCACATCCACCTGGAACACGCGCGTGCCGGGCGCGAAGAGGTCGCCGAACCGCATCGTGAACTGGTTGAGGGACGCCCCGAACACGACCGCCACGTCGGCCTCGCGCACCAGCTCCATGGCACCTTCGGCGCCGAAGCCTCCCGTCACGCCGAGGTCGAACTCGCCGCGGGGGAAGATGCCCCGGCCGAGCGCGGTCGAGGCGGTGATGGCGCCGACGGCATCGGCGACCTCACCCAGCGCCTCACCCGCGCCCGATATCCAGGCGCCGTGACCGGCGAGCAGGAACGGGCGCTCGGCCGACGCCAGTGCCTCGACGATCCGCTCGACGGCGCTCTCTGCGAACGGTCCGGCCGGCACCAGCGGCCCGGGCAGGCGGGGCTCGGGAGCCTCGGGCACCGGGCCCGCGTCGCGCGCCGCCACGTCGTACGGGATCGCGAGCACCGTCGGCACACGGTAGGTGAGCGCGTGCTCGATCGCGATGACCGTCGTGGCTGCGGCATCCGCTCGCCCGACGGTGTACGTCCGCGCGCCGACGGCCGACGCGAGGGCGATCTGGTCGACGTCCCACGGGCGCGGACCCGATGTCGGCTCGTCGCCGACGACGAGCACGAGCGGAACATGCGCCTGCACCGCCTCGGCGAGGGCGGTGAGCGTGTTCGTGAAGCCGGCGCCGTACGTCGCGGTCGCCGCCGCGAGCCGGCCCGAGGCGCGGTGGTAGGCGTCGGCGGCCACGACGCCGCCGGCCTCGTGGCGCACGGCGGTGAAGTGCACCTCGGTGGAGCGCTCGAGCGCGTCGAGGAAGTAGGCGTTGCCATTGCCCATGACGCCGAAGACGTGGTCGATGTGACGCGCTAGGGTGAGGGCGACGTGGGCCGAGACGGTGCTCATGGCGGGGGTGGCGGGCACGGCGATGCCTTTCGAGACGGAACGGATGATGAGGCCGTATGTGTCTCGCGCGTGCGCGCTGCGTGCCCATTTTTCGAGCACCGGCGGGCGTCGATGCCGCCGGACGTGTCGAGTATAGGTCTTCCGCCAAGATGGGAGTCATGAAGACGATCCAGCTGCGCCGGTACACGCTCGTCGACGGGGAGTACGACGCCTTCGTCGCCTGGTGGAACGAGTGGATGCCGAAGGTGCGGCCCGCCGCCGGTTTCGCCATCGAGTTCGCCTACGGCCTGCCCGAGACGAACGAGTTCGTGTGGGCGGTCAGCGCCCCCGGCGACGCGGAGGCATTCCTCGCCCTCGAGACGGAGTACCTCGCGTCCGAGGCGCGCGCGGAAGCCTTCGCGGGTGTGCCGCAGCGTGTCGCCGAGCACAACATCCGCCTGGTCACCGAGTACCCCACGACGGCGTAGCCGAATCCGCGGCCTCGTGAGCCCTGCCGTCCAGGAAACGCAGGTTCCGGGCATCCCGAACCTGCGAAACCTGGACCGCATTCGGGGTGTCGCGGCCTCGTGAGCCCTGCCGTCCAGGAAACGCAGGTGCCGGGCATCCCGAACCTGCGAAACCTGGACCGCATCCCCGGGATCAGCCGCCGAGCGCGTCGCGGATCGCGGTCGCCGACTCCGTCAGCCGGGCCGCGATCTCGTCGTCGCTGTGCGCGCTGGCCACGAACACGACGGCGACCGCCGCCGGTCCGCGTCCGCGCACGGCGAGCGGCACCGCGACGGCGCGCAGGCTCGGGATGACCTCGTCGTGGCTGGTCGCGAAGCCGCGGGCGGCGGCATCCCGCACCTCCGCCGCCAGCGCGGCCGACACATCGCCCGGCCACGACGGCTCGGGCAGCAGCGACAGGATCGCCTTGCCCGGCGCGCCGCGCGTGATCGGATGCCGTGTGCCCGGCCGCTGCGCGACGGGGTTCACGGCGTGCCGCGGCTCGACGCTCGAGAGCGTCACGCACTCGTCGTGGTCGAGCACGGCGAGGAAGCAGGTCACGCCCAGGTCGCCCGCGACCGCGGTGAGCTCGGGGAGGGCCTCTGCCTGCAGATCGTGCGCCACGCCCGCGGCGAGGGCGGCCATCCGCGCACCGAGCTCGACGCGGCCGGCGGGATCCCGCTCGACCAGCCCGTGATCCTCGAGCGTGCGCAGCAGCCGGTAGGCGACCGAGCGGTGCACGTCGAGCCGCTGGGCGATCTCGTCGATCGACAGCGGCCCGCGCGCCTCGGCGAGCACTTCGAGGATCCGGATGCCGCGGCTCAGGGTCTGCGAGGCGGGAGCGGTGGAGGTGGCAGGGGACACGGGGCTCGCTGTCTCGTCGCACGGCAGTCTTGCCGCGTCGACGCGGGTCGTATACGATCTGTTCAATAGTAGAACGGCGTGTTCGAATATAGAACACGGCGATCCTCAATACAAGCTCCCAGGCCACAAGCCCTCGACACCGTCGTCCGAGGAGGACACCGATGCAGTTCCACCACCACGGCTACGTCTCGGCCGACCCGCGGGTGCAGGATGCCGCCGGCACCGGCGTCGATCGCCCCGCCGCACTGCCTGACGAGGTGGACGTGCTGATCGTCGGATCCGGCCCCGCCGGCATGCTGCTCGCCGCCCAGATGTCGCAGTTCCCCGGCGTCACGACCCGCATCATCGAGCGCCGCGAGGGACGCCTGGTGCTCGGCCAGGCCGACGGCATCCAGCCGCGCAGCGTCGAGACGTTCCAGGCGTTCGGATTCGCCGAGCGCATCGTCGCCGAGGCGTACAACATCGCCTACATGAACTTCTGGGGCCCCGACCCCGAGAACCCGCGCAACATCATCCGCACCGCGCGCACCGAGGACTACGCCTTCAAGATCAGCGAGTTCCCGCATCTCATCGTGAACCAGGCGCGCGTGCTCGACTACTTCGCCGAGGCCGCAGCCCTCGGCCCCGGCCGCATCGTCCCCGACTACGGCATCGAGTTCGTCGGCCTCACCGTGCACGACAACGCAGGCGAGGGCGCCGACGCGCACCCGGTCGAGGTGCGCGTGAAGTACGCCGCGGGTGAGCGCGCCGGCGAGGAGCGCACCGTGCGCGCCAAGTACGTCGTCGGCTCCGACGGCGCGCGCAGCGGGGTGCGCGAGGCGATCGGCCGCTCGCACGTCGGAGCGTTCGCGGCACACGCGTGGGGTGTCATGGACGTCCTCGTCAACACGGACTTCCCGGACTGGCGCACCAAGTGCGCGATCAACTCCGAGGCCGGCAACATCCTCCACATCCCGCGCGAAGGCGGCTACCTCAGCCGCATGTACATCGATCTGGGCGAGGTGGCCAGCGACGACGACCACCGCGTGCGTCAGACGCCGATCGAGGAGATCATCCGCCGCGCCAACGAGATCCTCCATCCGTACACGATCGACGTGAAGCAGGTCGCGTGGCACAGCGTGTACGAAGTGGGCCATCGCGTCACCGACAAGTTCGACGACGTCGACGTCGACCAGGGCCACGACCCGCGCGTGTTCCTCACCGGCGACGCCTGCCACACGCACAGCGCCAAGGCTGGACAGGGCATGAACGTCTCGATGCAGGACGGCTTCAACCTCGGCTGGAAGCTCGGGCACGTCCTCACCGGCCTCAGTCCTGCCTCCCTGCTCTCGACGTACTCGGCCGAGCGTCAGCCCGTCGCGCAGCAGCTCATCGATTTCGACCGCGAGTGGTCGGCGCTCATGGCGCGCAAGCCCGAGGAGATCTCCGACCCGCAGGAACTCGCCACGTTCTACCTCGGCACCGCCGAGTTCCCCTCCGGGTTCATGACGCAGTACGGCCCGTCGATGGTCGTGACGGATGCCGCGCACCAGCAGCTCGCCGAGGGCTTCCCGCTGGGCAAGCGCTTCAAGTCCGTCGAGGTCGTCCGGGTGTGCGACGGCAACGCCATGCACCTCGGTCATCACGCCAGAGCCGACGGCCGCTGGCGCGTGTATGCCTTCGCCGACGCCCGGGCGGCGGGGGAGGCATCCGTTCTCTCGGACTGGGCGGAGTTCATGGCGTCGCCGCAGTCGCCCGTGCACCGCTTCACGCCGGAGGGCGCCGACATCGACGCCGTCTTCGACGTGAAGGTCGTCTACCAGCAGCGCTTCGACGACGTCGACATCTCACGGGTACCCGAGCTGTTCCTGCCGCGGACGGGACCGCTCGGACTCATCGACTGGGAGAAGGTCTACGCGGCGGCGCCCAGCGCCTGGACCACCGACGACATCTTCGAGGAGCGCGGGCTCTCGCGCGACGGCGTCGTCATCGTGGTCCGCCCCGACCAGTACGTCGCCGCCGTGCTCCCGCTCCAGGCGACCGACGAGCTCGCCGCCTTCTTCGCCCAGGTCTTCCTGCCCCAGCACGAGCCGGCGACCGTCGCCGGCTGAGTGCGTCCGCGGCGGCGAAACAACACACAGAGCTGTACATCGCGTATATCGGCCGCTGCGGCGGCGGCGGGCAGAATTGGCCCGGTAGACATCGACAGAACGGATGCCGTGAGCTGCGGCGTCCGTGAGACGACAAGGGAGTCCCCGTGACCACGACGATCACCGAAACCCGTGAGTCCGAGCTGCTGGCGTCCGTGCCCGACGGGCTGTTCATCGGCGGGCAGTGGCGCGCGGCCTCCGGCGACAGGACGCTGAAGGTCTACGACCCCGCCAGCGGCGAGGTCGTGAAGGAGATCGCCAACGCGTCGCCCGAGGACGGCAAGGCCGCGCTCGATGCGGCGGTCGAGGCGTTCCCCGGGTGGGCGGCGACGCCGGCGCGCGAGCGTGCCGAGATCCTGCGTCGCGCGTTCGATCTGCTGCAGGAGCGCAAGGAGGACTTCGCGCTGCTGATGACGATCGAGATGGGCAAGCCTTTGGCGGAGGCGCGCGGCGAGGTCGCGTATGGCGGTGAGTTCCTGCGCTGGTTCAGCGAGGAGACGGCCCGGGTGCAGGGCCGCTACGGCGCGAACCCCGAGGGCGCCGGTCGCATGATCGTGTCGCAGCATCCGGTGGGTCCGTGCTTCCTGATCACGCCGTGGAACTTCCCGCTGGCGATGGCGACCCGCAAGATCGCGCCGGCCCTGGCCGCCGGCTGCACCGTGGTGATCAAGCCCGCCGAGCTCACGCCGCTGACCACGCTGTTCTTCGCGAAGCTGCTCGAGGACGCGGGCCTGCCCAAGGGCGTCGTCAACGTGTTCACCACGTCGACCTCGGGCGCCGTGTCGGAGCCGATCATCCGCGATCCGCGCCTGCGCAAGCTCTCGTTCACCGGGTCGACGCAGGTCGGTCAGCGGCTGCTCGAGCAGGCCGCCCAGGGCGTGCTGCGCACGTCGATGGAGCTCGGCGGCAACGCGCCGTTCGTGGTTTTCGACGACGCCGATCTCGACAAGGCGGTGGACGGCGCGATGCTTGCGAAGTTCCGCAACATCGGCCAGGCCTGCACGGCCGCGAACCGGTTCATCGTGCACCGCTCGGTCGCCGACGAGTTCGCGCGCCGCGTGACCGAGCGGGTGAATGGCTTCACGATCGGCCGCGGCACTGAGGAGGGCGTGACCATCGGCCCGCTCATCGATGACCGTGCGGTCGCCAAGGCGTCGCAGCTGGTGCAGGATGCCGTCTCGCGCGGTGCGAGGGTCGCCACCGGCGGCAATGAGATCGACGGGCCGGGGACGTTCTACGAGCCGACCGTCGTCACCGACGTGCAGCCGGGATCCGACATCCTCCGCGAGGAGATCTTCGGACCGGTGCTCGCCATCATCCCGTTCGACACCGAGGACGACGCCGTGCGCCTCGCGAACGACACCGAGTACGGTCTCGTCTCGTACGTCTTCACCGAGAGCCTCGCCCGCGGGCAGCGCATGATCGAGCGCCTCGAGACCGGCATGATGGGCCTGAACATGGGCGTCGTCTCCAACGCCGCCGCGCCGTTCGGCGGCTGGAAGATGTCGGGCCTGGGCCGCGAGGGCGGCGCCGAGGGCATCCACGAGTACCTGCAGACGAAGTACACCCTCACACCCAACCCGTTCTGACCCCGCCTGAATCGAAGACACGAGATGAGCGGATGCCCGGGGAGGGGCATCCGCTCATCTCTCTGTTCGCTTCGGCGCGTGGGGCGTGAAGATCGGACGCCGCTGAGCCGTCCCGTGTCCAGGCCTCCGACTACCCTGGGCGCAGACAAGCGAAGGAGCTCCCATGGGCGAGTCGACGAGCGGATCGGGCTGGATCACCCCGGCCGAGTTCCACCGAGCGCCGGGGGTCTCGGACTGGCGCGTCACAGGCAGAGGCCCCCAGGCCGTCTTCACCTCGACATCGCTGTCCCACGCGGCAGGGCTCCTCGCCCCGGTCATCACCGCCGCCGAGCGATTCGGGGTACTGCCCGACGTCGACGTGCGTCCCGAGGGTGTCGTCGTGCGCATTCCTCACCGCGGCCCGGAGGGGATGCCCGCGACCGCCGTGGAGTTCGCCGCTGCCGTCTCCCGAGCCGCCGCCGACCTGCAGCTGACGCCCGATCCCTCGCTCGTGCAGTCGATCGGCATCTACGTCGCCCAGCACTCCCAGGCCGATGTGCGGCCGTTCTTCACCGCCGCGCTGGGCTACGAGGCGTTCGGAGACACGGACGCAGTCGACCCGCTTCGCTGCGGGCCGCAGCTCGCCTTCAACCCGATCAGCGGCGACACTCCGGCGAGGGGCCGGACTCACTTCGACGTCTTCGTGCCGGCCGACCAGGCCCGCGCGCGGGTGGATGCCGCGCTCGCCGCCGGCGGCAGACTGGTCGACGACTCGCACGCGCCCGCGTGGTGGTCGCTCGCATCGCCCGACAACCACGGCGTCGACATCGCGGCCTGGACCGACACCCACGACTGACCTGCACCCGTCGCCGTGGAGTCCACGGCTGCCATCGATGCCGTTCCGAGCCTGATCGACCGCGCCGGCTCGGCGCTCCCGCGCGCCCTGGCTAACGCGCTCCTCGAAGGTCGGAAGGGAGGCCGCGCGATAGTACGCGCCGTCGCCAGCCGTGTCCATCCCGGTGCCGACGTCGGATCAGGACCACAACGTAGAGGCCACGTCCACGTCGGAAAGGAACCTCATGTACTTCCACCTCCAGAATCTGATCAACCCCATCGAGCAGGACGAGCCGGATCCCGCCGCGGCGAACGCGCTGCAGGAGGGTCTGGGTGGTCAGTTCGGCGAGATGCGCACGATGATGCAATACCTGTTCCAGAGCATCAACTTTCGCGGCACCAGCGCGAAGCCCTACAAGGACCTCATCCAGGGCATCGGCACCGAGGAGATCAGTCACGTCGAGTTGATCGGCACGACGATCGCGCGGCTGCTCGACGGCTCTCCTGCATACCAGGGTCAGAAGGGGGACCCGCTCGACCTACCGGGTGCGGGCGGCGCGACCCCGCTGAGCATCGCGCTGGACCACGGCAACATCCACCACTATCTGGTCGGCGCTCAGGGCGCGCTGCCGGTGGACGCGGTCGGAAACCCGTGGAGCGGCAGCTATGTCTACAACTCGGGCAACCTCGTCCTTGATCTGCTCTACAACCTCATGCTCGAATCCACCGGTCGCCTGCAGAAATGCCGGCTGTACGAGATGACTGACAACAAGACCGCGCGATCCACGATCTCGTACCTGATCGTGCGGGACCAGGCGCACGAGAACGCCTACGCCAAGGCCCTCGAAACGCTGGGCGTCAACTGGAGGAGCACCCTTCCGATCCCCAAGACCAACGCCGAGCGCTTCCCCGAGGTGAAGCGGCTCCTCGACCTGGGCCTTCAGAGCAAGCAGTTCTCCTTCGACCTCGGGGACCAGTCGCAGGCCGGAAAGATCTTCCAAGGCATGTCGCCGTCCGGAGACGGCACGAACCTCGACGCCAGCGAGCAAGCGCCCGAGGGCGTGCCCATCGAGATCGCGCCGGAGCGGCCCGAGGAGTTCTCTCCCGGCGCCGACCAGGACCTCATCGCGCTCATCGAAGCGACGGCGGCGATGGAGATGGCCGACATCGATGCCACCTTCGGCCGACTCGGCTGAGCTGGGCGCTTATTCAGAGCGAGGAGAGCGGATGCCGCGAGCCGCGCATCCGCTCTCCCGCATGTCATCGGGGATCAGAGCACGACGAGGAAGCCCAGCACCGCACTGGCTGCCGAGAGCACGGCGAGGACGATCGACGGCGTCGCGTTCTCCTTGCGACGGGCGTGGACGACGATCGCGCCGACCATGACGATGGTGAGCGCCGCGGCGGCGATCGGGGTGAGGATCGGCGCGATGCCCGTGAGCAGCGGGAGGATCAGGCCGAGGCCGCCGATGAGTTCGGCGGCGCCGATGAGCTTGACGGTAGGGTCGGCGAAGTCGTCGGCCCAGGTCATGCCGCTCGCGACCAGGGCGGGCTTCGGACGGGCGATCTTCATCGAACCGGCCGCGATGAACGCGAGCGCGAGCAGGCCGTTGAGGATCCAGAGGGCGATGGTCATGGGTGCTCCAGGGAGAGATCGTGGGGTCTGTTACTGTTTGTAAGCAACCCCATGATGCGTCACTCGAAAGACGCGTACAAAAGGCACACGGATGTAAGTAGGTGACATCGGATGGCGAAGGCACTCACCGTCGAGGTCGCGGGTACGCCCGCGCTCACCGGGTACGAGCGTTCGTGTGAGGGTGACCCGTCCGGCACGGATCACGGGCGCGCGATCCGCGATGTGCTCGACCGCATCGGCGACAAGTGGTCGCTGCTCGTCATCGGCACCCTGCGCGGCGAGCGTCTGCGGTTCACCGAGCTCCAGCGCCACATCCCGGGCATCTCGCAGCGCATGCTGACGCTCACGCTTCGCCAGCTCGAGCGGGACGGGCTCATCACCCGCACCGTCCACGCCGAGGTGCCGCCGCGCGTCGAGTACGAGCTCACCGAGCTCGGCGGCACCCTCATCCAGCACGCCAGGGCGCTCGCAGACTGGGCGATCGAGAACCAGTCGAGCATCGAGGAATCCCGAGCGGCCTACGACGACGCACATCAGCGCTGACCACCCGATCGCGGACACCGCACGTCCGCGGCCTGCGCCATGATGGGCGGATGGACGCAGCCTCGACCACGCGCGACAAACGGCTCCGGTCCCATCGGCTGAGCGCTCCCGCGCGGAGCGTCGCGGACGCCGCGCGCCACATGCTGGCGACGCAGGGCCAGGAGTTCTGGGGCGGGCGCTGGGCGCTGGCGGCCCGCACGAGCGGCCGGACCACGATCCGCGACGTCGACGCGGCGTTCGACCGCGGCGAGATCGTGCGGTCGTGGACCATGCGGGGGACGATCCACGTCATCCCCGCCGAAGACCTCGCGTGGGTGCTGTCCATCACGGCGGAGCGGCAGCGTCGGCAGGCGGCGGCGGTGCACCGCGCCGAGAGCATCGACGGGCCGGAGCTCGACCGCGCCGAGGCGTCGGTGCGCGCCGCGCTCGGCGGCGGCAACCGCCTGACGCGCAAGGAGCTCTTCGAGGTGCTCGAGCTCGCGGGTGTCACGACCGCCAAGCAGCGCGGCTACCATCTGCTCGTCGCGCTGTCGCTGCGCGGAGTGGTGTGCCAGGGACCTGTCGTGCCACGCGAGAGCGGTCCGACCCGCGAGCAGTACCTCGTGCTCGTCGACGAGTGGGTGCGCGAGCCGGCGACGCCGGCGGATCCGCTCGCAGAGTACTTCTTCCGCTTCATCGCCTCGCACGGGCCGGCAGGCGCCCGGGACTTCGCGTGGTGGTCGTCGCTGCCGCTCGGGACCGCCCGCAGCGCGGCGGAGGCGGCATCCGATCGCCTGGTCGTCGTGGGCGACGAACCCGAGCCGCAGTACATCATCGCGGGCAAGCGACCCCGGCTCGTGCCGACCGCGCCCCAGGTCGTCGCGCTCCCGCCGTTCGAGGAGTACTACATCTCGTACGCCGATCGCACGGTCCCGTGCGCGCCGGAGTTCCTGACCGCCATCGGTCCGAGCATGAACGGGATCGTGCGGCCGATCATCGTGGCCCGCGGCCAGATCGTGGGTGTCTGGACCCACTCGGTCGCCGTCGGACGCCACGCCGACGATCCGATCCCCGAGCTGTTCACCGCCGAGCTGTCGACCGACGAGGAAGTCGCGGCCGCGCTCGACCGCTACCGCGACTTCATCACCGCCTAGCGCCCTTCGACAGGCTCAGGGACCGGGTTCCCGTCAGGCGTGGCGGTCGAGGAAGTCGTAGACCTCGTTGTCGTCGACGCCGGGGAACGCCCCGCGGGGGAGCGGCGAGAACATCTGCATGTGCACCCGCGCGCTCGGCCATGCCTTGCCCGACCAGCGCTCCGAGACGTCCGAGGCGACGCGTCGACAGCACGACTCGTCGGGGCAGGTGGAGGTGGCGCGCTTCTGCGTCTCGCGTCCGCGGAACCACCGCGCGTCGTCGAAGGGCACTCCGACGGTGATCGAGAACTCGCCCGCCGAGGTGCTGCCGGTCTGCGTCGAGCACCAGTAGGTGCCCGCGGGGGTGTCGGTGTACTGGTAGTGCTCGGTCGTGCGGTTCTGCTCCGAGAACGCGGCGCGCGCCGAGAACCTGCGGCAGGCGATCTGCCCGTCGACGGCGCCGGTGACGTCCATCGGCAGGGGCAGGTCGTCGTTCTCGTAGACGCGCGAGATGGCTCCCGAACCGTCGACGCGGAGGAAGTGCAGCTTGATCCCCAGGTGGTGCGTCGCGAGGTTGGTCAGGCGCATGCCCGCCGCCTCGTGGGTCACACCGAACGCGTCGCGGAAGTCCTCGACCGCGAGGTTGCGGTCCTTCTTGGCCTGCTGGAGGAACGCGACCGACGCGGTCTCGGGCATGAGGCAGCACGCCGCGTAGTAGTTGATCTCGAGCCGCTGCTGCAGGAAGTCGGCGTAGTCGGTCGGGCGCTTGTGCCCGAGCAGGCGGTGGGCCATCGCCTGAAGCGCCATCGATCGCAGGCCATGACCGCCGGGGATGGATGCCGGGGGCAGGTAGATGCGGCCGTGCTCGAGGTCCGTCACCGAGCGGGTCGAGTGCGGCAGGTCGTTGACGTAGATGAGCTCGAAGCCGAGCTTCTCGGCCATGATGCTGACGGTGCGGTGGGTGAGCGCACCCGAGACGTGCCCGGCCGACTTGAGCTGCTTCTCGGCGAGCTTCTCGATCTCGGGCAGGTAGTTGTCGCGCGCGCGCATCATGAGACGCAGCTCGGTGTTGGCGCGACGCGCCTCTTCGGGGGTGGCGATGGCCTCGCGCTCCCGGCGCTGCAGCTCGCGGTGCAGGCCCAGGACCGACTCGAGCGTGTCGTCGCTCATGCCCTTCGACACCTTGATCGGCGGCACGCCCAGCTGGCGGAAGACCGAGCTGGTCTGCGCGCGCTCGAGCTCGATCTCGAGCGCCGCCCGCCGGTTCGGCGGCTCGGTCGACAGGAGCTCGGCCACATCGACGCCGGTGGCGGTGGCGATCGCCTGGAGGAGCGAGAGCTTCGGCTCGCGCTTGCCGTTCTCGATGAGGCTGAGCTGGCTTCCGGCGACGCCGACCAGGGCTCCGAGCTCATCCAGGGTGTAGCCGTGGGCCAGACGCTGATGGCGGATCCGGTGGCCCAGGGTCGACAGTTCCAGGGAGGTGGGGGGCATTCCTTGATCGTAGCGAAAGAATCGCGACTCTTGACGCGAGGTTTCGTGGGAAGAGGCATCCATCAGGGTCGAAAGTAGAGGAAGAGCACGAATCTGCATCGTCGAAACCATCCGACGGTCGAATCAACGAGGAGCGACACCATGGCCCTTGCCGACATCTTCACCCGGACCGAAGGCTCCGCTTCCACCGCGCATCCCACTGCCACATCGAACGGCACCACGCGGACGTATGGCGAACTGCCGACCGTTCAGGGCGAGGGCATGGTCGCACTGCGCGCCTGGGTCGACGAGATCGCCGCGCTCACCCGGCCCGCCCGCGTGCACTGGGTCGACGGTTCGCGTGCCGAGAACGACGCGCTGCTGCGCGAGATGGTCGACGAGGGGAAGCTCATCAAGCTCAACCCCGAGTGGCGCCCGGGCTCCTACCTCGCACGGTCGCACCCCAGCGACGTCGCTCGCACCGAGGGGCGCACCTTCATCGCCTCCGAACGCGAGGAGGACGCCGGCCCGACCAACAACTGGGCCGCGCCCGACGAGATCCGCGCCACCATCACTCCGCTGTTCGAGGGCTCGATGGTCGGCCGCACGATGTACGTCGTGCCGTTCTCGATGGGCCCCGTCGGCGGGCCGCTCTCGCACATCGGCGTGCAGGTCACCGACAGCGCCTACGCCGTCACCTCGATCGGCATCATGACGCGCGTGGGCACCGACGTGCTGCGCGAGATCGCCGGCGGAGCCCCCTGGGTCAAGACGGTGCACTCGGTGGGCGCGCCGCTGCAGCCCGGCCAGGCCGACGTCGCGTGGCCCTGCAACGACGAGAAGTACATCGTGCACTTCCCCGACACCCTCGAGGTCTGGTCGTACGGGTCGGGCTACGGCGGCAACGCGATCCTCGCAAAGAAGTGCTTCGCCCTCCGCATCGCCTCGGTCATCGGCCGCGACGAGGGCTGGCTCGCCGAGCACATGCTGCTCATCCGGGTGATCGACCCGGCAGGACGCGCCTACCATCTCGCCGCAGCCTTCCCGTCGGCATGCGGCAAGACGAACCTCGCGATGCTCCGCCCGACGATCCCCGGCTGGCGCGTCGAGACCCTCGGCGACGACATCGCGTGGCTGCGTCCGGGTGAGGACGGCCGCCTGTGGGCGATCAACCCCGAGGCGGGCTTCTTCGGCGTCGCGCCGGGTACCGGCGCCTCGACCAACGTGACCGCGGTCGAGACGCTCTGGGGCAACACGATCTTCACCAACGTCGCGCTGCGTCCCGACGGCGACGTCTGGTGGGAGGGCCTGACCGACGAGCCGCCGGCAGAGCTCACCGACTGGGAGGGCAACCCGTGGACACCGGCATCCGGTCGCCCCGCCGCCCACCCGAACTCGCGCTTCACCGTCGCCGCCGCGCAGTGCCCGCAGATCGCCGACGACTGGGACGCGCCGCAGGGCGTGCCGCTCGACGCTATCCTCTTCGGCGGGCGCCGCGCCACCAACGTGCCGCTCGTCGTCGAGGCCACCGACTGGACCCACGGCGTCTTCATGGGCTCGAACGTCTCGTCCGAGCGCACCGCGGCCGCCGAGGGCACCGTCGGCGAGCTGCGCCGCGACCCGTTCGCGATGCTGCCGTTCTGCGGCTACAACATGGCCGACTACTTCGCGCACTGGCTGAAGGTCGGGCAGAAGCTGCGGTTCGACCGCGCGCCGCGCGTGTTCCAGGTGAACTGGTTCCGCAAGGGCACGGACGGACGCTTCCTGTGGCCGGGCTTCGGCGACAACTCGCGCGTGATCGACTGGATCATCCGTCGCATCGAGGGTGAGGTCGGCGCCGTCGAGAGTCCGATCGGTCGCCTTCCGCGCGCCGAGGACCTCGATCTCGAGGGCACCGACGTGTCGAAGGCCGATCTCGACGAGCTCTTCGCCGTCGACCCGCAGCTGTGGTTGCAGGAGGCCGACCTCACCGAGGAGTTCTACCGCACCTTCGAGGGACGCGTCCCCGCTCCACTGTGGGCCGAGCTCGCCGCCCTGCGGTACCGCCTGCAGCGCGCCTGACCTCGGCGGACTCCCGCTCCACGAAGAGCGGATGCCCCGGCCTCACCTGTGCGGTGGCCGGGGCATCCTTCGTCGTGCACCTCTACCGAGCTCCCCGCGCGCTCGGTCCGTGTTCACTTGCGCTGAACGTACGTCGACACGCGGTCCGGGCGTACGTTCAGCGCAAGTGAACCGGTTCATGTGGGCGCCGAGGGGGGCGGCGATGAGCAGCGGGCCGCGACGGTGGTGGCAGGATGACGCACATGGCCGATTCCGAGATCATCCTGTGCTGCCTGCTCTGGGCTCACCCCGGTGCTGAAGACGCGCTCGTCGCCTACGAGGACGGCGTGCTCGCTCTGCTGCCCGACCACGGGATCGTGCTCGACGTCCGTGCCGTCGGCGACGGGATGCAGGGCCGCCCGCTCGAGACCCAGGTCTACCGCATCCCGAACCAGGCCGCGCTGGACGCTTACCTGGCCGATCCTCGCCGCACCGCGAACGCCGCCGAGCGCGACCGCGTCATCGCGCGGACCGAGCTGTTCCCCGTGACGCTGCGCTGAGGCTCAGACCAGCAGCTGGTGCTTCGCGAGGTCGCGGTAGAGCGGCGTCGTCCGCACCAGTTCGGAGTGCGTGCCCTGCCCGACGACCTGGCCGTGGTCCATGACGACGATGTGGTCGCTGTCGACGACGGTCGAGAGGCGATGGGCGATCACGATGAGCGTGCGGCCGGCGGCGACCGCGTCGATCGCCTCGCGCATCCGCTGCTCGTTGAGCCCGTCGAGCGACGAGGTCGACTCGTCCAGCAGCAGGATCGGGGGAGCGGCCAGCAGCGCCCGCGCGATCGCGAGACGCTGGCGCTCGCCGCCCGAGAGCATGACGCCCGACTCGCCCACCGGAGCGTCGACGCCGAGCGGGTTGCGGTCGAGCACGTCGCCGAGATTCACGGCGCGCAGCACCGCTTCGCACTCGGCATCCGACGCCTCGGGCGACGCCAGTCGCAGGTTGTCGCCGATCGTCCCGGCGAGGGTCGGGGCGTCCTGCTCGACGTAGCCGAGCTGTGCGCGCAGCGCGTCGCGGTCGAGAGCGCGCACGTCGGTGCCGTCCAGCAGGATGGCGCCGTCCGTCGGGTCGTAGAAGCGCTCGATGAGCGCGAGGGTCGTGCTCTTGCCGGCGCCCGACGGGCCGACGAGCGCGACGCGCGCACCCCGCGGCACCGAGAACGACACGCCCCGCAGCACGTCGGCATCGGCGGAGGCGGATGCCGCGGCATCCGTCCGTCCTTCCGCGTGAGCCACCGCAGACTCGTCGCCGAGCGCGATGGTGGACGTGTCGACGTGGGCGCTCTCGAGCACCGCGCGCGCCTCGGACTCCGCCTTGCGACGCGCCTCGACGACGTTCTCGGGGTAGCGGAACCGTACGTCGCGGAACTCGATCGCCGCCTCGGCGGCGGCATCCGAGCCAGACGGCGTCTCGGCCGCGCGCACCCGTGCAGCGACCTCGGCGTCGCTCTGCGACTCGGTCGGCAGGTCCAGCACCTCCTGGATACGGCCCAAGGCGCCGAGCGCCTGGCTCACCGACGTGATCGCGCCGAAGAACGAGCCGAGAGGCGCGATCAGCATGAACAGGAACATGATGAAGGTCACGAGGCTGGCGATCGACAGCGCACCGGTCGCGACGCGGAAGCCGCCGAGACCGATCACGACCAGCAGCGAGACCTGCAGCGCGATGCCGGCGATCGGCACGACGAGCGCCGACACCTTGGCGATGCGGACGCCGACGGTGTAGGCATCCGTCGCCTGCGCGGTGACCGACTCGACCTCGCGGTCCGTCGCACCCGACGCGCGCACCGTGCGGATCGACCCGACGGCGCGCTCGACACCCGAGGCGAGCGCGCCCACCTTCTCCTGCTGCTCGGTGGACGCGGTGCGGATGCGGCCGCTCAGAGTCACGACTCCGAGCACCGAGATGCCGATCACGAGCACGATGATCCCGAGCAGCACCGGATCGATGAGCGCCATCGCGATCAGGGCGCCGGCGAACAGCAGTGCGTTGCCGATGGAGTCGGCGAGGCCCTGGGTGAGCGCGGCGTAGAGGAGGGTCGTGTCGCTGCCGACGCGCGAAACGATGTCGCCGGTGCGACGCGCGTCGAACTCGCTGATCGGCAGATGCAGGATGCGGGCGATGAGCCGGCGTCGGCTGGAGTACACGACGGCAGTGCCGGTGCGCTGCAGCAGGTAGTGCTGCCAGCCCGAGATGAGCGACGAGAGCAGCACGAACCCGACGAGCGCCCAGATCAGAACGCCGAGGTCGAGATTGTCCTGCACCCGGGTGATGACCTCGCCCACGAGCAGCGGCTGCACCAGCGACGTGCCCGCGCTCAGGATGCTGAGCACGACCACCACAGCGAGAGTGCGCTTGTGCTCGAAGAGGTAGGGCAGCAGCTGCGCGAAGCTCGCGCGCGGGCCTTCCTGGTTCTTGCCGCGCCGCCCGCGTCCGCGCGATGGGCGCGGCGAGGACGCCGCGGGGGATGCGGCGGCGGGGGCTTCGTCGAGTTCGGCGGAGGGCATGGGTGTACCTCGTTCGTGAAGGGGGCTTACCTTCGACCGTACTTCTTGTGGACGGCCTGTCTGCTCACGCCCAGGGCGCTCGCGATCGCCTGCCACGAGAAGCCGAGGTTGCGGGCCTTGCGCACCTGCACCTCTTCGGCGCGAGCGAGCTCGCGGCGGACCTCGGCGAGACGGTGCAGTTCGGCGAGCGGCTCGCGCGCGTCCGATGCGCCGATCAGGGTGCGCAGGTCGTCACCGCTCATCGCATCGCCTCTCTGGTGGCCGCCCATCGGAGGATGAGCTGTCGGGTCACGGACGCTGCGGGTGCGGCATCCGTCGTCAACCGTAGTTGACACGTCTCGCGACGTCAACTCACGTTGACGCATCCTGCGCCGTCCGTCCCGGCCTCACCATCCCGGTTCACTTGCGCTGGACGTACGCCGCGCGCGGCGGGTCGCGTACGTATAGCGCAAGTGAACGGGTCGGTGAGGGGAGCAGTCGGCGCGCTGTGCGGTGTCGGAGCGGGGGGTTAGTGTGGTGCGGTGCCTGCCCCCGTGATCACCGCTGAGAACCTCGTCAAGGCCTACAAGGTCAAAGGCAAGCCCGACTTCCTCGCCGTCGACGGCCTGTCGTTCGAGGTCGCGCCCGGAGAGTCGTTCGGCCTGCTCGGCCCCAACGGCGCCGGCAAGTCCACGACGATGAAGATGGTCGGCGCTGTCTCGACCCGCACGGGCGGCGCGCTGTCGATCCTCGGGCTCGATCCCGACCGCTACGGACCCGAGATCCGCTCGCGCCTGGGAGTCGTGCCGCAGCAGGACAACCTCGACGGTGAGCTCAACGCGCGCGAGAACCTCTACATCTACGGCCGCTACTTCGGGCTGCCCGGCAAGGTGTGCCACCAGAAGGCCGACGAGCTGCTGGCGTTCGCCCAGCTCGAAGACAAGGCGAAGAGCAAGGTCGAGCAGCTCTCCGGCGGCATGAAGCGCCGCCTCACGATCGCGCGCGGCCTCATCAACGACCCGCGCATCCTCCTGCTCGACGAGCCGACGACGGGCCTCGACCCGCAGGCGCGCCACGTGCTGTGGGACCGCCTGTTCCGGCTGAAGGAGCGCGGCACGACGCTGGTGCTCACGACGCACTACATGGACGAGGCCGAGCAGCTCTGCGACCGGCTCATCGTCGTCGACAAGGGCCGCATCATGGCCGAGGGCACCCCCGCCTCGCTCATCCGCGAGCACTCCAGCCGCGAGGTGCTCGAGGTGCGCTTCGGCTCGGAGCGCAACGAGCAGGTCGCACCGCAGCTCGAGGGCATCGGCGAACGCGTCGAGGTCCTGCCCGACCGCATCCTGGTCTACGCCCACGACGGTGAGGCGGCCCTCGAGACGGTGACGCAGCGAGGGCTGACGCCGATCACGTCGCTCGTGCGGCGCTCCAGCCTCGAGGACGTGTTCCTGCGCCTCACCGGAAGGTCGCTGATCGAATGACCTCCGTTCCCGAAGACGCTCCGCCCGCCGGCGAGCCAGGCGAGTCACGGATGCCGCGGCCCGGCGGCGCGCCGGCCGCCACGTCCACGCAGCTCTCGCTCGACGAACTGCGCGCCGAGGCGATGCAGTGGGGACGCAAGCCCCGCGCATTCGGCACGTGGTACGTCACCGAGCACATGGTGCGCGCGATGCGCGCATACGGCTGGACGATCGTGGTCGGCGCCCTCGGGCAGCCGATCCTGTACCTGCTGGGCCTCGCGGTGGGACTTGCCGCCCTCATCGACGCGCCCATCTCGCAGAACGGCGTCGAGGTGTCGTACCTCGTGTTCGTCGCGCCGGCGCTGCTGATGACTGCGGCGATCTCGGTGGCGTCCGAGGAGTTCTCGTACCCGGTGATCGCCGGTTTCAAGTGGCGTCGCTACTTCTTCGGCTTCAGCGCCTCGGCGCTGTCGCCGGGGCAGATCGCCGGCGGCGTCGTCGCCGGCGCGTCCGCGCGCATCATCGTCGTCGTGGTCGCCTACTACCTGTTCCTGTGGCTCTTCCAGGCCGTGCCGGACCCGGCGACCGGCTGGCTCACGATACCGATCGGACTGCTCGCGGGCCTCGCCTTCGGCATCCCGTACATGGCCTACGCCGCGTCGATCACCGACGACAAGGGCCAGGTCGCGCTCGTGCAGCGCTTCATCTTCATGCCCATGTTCCTGTTCTCGGGCACCTTCTACCCGCTGGCCACCCTGCCGCTGTGGCTGCAGTGGATCGGTTGGGTCTCGCCGCTGTGGCACGCGACCGAGCTCGGCCGCATCGCCACCTACGGCATGCCGGTCGATCCGTTCGCGATCGTGATCCACGTCGGGTATCTGCTGGTGCTGTCGATCGGCGGGTACGTCATCGGTCGCCGCATCTTCCAGAGGAGGCTCGGCGCATGACCGTCGCGACCGGAACCGAGACCGCGGTCACCCGTGCCGGCGGCGTGCGGGCGCTCTGGGCGGGCAACCCGCAGTCCGTCGTGCAGCGCGGTCTCATCGCCGCGCGCTCGTCGAGCTGGGCGGTCGTGCTGTCGGGCTTCTTCGAGCCGGTGTTCTACCTCGCCTCGATGGGGATCGGTCTCGGAGCCCTCATCGGCGACGTGCAGACCTCCAGCGGCATCGAGGTGCCGTACGCGGCCTTCATCGCACCCGCTCTGCTCGCCGTCTCGGCCATGAACGGCGCGATCTACGACTCCACGTGGAACGTGTTCTTCAAGCTCAACTACGGCAAGCTCTACGAGGGCATGCTCGCGACCTCGCTGGGTCCGCTCGACGTCGCGCTGGGAGAGATCCTCTACGCGCTGCTGCGCGGTCTGCTCTACGCGACCGGCTTCATGATCATCATGCAGATCCTCGGGCTGAACCTGGCCTGGACCGCCATCCTCGCGCTGCCCGCCGTGCTCCTCATCGCCTTCGGTTTCGCGAGCCTGGGCATGGCGGTCACGAGCTACATGAAGACGTTCCAGCAGATGGACTGGATCAACTTCGTGCTGCTGCCGATGTTCCTTTTCTCGGCGACGCTGTACCCGATCACCATCTATCCCGAGTGGGTGCAGCACATCATCATGGCGTTCCCGCTGTGGCACGGCGTCGAGCTGGTGCGCGGCCTGACGACCGGCATCCTCACGCCCGAGATGTGGTGGCACGTGCTGTACTACGTCGTCATGATCGCGATCGGCCTCGTGTTCACGACGAAGCGCCTGCGCGCCCTGTTCCTCGACTGAGGTACACAGCCCCGAACGACGGATGCCGCAGCCCACGTGGGCTGCGGCATCCGTCGTCTTGGGTACCGAGGTCAGAGCGAGCCGGTCGCCCCGACGCCGAGGTCGGCGTCGTAGTCGATGTCCTTCGTCTCGGGCGCCAGGATCAGCGCGATGAAGGTCAGCACACTCATCGCCGAGAGGTAGAGACCGACCAGCACCGGGCTGCCGCCGGCGGAGGCCCACAGCCACACCGCGACGATCGGCGCGAGCGCGGCACCGAGGATCGACGACACGTTGTACGAGATCGCCGAGCCCGAGTACCGCACGTTCGTCGGGAAGAGCTCCGGGAGCACCGCACCCATGGGTCCGAAGGTCGACCCCATCAGCATGAAGCCGAACACGAGGAACGCCTGCACCAGCGCGCCGGTGAACTTCGGGTCGACCTGCGGCAGCAGGAAGATGTTGAAGGTGAGACCGAACACGATGATGAGGCCGGTCACCCACAGCAGCAGCCGTCGACGCCCGATCGCGTCGGCGATCGGGCCCGACAGCAGCGTGAAGATGCCGAAGAACACGACGCCGATGATCTGCATCACCACGAAGTCGGTGTAGCCGAAGCCCAGACCCGGGTAGAACTGCGCGGCGAAGGCGGTGGCGTCGAACGGGTTGCCCGCGGCCTCGGCGGCGGCCTGCGCGGCGGCGGACGCCGTCTCGAGGTCGGCAGCCTTCGTGCCGTACGAGAGCGTGAAGTTCGTCATCAGGTAGAAGAGCACGTAGGTCGCCAGCATGATGAACGTGCCGAGGATCAGGTGCCACCAGTGATGGCGGAGGACGGTGGCGAGGGGGAACTTGCGGATCGCGCCCTTCTCCTCCGCCTTGACGAAGGTCTCGGACTCCACGAGGCGCAGTCGCACCCACAGGCCGATGATGACCATGACGGCCGAGAACAGGAACGGCACGCGCCAGCCCCACGCCAGGAACTCCTCCGATCGCTGCCCGGCGCCGTCGGGGTGGGGGAGCAGGTAGTTGATCGCGAGGAACACCGAGTTGGCGATGATGAAGCCGAGCGGCGCGCCCAGCTGCGGGAATGTGCCGTACCAGGCGCGCTTGCCCTTCGGGGCGTTCTCGGTCGCGACGAGCGCCGCGCCCGACCATTCGCCGCCGAGCGCGAAGCCCTGCGCGAGGCGCAGCACCAGCAGCAGCACGGCCGCCCACACGCCGATCTCGTTGTAGGTCGGCAGGCACCCGATGAGGAAGGTCGCGATGCCCATCGTGAGCAGCGACGCGACGAGGGTGGCCTTGCGGCCGAAGCGGTCGCCGAAGTGGCCGAACACGATCGCGCCGAGCGGGCGGGCCACCATCGCGGCGCCGAACACGCTGAACGACAGCAGCAGCGACGTGGTGTCGTTCCCGGTGGGGAAGAAGAGGATGGGGAAGACCAGGACGGCGGCGGTCGCGTAGACGTAGAAGTCGTAGAACTCGATCGTCGTGCCGACGAGACTGGCGAGGATGACGCGGGAACGGGGATTTGCGGGGGCCGCGGGGATCGCGGTGGTGGTGGGGGAGGTCAATTTTCACCTGGGCATGCGCGGAGCGGGGCATCCTGGTGGGATGCGGCGGTGGGCGTCCGCATGGCGCAGGGTGACGCGTCAGGCGGCACTGCACTGGATCACCGTGAGCGCGGACGGTGTCGCCCGGCACGGAGAACCAGCCTACTCCCGCAGCGGCGCACCGAGACCCGGATACGGAAAGCGGATGCCGCGGCCGGGGCCGCGGCATCCACTATCGACGTTCTCAGGGCGTGCGTCAGCGCCAGATCACGGCGATCGCGGCGTTGGTGAGCGTCAGCACGCCGACAGCCCAGAACATCGCCGGTGGGAGCGACCCGGTCTTGCGCTGGCGGCCGCGGCCGATGCCGAGGAGGGCGCCGATCACGAGCAGGATCACGAGCTTGACGCCGAGCTTGACGTAGTTGAGCTCGTACTCGATGCCCCACGGCGCGGCGAGGATGAGTCCGGCCACCGCGGCGATCGCGAGACCCCAGTCCATGACCCGGGTGAATCGCCGCTTGCCGTTCACCGCCTCGACCACCCAGGCGCCGAACAGCACGGCGAAGCCGACGAGGTGGATGAGCACGACGATGTGGCGAAGGATCTCCATGCCATCAGTCTAGCTGAAGGTCAGCCGATCACCAGGCGTTTGGTCTCGCTTCGCTCGCCCAACGACCGACCTGCGTCAGCCCCGAAGTTCCCTCAGCACGAGGGCGGTGCGGATCGCCGCATCCGCCGCCTCGAAGCCCTTGTCCTCCACCGAGCCCTCGAGGCCGGCGCGGGCGATGCCCTGCGCCTCGTCGTCGAGCGTCAGCACGCCGAACCCGACCGGCTTGCCCGTGTCGAGCGCCACGCGCGTGAGCCCGTCCGTCGCCGCGTTCGAGACGAACTCGAAGTGAGGCGTCCCGCCGCGGATGATGACGCCGAGGGCAACGACCGCGTCGGCGCCGGCATCCAGTGCCGCCTTCGCGACGACGGGCAGCTCGAACGAGCCGGGCACCCGCACGATGCGATGCGAGGCACCGGCGGCCGTCACGGCGCGCTCGGCGCCGGCGATGAGGCCGTCGGTGATCGTCTCGTGCCACGTTCCCGCGACGACGACGACATCGAGTCCCGTGCCGTCGACCGTTCCGGTGACCAGGGGCGCGCCCTTGCCGCTCATCGTTCTGCTCCCTCGTGCATCTGGGCGAGTGCGTCGGCGAGGTCCGCCTCCGCGATGAGGTGACCCATGCGGTCGCGCTTCGTCGCCAGGTACTGGTGGTTGTTCGGGCCGACGCCGACCAGCAGCGGCACCTGCTCGACGATGTCGAGACCCAGTTCGCGCAGCTGGTTCACCTTGTCGGAGTTGTTGGTCAGCAGCCTCACGCGCTCGACGCCGAGATCCGACAGGATGCCGGCGGCGGCCGCGTAGTCCCGCGCGTCGGCCGGGAGGCCGAGCGCCAGGTTGGCGTCGACCGTGTCGAGGCCGCGCTCCTGCAGCGAGTAGGCGCGGAGCTTGTTGATGAGTCCGATGCCGCGGCCCTCGTGACCGCGCATGTAGATCACGACGCCGCCGTCCTGCTCGATGGCGTCGAGGGCGGCCTCGAGCTGCGGGCCGCACTCGCACTTGAGCGACCCGAAGGCCTCGCCGGTCAGGCACTCGGAGTGCACGCGCACGAGCGGCGCGTCGCCGAGCTCGCCTGAGACGACGGCGATGTGGTCGGTGCCGGTGACGCGGTCCTTGTACGCCAGGAACCGGAACGCGCCGTGCGAGGTGGGCACGTTCGCCTCGGCGCGCAGGCTCACGCGGCGCTTGTGGGCGCCCCGGATCGCGGGGTCGCAGGGGGCGTTCTCGTCGAGGTAGGCGATGAGGAGCTCGATCGTGATGACCGGGATGTCGTACTCGGCGCCCAGCTCCTGGAGCCCCGGCAGCCGCATCATGCTGCCGTCGTCGGCGACGACCTCGCCGATGACGCCCACCGGTGCGAGCTCTGCGAGCTTCATGAGCTCGACCGCGGCCTCGGTGTGACCGGCGCGCTCGCGCACGCCGCCGTCGACGGCGCGCAGCGGCAGGATGTGGCCAGGCCGGATGACGCTCGTCGGCGTCGACTCGGGGTCGGCGAGCACGTTGAGCGTGTGGGCGCGGTCGACGGCGCTGATGCCGGTCGAGATGCGGTCGGCGGCGTCGACGCTCACCGTGTAGGCGGTGCCGCGCGCGTCCTGGTTGTTCTCCACCATCGGCGGCAGATCGAGTCGGTCGGCCCAGTCCGAGGGCATCGGGGCGCACAGGAATCCGCTCGTCCAGCGGACCGTCCAGGCGACCCACTCGGGAGTGGCGAGCTGGGCCGACAGGATGACGTCGCCCTCGTTCTCGCGATTCTCATCGTCGGCGACGATGACCGGCCGCCCGGCGCGCAGCGCCTCGAGGGCCTCGGGGATCGTGGAAAGGCTCATTTCGAGCCTCCTTCCGTCGGTGCGGACGCGTCCGCGGGGAGTTCGGGTGCGGCGTCCGGAGCCGCGAAGGCAGCCTCGCGGAGCGCGGGTGCGTCCGGAGCTGCGACTGCAGCCTCGCGGAGCGCGGGTGCGGTCGGAGCCGCGACTGCAGCCTCGCGGAGCGCGGGTGCGGCCGGAGTCGCGAAAGACAGCAACCGCTGCACGTGGCGCGCCAGGATGTCGGTCTCGAGGTTGACGCGGTCGCCCGGCACGCGGGCACCCAGGGTGGTGGCCGCGAGCGTCTCGGGGATGAGCGACACCTCGAACCAGGCCTCGGTCGCGGGAGCGGGGCTCGCGGCGCTGACGGTGAGCGAGACGCCGTCGACGGCGATCGAGCCCTTGTCGACGACCAGGGGGGCGAGCTCCGCCGGAAGCGAGATGCGCAGCACCTGCCACTGTGCGCCGGGGCGCACCTCCAGGACGGTGCCGGTGCCGTCGATGTGGCCTTGCACGATGTGCCCGCCGAGGCGGCCGTGTGCCGCGGTCGCGCGCTCCAGGTTCACGGCTCGGCCGGCGGCGACGCCGTCGAGCGTCGACATGTCGAGCGTCTGCTTCATGACGTCGGCAGTGAACCAGCCATCGCCCTGGCCGACGACGGTGAGGCAGACCCCGCTGACCGAGATCGAGTCGCCGTGTCCGGCATCCGACACGGCCTTCGGCCCACGCACGGTCAGGCGCACGCCGTCGCCCGAGGGTTCCACGGCGGTGACCTCGCCGATCTCCTCCACGATTCCGGTGAACATCACTCGTCTCCTTCCGACGACGGTTGATCCACGCGCGCGGGTGCTCGCAGCGCGTCGGCGGCGGCGGGCGGCGTGGGGTGGGCGACGTACAGCAGGTCGTCGCCGAGTGGGGTGACGGATGCCACGACCAGGCGCTTCGCCTCGCCGATGGTCGTGACGCCGATGTCATGCAGCGCCAGGCGGTCGCCGCCCAGGAGCACCGGTGCGACGTACACGAGCAGCTCGTCGGCGAGCCGCTCGCGCAGGAACGAGGCGGCGACGGCGGGACCGCCCTCGACGAAGACGCGCTGGACACCGCGCGTGCGCAGGTCCTCGAGCGCTGCGGCGAGGCCCCCCGACGCTGGATCGCCCGGGTACTGCAGGAACGGGTGGGGATGCCGGCGCAGGGTGGCATCCTCGGGCACCGGTCGCGCGCCGACGACGACGGGAACCGGCTGGTGGGACAGGAGCGTCCCGTCCTCGGCTCGCGCGGTGAGCGCCGGGTCGTCGGCCAGCACGGTGCCCGTGCCGGCGACGATCGCGTCGGCCTCCGCGCGCCGGCGGTGGACGTCGGCGCGCGCCGCCGGTCCGGTGATCCACTGGCTGGTGCCGTCGGGTGCCGCCGCGCGGCCGTCGAGGCTCTGCGCCCACTTGACGGTGACGTGCGGACGGCCGAGGCGCTGGACCGTGAGCCACGACTCGAGGAGCGTCGTCGCCTCATCGGCGAGAAGGCCCGCCTCGACGTCGACCCCGGCGGCGCGCAGCCGCGTGCCGCCACCGGAGGAGTGGTCGCCCGGATCCGCGATGGCGTACACGACACGCGTCACGCCCGCGGCGATGAGGGCCTCGGAGCAGGGGCCGGTGCGGCCGGTGTGGTTGCAGGGCTCGAGCGTGACGATCGCCGTCGCTCCACGCGCCTCACCCGGCGCGAGCTTCGAGAGGGCGTCGACCTCGGCGTGCGGCGTGCCCGCGCCGCGGTGCCAGCCTTCGGCGATGATCGAGCCGTCGCGGCCGAGCAGCACAGCGCCCACCTGCGGGTTCACACCGCGCGGACCGCGCTGTGCGATCGCCAGTGCCCGACGCATCGCGTCGTGTTCCGCCGTGCTCGCCATCCCGCCCCTCGTCTCGTCGTTCTCGACGCTCCGGGGCAGGGGAAGCGGCGACGCCTGTGGCGTCGCTGGTGTGCTGCCTCCCATCCGGACTAGCGACCGCGCTCCCGAAGGAACCCTGTCGCATCACCGTCGGTTCCGGAATTCCACCGGATCGGCCGCGGCGTCATCCGTCACGGATGCTGAAGCCTTGGCTCGCGGACTGTCACCGCCGGTTCGGATTCTCACCGACCCCGGAGCACGTTGATGCTCTCGAGTGTAGTCAACGCGGCATCCGGCCATTCATTCCATGTCTTCGCATGAACCCGCGCCCCGTGCGCACCGGGCGTCGCTCGGCCCGATGTCGTGGCACCGACGTAGCCTGGGAAGGGATGGTGAGGCGATGAACACGGCGGGATCGATGCGGGCATTCGAGGAACTGGCGGCGCGGCCTTATGCGGACGTGCTGATCATCGGCGGCGGGATCAACGGGCTCGCGACGTTCCGTGACCTCGCCATGCAGGGCGTCGACGTCGCGCTCGTGGAGCGAGACGATTTCGTCAGCGGCGCGTCGGCGGCGTCGTCGCACATGATCCACGGCGGCATCCGCTACCTCGAGAACGGCGAATTCCGGCTCGTTCACGAGGCGGTGACCGAGCGCAACGCGCTGATGCGCATCGCCCCGCACTACGTACGGCCGCTGCAGACGACGATCCCGATCTTCTCCACCTTCTCGGGCGTGCTGTCGGCGCCGCTGCGCTTCCTGCGGCACGGCGGGGGCAAGCCGCGCGAGCGCGGCGCGGCGCTCATCAAGATCGGGCTCGTGATCTACGACTCGTTCTCGCGAGGCGGGGGAGTGTTCGGCGGCGGGACCGTGCCGCGTCACACCTTCCATGGACGCAAACGGTCGCTCGCCCAGCTGCCGCTGCTCAACCCCGCCGTCCGATACACGGCGACCTATTGGGACGCGTCGCTGCACGACCCCGAGCGGCTCGCCCTCGACGTGCTGCGCGACGGCCGGACGGCGGGCCGCGACCGGGCGCGCGCCGCGAACTACACCGCGGCGGTGGGCATCGATGCGGGCCGGGTGGTGCTGCGCGACGCGGCCACCGGCGCAGAGACGCCGTTCGCGGCATCCGTCGTCGTGAACGCGAGCGGTCCCTGGACCGATGAGACCAACCTCGCGCTGGGGGATCCGACCCGCTACATGGGCGGCACGAAGGGATCGCACATCGTGCTCGACCACCCGCAGCTGCTCGGGGCGACGGGCGGCAGGGAGCTGTTCTTCGAGAACGAGGACGGCCGGATCGTACTCATCTATCCGCTCAAGGGCCGGGTTCTCGTGGGCACCACCGACCTCGAGCACGACCTGGGCGAGCCGATCGTGTGCACCGAGGCCGAGGTCGACTACTTCGTCGAGCTGATCGGCCAGGTCCTGCCCTCCATCCCGGTGGAGCGCTCGCAGATCGTCTACCGGTTCGCCGGCGTACGTCCGCTGCCCGGCCATGGCGAAGTCTCGCCGGGGTTCGTCTCGCGCGATTACCGCGTCGAATCGGCGCCGCTGGTCGGCGGTGACACCACGGTGCTCAGCCTCGTCGGCGGCAAATGGACGACCTTCCGCGCGTCGGCCGAGCACCTCGCCGACCTCGTCCTGGAGGCGCTCGCCCTGCCACGCCGTCGGTCGACGCGAGGTGTGCCGATCGGCGGCGGCCGGGGCTTCCCGACGACCGAGCGCGCGCGCCAGCAGTGGATCACCGCGCACGCCGTCGATGTGCCGGCCGCGCGCGTCGCGACGCTGCTCGACCGCTACGGCACGGTGGCCGAGGCCGTGGTCGACGCGATCGCCGCCGATCCCGAGGACGCCCCACTGGAGCACCTGCCCGGCTACAGCTCGGGGGAGCTGCGTCACCTCGCCGCGACAGAGGATGTGGAGCACCTGGACGACGTGCTGCTGCGGCGCACTAGCATCGCCTTCATCGGCGCCGCGACAGACGAGGCGGTGGCGGAGGTCGCCGCGGCGATCGCCCCCGTGCTCGACTGGGATGCCGCACGCTCGGCCGTGGAGGTCGCACGCGCGCTCGAGCGCGTCCACGCCGCCGATCCCACGTGGGCGCCGGCGTCGGCGCGATAGCCTGACCGCACCCGGGCGCAGCCCGCGGCACCGAGGGCGATGCCGCCCACCGACGAAGGAGACGACGTTGCCCGACCA
The DNA here is from genome assembly GCF_040676455.1 of Microbacterium sp. LMI12-1-1.1. Lineage (NCBI taxonomy): Bacteria > Bacillati > Actinomycetota > Actinomycetes > Micrococcales > Microbacteriaceae > Microbacterium > Microbacterium sp. LMI12-1-1.1. Next base: position 430,594 of record NZ_JBEGIA010000016.1, on the reverse strand, counting down.
CGTGCTGTCCATCGATCAGGGCACGACTTCGACGCGTGCGATCGTGTTCGACGCCGAGGGCGCGGTCGTTGCCGTGTCGCAGCGCGAGCACGAGCAGATCTTCCCCCGCGCGGGATGGGTCGAGCACGACCCGGTGGAGATCTGGACCAGCGCCGAATGGGTGATCGCGTCGTGCCTGACGCGCGCCAGGATCAGCGCCGAAGAGGTGGCCGCCATCGGCGTGACGAACCAGCGCGAGACGGCCATCGTGTGGGAGAAGCGCACCGGCCGACCTGTCCACAACGCGCTCGTCTGGCAGGACACACGCACCCAGCCGCGCATCGACGAGATGACCAGCGACGGCGGCGCCGACAGGTTCGCCGACACCACCGGCCTGCCGCTGGCCACGTACTTCTCGGCGTCGAAGGTCGAATGGATCCTGGATCACGTCCCCGGCGCCCGCGCCGCGGCCGAGGCGGGGGAGCTGCTGTTCGGCACTCCCGACACCTGGGTGGTGTGGAACCTCACCGGCGGCGCGCGGGGCGGCATCCACGTGACCGATGTGACCAACGCGTCGCGGACGCTCCTGATGGACCTGCGCACTCTCGACTGGTCCGACGACCTCCTGGCCGCCTGGCGCATCCCGCGGGCCATGATGCCCGCCATCCGCTCGTCGTCCGAGGTCGTCGGGCACTCGCAGCTGCCGTCCGTCCTCGACCGCGTCCCGATCGCCGGCATCCTCGGCGACCAGCAGGCGGCGACGTTCGGGCAGGCCGCCTTCGACGCGGGCGAGTCGAAGAACACGTACGGCACCGGCAACTTCCTCCTCGTGAACACCGGCACCGAGATCGTGCGCTCGGGCAGCGGCCTCATCACGACGGTCGGCTACCGCATCGGCGACGAGCCGGCACGGTACGCGCTCGAGGGGTCGATCGCGGTCACCGGCTCGCTCGTGCAGTGGCTGCGCGACAATCTCGGCATCATCCACCGCTCGGAGGACGTCGAGACGCTGGCCGCCAGCGTCGACGACAACGGCGGCGCCTACTTCGTGCCCGCTTTCTCCGGGCTGTTCGCTCCCTACTGGCGGCCGGATGCGCGGGGTGCGCTCGTCGGACTCACCCGCTACGTGAACAAGGCGCACATCGCCCGCGCCGCGCTCGAGTCGACCGCCTTCCAGACCCGCGACGTCATCGAGGCCGTGGTCGAGGACACCGGACGCACGCTCGACGAGCTGCGCGTGGACGGCGGCATGACGCGCGACGACCTGCTCATGCAGTTCCAGGCCGACATCCTCGGCATCCCGGTCGTGCGTCCGAAGGTCGTCGAGACGACGGCACTCGGCGCCGCCTACGCCGCCGGGCTCGCGACCGGTGTCTGGGGCGGGCTGGACGAACTGCGCACGCACTGGCGCGAAGACGTCCGCTTCGAGCCGCGGATGCCGGAGGACGAGCGCGAGCGGCGCTACCGCCAGTGGCGCAAGGCCGTGTCGAAGTCGCTCGACTGGGTCGACGACGACGCCCGCCTGCTCATGGGCACGACGAGCGACTGACGCGTTTCGGGCGTGAGCCAACGTCCCGCCGGTGCGGACACCGGTCGTTGAGCGAGCGAGGAACGCGGTCGTTGAGCGAGCTTGCGAGTCGAAACGCAGAGACGAGACGCCCCGAGCGCTCCGATCTACTTCAGCAGCCGCGACAGGCGCCGGTCGGCGAGGATCTTGCCGCCGGTCTGACAGGTCGGGCAGTACTCGAGTGAGTTGTCGGCGAAGAAGACGCTGCGCACCTCGTCGCCGCACACCGGGCACGTCTCGCCGCGGCGTCCGTGCACCTGCATGCCCCGTCGTTTGGCGTCCTTCAGCTCGGCCGGCGGCTTGCCGGATGCCTCGGCGACGGCATCCGTCAGCGTCTCGGTCATCGCGTCGAAGAGCCGGGTGACCTCGTCGTCGGTCAGCGAGGTCGCGAGGGCGTAGGGTGACATCTTCGCCGCGTGCAGGATCTCGTCGGAGTAGGCGTTGCCCACCCCCGCGATCGTCGCCTGGTCGCGCAGCACGCCCTTGATCTGGGTGCGACGGCCCGCCAGCAGCCCCGCCAGCGTGTCGCGTGTGAAAGCCGGGTCGAGCGGGTCGGGCCCGAGTCGTGCGATGCCGGGCACGTCGGCGGGGTCGCGCACGACGTACACGGCGAGCGACTTCTTGGTGCCCGCTTCGGTGAGGTCGAACCCGGCGCCGTCCGACAGGGCGACGCGCAGCGCGATCGGCGTCTTGCCCGGCCGGATGACCGTCTTCGGCAACTCGTCGTACCAGCGCAGCCATCCCGCCTTGGCGAGATGGAACACGAGGTGAGGGCCGGTCGTCGACAGGTCGACGAACTTGCCGTGGCGCGAGGCGCCGGTGATCTCGGCATCCGCCAGCGCCTCGATCGGCGGGTCGTACGTCTTCAGCGCCGCGATGTTGGCGATGGTCGCGCGTGCGATGCGCACGCCGGTGAGCCGCTCGCGGAGGAAGTCGACGAGTCCCTGCACCTCGGGCATCTCGGGCATGCGCTCATCCTGCCACGCAGCGGCGACACGAGGGCCGCGCCGTCACCCACCGGTCCAGCCGTCTGCGGTGGGGTCGGTGGGCGAGAACCTCCCCGCCGAAGCTGCCGGCAACGCGTTCCGTACTCAGGAACGAACCGGGCGCCGGGCGCCGGCGCCCGCGGATTTCCGCGATCAGTCTGCGGCCGCAGCATCCGTGATCCTGAGTACGGAACGGACTGCTTCCTCCCCAGGCAGGGCCCCGGCGCAGAGGGGGAGGAGTTGTGCACGGATCCGGAGCCGACGGCTGAGAAGCCGTGCGCGAACGCAGCAGTGTGACTGGTCATGTGGGAGATGCACCGGACGCGTGCGGACCTGTTCGCCGACGGAATGACTCGCCGCGGGATCACCGCTGCGGTGAGAGCGGGAGACCTCATCCGCGCCCGACGTGACCGTTACCTGGCGCCCGATGCGCCGGATGCCGTTGTCCGCGCGGTGCGAGTGGGCGGGCGGCTCACCTGCGTGTCGCTTCTGCAGCTGCTCGGAGTCTTCGTGTTGGCGAACTCGAGCCTGCACGTGCACCTCACCGCGCAGTCGAGCCGCCTGCGGTCGCCACATGATCGAAGGAAGCTACTGAGCCGCCGGCGCAGGCATGGCACATGTCTGCACTGGACAAGCCTGCCGGAGCAGCCTGGGGCGGCGACGTGCGTCGGCATCGTCGCCGCCCTCGCGCATGCCGTGCGATGCCAGGCGCCTGGTGCGGCGGTGGCATCCATCGACAGCGCGCTGAACAAGGGATTGATGGCCGTAGACCAGGTCAGCGACATCTTCGACCTGCTTCCGTCGAGGTACGGCGTGCTGCGCGGATTGATCGATGGCCGTGCGCAGTCCGGCCCGGAGACGCTCGTGCGCCTGATGGTTCGCAAGCTCGGAAGCACGGCAGAACCGCAGGTCGAGTTCGACGGTGTGGGCTTCGTCGACATGGTGGTCGACGGATGGCTGGTCATCGAATGCGACAGCAAGGCTCATCACAGCGATTGGGAGCAGCAGCTTACGGACTACCGTCGCGACCTGAAGCTTGCGCAGCGCGGCCTTGTCGTGCTCCGGCTGGCCGCAGAGGACATCATGTACGACCCGGATTCGGTGTTCCTCGCCGTACGCGGAGTCCTTGCCGCACGTTCCCGCCGCTGAAGGCGGTCGACCCGTCGGGCCCGCCGCTCGTTCCGAACTCAGGATCGCTTGATGTGCCGCCCGGGACCGCAGCGTAGTTCCGCGGATTCTCCGCCCACGTGCTCCGCGGTTCCTGAGTTCGGAACCAAGCCGAGCGTTGCTGTCCGGCAACATCGGTTCCGTACTCAGGAACGGCTCGGCGGCTGCACGAGCGCTACCGCAGAAATCCGCCTCACCGTGCGCCCGGGTGGGTTGGTGTTCCTGAGTTCGGAACGGGCGACGAGGAGCAGCAACAGCCGCGACACAAGAGGGAGCCACGACCCGCAGGACAGGTGACGCAGTGCGCCGGATGGATGCCGCGGCAGCGGCGGCGGGTTCCGTCCGACGAATCAGCGGCGGCGGGATCCGTCCGCCGACTCAGCGGGTGCGGCGGAGGAGGCCGACCTTGTCGTACACGTCGGCGAGCGTGCGGTTCGCGACGGACTCGGCCTTCGCGGCGTTCGCGGCGAGCACGCGGTCGAGCTCGGCGGGATCGTCGAGCAGCTCCAGGGCGCGCTGGCGCACCGGCCCGAACTCGTTCACCACGACCTCGGCCAGGCCCTTCTTGAAGTCGCCGTAGCCGCGGCCGGCGTACTCGTCCTCGATCGCCGGGATCTGTCGGCCCGTCAGGGCGGCGTAGATGACCAGCAGGTTCGAGACGCCGGGCTTGGCCTCGCGGTCGTAGCGCACCGACCCCTCGGAGTCGGTGACGGCGCGCATGATCTTCTTCGCCGACACGGCCGGGTCGTCGAGCATCCACAGGACGCCGGCATCCGACTCCGCCGACTTCGACATCTTCGCCGTCGGATTCTGCAGGTCGTAGATGCGGGCGGTCTCCTGCTGGATGACCGGCATCGGCACCGTGAACGTCTCGCCGAAGCGGCTGTTGAAGCGTTCGGCCAGGTCACGGGTGAGCTCGACGTGCTGCTTCTGGTCGTCGCCGACCGGCACGATGTCGGTCTGGTACAGCAGGATGTCGGCCGCCATCAGCACCGGGTACGTGAAGAGCCCGACCGAGGCGACTTCCGCGCCGTAGCGCTGCGACTTGTCCTTGAACTGCGTCATGCGCCCGGCCTCGCCGAAGCCGGTGACCGTCGACAGGATCCACGCCAGCTCGGTGTGCGCCGGCACGTGCGACTGCACATACAGCGCCGACTTCGACGGCTCGATCCCGGCGGCGATGTACTGCGCGGCGGTGCGGCGGGTCTTCTCGCGGAGGTGCTCCGGGTCCTGCGCGACAGTGATGGCGTGGAGGTCGACCACCGAGAAGAACGCGTCGTACGACTCCTGCAGATCGCGCCACTGCATGAGGGCCCCGATGTAGTTGCCGATCTGGAGCGAGTCGGCGGAGGGCTGCATGCCGGAGTACAGGCGCGGTTTGCTCATCCGGCAAGTCTATAAAGCGGATGCCGCGGCGCGCGCCGCGCGGGAGCGACCGCCGCGCGGGAGCGACCGCCGCGAGAGCCTCGCACGGAAGCCGCGGGCGGGCGGGGCTGCGCACGCCATGCCTCGCGCCCGGTTCAGCCGGCGCGCCGTTCGAGCCCTTCGAGGAGGATGTCGAGGGCGAACTCGAACTCGGTGCGGTCGTCGCACCAGCCGAGCGTTCCGGCCTCGTCGTCGTGGACGACGTCCTGCAGCATCGCCTGCACGTTCGGCATGAGCCTGCCGAGCTCGGCAGCGGCGGTGGGGTCGGGCACGCCGTCCGCACCCTGCGGATCGTCGAGGATGAGCTCCTGTGAGAAGCCGAACTGGCGGCTGCCGAGCGTGTGCATCGCGTGGTGGATCAGATCCCACGACAGCCCGCCCGACCCCATGACGGCGACATTCGTGTCGACCCAGCCGGCGAACGCCGGCGTCATCGTGCCTCGGGATTCCAGAGCGCGCGGCACCCACGGATGATCCAGGAGCACCTCGCGGGCAGCGAGGATGCGCGCACGCAGGTGCTCGCGCCACGACGACGGAGGTGGAGTCGTCGCCGCTGCGGCACGGCGCGCGACGTCTTCGAAGACGAGGTCGAGGGCACCGGTGACCACGGCGTCCTTGCCGCGCACGTGGTAGTAGATCGACATCGGCTCCACGCCGAGCTGCTGCGCGAGCCGGCGCATCGTCAGCGCGTCGATGCCGCCATCGTCGGCGAGGCGGATGGCCTCGCGCAGCACCCGTTCGCGTGACAGGGGCTCCCGGCGGGACGCCGTCGCGACCGTCGTCATGTGCCACCTCCTCGGTCCACGGTACCGCCCGTCACCGCGCGGCGGCCGCGCGGCGGCCCGAGCGGTCGAGTTCGCGGCGGGTCTGGACAGCACGCGCGAATCGGGATACCTTACGTCGTAAGTCATACAGTGTAAGGCTATGCCGATGGAGGACGACACATGAGCACGACCGAGAAGAGGGCGCTCCGTTCCGAGGGGTCAGCCGGGGGAGTCGTCGGCGACGCCACGACCATGCGTGCTGCCGTGTACGACCGCTTCGGCGGACCCGACGTGGTGTCGGTCGAACGCATGCCGCGCCCGACGCCCGCCGAGGATCAGCTGCTGGTGCGCCTGCACGCCGCCAGCGTGAGCGTCGCCGATCACCGGGTGCGTGCGCGCGACGTGCCCCGGGGGCTTCGACTGCCCACGATGTTCGCGCTCGGCTGGCGGCGGCCCAAGCACCGCGTGCTCGGAATGGACGGCGCCGGCGTGGTCGAGGCGGTGGGTGCCGGCGTCGCCGACTTCGGCGTCGGCGATCGCGTCGTCCTTCTCAGGGGTGCCGCGTTCGGCTGCCACGCCGAGTACGTCGCGGTCCGTGCCGCCGGCGCGGTCGCGCGGATCCCCGATGAGCTCGCGTTCGTCGACGCTGCGGCTCTGCCGTTCGGCTTCGGCACCGCCCAGGTGTTCCTGGAAGCGGGAGGCGTCGGGCAGGGCGACGACGTGCTCGTGAACGGCGCGTCGGGCGCGGTGGGGTCGGCCGCCGTCCAGCTCGCGAAGCGCCTCGGGGCGCGCGTGACGGGCGTGTGCAGCGCGGGCAACGCAGAGCTGGTGCGCTCGCTCGGCGCGGACCGCGTCGTCGACTACGCCCGCGAGGACTTCACGTCATCGGGCGCACGGTACGACGCTGTCGTGGAGTGCGTCGGCAATGCGCCGTACCGCCGGGCGCGTCGCGTGATCCGTCACGGGGGAGTGCTCATGCTCGTCATCGCCGACCTCGCCGGGATGCTCGGATCGAAGCTGCGACCGGTCCGCCACGGCATCCGTCGCGTGCAGGACACCGGCGGCGTGACCGGCGCGCATCTCGCGGAGTTCGCCCGACTCGCCGCGGCGGGCGACGTGCGTCCGGTGATCGACCGCGTGTACCCGCTCGATCGGATCCGCGAGGCGCATGCCTACGTCGACAGCGGGCGCAAGCGGGGGAATGTCATCGTCAGCCTGGCGGATCCGTCGTGAGGCCCCGCGGCTGACGCGTCGCCCTGCGTGCAGCTCGCGGGCCGCTCAGCGCTCAGCCCCGGGCCGCTCAGCGCTCAGCGTCCGAGCGTGTAGTCGGCGACGACGGGGGAGTGGTCGCTCCAGCGGGTGTCCCACGACGGGGCCCGTACGACGCGGTAGTCGACCACCCGGTCGCCGAGCTCGGGCGTCGCGAGGTGGTAGTCGATCCGCCAGCCGGCGTCGTTGTCGAACGCACGTCCGCGCATCGACCACCAGGTGTACGGGCCGTCGACGTCGCCGTGGAAGCGGCGACCGATGTCGACCCAGCCCAGTCCCGGGCCCCGAGATCCGTCGGCACCGGTCACCTCGGTGCCCTCCTCGCCGAAGAAGCGGTCGAAGTACGCACGCTCGCGGGGGAGGAAGCCGGCCTTCTTGACGTTGCCCTTCCAGTTGCGGATGTCGAGCTCGCGGTGGCCGACGTTGAGGTCGCCCATCACGAGCGCCAGCGGCGACGCGGCCTTCAGCTGCGGCATCCGCCTCTCCATCGCGTCGAGGAAGGCCCACTTCGCATCCTGCTTCGGGGTCTCGGCCTCGCCGGTGTGCACGTAGGCGCTGACCACGATGAGCCGCTCGCCGTCGATGTCGAAGTCGGCCTCGATCCAGCGGCCCGCGCTGTCGAGCACCTCGGCGGCGTCGTCGGCGGCCGCGCCGAGAACCCGTCGCACCTCGATCGAGGGGACGCGGCTGGCCACCGCCACGCCGGCACGACCTTTGGACAGCGCCTCGTCGTTGACGATCTCCCATCCCGGGAGGGCCGCACGCAGTTCCTCTTCGGTGGCCCGCACCTCTTGCAGTGCCATCACGTCGATGTCGGCGGCATCGAGCCAGTCGATCATGCCCTTGCGTGTGGCGGCGCGGATTCCATTGACGTTGACAGAGGCGATGCGAACACGGCGAGACACGACGGCAAGACTATCCGGCACCGCCGACACTCACTCGAACAGGCTGCCGGCCTTCTTCTTCGGAGCGGGCGGGGCGGCCGCCTCGACCTGGGACAGCTCCTGCTCTGCGTCCTTCAGTGCGCGGTCGGCCGCCCATCGCCGATACCAGGGGGCCGTGTCGCGCGACTCCTGCGCGGTGCGCAGCCGCACCCGCGCCGCCACCAGCAGCGCCGCGTGTTCGGCGGCGAGGCGCTCAGCCTCGGTCTGGGGAAGCAGCGGGATCTCCTCGTCCTCCGCCGCGACGGCGATCCACGCCGCGGCGACCAGCATGATGATGCCGATGATGCGGAACCAGAGCAGGAGGCCGACGAAGATCGCGAAGGTCGCCAGCAGGGCGTTCGTGGGCGTGTAGATGAACAGCCAGCCCGTGAAGAGCTGCAGCACGGTGATCGCGCCGCCGCCGAGGAGCGCCCCCGGCCAGATCCGGCGCCACGGCAGCTTCGTGCCGGTGAGGAAGCGGATGAGCCCTCCGAGAGCCGCGCTGTAGATCACGAAGGAGATGATGATCGTGCCGATGCTCGCGGTCGCGCCGATCCAGCTGGACGCGTTGCTCCAGCCGAAGAACGCGAACGCCCAGTTGAGCGCCCAGGTGCCGATCGACGTGGCGGCGAAGCCGACGACCAGGGCGAGTGCGAACATGCCGGCGCCCACCAGATCGCGCGCCTTGAGATAGATGTAGCTGCGGAGGTCGGGCGGCAGCCCGAAGATGTCGCGCACGGCGCGACGGGCGAAGGTCACGAACCCGATGGCGGTCCAGATGAGGGTGCCGAGGGCGATGATGCCCGTGATGCCGAGGACACCGGCGCTGCTCGTGGCGATGTCGGTCACCTGATCGGGGGTGAAGAGCCCGCCTTCGTCGGCGATGAGACCAGGGATGTAGAGGTTGATCAGGTTGATCAGCCCGTCAACGGCCTCCGCGCTGCCGCCGAGCCAGAGCCCGGTGATCGCGAACGCGACGTAGATGGCGGCGAAGGTCGCGAACAGCGCCTGGTAGCTGACGCCCGCCGCGAGCAGGAATCCGTTGTGCTGGAGGAAGTGGCGCCACACGCGCACCGGGAACCACGCCATCGTGCGCTGCGTGAGCGCGGTCGCCCTGCTGAGGGGCTGGTCGAACCGCTCGCGCAGGTTCTCCTGCGTCGCTTCCCAGCGAGCCCTGAGCGACTCCTCTTCGCGTTGCGCGGCATCCGCCTGATCGCGCGCCTCGTCGTGCTCCTGCGCACGCGCGCGGTCCTGCCTGCGCGCGTCGTCCCGTTGGCTCACGGAAGCCAGAGTATCGACTGCCGGATGCCGCACCCCGCCGCGCCGCGGCATCCGCGCGGCGAATCGGGCAGAGCGTCTACGCGCGTCCGCGCAGGACGGCCTGCTTGACCTCGGCGATCGCCTTCGTCACCTCGATGCCGCGGGGGCACGCCTCGGTGCAGTTGAAGGTGGTGCGGCAGCGCCACACGCCTTCCTTGTCGTTGAGGATGTCGAGGCGGACGTCGCCGGCGTCGTCGCGCGAGTCGAAGATGAAGCGGTGCGCGTTGACGATCGCGGCGGGGCCGAAGTACTGCCCATCGGTCCAGAACACCGGGCACGACGAGGTGCACGCCGCGCACAGGATGCACTTCGTGGTGTCGTCGAAGACCTCGCGGTCGACGATCGACTGGATGCGCTCCTTGCCGGGCTCGGGCTTCGAGTTCGCGATGAGGAACGGCTGCACTTCGCGGTACGACGCGAAGAACGGCTCCATGTCGACGACGAGGTCCTTCTCGAGAGGCAGGCCCTTGATCGCCTCGACGTAGATCGGCTGCGAGATGTCGAGATCCTTGATGAGGGTCTTGCACGCGAGCCGGTTGCGGCCGTTGATGCGCATCGCGTCCGAGCCGCAGATGCCGTGGGCGCACGAGCGACGGAACGTCAGCGACCCGTCGACCTCCCACTTGATCTTGTGCAGGGCGTCCAGCACGCGGTCGGTCGAGTACAGCTCGACGTCGTAGTCGACCCAGCGCGGCTCTTCGTCGACCTCCGGGTTGAACCGGCGGATGATGAACGTCACCAGGAACGACTGGATGCCGGTGTCGTTCGTGATCTCCTCCGCGCGGGTAGGGGCATCCGCGTCGGTGCGCTCGATGACGTCGGTGACCGAGGTCGACATCAGTACTTCCTCTCCAACGGTGGGTAGCGCAACTCGCCCGCCTCGTTCTTCGTGAAGACGACGGGTTTCCAGTCGAGGCGGATGTGGTCCTCGGAATGCGAGGACCCGGCATCGCCCGACAGGTACGCCATGGTGTGCTGCATGTACTTCTCGTCGTCGCGCTTCGGGAAGTCGTCGCGCATGTGGCCGCCGCGGCTCTCCTTGCGGTTCTTCGCGGTCACGACGACGACCTCGGCGATGTCGAGGAGGAAGCCGAGCTCGACGGCCTCGAGCAGGTCGGTGTTGTAGCGCTTGCCCTTGTCATCCACGTGCACGTTCTTGAAGCGCTCGCGCAGCTCTTCGATGACCTCGAGCACCTCGCCGAGTGACTCGTCGGTGCGGAAGACCTGGGCCTTGCGGTCCATCTCGTCCTGGAGCGTCTTGCGGAGCACGGCGATCCGCTCGGTGCCCTGGTTGTCGCGCAGGCCCTCGATGAGTCCGCGCACCTCGGCGGCGGGGTCCTCGGGGAGGGGCACGAAGTCGGCGGTCTTGACGTACTCGACCGCGTTGCGCCCGGCGCGCTTGCCGAACACGTTGATGTCGAGCAGCGAGTTCGTGCCGAGGCGGTTCGAGCCGTGCACCGAGACGCAGGCGCATTCGCCGGCGGCGTACAGGCCCGGCACGACGGTGGTGTTGTCGCTCAGCACCTGCGCGTCATTGTTGGTCGGGATGCCGCCCATCGCGTAGTGCGCGGTGGGCATGACCGGCACCGGCTCGACCACGGGGTCGACGCCGAGGTAGGTGCGGGCGAATTCGGTGATGTCGGGGAGCTTCGTCTCGAGCACCTCGGCGCCGAGGTGCGTGCAGTCCAGCAGCACGTAGTCGCGGTGCGGGCCGGCGCCCCGGCCTTCGGCGACCTCCTGCACCATGCAGCGGCTGACGATGTCGCGCGGCGCGAGGTCCTTGATGGTGGGCGCGTAGCGCTCCATGAAGCGCTCGCCCGAGACGTTGCGCAGGATCGCGCCCTCGCCGCGGGCTCCTTCGGTGAGCAGGATGCCGAGCCCGGCGAGTCCGGTCGGGTGGAACTGGAAGAACTCCATGTCTTCCAGCGGGAGGCCCTTGCGCCAGATGATGCCCACGCCGTCGCCGGTGAGGGTATGCGCGTTCGAGGTCGTCTTGAAGATCTTGCCGAAGCCGCCGGTCGCGAAGATCACGGCCTTCGACTGGAAGACGTGCAGCTCGCCGGTGGCCAGCTCATAGGCCACGACGCCCGCGATCTGCTTGTCCGTGCCCTCGCCGACCGTGATGAGGTCGAGCACGTAGAACTCGTTGAAGAAGTTGATGCCCAGCTTCACGCAGTTCTGGAACAGCGTCTGCAGGATCATGTGACCCGTGCGGTCGGCGGCGTAGCAGGCGCGGCGGACCGGGGTCTTGCCGTGGTCGGCGGTGTGGCCGCCGAAGCGCCGCTGGTCGATCTTGCCCTCGGGCGTCCGGTTGAACGGCAGGCCCATGTTCTCGAGGTCGATGACCGCGTCGATGGCCTCCTTGGCGAGGATCTCGGCCGCATCCTGGTCGACGAGGTAGTCACCGCCCTTGACGGTGTCGAAGGTGTGCCACTCCCACGAGTCCTCTTCGACGTTGGCCAGCGCCGCCGCCATGCCGCCCTGCGCCGCACCGGTGTGCGAACGCGTCGGGTACAGCTTCGAGATGACTGCCGTCCTCGCACCCGGCCCGGCCTCGATGGCCGCGCGCATGCCGGCCCCGCCGGCTCCCACGATGACGATGTCGAACTGGTGGTAGTGGACGCCGTCCTTGACGTAGCTTGCAGTGCTCTCGGTGCCGGTAGGGGTCTCAGTGCTCACGCTGGATGCTTTCGGTGGTCGATGCTCGGGGGGCGCCCGAACGCTATGCGCAGATTCCGATGATGAGGTCGGAGGCGGTCTCGGAGTCGAAGCCGATGCACGGGTCGAAGGTGAACACGACCAGCGTGCCCAGCACGATGAGGAACGCCGCGGCGAGCCACAGCACCCACACCAGCACGCGACGCGTCGTCGGGTGCGTCACGTAGTCGTTGACGATCGTGCGCATGCCGTTGGCGCCGTGGATCAGCGCGAGCCACAGCATCAGCACGTCCCACCACTGCCAGAACGGCGATGCGTACTTGCCCGCGACGAAGGCGAAATCGATGCCGTGGATGCCCTCGCCGAGCATGAGGTTGACGAACAGGTGGCCGAAGATGAGGACCACGAGCAGCACGCCCGAGGCGCGCATGTAGATCCAGCCCCACTTCTCGAGGTTGGGGCCCTTGCGCCGGACCGGGGAGTACGGGGCGCGGGGGTCGGCGATCGTGGTCATCAGTGACCTCCTCCCGGAGCGAAGGCGAGCATGAGATGACGCGGCGTGAAGCCGAGCATCGTCACGACCCACAGCCCGAGGACGCCCCACCATAGCTGGCGCTGGTGGCGGGTGGCCCACGACCAGAAGTCGACCAGGATGATGCGCAGTCCGTTATAGGCGTGGTACGCGATGGCGCCGACGAGTGCGACCTCGCCGAGGGCCATCACCCAGTTCTTGTAGGTGCCGATGACCGCGTCGTACGCCTCGGGCGAGACCCGGATGAGGGCCGTGTCGAGGACATGGACGAGCAGGAAGAAGAAGATCGCGACGCCGGTGATGCGGTGCAGTACCCACGACCACATGCCTTCGTTCCCGCGATACAGCGTGCCGCGGGGAACTCGGGAGGTGGTCTCGGATACCGACGGTGTGACGCGTGCTGGTGCAGACACGGCCGTCCTCCTTGGATCGAAACACGGTGGGGCTGACCTCTGACTGCGAGGACGGCCCCCGAAGAGGGCCCGTAACGGTGCGCTTCGGGCCGTCGGCGTCACGCGGGCGCTGCGACCATCCTATTCCCGTCGCGCTGCAGTGGGAGATTAGGTGGTCCTAACTTCTCTCGACGTCGAGAGATCTCGGAGCGCGTCGGCGGTCCCGTGGAAAACGCACCGAAACCTTTTGCCCTGCCCCAAAGCGCCGCCTAGCGTTTGTTGTACGCAAGAACATATGTGCCGCTCCGGCGATGCGTATGACCGACAACGATGTCAGGAGTTCCCCATGCGCCGATCTGTCCGATCACTTCTGGTGGCCACGGCCGCCGCTGCCCTCGTACTGCCTCTCCTGGGCGCGACGGCAGCGAATGCCGAGCCGCCCGGGTACAGCCACGCCGACAAGGACACCCTGCGCAACCAGGCGCCGCGCGATCTCGCCATCGGCAGCGCCGTCTGGGGCCAGCGGGACCTCGTCGACTACGACCGCAGCGCCCCCACCGAGTACCAGCAGGTCCTCAGCGCCCAGTTCTCGTCGCTCACGCCCGAGAACGACATGAAGTGGGATGCCGTCCACCCGGCTCCGGACGTATACGACTTCGCGTCCGCCGACGCGCTGGTCGCCTTCGCCAAGGCCAACCACCAGCAGGTGCGCGGGCACACGCTGCTGTGGCACAGCCAGAACCCGGCGTGGGTCACCGCGGCGAGCCAGACGTGGACGTGCGACCAGGCACGTGCGGTGCTCGAGGACCACATCCGCACCGTGGTGGGCCACTTCAAGGGCGAGATCTACGAGTGGGATGTCGCGAACGAGATCTTCCAGGACACCTGGGACAACGGCGGGGTGCGGCTGCGCACCGAGGCGAACCCGTTCCTCAAGGCCTGTGCCGCCGACCCGATCGCGCTCCTCGAGGACGCGTTCCGCTGGGCGCACGAAGCCGACCCCGAGGCTGTGCTGTTCCTGAACGACTACAACGCGGAGGGCATCAACGAGAAGACCGACGCGTACTACGCGCTCGCACAGCGGATGCTGGCCGACGGCGTGCCGCTCGGCGGTTTCGGCGCCCAGGGCCACCTCAGCCTGCTCTACGGCTTCGACACCTCGATCCAGGCGAACTTCGAGCGCTTCGCCGCGCTGGGACTGAAGGTGGCGGTGACCGAGGCGGACGTGCGCATCCCGCTGCAGGAGGGTGAGACCGGCCCGACGCCCGAGCAGGTCGCCGTGCAGGCCGAGCGCTACGACGCCATGCTGACGGCGTGCCTGAATGTGACCGCCTGCTCCTCGTTCACGGTGTGGGGATTCCCGGACGCCAACTCGTGGGTTCCCGACGTGTTCCCCGGTGAGGGCTGGGCGACGATCCTCGAGGACGACTACTCGCCGAAGCCCGCTTTCGACGCGATGCTCGAGTCGCTGCGCCAAGCGACCCCGGGCACTTCTCCGCGGCGCGGCTGAATCGGGTGCGACGGCGGCCGGCCGCGAGGTCGGCCGCCCTCGCGCGCGCGGGTTCGGCGGTAGCCTCAGAGGCATGCCAGGACCCATCGACGACTTCTACGCCGTGATTCCCGCAGGCGGCATCGGCAGCCGGCTGTGGCCGCTGTCGCGTGCCGACGCGCCGAAGTTCCTCCACGACCTCACCGGCTCGGGGCGCACCCTGCTGCGCGACACCTGGGACCGGCTCGAGCCGCTCGCCGGCCCCGACCGCATCGCGGTCGTGACGGGCCGCGCGCACCGCGCGGCGGTGGAGCGGGAACTCCCCGGCATCGCCGACAAGAACGTCTTTCTGGAATCCGAGCCCCGTGACTCCACGGCCGCGATCGGCCTCGCCGCCGCGATCCTCTCGCGCCGTGAGCCGGACGTCATCATCGGCTCGTTCGCCGCGGACCACGTCATCCGCGTGCCGCAGCTGTTCGAGTGGGCGGTGAACCAGGCGGTGGCCACCGCGCGTGAGGGGTACATCTGCACCATCGGCATCCAGCCGTCCGAGCCGTCGGTGGGGTTCGGCTACATCAAGAAGGGCGACGCGCTGTCGATCGACGGCGCGCCCGAGGCCGCGCTGGTGGAGAGCTTCGTGGAGAAGCCCGATCTCGACACCGCGAAGGAGTACTTCGCCGACCGCAACTACCTCTGGAACGCGGGCATGTTCATCTCGCGCGCCGACGTGCTCCTCGGCGAGATCGCCGAGAACGAGCCGCAGCTGTATGCGGGGCTGATGGACCTCGCCGAGGCGTGGGACGACCGCGAGGAGCGCGGACCGGTCGTCGACCGGGTGTGGCCGACGCTCAAGAAGATCGCGATCGACTACACGGTCGCCGAGCCGGCGGCCGCGAAGGGCCGCCTCGCCGTCATCCCCGGCCACTTCGACTGGGACGACGTCGGAGACTTCGCGAGCCTCGCCAAGCTCAACTCGCACGGCCGCAAGAACGACCTCGCGATCCTCGGCGAGAACGCGCGCATCCTGTCCGACGCCGCCAGCGGCATCGTGGTCAGCCAGACGCGACGCGTCATCAGCCTGATCGGCGTGCGCGACATCGTCGTCGTCGACACCGAGGACGCGCTCCTGGTCACCACGAGCGAGCACGCGCAGCGCGTGAAGGGCGTCGTCGACGCACTCAAGCTGAGCGGGCGCGGCGAGGTCCTCTGACCGGCCGCGCATTCGCGCGCACCAGCCGTCAGCAGGCGCGCGGACACCGGCGTGCACGGCAGGGCTGGGGCGGCGGCATCCGCTCTCCTCATCGCCCCCAGATTGCGTCTTTGTAACCTTTCGCGAACAGGGGCCTCTGGAGTACGCAAACGCGCCGTCACAGTGGGTAACTTTGTGCAGTCCCCGTGAAGGACGCGGGGGAACGTAGTGGAGGCTGAGTTGACCATCTCACGCACCAAGAAGCTCGTCGGCGTCACAGCCGCCGCGGGCCTGCTGATCGCCCTCGCGGGCTGCGGCTCCGCCCCTGAGGAGACGGACCCCACGGGCGACGCCGGCAACGTCGTCGAGGGCTTCACCCCCTGCCTCGTCTCGGACGACGGCGGGTTCAACGACAAGTCGTTCAACCAGTCCGCGCTCGAGGGCATGGAGCGCGCCGCCGACGAGCTGGGCGTCGAGGCCATCGAGGTCGAGTCGAGCTCGGCCAACGACTACGCCCCGAACCTCGAGAACCTGATCGCCGAGGGCTGCACGTTCATCGTGTCGGTCGGCTTCAAGCTGTCCGCCGACACGATCGCCTCGGCGAACGCGAACCCCGAGGTCAGCTACGCGATCATCGACGACTGGGCCGACAACACCGGCGCCACCGACGACGACGGCAAGGACATCGGCGACGGCACCACCGACGCCCCCAACATCAAGCCGCTCATGTTCGACACGGTCCAGGCCGCGTACCTCGGCGGCTACGCCGCGGCCGCGTGGTCCGCGAACGCCGGCGTCAACAAGGTCGGCACGTTCGGCGGCATCCCGATCCCGCCGGTCACGATCTTCATGGACGGCTTCGTCGACGGCGTCGAGAAGTACAACGAAGACAAGGGCGCCGCGGTCGAGACCTACGGCTGGGACGTCGAGGCCCAGCAGGGCTCGATGACCGGTGGCTTCGCCGCCAACGACACCGCCAAGCAGACCGCGCAGGGCATCCTCGACCAGGGCGTCGACGTGATCCTCCCGGTCGGTGGCCCGATCTACCAGAGCGCGCGCGACGCCATCACCGACGGTGGCACGGGCACGGTCATGCTGGGCGTCGACTCCGACCTCGCGGTCGCCGACCCGTCGGTCGCCGACATGGTGCTGGTGTCGATCATGAAGCGCATCGACGAGGCCGTCTACCAGGCGACCCTGGAGGCCTCCACCGGCGAGTTCGACGTGACCCCGTACGTCGGCACGCTCGAGAACGAGGGCGTCGGCCTGTCGGGCTTCGGCTCGTTCGAGTCGCAGCTTCCCGAGGGTCTGGCCGACGAGCTCGCCACGCTGCAGGAGCAGATCATCTCGGGTGAGCTCGAGGTGACCTCGCCCAGCTCGCCGTAAGGCAGCAGGAGACACAGCACGCGGCCGGGTGGACGAGACTCCACCCGGCCGCGTTCTTCCGAGCCCACCGGCGCGCACACCTGATGGCGCCATGGCCGACTGGATATATAGGGTGCAGATATGAAGCTCGAGCTCCGTGGGATCACGAAGCGTTTCGGGTCCCTCGTCGCCAACGACCACATCGATCTCGTGGTCCAGCCCGGTGAGATCCACGCTCTCCTCGGCGAGAACGGCGCCGGCAAGTCCACGCTCATGAACGTGCTCTACGGCCTCTACCAGGCCGACGAGGGGGAGATCCTCCTGGACGACGTCGTCCAGCACTTCCGGGGCCCCGGCGACGCGATGAACGCCGGCATCGGGATGGTGCACCAGCACTTCATGCTCATTCCCGTCTTCACCGTCGCCGAGAACGTCATGCTCGGCCACGAGGACACGAAGGCGCTCGGAGCGCTCGACCTGGGCAAGGCCCGCCAGCACGTCCGCGCGGTCGCAGAGCGATTCGGGTTCGAGGTGGATCCCGACGCGATCGTGGGCGACCTGCCCGTGGGCGTGCAGCAGCGCGTCGAGATCATCAAGGCTCTCTCGCGCGACGCGAAGGTGCTCGTCTTCGACGAGCCCACAGCGGTCCTCACCCCGCAGGAGACCGACGAGCTGATGGCGATCATGCGCCAGCTGCGCGACGAGGGCACCTCGATCGTCTTCATCACCCACAAGCTGCGCGAGGTCCGGGCGGTCGCCGACCGCATCACGGTCATCCGGCTGGGCAAGGTCGTCGGCGAGGCGTCGCCGACGGCGTCCAACGCCGAACTGGCGTCGCTCATGGTCGGCCGCGCGGTCGAGCTCACCGTGCACAAGGACGCGCCCAAGGTCTCCGACGCGGGCGGCCTCGAGGTGCGCGACCTCCGCGTCGTCACCGCCGACGGCACCGTCGTCGTCGACGACATCAGCTTCGACGTGCGCCCGGGGGAGATCCTGGCCGTCGCGGGCGTCCAGGGCAACGGACAGACCGAGCTGATCGAGGCGATGGTGGGTCTCGCCGACCGCGTGAGCGGATCGATCGAGCTCAGCGGGGTCGAGCTCGTGGGCAGGAGCGTGCGCGCCATCCTCGACGAGGGCGTCGGTTTCGTTCCCGAGGACCGCACCGAGGACGGACTGGTCGGCAGCTTCTCCGTCGCGGAGAACCTGATCCTCGACCGGTCGGGCGACAAGGCCTTCGTGTCGGGCGGCACCATCCGCCGCGGAGTGCTCGACGACTTCGCGAAAGCGCGCATCGCCGAGTACGACATCCGGACCCAGGGAGCCGACGTCCCCGCCGGAACGCTCTCGGGCGGCAACCAGCAGAAGGTCGTGATCGCCCGCGAGATGAGTCGCGAT
Organism: Microbacterium sp. LMI12-1-1.1; assembly: GCF_040676455.1. Classification (NCBI taxonomy): domain Bacteria; kingdom Bacillati; phylum Actinomycetota; class Actinomycetes; order Micrococcales; family Microbacteriaceae; genus Microbacterium; species Microbacterium sp. LMI12-1-1.1. The sequence continues at coordinate 412,174 of NZ_JBEGIA010000016.1, read as the reverse complement.
CTCAAGATCCTGGTCGCGGCGCAGCCCACGCGCGGCGTCGACGTCGGCTCGATCGAGTTCATCCACAAGCGCATCGTCGAGACGCGGGATGCCGGCATCCCCGTCGTCGTGGTCTCGACCGAGCTCGACGAGGTCGCGGCGCTCGCCGACCGCATCGCGGTGATGTACCGCGGCGCGATCGTGGGCATCGTGCCCGGTGACACCCCCCGTGACGTTCTCGGTCTCATGATGGCCGGCGAGAAGCCAGAGGAGGCGGCCCTGTGAGCGGTCAGATCCCCGCCGCGAGCGGCGACCCGCTGAAGGGCCTGCCTCCCGAACAGCTCCCGCCCGTCTCCGGCCCCCTCACCGGATCGCCCGACATCCCGGCACCGACCCCCGAGGCGCCCGGCGCCGTCGATGGCGAGGTGCCGCCCCCGCCGCGGCAGAACGTCTTCATCAAGGACCTGCTGCGCAGCAACTGGGTCACGACGGTCCTCGCGATCGTCGTCGCCATGATCGTGGGCGGCATCCTGATGGCGCTCACCGACGAAGACGTCCAGGAGTCCGCCGGCTATTTCTTCGCCCGGCCGGGCGACACGTTCGCAGCGATCTGGAGCGCGGTCTACGGCGGCTACGAGGCGATGTTCCGCGGCGCGGTGTTCAACCCCCGCGCCAACGACTTCGCGACGCAGATCCGTCCGCTGACCAACACCCTCGGCTTCGCCGCCCCACTCATCGCCGCCGGTCTCGGCGTGGCGCTGGCGTTCCGCGTGGGCCTGTTCAACATCGGCGGCCGCGGCCAGATCCTCATCGCGTGCGCGACGGCGGCGCTGCTGACGTACAACCTCGACCTTCCGATGTTCCTCCAGCTCCCGCTGACGCTCGCCGCGGGCATCGCCGGCGGCGCGATCTGGGGTGGCATCGTCGGTGTGCTCAAGGCCCGCACGGGTGCGCACGAGGTGATCCTCACGATCATGCTCAACTACGTCGCGTTCTATCTCGTGACGTGGATGGTGCGCACCCCCGGCATCCTGCAGCGTCCCGCGGGCGACCAGCCGATCTCGGCGGCGACGCCCGCGAACGCGCAGTTCCCGGACCTCCTCGGGCCCCGCTTCCCGCTCCTGGACTGGGGCTTCATCATCGTCATCGCGGCCACGGTGTTCGTGTGGTGGCTCGTCGAGCGCTCGAGCCTCGGCTTCCGCCTGCGCGCGGTCGGCGAGAACCCGCATGCCGCACGGGCATCCGGAATCTCGGTGCAGCGCATGTACATCTACGCGATGCTCTTCGCCGGCGGCCTCGCCGGCCTCGCCGGCATGAACCAGATCCAGGGCTCGGTCACCGCCGGGTTCGACGGGCTGATCGATGCCGGCATCGGCTTCGACGCGATCACCGTCGCGCTGCTCGGCCGCAGCCGGGCATGGGGCGTGTTCGCCGCGGGCATCCTGTTCGGGGCGCTGAAGGCGGGATCGTTCACCATGCAGGCCTCGCAGGGGATCCCCGTCGACATCGTGCTCGTCGTGCAGTCGCTGATCGTGCTGTTCATCGCGGCGCCGCCGCTCGTCCGCACGATCTTCTTCCTGCCGAAGACCGACGCAGAGAAGGCCGCGAAGGCGAGAGCCAAGGCTGCGAAGAAGGCGGTGTCCGCATGACCGCGCTTGCTTCGGCTCCCGTGCCTGACAGCACGATCCAGCTCTCCACGGTGAAGGTGCGCCACCTCAAGCTGCCCGTGACCCTCGCGATCGCCACCGTGCTGCTCGCGCTGCTCTTCCTGTTCGTCCCGCGCAACGGCGTCTCGACGTTCCGGCTGGGCGACCCCGGATCGTCGATCGCACTGCCCAATGTCAGCGTTCCGACCGCGCTGACCTGCTGGATCGTGGTCGCGCTCCTGGTGCTGCTGACGTTGTGGGCGTTCTGGGACGCCGTCTCGTATCGCCGTACCGGGATCTGGCTGCCGATCGTGTTCGGATTCCTCGCCATCTTCGCGTTCCTGGTGTGGGCCTCGGCAGGCGGTCTGGTGCCGGTCACCGGATTGCTGTTCGGGTCGCTGTCGCTCTCGGTGCCCCTCATCTTCGGTGCGCTCGGAGGTGTCATCGGCGAGCGCGTCGGTGTCGTCAACGTGGCGATCGAGGGGCAGTTCCTCTTCGGCGCGTTCAGTGCCGCGCTGCTGGCGAGCATCACGCACAACCCCTTCGTCGGGCTTGTCGGAGCGATGATCGGCGGCGTCCTGGTCGCATTCGTCCTGGCGGCGTTCTCCATCAAGTACCTCGTCGACCAGGTGATCGTCGGTGTCGTGCTCAACGTCCTCGTCACGGGTCTCACCGGTTTCCTCTACGGTGCGCTGCTCGTTCCGAACGAGGCGGAGCTGAATCGGCCGGTGCGCTTCACGCGCTGGGAGATCCCGGTCCTCAGCGAGATCCCCATCATCGGGCCGGTGCTCTTCAACCAGACGTTCATCGTCTACCTCATGTACATCACCGTGGCCGTGGTCGCGTGGGGTCTCTACCGCACTCGCTGGGGTCTGCGTCTGCGGGCAGTGGGCGAGCACCCGCAGGCCGCGGACACCGTGGGTATCAAGGTGAACATGAGCCGCTTCTGGAACGTCTCGCTCGCCGGGGCGATCGCCGGGATCGGCGGTGCCTACTTCACGCTGGTGTCGGTCGGACAGTTCACCAAGGAGATGACCGCAGGTCTTGGCTTCATCGCTCTGGCCGCCGTGATCTTCGGCCGGTGGGACCCCGTGCGTGCGACGCTCGCGGCATTGCTCTTCGGCTTCGCGACGAACCTGCAGAATCTCCTGACCGTGCTGCGGACCCCGATTCCCAGCGAGTTCATGCTGATGCTGCCGTACTTGGTGACCATCATCGCCGTCGCCGGCTTCGCCGGGCAGATCCGCGGCCCCGCCGCCGCGGGCAAGCCCTACATAAAGGGGTGACCGTGCCCGCCGCGACCGTGACGAGCGACGGATGCCGAGCCGCGGCATCCGGACCCGCCGCCGCCGACCCTCCGGATACCCGGACAGTCGGGCGGACGGTCCGGTGGGCTCGACGCAACGGCAGGGGACCCCTGTGACGCTTTCCCTCACCGTGAACGGAGTCCTGAAGTGACCGATATCGACTGGGACGAGCTGCGCGCCGCCGCGACCGATGCCATGCAGCGCGCGTACGCACCGTACTCCCGCTACAAGGTGGGAGCCGCCGCGCTCGTGACCGACGGGCGCATCGTCACCGGCTGCAACGTCGAGAATGCGTCGTACGGCGTGGGGCTGTGCGCGGAGTGCGGCCTCGTCAGCGAGCTGCAGATGTCGGGCGGAGGAGGCCTCGTGGCCTTCGTGTGCGTGAACGGCCACGGCGACACGATCATGCCCTGCGGACGCTGCCGGCAGCTGCTCAACGAGTTCGCCATCCCGGGCATGCTGCTCGAGACCGTGTCGGGCATCCGCACGATCGACGAGGTGCTGCCCGACGCGTTCGGCCCGCGGGATCTCGAGGAGGCGGCGCGATGACCGGTGACGCTGTCGAACCGTTCGACGCGGTCGACGTCATCCGCGGCAAGCGCGACGGCGGCGCCGTGGCGGAGCCGGCCCTCCGCTGGATGGTCGACGCGTACACCCGCGGCTACGTCGCCGACTCGCAGATGGCGGCGTTCGCGATGGCGGTGCTCCTCAACGGGATGACGCGCGACGAGATCCGCGTCATGACCGACGCGATGATCGCGTCGGGGGAGCGCATGAGCTTCGCCGGACTCGGCAAACCCACCGTCGACAAGCATTCGACCGGCGGCGTCGGCGACAAGATCACGCTGCCGCTCGCCCCGCTGGTCGCCTCGTTCGGCGTGGCGGTCCCACAGCTCTCGGGCCGAGGGCTCGGTCACACCGGCGGCACGCTCGACAAGCTCGAGTCGATTCCGGGGTGGCGCGCGGCGCTGTCGAACGACGAGATGTTCGCGCAGCTGCGCGACGTCGGCGCGGTCATCTGCGCCGCCGGCTCCGGGCTCGCGCCCGCCGACAAGAAGCTGTACGCGCTGCGCGACGTCACCGGCACCGTCGAGGCGATCCCGCTCATCGCGTCGAGCATCATGTCGAAGAAGATCGCCGAGGGCACCGACTCGCTCGTGCTCGACGTGAAGTTCGGCTCGGGGGCGTTCATGCGCGACGTCGACCGCGCGCGCGAGCTGGCCCGCACCATGGTGGCGCTCGGCACCGACTCGGGCGTCGCGACGACCGCGCTCCTCACCGACATGAACACGCCGCTCGGGCTCGCCATCGGCAACGCGAACGAGGTGCGCGAGTCCGTCGAGGTGCTCGCCGGCGGCGGCCCCGCCGATGTCGTGGAGTTGACCGTCGCGCTCGCCCGCGAGATGCTCGCGCTCGCGGGGCAGCCGGACGCGGACGTCGAGGCGGCACTGCAGAACGGCCGCGCGATGGACGCCTGGCGCGCCATGATCAGCGCGCAGGACGGCGATCCGGATGCTGCGCTGCCCGTCCCGAACGAGACCCACACGGTCACGGCAACGCAGGCCGGATACGTCACCGGCATGGAGGCACTGCCGTTCGGCATCGCCGCGTGGCGCCTCGGTGCCGGTCGCGCGCGGGCGCAGGACCCGGTGCTGCATGCCGCGGGCATCGACCTCCACGTCAAGCCAGGCGATCAGGTGGCTGCCGGCCAGCCGCTGTTCACCCTGCTCGGCGAGGATGACTCGCGCTTCGAACGCGCCCTCGACGCCGTCGACCGCGCGTGGCAGATCGGCGCCGAGGCGCCGGCTGCCGCTCCTCTCGTCCTGGAACGCATCACCGCCTAGGCTGGGTCAGTCCCGCGCCGGGATCCGGCGCGGCGCCGGGTCGCGGCATCCGTCCTCCACCCCCACTCGCGATCGCAATCGAGGAGAAATCCATGCCCATCGACCAGCACGGCGACGCCATTCTCGACGGTCTGTCGCTCCGGAGCCTGCCCAAGGTGTCGCTGCACGATCACCTCGACGGCGGCGTGCGGCCGGCGACGATCATCGAGCTGGCCGATGCGATCGGGCTCGATGTCCCGGAGTCCGAGCCGGACGACCTGGCGGACTGGTTCGCCGAGAAGAGCGATTCGGGTTCCCTCGTGGAGTACCTGAAGACGTTCGACCTCACGACCGCCGTGATGCAGACCCGCGAGGGCCTCACGCGCGTCGCGCGGGAGTTCGTCGAGGACCTTGCCGCCGACGGCGTGATCTACGGCGAGGTGCGGTGGGCGCCCGAGCAGCACCTCGCGCGAGGGCTGTCGCTGGACGAGGTCGTCGCCGCCGTCCAGGAGGGCATCGAGGAGGGTGAGGATGCCGCTGAACGTCGGGGCAACGACATCCGCGTCGGTCAGCTGATCACCGCGATGCGTCACACCGACCGGTCGCTGGAGATCGCTCGCCTTGCCGTCGAGTGGCGCAACCGCGGCGCGGTCGGCTTCGACATCGCCGGCCCCGAGGACGGGTTCCCCGCCTCGAACCACCGCGATGCCTTCGACTACCTCGCGTCGGAGTTCTTCCCCGCGACCGTCCACGCCGGTGAGGCGGCCGGGCTCGAGTCGATCCGCTCGGCACTCATCGACGGCCGTGCGCTGCGGCTCGGCCACGGCGTGCGCATCGCCGAGGACCTCGAGGTCGTCTCCCGCGCCGGCGAAGAGGTGCTGGTGCAGTTCGGCGACCTCGCCCGCTGGGTGCGGGACCGCGAGATCCCGCTCGAGCTGTCGCCGTCGTCCAACCTGCAGACGGGTGCGATCGAGCGCTGGGGCACGACGATGGAGGACCACCCCTTCGACCTGCTGTACCAGCTCGGCTTCTCGGTGACCGTGAACGTCGACAACCGCACCATGAGCCGCACGTCGCTGACACGCGAGCTCGCGCTGCTCGTCGAGACCTTCGAGTACGGGCTCGACGACCTCGAGGCGTTCCAGCTCAACGCCGCGGCCGGCGCCTTCCTCCCCGTGGAGGAGCGCGAGGAGCTCATCGACCTCATCGCCGAGGGCTTCGACGCGTAGTCGCTTCGCAATCGGAGAGCGGATGCCTCGCTCGGGGCATCCGCTGCTCAGCGGCGTCCTGGTTGCCGGATCCTGCACTCCTCGACCGCGCCGAGCATCGGTCGGCCTGGCGACGCGGTCCAGGATTCGCGCCTTCTGGGCGCGGGGAGCCCGGGATTCCTGGACCGGACCCAGGTGCGAGCCGGTGTGCCGAGGTATGCGGTCCAGGTTTCGCAGGTTCCGGAGGCCGGGTCCCTGGGACTCCTGGACCGGACCCAGGTGCGAGCCGGACCGCCGACCGCACGCGCGCCGTGCGACGCCGTCGGACCGCGCCTCCTCCACAGCGAGGTGAACTGTGGCGATGCGCACAGATCAGGTCAGCTGGGACCAGACCGCGCGGCCGCTGCGCTGGACTCGGGTGCGTGACGACAAGGGAATCCCCGTTCGGCAGCGAGCCGTTCCGGGTCGGCGACGCCATTGCCCGCGGGGTCGGGCGCGGAGCGCTCGACGGACCGCTCTTCGAGCGACCTTTCCACGGAGTCCGCGAGTGGCGGCACGTCGACGAACTCGACGCCCGCCCCTCGGCGCAGCTCTCGCGGAGCGAGCTTCGGTTGCGCGCTTTCCGAAGGCGCGGCAGGCAGTTCGCTACGCGCATGCACGAGAGCGACTTCTTCAGTCACTCCACCGCGCTGATCCTCCACGGGGCACCGACGCCCGACGTGTGGGACGAGGTGATTCACGTCTCCGCGATCAGACCGCGGAATCCCGCCCGTACGAAAACCGTCGTATCGCACCGGCTGGCGACGCGAGAGCCCGCCTCGCAGCGGGTGGCGGGACTGCGCCTCGAAGCGCCGGATCGGGCCTGGGTGCAGGCATCGGCTCATCTCTGCGATGTGGAGCTCATCGTTGCAGCCGACTTCCTCGTCGCGCTCCGCCGGCGGCTGGCCACGATCGATCAGCTGCGCGCCGAGACGTCGAGGGCGCGATGCGCCCGACTGCAGCCGCTGCTCGACCGGGTACGCGAGGGTTCGGAGTCGCCGCGGGAGACGAAGCTCCGCTTGGAGCTGACCGATGCGGGACTGCCTGAGCCGGAGTTGGCGCTGGAGTTGATCCGGCCCGATGGCAGCCTCGCCGCGCGCCTCGACCTGGCGTACCCGGCGTACCGTGTCGCCGTCGAGTACGACGGTCGACAGCACGCCGAAGATGTCTACCAGTTCGCCCGCGATGCCGACCGGTGGCGAGACATCGCCGAGCTCGATTGGCAGCTGGTCAGAATCCTCCATCACCACCTGACGCCCGACCCGAGCGTCGCCATCGACCTCGTCCGCCGGGCATTGGTGCGCGCGGGATGGCGTCCTTAGCTGTCGCGACATCGGAAGTGGCCCGGATACGCAGGCGCGACCGAGTTGAGTGCGGTCCGGGTTGTGCAGGTTCTGAGTCCCGGAAACCGGAGATTCCTGGACCGAGCGGCTGAGAACGGCGGATGCCTCGGCTCGGGGCATCCGCTGCTCAGCGGCGTGCGACGCCGGGATGCGTGGCCAGGTACGCCTCGAACGCCTCGGCGGACGTCTTGCCGGGCGTGTAGCCGAAGTCCTGCTTGAGGGCGCGGTTGGCGAGCACCGGACGATGGCGCAGGAAGCCGACCTGCTCGGGGCCGTGGACGGTGAGGCGCAGCATCCGCCCCACACGGAGGCCGAAGCCGAGGACGCCGGCGGGCACGGTCACGACCGGCTTGCCCAGGCGCTGCGCGATCTCCGGCACGGTGACGCGGCCGTCGCCGGCGACGTTGTAGACCCCAGGGGGCCCGTCGGTGGCCGCGCGCGCCATCGCGGCGGCGACGTCGTCGACCCACACGAAGACGAACGGCGACTCCGAGCCGCGCACCCTGAGCAGCGCCCGGCCGTCCCAGAGCGCGGTGATCTGGTTCTGCACCGTGGGACCGAGGATCGTGCCGATGCGGAACACCACCTGCTCGAGCTCGGGGTGCGCGGTGCGGTAGCCGGCGAGCAGCTGCTCGACGAGGCGCTTGTGCTTGGAGTACGGGAACTCGTCGTTGCCGCGCACGGGGTCGGACTCGCGCAGCCACTCGGGATTGTCGGCGTGGTAGCCGTACGCGGCTCCTGACGACGACACCACGACGCGCCGCACGCCGGCCTCGACACACGCCTCGAGCACGTGGCGCGAACCGTCGACGTCGACGCGGTACTCGAGGTCGTGGTCGCGCCCGGGATTGACGATCGCGGCGAGGTGCACGACGACGTCGATGCGGTGACGCTCGAGCAGTGGCACCAGTCCGGCGGCGCGCGTCACGTCGCAGTCGTCGTACACGACCCCCTCGATGGGATGCTCGGGACGCCGCACGTCGCCCGCCACGACCAGGTCCACGTCCGGGTGCGCGACGAGCGCTGCGGCCACGTGCGACCCGAGGAAGCCGGCGCCGCCCGTGACCAGCACCCGCACGCGCTCGTGGCGGACGCGGTGCGCAGCGGGATCGGTAACGGTGATCGGCTGCGTCGAGAGGCTGCTCAGCGCGGCGGCAGCGCGCGCCGCGCTGGTGTGCCCGGCGCGGCTCATTCCGGTGCTCCCGCCGAGGCGCCGGGTTCCGCGGCGCCGGACCGGGGGTTCCCGCTCCGCACCGCGTGGCGCGAGGCGTCGCCCTTCGCCGACCCGGTGCGCCGCCTGGTGTGGCGGGCCCAGAGGGCGGCGACGGCGAGACCGGCGATGATGTCCCAGATGCCCCACCAGCCGGCCACGATGGCCATGCCGCCGAGGCCGCCGAAGAACGCGAAGACGAGGCCGAGGCCGAGACCCGCATTGCGGATGCCGACCTCGAACGTCATCGCCTTGCGCTCCCGCGTGCCGAGGCCGCCGACGACGGCGGTCGTGTAGCCGATGCCCAGCGCCACGGCGTCGTGGATGGTGACGACGAGGACGATGATGCCGAGGAACGCCACGAAGTAGGCCCAGTTGCCCGCGAGCGCGGCCACGATGAACCCGACCAGCGCGATCAGCGAGAACCACTTCACCCACGGCTGGACTCTTCCCGCGAAGACCGGGAACCGGTTGCGGATGAACAGGCCGAGGGCGAACGGCACGCCGATGATGAGCAGGATGTCGCCGAGCATCGACCACGGGTTGAGCTCGACCGCGACGAGCAGGTCTCGCGCCGTGGGGTGGAGCGACCCCCAGAACGCGACGGAGAGCGGCAGCACGAAGATGTAGAGGAGGTTCGACACCGCCGTCATCGACACCGACAGCGCGACGTTGCCCCCGGAGCGGTGCGTGAGCACCTGCGAGATATTGCCGGGCGGGCAGCAGGCGACGAGGATCATGCCGAGCGCCATGGACGGTGTCACGGGCAGGATCAGGGTGAGCCCGAAGGTCACCGCCGGCAGCACGACGAGCTGAGCCAGGATCGCGATGACGAAGGGCTTGGGCTTGCGGGCGACGACCTTGAAGTCGTCGATGGTGGTGTCCAGCGCGATGCCGAACATGATGAGCCCGAGCACCACGTTGAGGATGACGAGCGTCCCGGGAATGAAGTTGAGCAGGACGTCGTCCGGGTTCATGCCGTCACCTTCTTCTCGGCGGTGTGCGGCTCACTGCCCTGCACGCCGATGCCCTGCCGCGCCGAGCGGGCCCGCCGCGACGGCCGGGTGGCGGCATCCGTCCTCAATGCCTGCGTGGCAGCGCGGACGGCGCGGCGGTAGGCGTCCTTGTTGACGTAGTACGACATGCGTTCGAGGCCGAGGTAGTGGTACCCGCCTGTCAGGTCCGGCCAGGGTTCGCTGATGACCCTCGTGCGGAAGGCCGCGGCGCGGTCGGGGTGGCGCTCGAGCGCCGCGAGGTAGGCCGCGATGAGCTCGGCCTGCTCGTAGCGCCCCTGCCAGCCGATTCCGGATGCCTCGATCATGCCCATCACGTAGAGCCCGTTGAACGACGGGGTGAACGCGTTGAGGAAGAGGCGCGGTGCCATGCCGTTCCAGGCGAGCGCGCTGCGATCGACGAACGGGTAGTCGAGCTTGTACCCGGTGGCGAGGAGCACGGTGTCGTACTCGCCCGACGAGCCGTCGCGGAAGCGGACGGTGCGGCCGTCGAAGCGGTCGATGTCGGGCACGATGCGCAGGTCGCCCTGGCCGAGGTGGTTGAGGATGAGCGTGTTGACGATCGGGTGCGACTCGTAGATCTTGTAGTCGGGCCTGGGGAAGCCGAACCGCACCGGGTCGCCGGTGAAGGCGCGCAGCACCCGCGCGTCGACGAACTGCTTGAGACGAGCGGGCAGCGGCCGCCCCTGGTTGAGCGTGTCGGACGGCTTGCCGAAGAGATACCGCGGCACGAAGTAGTAGCCGCGACGCACGCTCATGTCGACGGATGCCGCGTGATGCACGGCGTCGACGGCGATGTCGCAGCCGGAGTTGCCGGCGCCGATGATGAGGACGCGCTTGCCGGTCAGCTGGGTCGCGGACTTGTAGGCGCTGGTGTGCAGGAGCTCGCCGCTGAACTCGCCGCGGAACGCCGGGACGTTCGGCTCCGCGAGCGTGCCGTTCGCGAGGATCACCCCGTCGTAGCGCTGCTGCGTCGCCTCGCCCGTGCCGCCGGCGTCACCGGCGGTGCCGGTGGCCCGCAGCATCCAGCCGCCGTCTTCCGTGCGGTCGAGCGACGTGACCCTCGTGTCGAAGCGGAAGTGCTCGGTCAGCCCGAAGTGGTCGGCGAAGTCGCGGAAGTATGTGATCAGCTCACGGTGGCTCGGGTAGTCCGCCGTGGTGCGCATGGGGAACTCGGAGAACTCCGTCGTGGTCCGCGACGAGATGAGGTGCGCCGAATCGTACATCGTCGAGCGCGGGTTCTCGATGTCCCAGAGGCCGCCGACGCCGCGTGACGCCTCGAACCCGTCGAAGTCGATCCCGGCCTTCTGCAGGGCGCGGGCTGCCGACAGCCCCGATGGCCCGGCGCCGATGATGGCGTAGCGGTGGTCGCTCATTGATCCTCACGTTCGTCGATGCGCACGTCCTCGTGCCGGCGTGACGATTCCGCCGACAGAACACTAAGCGTGAAGCGGCATCAACCGAAATCGGTGCGCGGCCCCGGTGTACCAGGCGCCACCGCCGACCGCCGGACGTCGGCAGTCGTCACATGAACACTGCCAGGATGCCGCGCACCAGCACCACCGTCGCACCGGCCCAGGCGAGCGCGAGCATGGCTGCCCGGGCGATCCGCGGTGAGACGTTGCGGGAGAGGATCGTGCCGATCGCGATGCCGGCGATGGTCGCTACGACGAGGGTGCCGACATCCTCGACGGGGGAGACGGGAAGCCCCCGGAGCGCCACCGAGACGATCCCGAACACGGCGAAGATCAGCTGCGCACTGGCCGCGAAGCTACGCTGCGGCCAGCGGTCGCCGACGGCGTAGGCCGCCAGCGGTGGACCGGACAGGCCGCTCGCGACGTGCATGAAGCCGGCGGCGGAGCCGGACACGACGGCGCCCATGCGGCCGGTCAGCGACGCGGAGAGCGCGGAGATGCGCCCCGCCAGCAGCGCGAGATACGCCATCGCGGCGATGAGCAGCAGCAGGGCGGCATCCGGGAGGAGGTGCACGAGCAGGGCGCCGAACGGCGCGGCCACGATCCCGGGCCAGATGAGCCACCACGAGCGTGCCCAGTCGATCTGGCGCCACACCAGCGGGATCGCGGTCAGTGCGGCGACGAGCGCCAGCAGCACACCGAGGGTGACGCCCTCCACGGGTCCGTAGAGGAGCACGATGGGGCCGACGAGCACGAGCACGAAGCCGAGCCCGGTGATGCGCTGGATGACCGCAGCGACGAAGGCCGCGATCGCCGCGAGGATGACGGTCACGGGATTCCAGTCTAGGCGGGAGGTGCCGGTCGTTCAGCCCGGCCCGTCGGCTCGGGGCGTTTCGTCTCGGTCGCCGGCGCTCCCTCGCTCACGACCGGGACGTGGGCTATCCGGTCGTTGAGCGAGCCAGGAACGAGCGAGTCGAAACGCGCAGGATGCGGTCGAGACGCCGGCCCGGCGGCCTGTCGGTTCGGGGCGTTTCGTCCCGGTCGCTGGCGCTCCCTCGCTCAACGACGGGGACGTGGGCTATCCGGTCGTTGAGCGAGCGAGGAACGAGCGAGACGAAACGCGCTGGACGCGGTCGAGACGCCGGCCCGGCGGCCTGTCGGTTCGGGGCGTTTCGTCTGGGTCGCTGGCGCTCCCTCGCTCAACGACGGGGACGTGGGCTATCCGGTCGTTGAGCGAGCGAGGAACGAGCGAGACGAAACGCGCTGGATGCGGTCGAGACGTCAGTCCGCTTCGCCTTCGGGCGCGAGCGCCCTCCGCTCAGCGACCGGCGGTGGCGAGGGCGAAGGGGCCGACGAGGTCGGTGAGCTGGTCGCGCATGTCGTCGTCCGAGATGGTCGGGGTGCCGTCGCCGGGCTGCGGGCCGTAATCGCCGAAGGACGCGTGGCTCGCGCCCTCGATCTCGTGCATCTCCGCGTCCTGGGGCAGGAGGGGCCTCGCGTCGGCGATCTTCTCCGGCGTCGACAGCCCGTCCTCGCTGCCGGCCACGCTGATCACCGGCAGGCCCGACGCCGACAGGTCGTTCGCGCAGTAGGAGCCGAACAGGGCGAGGCCGTCGGCGTCCGTCGCCAGCTGGCAGGCGCGCACACCGCCGAGCGAGTGCCCGCCGACGAGCCAGGTGTCGATGCCGGGCGCGAGGCCGGTGAAGGCCGACAGCGGCCGCAGATCGAAGAACGCGAGGTTCAGCCAGGGCTTCGTGATGACCACCGTGACGCCGTCATCCGCGACGAGTCCCGAGAGCTTGTCGGCATACGCCCAGGGGTCGACCTTCGCGCCGGGCACATAGACCAGGCCGACGTCGGCCGACTCGCCCGCAGGCGAGAGCACGATGCCCGCGTCGGTGTCGGTGATCTCGATGGCGGTGTTCGACCGCACGTCGGCGAGGGGCTCCGACTCGGCGGCCATCACGCCGACCTGGCTCCAGATCACGATGCCGACGATGCCGAGCACGATGACCGCCGCCAGGGAGCCGAGGATCCACCACAGGACGCGCAGGCCCCGCCGGCGGGGCTTCGGAGTCGCTGAGGCGGTTGCGCCCGATCCCCTCTCGGCGTCGCGTGCGGGCTCGGCGGAGGGGGCGCTCGGGGTCACCGGATGAGCGTAGCCCGACCGTGCGGCTCAACCTGCGAACACGCTCAGCCCGCGAGCTCGGCCTGCCGTGCAGCGACGACCGCCTCGACCTTCGGGAACAGCGGATGCTCCGGCTCGAGGCCCGTGACGGATGCCGTGAAGCCGGCGGCATCCTGCTCCCGCAGCATCCGCTGCAGGTCCACCGACTGGGCGTCCTCCGTGTCGTCGAACGCGAGCGCCGCACCCATCGCGGCGACCAGTGCGTCGACGCCGAGACCGCGCTCGGCGGCTTCGGCGGCGGGGCCGACGAACCGCTCGTGCCGCGACAGCTTGCGCAGCGGCTGGCGGCCCACGCGCCACACCGTGTCGGGGAGGGCGGTGTTGCGGAAGCGGCTGAGGATCGTGGCACGGTATGCCGCCAGCGACTCGGCATCGAGTCCGTGCTTGGCCTCGAGCAGCGCCGAGGTCTCTTCGAGCGCAGCTTCCACCCGCGCCGCCAGCGCCGGGTCGGAGAGAGCCTGCGCGATCCCCTCGACGCCGGCCTGGGCGCCGAAGTACGCCGTCGCGGCGTGCCCGGTGTTGACCGTGAAGAGCTTGCGCTCGATGTACGGCTCGAGGTCGTCGACGAAGTGGGCGCCGGGGATGCGGGGAGGGTCGTCGCCGAACGGCGGCCGCTCGATCGCCCACTCGAAGAACGGCTCGACGGTGACGTCCACGCCGCCGCCCTCGGGCTGGCCGGGCACGATGCGGTCGACCGCCGTGTTCGCGAACACGGCGCGTGAGGCGAGTGCGTCCCAGGCATCGCCCGCGAGAGCCTTGATCTCGTCGCGGAGCAGATCGGTGGCGTTGATGGCGTTCTCGCACGCCATGATCTGCAGCGGAGGGCTGGACGGATCGCGGAGGGCGAGCCCACCGACGATATGCGGCGCCACGAACTTCAGGATCGTCGGTCCGACGGCGGTCGTGACGACGTTGGCGCCCGCGATCTCCTCCACGACGAGCTCGGGATGCTCAGCGCTGTTGATCGCCCGGAAGCCGGTGACGACCGTGTCGCGGCCGCCGTCGCCCACCTCGTGCACCGTGTAGCGGGACGCGTGGTTGATCGCGTCGACGAGCGGTGCGGCGACATCCGAGAACACGAGCTCGTACCCGCCCTCGTGCAGGAGCAGCCCGACGAAGCCGCGGCCGATGTTGCCCGCGCCGAAGTGGACGGCCTTCATCAGACGCCCGACGCAGACACCAGGCCGAACAGCTCCTCGGGCGTCTGCGCCTGCTTGAGGCGGGCGACGTCGTCCTCGTCGGAGAAGAGGATGGCGATCTGGGAGAGGATCTCGAGGTGCTCGTCGCCCTTCCCGGCGATGCCGACCACGAACGTCACGGGGTTGCCGTCCCAGTCGACGCCGCGGTCGTAGCGGACGACCGACAGCGCGGACTCGAGGATCTCGCCCTTCGTCTCGTTCGTGCCGTGCGGGATCGCCAGCTCGTTGCCCATGTAGGTCGACACGGTCTGCTCGCGCTGCAGCATGGCGTCGTAGTACGCGCCGGTGACGGCGCCGGCGGCCTGCAGGATGTCGGCGGCCTCCTTCATCGCCTCGTCGCGCGTCGCGCTCCCGGAGTGGATGCGCACCTGGCCGATGCTCAGAACCTCGCGTGCCATGTCTTCGCCTTTCGCCGTTGTCTCGTTCTGTCGTCGTCACTCGTCCTGCCCGGGGGACGGATGCCGCCCCCGGCGTTCCCGCCGGCCGCGGCGTGCGCGCGACCGGAGCGAGGGCGGTGGGGCCGGGGGCATGAAGCGCCCGCCCGGCCCCACCGCGGTCTCAGCTACGCACCATCCTCGTGCTGCGACCGCACCAGGTCCACGACCTCGTCGTATCTCGGCGAGTTCATGAAGTTGTCCACCGACACGTGCACCGCGGTGGGCGTCTTCTGCCGCGCCCGGTCGGTGAGCTGGTTCTGCGTGATGACCAGGTCGGCCGAGGCATCCAGGTTCGCGATCGCCTTGTTGACGACCGTGACGTCCTCGATGCCCGCCTTCTTGATCTTGTTGCGCAGCACGCTCGCGCCCATCGCCGACGAGCCCATGCCCGCGTCGCACGCGAACACGATGCTCTTGATCTCGCGCTCGGTCATGGTCGCCGGCTCGATGCCGCCCTCGGCTCCGGTGGCGGCGCCGCCCCGCAGCCCCGAGAGCGCGTCCGAGGACTTGCCCTTGGCGGCCTCGGTCTGCGTGATCGCCGCGCCGAAGGCGTCGTCGGTCGCCGCCATCGCCGCGAGGTCGCGCTTGCGCGAGGCCCGGAGGATGAGTGCGGCGATCAGGAAGGTGACGGCGGCCGACAGGATGACGGACAGGATCACTGCGAAGTAGGCCCCCTGCGCCGTCTGTGCGAGCACCGCGATGATGCTGCCCGGTGCCGCCGGAGCGCGGAGCGCACCGCCCAGCAGCATGTTCGTCGTGACGCCGGTCATGCCTCCGCCGATGAGGGCGAGGATCAGGATCGGCTTCATCAGCGCGTACGGGAAGTACACCTCGTGGATGCCGCCGAAGAACTGGATCACGGCCGCGCCCGGTGCCGAGGCGCGTGCCGCGCCGAGCCCGAAGAACGTGAACGCGAGCAGCAGCCCGACACCGGGGCCGGGGTTGGCCTCGAGCAGGAACAGGATCGAGGAGCCGGTGTCGGCGGCCTCCGAGACGCCGAGCGGCGTCAGCACGCCGTGGTTGATGGCGTTGTTGAGGAAGAACACCTTCGCCGGCTCGATGATGATGCTGGTGAGCGGCAGCAGGTTGTAGTCGACCAGCCAGTTCACGGCGTTGCTGAGGACCTGCATGATGCCGTTGACGAGCCAGGCGATCGGGTAGAACCCGACGATGGCCATCACGAAGCCCCAGATGCCGGCCGAGAACATGTTGACGAGCATCTCGAAGCCCGCCTTGATCTTGCCCTCCCAGAGGCTGTCGAGCCACTTCATCGAGTAGGCGGCGATCGGGGCCATGATCATCGCGCCGATGAACATGTGCACCTGGCCGAGCTGGTTGTCGGCGGGCAGGTCCGCGTTGATCTGCGCGATCAGCAGGTCGGAGCCGGCGATCGCGCCCATCGTCGCGATCGACGCCACGACGCCACCGCGGATGCCGTAGATGATGCTGCCGCCCGTGTAGGCGATCAGCAGCGGGAGCAGGTAGTGGATGAACGGGCCGACGATGGTCGCCAGGTCCGCGTTGGGTGTCCACCCGACCCCGATGAAGAACGCCGTGAAGATGCCCCACGCGATCA
Organism: Microbacterium sp. LMI12-1-1.1; assembly: GCF_040676455.1. Classification (NCBI taxonomy): domain Bacteria; kingdom Bacillati; phylum Actinomycetota; class Actinomycetes; order Micrococcales; family Microbacteriaceae; genus Microbacterium; species Microbacterium sp. LMI12-1-1.1. Next base: position 395,791 of record NZ_JBEGIA010000016.1, on the reverse strand, counting down.
GAGCCGGGATGTTCGGCATGATCATGCCGGACAGGAACGTGCCGAAGCGCTGGACTCCGACCCGTGCCTTGCTGGTGCCCGATGCGGGCACAGACGCCGTTGTCATTTTGCTGTCTCCTTCTTCTGGTTGTGCCGCAGCTGCGGGCGGCCTATCGGGTGGCCGCCGTCTGGGCGGTTGTGCGTGCGCTGCCGGCCGCGGCCTGCTGCGCCGCGATCCGAGCGGATCCCGCGTCGGACGCGGCGAGGGCGGCTGCGGCGATGTCGCGCGCCTGGCCGATGGTGTGCTGCAGCAGGGTGGCGCGCACGTCGGCGAGCGCCGTGGGCGCCATCGACAGGCTCGTGGCGCCGAGGCCCACGAGCACCACGGCCAGGAGCGGATCGGCTGCCGCCTCGCCGCAGATGCCGACGGGCTTGCCGTGCGTCCGGCCGGCGTCGCCGACCTCCCGGATGAGCCGCAGCACCGCCGGATGCCACGGGTCCTGGAGCGACGCGACCGAGCCGAGCAGCCGGTCGGCGGCCATCGTGTACTGCGTGAGGTCGTTGGTGCCGATCGACGCGAAGTCGGTGTACGACAGGATCCGGTCGGCCAGCAGCGCGGAGGAGGGCACCTCGACCATGACCCCGGCGGTCTTGATGCCGTAGTCGCGGGCGATGTCGGTGAAGTACTCCGACTCCTCGACGGTGGCGACCATCGGCGCCATCACCCAGAGGTCCGCGTCGGTGGCGGCATCCGCTTCGGCCAGCGCGGTGAGCTGCTCGCGCAGGATGTCCTCGCTCGCCCGCAGCGCCCGGATGCCGCGGAGCCCGAGCGCCGGGTTCTCCTCGTGGGCGTCGTTGAGGAACGCCAGCGGCTTGTCGGCACCGGCGTCGAGCACGCGCACGACCACCTTCTTGCCGGGGAACGCCGAGAGCAGCTTCGTGTACGCCTCGCGCTGCTGCTCGACGGTGGGTGCCTGCGCCGAGCTCAGGAAGAGGAACTCGGTGCGGAAGAGCCCGACCCCCTCGGCGCCGAGCGCCACCGCGTCGATCGCGCCCTCGGGCTTGCCGAGATTCGCGAGCAGCGGCACCGGCGTGCCGTCGGCGAGGGCGCCGTCGGTGATCGGCGCGGACGACGCGGATGCCCGGTCCTCGGCGCGGCGCTCCGCCCGCTCGAGCTCGTCGGGCGTCGGCGCCGTCGTGACGACGCCGGCGGCGGCATCCACGATCACCGTCTCGCCGTCGCGCAGGTTCTTGGCGTCGACCGCGCCGACGATGGCGACGATCGACTTCTCGCGGGCGAGGATCGCCGTGTGCGACGTGGGGCCGCCCTCGGTGGTCACGAGCGCCAGCACCTTGTCCAGGTCGAGGAGGGCGGTGTCGGCCGGCGCGAGATCCTTCGCGACGAGGACGAACGGATGCCCGGGGTCGGGCACGCCGGGCGCCGGCTCGCCGCGCAGCCGCGCGATGACGCGCTGGGCGACGTCGTCGAGGTCCGCCGCGCGCTCGCCGAGGTACCCGCCGAGCGCGGTGAGCTGGTCGCGGAACGACGCGAACGCGTCGAACACGGCGAACTCGCCCGTGCGGCCCTGGGCCAGCCGGGTGCCGACTTCGTCGGCGAGGGTCGGGTCCTCGGCCATCATCGCCTGCGCCTCGAGCACTTCCTGCGCGGCGCCGCCCGCCTGCGCCCCGCGGGCTTCGAGCTCACGGGCGACGGCGGCCACGGCATCCGTCACCCGCGCCTTCTCTGCGTCGACGCTCAGCGTGCTGGGCGCGTCGGCCGGCGCCGGTGCAGGCTCCGCCATCCGCGCGACAGGTCCCTGGGCGACGCCCAGGCCGATTCCGACACCACGCAGCTCGGTCATCTCAGGCCTCCGCGTCGTGGTCGGTGGTGAGCAGCTCGGCGAGGGTGTCGAGCGTGGCGTCCGCGTTGTCGCCGTCCGCTGTGAGGGTCACGTAGTCGCCCTGCTCCACGCCCAGCGCGATCACGCCCAGGATGCTGGCCGCGTTGACCGGGCCGCCGGCATCCTTCGCGATCGTGATCGGGATGCCGGCATCCTTCGCCGCCTGCGCGAAGAGCTTCGCGGGGCGCGCGTGCAGCCCGTGGGCCGATCCGATCCGGACGGTGCGGGAGATGGGTGGCATGTCGTGACCCCTTTTCTTGGATCTGGTTCAGGAGTTCTGCTGGATCTCGTTCAGGACTGCGCTGTCGTGAGCTCGTGGTCCGGGGACGGTCAGTCGGGGGCGTCGTGCGCGCCCGCGTCCGCGGCCGGATGCGGCCCCCCGGGGCTTCCGGTCGCGGCGCGGACCAGCGCGAGGGTGCGGGTTCCGTCGCGATCTCCGAAGATGTCGGATGGCAGCAGCACCACGGTCGTGCCCCGTGCGGCGGCATCCCGCTCGATGCGCTCCAGCGCGTGAGCGAGATGCGGCCCGACCAGGACGACGTCCGCGGCATCGAGATCGATGGGCAGGGACTGCTCGGTGCCGGCGAAGGCGGAGTAGTCGAGCCCCTCGGCATGTGCCGCGTGCCGCACGCGCTGAGCGACGAAGGTGCTCGAGGCACCCGCTCCGCAGACCACAAGGATCCTCATCGACCCGCCTCCTCACTGGCCATTCTTGTGAGAACGCTGAGAGGGGACAACCACTCCTTCTTCCGCAGGGGCGGAAGCGCGCTGCGTCGTGCGGCGGGTTCGGGGCGTTTCGTCTCGGTCGCGGGCGCGCCCTCGCCCAACGACCGGGACTGGACTCCCGGCGCTGGTTCCGGTCGTCGGGCGAGCGAAGCGAGACGAAACGCCTCGGGCATCAGTCCGGCGTGCACGGGTTCGCCGCGTTCCCCTTGCCCAACGACGGGTTCCGGTCGTTGAGCGAGCGAGGAACGAGCGAGACGAAACGCAGTGAGGCTGCGGAGGACCTCGGTGACACCGGCGTGGTTGACTGGGCAGGTGACCCGGGCCCGGCAAGATCGCGTGCTCGGACTGCTCCTGCGCGACGGCGACTGGGTCACGGCATCCGCCCTCGCCGACGCCCTCGGTGTGACTCCGCGCAGCATCCGCTCCTACGTGACCGCGGCCAACGCGCGCGTCGCACCGGGCACCGCGGTCGAATCGGGGCCGCAGGGCTATCGGGCCGGGGCCGAGGCCGCTGCCGCCGTGCGAGCGGGCGGCGACGCCGGCACGCCGCGCGACCGGCTCCACACCGTGGTCCGGGCGCTCCTCGACGCCCCCGACGGCATCGACGTGTTCGAGACCGCCGACGCGCTGCACGTCTCACCCGCGACGCTCGACGCCGACCTTGCGCGGGTGCGCGGGCTGCTCGGCGGGACCGAGCTCACCCTCGAGCGCTCGGCGTCGCGCGCCCGCCTGCGCGGCACCGAGGGTGCCCAGCGGCGGCTTCTCAGCAAGCTCGCCCACGACGAGATGGATGCCGGATCCTTCGACCTCGCCGCCCTCCGGCGCACCCTCGGCGAGGGATCGGTCGGGGCCGAGGCCTTCGGTCCGTTCAAGACCGAGCTGGTGGCGCGCCTGGGCGCGCTCGGGTGGTTCGTCAACGAGATCGGCATCGCCGACGTCGTCATGCACATCGCGATCGCCGCCGACCGCACCGCGCGCAACCGGCCCCTCGACGCGATCGGCTCGGACGCCGGCGAGCGCCCCACGCAGACGCAGGTGGCGGCCATCATCGAGGAGCTCTCGGAGCGGCACCTCGGCGTGCGGCTCGGCAGCGCCGACCTGCAGCACTTGGCGACCCTCGTGCTCACCCGCGTCGTCGCTCCCGACGGACTTGCGGGAGCGGCATCCGCCACCGCACCCTCGACCCTCGACCCCGAGGTGGAGGCCGCGGTGCGCGACGTCGTGACCGCCGCCGCCGAGGAGTTCCTCGTCGACATCGCCCACGACGACTTCGTGGTCCGCCTGGCGCTCCACGTCCAGAACCTGCTGCACCGCGCGCGGGAGCAGGCGTGGTCGCGCAACCCGCTCACGCGCTCGCTCAAGTCGACGTATCCGATGATCTTCGAGGTGGCCGTGTTCATCGCGAGCCGCCTGCAGCAGCGCCTCGGCATTCCGCTGCCCGACGACGAGATCGCCTACATCGCGATGCACGTCGGCGGGCGCCTCGAGCGCAGCCGGCGTGCCGACCAGCTGCTGACCGCGACCATCGTGTGCCCGGGGTACTACGACCTGCACGAGCTGCTGCGCTCCAGTGTCGATCGTTCGCTCGGGCAGGCCATCGAGGTCGTCGGCGTCGAGACGCGCGTCGATCCCGACTGGGCGTCGATCGACACCGACCTCGTGCTCACCACCATCGACCCGCCCGTGACCAAGGAGCGGATCGTGCGCATCCAGCCGTTCCTCACCGACGCGGACGTCGAGCGCGTGCAGGCCGCGGCAGGCCGCATCCGTCGCTCGCGGCGGCTCGCGAGGCTGCGCGCCGAGCTCGAGCGCTACTTCGAGCCGTCCGCCTTCGTACGCGGGCTCGACGATGCCGCGGCCTCCGGCGAGGAGGGGGTGATCCGTGCGCTCGGGGCGCTCCTCCTCGAGCGCGGGGTGATCGACGCTGCATACGTCGAGCGCACGATCGAGCGCGAACGGCTCTCGTCCACCGCGTTCACCGACGCCCTGGCGGTGCCGCATGCCCTCGAGATGACGGCATCCCGCACGGCCATCGCGATCGGGATCGCCGACCCCTCGATCGCGTGGGGCGACGGGCGGGTGCAGGTCGTCGCGCTCGTCGCGTTCTCGGAGACCGATCGCGAGGCGTTCCAGACCGTGTTCGAGCAGTTCGTCGAGGTGTTCAGCGAGCGCGACAGCGTGCAGCGGATCGTGCGCCGCGGCACCGACTTCAACGCCTTCCTCGACGAGCTCGTCGCCGTCATCGACGGCTGACCCGCGGCATCCGGCGTTCTTCTCGGGTTTGGGGCGCACGGCGGGGCGGGGGGCTTCGGGTTGGGGCGCACGGCGGGGCGGGGGCTTCGGGTTTGGGGCGCACGGCGGAGGGGCTTCGGGTTTTGGGGCGCACGGCGAACGTTCGGGGCGTGCGCCGTGCGCCCCGACTGCGCGCGGTGCGCCCCAACTAGGCGCCGTGCGCCCCAACCGTGCACGGTGCGCCCCAAACCCGGAACGTCCGGGCGGGGAGGGGGAGGAACGATGGATGCCGCGGACCACGGCGAACCGCGGCCGCAGCGGCCGGGTCAGCCGCGGGCGAGGCGCTCGGTGAGGCCGAGGCGCACCGCGGGCCACTCGTGGGGGAGGATCGAGAACACGACGGTGTCGCGGAGCGTGCCGTCGGGACCGAGCCGGTGGTTGCGCAGCACGCCGTCCTGCCGGGCGCCGAGCCGGGCGATCGCGGCGCGGGACTGCAGGTTGTGCCAGTGCGTGCGGAATTCGACTGCGATCGCGTCGCACGCCTCGAACGCGTGGCCCAGCAGCAGCAGCTTCGATGCCGTGTTGACCGCGGTGCGCTGCGCCTCCCGGCCGAGCCAGGTGTGCCCGATCTCGACGTGGCGATTCGGCTGGTCGATGTTGCAGAAGGTCGTCGTGCCCACCACGCGCCCGGTGTCCAGGCGGCGGACCGCCCACGGGTTCATGTGGCCCTCGTCGCGCCACGCCAGCCGCTGCGCGATGTCGGCGGCGACCCCGTCGGGACGCGGCACCGACGTGTACCAGGTGTGCTCCAGGCCGACCGCGGCCGCGGCGAGGTCGGCCTCGTGCTCGGGGGCGAGCGGTTCGAGGCGCACGTACGCGTTCTCCAGCGCGATGGGCAGGGTGAGCAGCATCCTCCGAGCCTAGGGCTCGATGTGCTTGTCGCCGCGTCGACATACTTCGCAATTGTTCGGCCGATCGGAGCCTCCCGCTCGGGGGCCGACCTAGGCTCGAACGGTGCGTTCATTCGGGCGCATGCACAGCGAAGAGGACTCGAACCACGATGAAGACCCAAGAGCTCGTAAAGACGAGACGGCGAGTGATCGCCCCCATCGCACTGGCACTGGCGGCGACCATCGGACTGGCGGCCTGCGCGCAGGGCGAAGCGGCACCCGAGACGAGCAGCGCCGAGGCGACCGGACAGTTCACCTACGCGATCGCGAGCGACCCGACATCGCTCAACCCGATCAACGTCGGCGACCGCTGGGGCCTGACGGTCACGAACCTCGTGCACTCGCCGCTCGCGCGCGTCGAGGGCGACGGCACGGTCGTCAACGAGCTGGCCGAGTCCATCGAGCCCGCCGACGACGGCCTGTCGGTCACCGTCACCCTGAAGGACGGCCTGACCTGGTCCGACGGCGAGCCGCTCACGGCGGACGACGTCGTCTTCACCTACACGAACAAGGCGGTCCGCGAGAACGGCAACGCCGACCTGCTGTGGATCGGCGACCAGCCCATCACCGCCGAGGCCACCGACGAGCGCACCGTGGTCTTCCACCTGCCCAGCGTCAGCGCGGCGGCCCTCAGCAACATCGCCACCGAGACGTACATCATCCCCGAGCACGTGTACGGCGACGTCACCGACTTCTCGGTCTCGGAGCTCGACCCGATCGCGGTCGGCTCGGGCCCGTACAAGCTCGCCGAGTACGAGCGCGGCCAGTACCTCACGTTCGAGGCGAACGAGAACTACTACGGCGAGGCGCCGAAGATCCCCGAGGTGACGCTGCGCATCGTGTCGGACGCCGACACGGTCAAGACGGCGCTGCAGACCGGTGAGGTGGACGCCTCCTTCGCGACCCCCGACCAGGTCGCCGAGCTCGAGGGTGCCGGGCTGAACGTGAACCCGTACGCCGAGGGCCGCGTCGCCTACCTCGGTCTCAACGCCGCGAAGCTCACCGACCCGAAGGTGCGCCAGGCGATCTTCTTCGCCCTCGACCGCGACGAGATCAACACCGGCGCGTTCCTCAGCGAGGACTACTACGAGAACGCCTACACGATCCTTCCGCCGAGCAACGCCTACGCGACGGAGGACGTCGAGCAGTACCAGCAGGACGCGGATGCCTCGGCCGCCCTCCTCGAGGAGGCCGGCGTGTCCGACCTCACGCTCACGCTGGCGTACGCGAACTCCGATCCCGCGCAGACGACCGAGGCGACGCTGATCCAGCAGCAGCTGCAGGATGCCGGCATCACCGTGGAGCTCGCGGGCATCGAGCCGGCCGCGGTCTTCGAGGAGATCCAGAAGGGCGCCGACTCGCAGTACGACGCGTTCCTCGGTGGCTACATCATGGGCCAGGACCCCGACGCGTACAGCCTGCTGTACCGCACGGGCGCCTCGGCGAACTACTTCTCGTACTCGAACCCGGCGACGGACGCGCTGTTCGACCAGGGCGCCGTCGAGCTCGATCCCGACGCGCGTGCGTCGATCTACGCCGATCTGCAGGCGCAGATCGCCGAGGACGCGGTGGTGTTCCCGCTCGCCGACAACCTCAAGATCCTCGCTGTGAACCCGCGGATCGGCGGCGTCGAGGACGCCAAGCTCGTCCCGATCTACACCTTCGAGAACTTCGGGCTTCTCACCGAGCAGTGAGCGACGGACGTCACGGGCACCCGCCACGGGTGCCCGTGACGTCGTCATGTTCGGCGGGTCGCTTCCGGCGACCCGGCTGCGCCGAGTCCGAGCATCCGTCGCCCTCGTGGGGAAAGGAGAACGATGGCGGTCTACATCCTGCGCCGCCTGCTGCAGGTCATCCCGATGCTGCTCCTGGTGACATTCGTGGTCTTCCTGCTGCTGCACGCGGCGCCCTACGACGTCGTCGACGCGATCACGACGCCCCAGATGTCGGAGGAGACCGAGGCGGCGATGCGCGCCCGCTACGGACTCGACCAGCCGATCGTCGTGCAGTACGGGCTCTGGCTCGTCAACGTGCTGCAGGGCGACCTGGGGTACTCGCTCGTGAGCCGGCACTCGATCGCCGAAGAGCTCGCCGCCCGCATCCCGAACACGATCATGCTGGTGGCGCCGGCCTACCTCGCCGCCCTCGTCATCGCCGTGGTGCTCGGCCTGATCGCCGGCTCGCGTCGGGGCACGATCGTCGACAAGACGATCGACGGGCTCGCCGGCATCGGCATCGCGACGCCGTCGTTCTGGTTCGCGCTCCTGGTCATCTACGTCTTCGGCTACCAGTTGCGCTGGTTCCCGATCATCGGCATGCACTCCGTGGGCAAGCAGGGCGATCCGGTCGACTTCCTGATGCACTTCGTGATGCCGTTCCTGGTGCTCGTCGTCGCGTTCTTCCCCGAGTTGGCCCGGTACGTGCGCTCCGCGACCATCAGCCAGCTCTCGCAGGACTACGTGCTGGTGCAGCGCGGCTTCGGCGCCTCGCGCCGTCAGGTGCTGACCCGCCACGTCGGCCGCAACGTGATGCTGCCGATCATCACGCAGCTGGGTCTCGCACTTCCGATCCTCGTCACCGGCGCCATCGTGACCGAGTCGATCTTCGGCTGGCCCGGCATCGGCCCCTACTTCCTCACGGCGACGCGAAGCCTCGACTACCCGGTTGTGCTCGCGGTGCTGCTGCTGTCTGCGGTGCTCGTCATCGTCGGTAACCTCATCGCCGACATCCTCTACGTCGTCGTCGACCCGCGTATCCGGATCGGAGCGGGCTCATGACCGCCACCACTCCCAACGTCGCCGCCGCCATCGATGCGAACACCCTCGTGCATCGCGCGCGGTCGTTCCGCTCGGTCGCGGCCCTGCTGGCCATCGCGTTCCTCGTCGTCGTCGGTGCGGTGTCGCTGCTCGCCCCGCTGCTGCCGCTGGATCCGACCTCGACCGACCTCGCGATCCGCTGGCAGCCGCCGAGCGCCGCGCACTGGTTCGGCACCGACGAGCTCGGGCGCGACTACTTCTCGCGTGTCGTCTACGGCGGACGCATCTCGCTGACCGTCGGCATCCTGGCGATGATCGCGGCCACCGCGATCGGCGTCGTCGTGGGCCTCGTCGCGGGGTACGCCGGCGGCCGGATCGACGACCTGCTGATGCGGTTCGTCGACTTCCTGTCGTCGATCCCGTGGATGGTGCTCGTGATCGTCGCCAGCGTGTTCCTCAAGCCGGGGCTCTGGACCATCATCTTCGTGATCGGCGCGTTCTCGTGGATGGCGACCGCCCGCCTGGTGCGCGCCGAGACGCTGACGCTCCGCGAGCGCGCGTTCGTGCGCTACGCGCGCTACATCGGCGTGCGGCGCGAGCTCGTGATGTGGCGGCACGTGGTGCCCGACGCCGCGCCTACGATCATCGTCGCTGCGACGGCGAGCATCTCGACCGCGATCCTCACCGAGTCGGCGCTGAGCTTCCTCGGCCTCGGCATCCAGCCGCCGATGGCGTCGTGGGGAAGCCTCCTCGAATCGGCGCAGGGAAGTCTGCAGACGGCGCCGTACCTGGCGCTGATCCCCGGCATCCTCATCCTGCTCACGGTGCTGTCGTTCAATGTGCTCGGCGATGCGCTGCGGCAGTCGGTCAGTGAAGGGGGTGCGTCATGACGGTCCCCGCGACGACTTCCCCCGGCGGTGACGTGCTGCTGAGTGTCGAAGGCCTCGACGTCGACCTCGCCGACCGCACCGGCGGTCGCGTGCGCGTGCTCGACGACGTGTCGTTCGAGGTGCCGCGGGGCCGCGCCGTCGGCATCGTCGGCGAGTCCGGGTCGGGCAAGACGATGCTGCTCCGCGCGCTGATGGGGATCCTTCCCGAGGGTGCCACGCGCGAGTGGCGCCACGTTCTCCTCGACGGCCGCGACGTCACCGCGGCGATGTCGCGCGAGCGGCTGCCGGCGGCGATGGTCTTCCAGGACCCCATGACCTCGTTCAACCCGCTCGTGCGCATCGGCGCGCACCTCACCGAGGTCGCGCAGAGGTTCCAGCGCGTCGGGCGGCGGCAGGCGACGGCGCTCGCACGCGAGGCGCTCGTGGCGGTCCGCATCCCCGACCCCGACCGCGTGCTGTCGCGGTACCCGCATGAGCTGTCGGGCGGCATGCGCCAGCGCGCGATGATCGCGATGGCCCTCCTCGCGAGGCCGGAGCTGCTGCTCGCCGACGAGCCGACGACCGCGCTCGACGCGACGATCCAGGCGCAGATCCTGGCGCTGCTGCGCGCCCTGCAGGCCGAGCGCTCGCTGACGGTGCTCATCGTGACGCACGATCTCGCGGTCGTGGCGGCCGTCTGCGACGAGGTGCTCGTGATGAAGGACGGTCGCATCGTAGAGTCCGGTGACGTCGAACGCGTCTTCCGCGAGCCGCAGCATCCGTACACGAGGGAGCTGCTGGATGCCGCGCCCGACGCGCCATCGGCAGGGGAGGGGGACGCATGACCGGGCAGCCGACGGACGATCTCGTCCGGGTCGAGGGACTCGTGAAGACCTTCCCGCTGCGCAACGCCTGGGGCCGCACGACCGGCACGGTGCGCGCCGTCGACGGCGTCGACCTCACCATCCGCCGCGGTGAGACGCTCGCCCTGGTGGGGGAGTCGGGGAGCGGCAAGTCGACCCTGGGGCGCTGCATCCTGCAGATGGACGAGCCTACCAGCGGCACCGTCACGTACGACGGGGTCGAGCTCACGACGCTCGCCCGTGCCCGGCGCGCGCCCTACCACCGGTCGATGCAGGTCATCTTCCAGGATCCGTTCTCATCGTTGAACCCGCACCGCACGGCGCTTCAGAACGTCTTGGAGCCGCTCACGGTGCTCGCCCCCGACGCGGATCCGCGCGCGCAGGCGATCGAGGCGCTCGCCGCCGTCGGGATCGACGGCGACGCCGTCCACCGTCGTCCGCGCGCGTTCTCGGGCGGTCAGCGACAGCGCATCGTGATCGCGCGGGCCATCGCCGTGCGTCCGGGATTCGTGGTGTGCGACGAGCCGCTCTCGGCGCTCGACATGTCGATCCAGGCGCAGGTCACCGAACTGCTGCTGCGCCTGCAGCGCGAGCTCGCGCTGACGTACCTGTTCATCTCGCACGACCTCTCCGTCGTGCGAGAGATCGCGACGCGCACCGCCGTCATGAATCGCGGCCGCATCGTCGAGCTCGGCCCGACCGCCGAGGTGTTTGCGTCGCCGCAGCACCCCTACACGCGCCATCTCCTCGACGCCGCGCTGTCGACGGACCCCGTGCAGGCGCGACGCCGTCTGGAGCGCATCTCCACGCGACCGGAGCCGGTCGGCCTCGAGCCCGACGGCACCGCGCTCGCCGAGATCACGCCCGGCCACTTCGTGCTGCGCTGACGAGGCGCTGAAGTCTTCGCGATCGTCCGGCGCGTTTCGGCTCGCTCGTTCCTCGCTCGCTCAACGACCGGGGGCACAGTTCCGGTCGTTGAGCGAGGGAGCGCCAGCGACTGAGACGAAACGCGGCGAAGTCTTCGCGATCGTCCGGCGCGTTTCGTCTCGCTCGTTCCTCGCTCGCTCAACGACCGGGGGGCGAGGTTGCGGCCGTTGAGCGAGGGAGCGGCGGCCGGCGACCGAGCGAAACGCGCCGAAGTCTCTGCGATCGTCCGGCGCGTTTCGTCTCGCTCGTTCCTCGCTCGCTCAACGACCGGGGGTGGCGAGGTTGCAGTCGTTGAGTGGGGGAGCGGCGGCGACCGAGTCGAAACGCGCCGGAGTCTCTGCGATCGTCCGGCGCGTTTCGTCTCGCTCGTTCCTCGCTCGCTCAACGACCGGGGGCGGCGAGGTTGCGGTCGTTGAGCGAGGGAGCGCCAGCGAGCGAGACGAAACGCGCCGGAGTCTCCGCGATCGTCCGGCGCGTTTCGTCTCGCTCGCTCAACGACCGGAGGCGGCGCGTCAGCCGCCGTACTCGACGAGCAGCGCCCGGGCGCCGTCCGCGAGCGCGGCGACCCGCGCGGCGGCGTCGTCGCGGGACTCGCCGCGCACGTCGAGGTAGAGCTTGAGCTTGGGCTCGGTGCCGCTCGGCCGCACGATCACGCGGGAGCCGTCCGCGAGCCAGAGCCGCAGGACGTCCCCCGGCGGGAGGTCGTCGAAACCCTCCTGCAGATCGTCGATGCGGTCCACCGCGACATCCCCGACGGATTCCGGATGCCGCGCCCGCAGCGCCGCCATGATGCTCGAGATCTGCGACACGTCGTCGACGCGGATCGACACCTGGTCGCTCGCGAAGGCGCCGAACTGCTCCTCGAACTCGGCGAGGAGATCGCCGAGCGTCGCGCCACGACCGCGCGCCTCCGTCACCATGCCGAGCATCGCCACGGCGGCCGAGATGCCGTCCTTGTCGCGCACGGTGCCGGGGTTCACGAGATAGCCGAGCGCCTCCTCGAATCCGAACACGATGCCGGGGGCGCGGGAGATCCACTTGAACCCGGTCAGCGTGGCGTGGAAGTCGAGGCCGTAGTGCTCGGCGACGGCCTGCAGGCCGGGGGAGGAGACCAGCGAGCAGGCGAGCGATGCGCCGTCGGGGGCCGGGCCGTCGGCCGTCGCGAGCTGCGCGGCGCGCCACCCCAGCAGCAGGCCGATCTCGTTGCCGGTCAGCCGTCGCCAGCCGCCTTCGGCGGAGTCGTCGGGCAGGGCGACGGCGAGCCGGTCGGCGTCGGGGTCGTTGGCGATCACGAGCTCGGCGCCGGTCTCGCGGGCGGCGTCGAAGGCGAGATCCATCGCGCCCGGTTCCTCGGGGTTCGGGAACGCGACTGTCGGGAAGGTGCCGTCGGGTTCGAGCTGCGCCGACACCGGCACCGGCGCCGGGTAGCCGGCGGCCTCGAGGATGCGCGACAGCGTCTCCCACCCGACGCCGTGCATCGCGGTGTAGACCCAGGTGAGACCGTCCGCTCCGGCCGGCGCCGGGGCGACGGCGGCGGTCGCCGCGATGTAGTCGTCGACGACGCTCTCGGCGGCCACCTCGAAGGCGAGCGAGCGGGGGAGCGTGCTGATGTCGCCGGCCTCGGCCACCCGTGCGATGTGCGCGGCGATCTCGGCGTCGGCGGGCGAGACGATCTGCGAGCCGTCGTCGGCGCCGCCCAGGTACACCTTGTAGCCGTTGTCGTCGGGCGGGTTGTGGCTCGCGGTCACCATCACGCCGGCCGCGGCGCCGAAGTGCCGCACCGCGAACGCGAGCACGGGGGTCGGGAGCAGGCGGGGGAGCTGGATGGCTCGCAGACCCGCGCCGGCGAAGATCTCGGCGGAGTCGCGCGCGAACACGTCGGAGTTGCGACGACCGTCGTAGCCGATCACCACGATCGGGGCCTCGTCGAGGATGCCGGGAACCTCCGGCCCCTCCGCCTCGAGCGCATCGGTGGACGGCGGCTCGGTGAGCTCCGGTGCATCGGGCATCGCTGCGGCGGCGGCATCCGGTGTCTCGGCCCCCGCCTCGACATCCGCGGCGGCGTCCGGTGTCTCCGCTGCGCCCTCGGCGCCAGCGTCCGCTGCGCCCTCGGCGGCGGCGGCATCCGCTGCGCGCTCGGCGGCGGCATCCGCTGTGCCTTCGGCGACAGCCGCGTCAGCGCGCTCCGGGTCCGCCGACGTGTCCTGCGCCGCAACGTCGCCGTCGGCATCCGCCTCCGTGCCGGCATCCGTCGTGGCGGACGGCAAGGGCGCAAGCCCGGTCTGCTCGCGCACGTACGCGGCGAGACCCGCGGCCGCCTGGGCGACGAGCACGCGGTTCATGCGGTTGCTGCCGGCGCCGAGCGCGCCCCGCAGGCCCGCGGTGCCGAACGCCAGGCGCGTCGAGAAGCGGTCCGCCAGCTCGTCCGCGGCCGCCGGATCGCCGGACTCGGCGGCCTCGATCAGCGCTCGCAGCTCGTTGCGCGTCTCGCCGTCGGGGTCCTGCGCGAGCCATGCGTGCGCGCGCTCGAGCACGTCGGTGGCGGCATCCGACCCGGCCGGAACCTTCTCGGGTGCCGGCTCCTGCACGTCCGGGCTCGCGGCCGGAACCTCCGCGCCGCTCACAGCGCGCCGATCACACGGGCGAGGAGCGACGAGATGACGGGCTCGGCCTCGCGGCCGGCGTCGAGCACCTCCTGGTGGCTGAGCGGTGTCTTCTGGATGCCGGCGGCCATGTTGGTGATCAGCGAGAAGCCGAGGATCTCCATGCCGGCCTGGCGCGCGGCGATGGCCTCGAGCGCCGTCGACATGCCGACGATGTGCCCGCCGATCGCCTTCGCCATCTGCACCTCGGCCGGGGTCTCGTACTGGGGTCCGCGGAACTGGCAGTACACGCCTTCGTCGAGGCTCGGATCGATCGATCGCGCCAGGTCGCGCAGGCGGAGCGAGTAGAGGTCGGTGAGGTCGATGAACGTGGCACCCTCGAGCGGCGAGTCGCCGGTGAGGTTGATGTGGTCGCTGATGAGCACCGGCCGACCCGGCGTCCAGGTGTGCTTGATGCCCCCGGCGCCGTTGGTGAGGACCATCGTGCGGGCTCCGGCCGCGGCGGCCGTGCGCACACTGTGCACCACCCGTCGCACGCCGTAGCCCTCGTAGTAGTGGGTGCGGGCGCCGATCACCAGCACGCGGCGGCCCTTCGGTGTGACGATGCTCCGCAGCGTCCCGACGTGACCGCTGAGCGCGGGAGCGCTGAAGCCGGTCACCTGCGTCGCGGGGAACGTCGCGGTCGTCTCGCCGAGGAGCTCCGCGGCCTTGCCCCAGCCGCTGCCGAGGGTCAACGCGATGTCGTGACGCTCGACGCGGGTGATGCGGGCGATGTCCTCCGCGGCGGCGGCGGCGACCTCGAAAGGGTCGGCCGTGGGGTCGTCGAGAGGATTGCCGGTGGTGTCTGACATGTCACCACTTTAGGAACCGCCGGGCACAAGGGCCAGCGAGTGCGCTGCGCCGGGTCTTCGGGAGTGTCGCCGTATGTGTCGTCGCCGCGGCATCCGGCAGGGGAGAATGGAATCCATGTCGATCAGCTTCGAGACCACCCAGAGCGTCGCCATCCTCGGTGGCGGACCCGGAGGCTACGACGCGGCGCTGGCCGCCGCCCAGCTCGGAGCCGAGGTGACGGTGGTCGAACGGGCCGGCATCGGCGGCTCGGCCGTGATCACGGACGTCGTCCCGTCCAAGTCGCTCATCGCTACCGCCGACGCGGCCGTCGCGATCGCCGGAGCCGGTGACCTCGGTGTGCAGCTCTTCGCGAAGGGCAAGGACGGCAAGCCCCTCAAGCCCGAGATCGCGATCAACCTGAGCGCCGTGAACAAGCGCCTGCTCACGCTCGCCCGACAGCAGTCCGATGACATGCGCGCGTCGCTGGTCGAGGCGGGTGTGAGGATCATCTCCGGCCACGGACGGCTCGAGGGCGACCACGCCGTCGTGGTGTCGACCGGCCCCGGCGGCACCGACTTCGACCGCATCGAGGCCGACACGCTCGTCGTCTCGACCGGCTCGTCGCCGCGCGAGCTCGCCAGCGCCAAGCCGGACGGCGACCGCATCCTCACGTGGACGCAGCTGTACAACATGAGCGCGCTGCCCGAGCACCTCATCGTGGTCGGATCGGGCGTGACCGGCGCCGAGTTCGCCGGCGCCTACATGAACCTGGGCGCGAAGGTGACGCTGGTCTCCAGCCGTGACCAGGTCCTCCCGGGGGAGGACAAGGATGCCGCTGCCGTCCTCGAGCGCGTCTTCAAGCGCGGCGGCATGAAGCTGCTGTCGAAGTCGCGGGCCGAGAAGGTCGAGAACACCGGTGAGGGCGTCGTCGTGACGCTGTCGGACGGCCGCACCGTCGAGGGCAGCCACTGCCTGATGGCCGTCGGCTCGATCCCCAACACCACGGGCATCGGCCTCGAAGAGGCCGGTGTTCAGATGACCGAGTCCGGCAACATCCAGGTCAACCGCGTCGCGCGCACGTCGGTGCCGAACATCTACGCCGCCGGCGACTGCACCACCTTCGTGCCGCTTGCGTCCGTCGCCTCGATGCAGGGCCGCACCGCGATCTTCCACGCGCTCGGCGATGTCGTCATCCCGCTCGAGCGCCGCCGCATCACCTCCAACATCTTCACCGCCCCCGAGATCGCGACGATCGGCTGGCAGGAGAAGGACATCGAGGACGGCCACATCAACGGCGTCGTGCACAAGCTGCCGCTGGCCGCCAACCCGCGCGCGAAGATGATGGGCGTCAAGGACGGCTTCGTCAAGCTCATCGCCCGCGAGGGCAGCGGCACCGTCATCGGCGGCGTGATCGTCGCCCCCCGCGCCTCGGAGCTCATCTACCCGATCGCGATCGCGGTCGAGCGCCGCCTCACCGTCGACCAGGTCTCCCGCGTCTTCGCGGTCTACCCGTCGCTGTCGGGCAGCATCACCGACGCCGCCCGCGCGATGCACGTCGTCGACCACAACGTCTACGGCGGCTGACCCAGGCTGACGGATGCCGCGGGCGCGCGGCATCCGTCCCGCCGGCGGCACCCGTCATCGCCGCTTCGCCGGCGATGCTGCGCGCCGCGTCCGTGGCCCGCCCGGCGGCATCCGCCCGGCTCGCGGCGCGGGTGACGTCATCGGAAATGTCGCCTCGTCGCACCTTCAACAGGTCAACCGCGGCTCCACAGGACTTCTGCGAGCCGGGTCTCCTGTAGAGGCACGGTTGACCTGTTGAAGGCGAGCGCATCAGCGCACTCATCCGCGGGTGAGGATCGGGGGGAACGGCGGGCGACGACCGGTGGAATGACGCGATGGACTGACGGATGCCGTGGGCAGCCTGCATCCGTCATCGCGCCGTCAGCCGAGTCCGCTGTTCGCGCGCCACAGTTCCGCGGCCCGGTTCGCGCCGGCGTCGACGACGGCGCGCAGCTCGGGACGGTCGGGCATCGCGAACGAGACGTATGGCCCGCGTCCGCCGGCGACCGGGCGGCCGTAGGCCATCCTTCCCCGCCGCGCCCGCAGACACCCTCTGCGGGGGTCGATGAACTTCCGGCTCACACTTCCGGTGCGGTGTGTCTGCTTCGCTGAACTTCCTGCTCACACGGTGTGGGGTGTCGTGTCGGTGAACTTCCGGCGCACACTTCCGGCTCACACAGTGTGGGGTGTCGTGGCGATGAACTTCCGGCTCACACTGCGGTGCGGTGCGGTGCGGTGCAGTGCAGTGCGGTCCGGTGCGGTGCGGTGCGGTGCAGTGCAGTGCGGTCCGGTGCGGTGCGGTGCGGTGCGTGCGCGCCGGTGTGCGGGCTTCGCTGAACTTCCTGCTCACACGGGTGTGGGGGTCGTGCCGATGAACTTCCGGCTCACACGGCGCTCGTGGGCGTGCCGCTGCTCACACGCGTGGGTGACTGCTGTCGCTGAACATGCTGCTCACACTCCTGGCAGGTGGAGCGACGCGTCTCGCGAGGTGTGTGTGAGCCGGAAGTTCATCGGCCGAAAAGGGATGGGTCGCACCCTGGCAGGACGCGCAGGCGCCGAGCGAACCCGCCGGATCAGCTGATCGTCAGCAGCTGGTGACCGGCCGACACCGTGGTGCCGGGGTTCGCGTTGATCGCACCGATGACGCCGTCCTTGTGCGCCTGGATGGGCTGCTCCATCTTCATCGCCTCGAGCACCACGACCAGGTCGCCCTTGACGACCTGCTGGCCCTCCTCGACGGCGACCTTGACGATGGTCGCCTGCATGGGCGACTTCACCGCGTCGCCCGATGCGCCCGCCACCACGGTAGGGGCGTGGGAGCGCCGCGACGGCGGCACGGCGGCAGGGCGACCGGCGACACCGGGTGCGGTGACCACGCGGTCGGGCAGGCTCACCTCGAGGCGCTTGCCCGCGACCTCGACGACCACGGTGTGCCGTGCCTCGGCGGGCGCCGGCGCGTCGAGCTCGCCGTCCCACGGCGGGATGTCGTTCACGAACTCGGTCTCGATCCAGCGCGTGTAGACGCCGAACCGGCCGTCCGCCGCGACGAACGCGGGGTCGCGGACCACCGCCCGGTGGAACGGCAGAACGGTGGGAAGCCCCGACACCTCGAACTCGTCGAGGGCGCGACGCGAGCGCTCGAGCGCCTCGGCGCGGTCGCGGCCGGTGACGATGATCTTCGCGAGCAGCGAGTCGAACGCTCCCGACACGCTGTCGCCGGCGGTGACGCCGGAGTCCAGACGGATGCCGGGGCCGCCGAAGGTCTTGAAGACGTGGATAGGCCCTGGCTGGGGGAGGAATCCGCGCCCCGGGTCTTCGCCGTTGATGCGGAACTCGATCGAGTGGCCGTCGGCGATCGGGTCGTCGTAGCCGAGCTCCTCGCCCTCGGCGAGGCGGAACTGCTCGCGCACGAGGTCGATGCCGGTGACCTCCTCCGACACGGGGTGCTCGACCTGAAGGCGCGTGTTGACCTCGAGGAAGGAGATCGTGCCGTCGGCGCCGATGAGGAACTCGCAGGTGCCCGCACCGACGTAGCCGACCTCCTTGAGGATGGCCTTCGACGCGTCGTAGAGGATGGCGTTCTGCTCGCCCGAGAGGAACGGCGCGGGCGCCTCCTCGACGAGCTTCTGGTGACGCCGCTGCAGCGAGCAGTCGCGCGTCGAGATCACGACGACATTGCCGGCGGCATCCGCGAGGCACTGCGTCTCGACGTGGCGCGGCTTGTCGAGGTACTTCTCGACGAAGCACTCGCCGCGGCCGAACGCGGTGATCGCCTCGCGCGTGGCCGACTCGAACATCTCGGGCACCTCGTCGATCGTGCGGGCGACCTTGAGGCCTCGGCCGCCGCCGCCGTACGCCGCCTTGATGGCGATGGGCAGACCGACCTCTTCGGCGAAAGCGACGACCTCGTCGGCGCCCGCGACGGGGCCAGGGGTGCCCGGTGCGAGAGGAGCTCCGACCTTCTCGGCGACGGCGCGGGCGGTCACCTTGTCGCCGAGGGCCTCGATCGCCTCGGGCGACGGGCCGATCCACACCAGCCCGGCGCCGATCACGGCGCGAGCGAAGTCGGCGTTCTCAGCGAGGAATCCGTACCCGGGGTGCACGGCGTCGGCCCCGGAGCGGCGGGCGACCGACAGGATCTTGTCGATCGACAGGTACGTCTCGGCGCTGGTAGAGCCTTCGAGCGCGTACGCCTCGTCGGCGAGGCGGGCGTGCATGGCGTCGCGGTCCTGGTCGGCGTAGACGGCGACAGACGCCTTACCCGCATCGCGGGCGGCGCGGATGACGCGAACGGCGATCTCGCCGCGGTTGGCAATGAGAACCTTGGCGATCTGGGGCATGGATGCCAGCCTACCGACGGCACCACCGGGGCTTTTGACCGGTTCATACAAGAACCGACGAGAAACGTGGGATTCCTACTACAACGCCGGTCGCCCGTCGGAGGTGCCTCCTACAGCGTGACCGGATCGGTCTCGGACCGACCGAGCGACGGATCGGACGTGTGCCACAACGCGGTCCACTCCACGCCCACCTCCCGGACGAGCCGGCGCAGCGTCGACACCGACATGCCGACGACGGTCGAGGGGTCGCCCTCGACGCGTTCGATGAAGGCCCCGCCGAGGCTGTCGACGGTGAACGCACCGGCCACGTGCAGCGGCTCGCCGCTCGCGACGTACGCGTCGATCTCGGCATCCGTCACGTCGTCCACGAAGGAGACGGATGCCGCTGCCGTCGCATGCACCTCGCTCGGCGCCTCGCCCGGCTCGATGCGAACGACGGCGTGCCCCGAGTGCAGCACGCCGGTGCGCCCGCGCATCGCCCGCCAGCGGGCCGCGGCGCTCTCGGGCGTGTACGGCTTGCCGAGCACCTCGCCGTCGAGCTCGAACATCGAGTCGCCGCCGATGACGATGCCGTCGAATCCCGGGATGTCGTCGCGCAGCCTCGCGGCCACGTCGGCCGCCTTGCGCCGAGCGAGTAAGAGCACGTGCTCGTCGGGAGCCAGCGCGCGCTGCTCGGCCGCCTCGACCGCGGCGATCACAGCCTCCTCGTCGACGTCGGGGGCGATCGTGAGCGGACGGATGCCGAACTGTCCCAGCAGCATGAGCCGGGCGGGCGAGGTCGAGGCGAGGCAGACGCGCATGCTCCCACGGTACGCGGCCGAGCCGTAGGCTCGACGGATGAGCGGAACCGGCGACCTCCTCGACCTCGACATCACGGGCGTCGCCCATGGCGGCGTCTTCGTCGCCCGGCACGAGGGACGCGTCGTGTTCGTGCCCGACACGATTCCGGGGGAGCGTGTCCGCGTGCGCCTCACCGACACGGCCAAGTCGTCGTTCTGGCGTGCCGAGACGCTCGAGGTTCTCGAGGCGTCGCCGCATCGCCAGCTCCACGTCTGGCGGCAGGCCGATGTCGACGTGCCGCCCGAGCAGCGCCCCGGCGGCGCCGACTTCGGCCATATCGAGCTCGCGCATCAGCGCAGCCTCAAGCTCGAGGTCCTGCTCGACGCCCTTCAGCGCTTCGGCCGCATCGACGCGCCCACGGCGACGATGAGCGCCGTCTCTGCTCCGCCGACGCCGGACGGCACCGAGGGCGGCGCCCAGGACGCCGACGGCGAGACCGTCGACGGCACCGGGTGGCGCACGCGGGTGAGCCTGCACGTCGACGACGACGGCAACGTCGGGCAGTACGCGGCGCGCAGCCATCGCGTGGTGCCGCTCGAGGACCTGCCGCTCGCGACCGCGGAAGTCGAGCGCACCGCGCTCGAGCTGCGCGGCGGCGAGCCCGGCCGCATCGATCTCGTACAGCCCGCGGACGGTCGCGTGCGGGTGCTGCCCCGGCGACAGACGCATCGGGATGCCGCCACCCGGCGTGGGCGCGGTAGCCGCCTGGCACCCGGGCGGCGTTCCGGCAAGACGCCCGCGCCCGAGGTCGTGGTCGAACGCGTCGGCGGCCGGGAGTTCCGCGTCGACGCCGGCGGCTTCTGGCAGGTCCACAGGCTTGCGGCGCACACGCTGACCACGGCCGTGTCGGCCGCGGTGAGCATCCTCCCGGGAGATGCTCCTGCCGTCGACCCCGACGCGTGGCATCTGGACCTCTACGGCGGCGTGGGATTGTTCGCGGCGACCCTCGGTGAGCTCGGCGGGCCGTCGACGCGAGTGACGAGCGTCGAATCCGACGCGCGCGCCACCGAGCACGCGGGCGAGAATCTCGTCGACTGGGTCGGCGCCCGGGCCGAGACTGCCCGGGTCGACCGCTGGCTGGCGCGGCTCGCCGCCGAGGCATCCGCCTCCGAACGAGAGCGCCTGTCCCGGGGAGTCGTCCTCCTCGACCCGCCGCGCTCGGGAGCAGGACGCGAGGTCGTCGAGCACATCACGGCGCTCTCGCCGAAGACGGTCGTCTACGTCGCCTGCGATCCCGTGGCGCTCTCCCGCGACATCGCCACCTTCCGCGCCGGCGGCTACGACCTGGCGAGCGTCGACGCCCTGGATCTTTTCCCGAACTCGCATCACGTCGAAGCCGTGGCGGTTCTCACCCGCGGGTGACGCACGTGGCTAGGCTGGCGGAATGACGCGCGTGGCCTTCATCGACGACCACGAATCGGTACGGCTCGGGCTGGAGGCGGCCTGCGTCCGTGCGGAGGCGATGAACGTCGCCTTCTCGGGCAGCACCGTGACCGAATATGTGGAGTGGCGGGCACGATCGCGCCAGCCGCCGGCTGACGTCGTGGTGCTCGATCTGACGCTCGGCGATGGCACAACGGTGACCGAGAACGTGCGGCGCCTGGTGCTCGACGGGTCGAGTGTCATCATCCACAGTGTCGCCGACCGCCCGGCAGCGGTGCGCGAAGCCCTGGCCGCCGGCGCTGCCGGTGTCGTCAGCAAGTCCTCGCCCATCGGCGACGTGATCGCAGCGGTGCGCACGGTGGCGCGCGGCGAGCCGCTCAACAACGTCGAGTGGGCCAGCGCCGTCGAGGGCGACCGCGCATTCGCCGACGCGCAGCTGTCGGCCCGGGAACGCGACGTGCTGCGACTCTACGCCGCCGGCCTTCCGCTGAAGGTCGTCGCCGACCGCCTCGGGGTCGCGTACTCGACGGCGAAGGAGAACATCACGCGCATCCGCGTCAAGTACGTCGAGGTCGGGCGCCCCGCTCCCACCAAGATCGACCTGCTGCACCGCGCCGTCGAAGACGGCATCCTCGTCGAGCCATCAGCCGACCCAGGAGACAGTGCGCGTGGCCGTTGACGCGCAGACCGGCGTGCTCGACACGGCGTGGGGTCAGATTCCCCACTCGCCGCAGGCGACTGCGGGCGTCGGGTCGTTCACGCGTTCACGCGTGGAGCGGATCATCTCGCTCGTCGGCGGCGCCTTCGGATCGCTGATCCTCGGCGTCCAGGCGTTCCTTGCGGCGCTGGGCTCGACCGACGAGCGGCCCGGGTGGCACGAAGCCCTGATGATCTCGGTGTTCGGCACTCTCGCGGTGATGATCCTCGCGTGCGTCATCGGGCGCGGCGTCCGGGTGGCTGCGGGTGTCTTCGCTCTCGTCTACGTGCTCGCGCTGGTCGCCTGGCCGATCGCCACCGCGGGAGTGACGCCGGCGGGCATCGAAGAGCCGTGGATCTGGTACTTGGTCAACCTCGCGACCCTCGCCGCGGTGCTGGCCTTCCCCTTCCCGCTGCAGATCGGCTGGACGATCCTCGCCCCGGTCCTCTTCGGGCTGGTGCGGATGATGCAGGTCGACTTCGACAGCGACTACTGGATGACCGTCGGACTGGACGTCTCGTTCGCCCTCATCCTCGGCGGCGTGATCCTCACACTGGGCTGGCTGTTCCGCTCGATCGCCGTCAACGTCGACGAGACGCGTGCCCGGGCGGTCGCCTCCTACGCGCAGGCGGCGGCGGCGGATGCCGCGGAGCAGGAGCGCGTGGCCGTCGCAGCCCTCATGCACGACAGCGTGCTGGCAGCGCTGATCGCCGCGGAGCGGGCGAGCACGCCGCGAGAGCGCACGCTCGCGGCATCCATGGCGCGCGAGGCGCTCACGCGGCTCGCCAACACCGAGCAGGATGCGCACGAGGGGACCGACGAGCCGTGGGATGTCGCGGCGCTCGCGGCAGAGATCGACGCGGCCGCCGCCGAGCTGGGTGTCGACGTCGACGTGCAGCGCGAGTTCGACGACGCCGGGTCGCTCATTCCGGGGCGCGTGGCGCGGGCGCTCGCGCTCGCCGCGACGCAGGCGGTGGCGAACGCCCTCCAGCACGCCGGCGGCGCCGGCCTCGGCGTCGCGGTGATGGAGACCCGCGGGCGCGTGCGTGTCGAGGTGCACGACGCCGGCGAGGGCTTCGACCTGGATGCCGTCCCGGACGACCGGCTGGGCATCCGCGCGTCGATCATGGCCCGTGTCGCCGCCGTGGGCGGGCATGCGGATCTCGAGACCGGTCCGCACGGCACCGTCGTGCGGCTCACCTGGCAGGAGTCCGCCGCATGATCAGCGTCAAGAACGTCCTGGTCGTGCTCGCCGTCGCCTTCACGGCGTACCTTGCCGCGCGAGGCCTCTCGTGGACCGGACCCATCACGCAGCCCCTCGTCGTCGTGGTCACTCTCGCGTTCTATCTCGCGACCACCTGGCTCTGCATCTTCTGGGAACCCGCATCGACGCGATCCACGCCGCCTCCTGCCCCGTCGCCCGCGACGGGCGCACACGCGGAGGACGACGCGAAGACGGCGGTGGACGGCATCCGCGGTCCTGTCCGGCTCCCGCCGATCGCGCAGGTCCTGGCTCTCGCGTGTGCGGTCATCGTGCCGAGCGCGATCTCGGTCTCGGTGGGAGCCGACGCGCGCACGGCACCGTTCGCGACCTGGTACCTGGGCGGGATCGGCGCGCTCATGACCATCGTCATGGTGCGCCGTCGCCCATGGACGGCATGGACGGGCATCGTCGCGCTCACCGTCGCGTCGATGCTCTGGATGGGACCGGTGAATGCGCTCGCGCTCGGGCTCGTCGGCTCCATCGTCTGGGTGACGTGCGCGCAGCTGCTGGTGTTCTCGATGGACCGGGCCGCCCGCGACACGTCCCGCCTCACGCGGCTGCAGCGCGCGGCGACGGGATGGCAGACCTCGCAGATCGTGCGCCAGCGGGAACGCCGGGTGCAGGTGCAGAAGGCGCTCGCAGTGGCGGGGCCCGTGCTCACGCGCACGGTCGCTCACGCAGGAGTGCTCAGTGATCCCGACCGTCTGGAGGCGCGGATCGCAGAGGGCAAGCTGCGCGATGAGATGCGCGGACCCCGCCTGCTCGACGACGAGGTGCGCGCCGAGCTCGAACGTGCGCGGCGTCGTGGCGCGAACGTCACGGTCCTCGACGAGGGCGGGCTCGACGACGTCGACGACGAGCAGCTGGGCGTCATCCGCGCGCAGCTGGCCGACGCGCTGCGGTCTGCCACATCCGACCGGCTCTACATCCGCACCTCGCCTGACGAGCGGGTGGCGGTCACGGTCGTGGGACGCTCGCCGTCCGTCGCCGGGCCCAGCGACGAGGACTCCGTCGACCTCTGGCTCGAGATCCCGCACCCCGGCCGGGCCTGACCGCTCTGGCGGGCGCTTCCGATGGTGCTCGCGGCTCGCGGCTCGGGGCTCGCATGGCGCTGATCGGCGACCGCTGAGCCAGTCGGGATGCCGTCGCATCACGCGAACGAGTCGGATGCGTTCGGTCAGCGCAGCGCAGCGCCGCAGCCGCCGCACGGGGACACGAGCACGGATGGCGTACTCGCTCCCCGCCAGGAGGGGGAGGAACCAGGCGGGGAACGGAGAAGAAGGAGGCGAGGGGCGGCGAAGCCGCCCGCCCCTCGCCTGCGCGGACGGTTACCCGAAAACCGTCCGCATGGCCAGATCCGGGGATACCGCAGTGCGGAGTCGGACCGACCGAACGCAGAAGCGTTCCAGCGGATCAAGTATCTCCAGGTATCAAGGGCTGTGTCTGTAGGTATTTCGGGGGACAAGACCCACGAGCCCGGCGCAAGCGCTTTGGAGGCCTCCGACGAGGGCGGCGTGATCAGCCGAAGCGACCCCAGCCCAGGTCGCGGTCGAGCGGCTGCCGCCGGGCGCGCTGCGAGAGCTCCCAGCCCGTGCGGCGCACGCGGTCCTCGGCGACGGCCTCTGCCGCCTCGCCGGTGTAGGCCTCGCTCACGACGGCGATGAGCGCTGCGAGCTCCTCCTCCGTGGGCGTGCCGCGACGCATGTCGATCGTGACGCTGTCGGGCGCGGCGGAATCCCCGCCGGCCTCGGCAGGGACCGCCTGGTCGTCCGCGAGGCTCACAGCGGGATGTTCCCGTGCTTCTTGGGGGGCAGGCTGGCGCGCTTGCCGCGGAGCGCCCGCAGGGCCTTCGCGATGGAGACCCGCGTCTGCGCCGGCTCGATGATGCCGTCGAGCTCGCCGCGCTCGGCAGCGAGGAAGGGTGAGGCGACGTTGTACGTGTACTCGTTGGCGAGGCGTGTCCGCACGGCGGCGACATCCTCGCCCGCCTCTTCTGCGCGCTTGATCTCGCCGCGGTAGAGGATGTTCACGGCGCCCTGGCCGCCCATAACGGCGATCTCGGCCGTCGGCCACGCCAGGTTCACATCGGCGCCCAGCTGCTTGGAGCCCATGACGATGTAGGCGCCGCCGTAGGCCTTGCGGAGGATCACGGTCACCAGCGGGACGGTCGCCTCGGCGTACGCGTAGAGCAGCTTCGCGCCGCGGCGGATGACGCCGGTCCACTCCTGGTCGGTGCCGGGCAGGTAGCCCGGAACGTCCACGAGGGTGACGATCGGAATCGAGAAGGCGTCGCAGAAGCGCACGAAGCGGCTCGCCTTCTCGCCGGCCTCGATGTTCAGCGTGCCCGCCATCTGCGAGGGCTGGTTGGCGATGATTCCCACGGAGCGGCCCTCGATGCGGCCGAAGCCGATGACGATGTTCGGTGCGAACAGCGGCTGCACCTCGAGGAAGTCCTCGGCGTCGACGATCCCGCGGATCACCTGGTGGATGTCGTACGGCTGGTTCGGCGAGTCGGGGATGATCGCGTTCAGCGCGCGGTCGGCATCCGTGGTTTCGAATTCGAAACCGCTCTCGTAGACGGGCAGCTCGGCCATGTTGTTGTCGGGGAGGAATCCGAGCATCGAGCGGACGTAGTCGATCGCGTCGTCCTCGTCCTCGGCGAGGTAGTGCGCGACGCCCGAGCGGGTGTTGTGCGTGTACGCGCCGCCGAGCTCCTCCATGCCGACGTCCTCGCCGGTCACGGTCTTGATCACGTCGGGACCGGTGACGAACATCTGGCTGGTCTTGTCGACCATCACGACGAAGTCGGTGAGGGCCGGGGAGTACACGGCACCACCGGCAGCCGGGCCCATGATGATCGAGATCTGCGGGATGACGCCCGATGCTCGGGTGTTGAGGCGGAAGATCTCGCCGTACTTGCCGAGGGCGACGACGCCTTCCTGGATGCGGGCGCCGCCGGAGTCCAGGATTCCCACGATCGGGATGCCGGAGCGGAGGGCGAACTCCATGACCTTGATGATCTTCTCGCCGGCGACCTCGCCGAGCGATCCGCCGAAGGTCGAGAAGTCCTGCGAGTAGACCGCCACCGTGCGGCCGTGGATCGTACCGACGCCGCTGACGACGGAGTCGCCGTAGGGGCGGGAGCGGTCCATGCCGAACGCCGTGGTGCGGTGGCGCACGTACTCGTCGAGCTCGACGAAGCTGCCGGTGTCGAGGAGCATGTCGATGCGCTCGCGGGCGGTGCCCTTGCCCTTCGCGTGCTGCTTCTCCTTCGCGACCTCCTCGGGATCGAGGACGGCCTCCTGGAAGCGTGCGCGGAGGTCGGCGATCTTGCCGGCGGTCGTCGAGAGGTCGGGCTGATCGGTCACGGATTCCACCCTATCGGCGGGCTCAGGGGATCTGTTGGAGGGTTCACACAAGGGGTCGCGGCATCCGCTGTGGGTCCCCGGCGGGAAGGGCGGCCGCTCGAGCGGCGCCGACGCGGGGAGGCGCGTACGGTGAGCATCATGTCGTACTCGTCCGAGGGGTTCCCGCTCGCGGCAGCCGTGAGCCCGCGCGTCCAGGTCGTGGAGACCACCGACTCGACCAATGCCGACGTCGTGCGGCACGTCGTCGACGCCCCGCACGAATGGCCCCATCTGTCGCTGCTGCTGACCAGAGACCAGCGCGCGGGTCGCGGCCGCCTGGACCGCACGTGGGTGACGCCGCCCGGATCCGCCCTCGCCGTCTCGGTCGTCATCGATGCCGCGGCGATCCCCGCAGCGGCCAGGGGCTGGATCCCGCTGCTGGCGGGCGCCGCGATGACGCGTGCGATCGGTGCGCAGCTCGCAGGCTCTGCGCATACCGCGACGCTCAAGTGGCCGAACGACGTGCTGATCGACGGCGGGAAGGTCTGCGGCATCCTCGCCGAGGTCGTGCCCGGCCACCCCGATGTCGTCGTCGTCGGATCGGGCGTGAACACACGGATGCCGCGCGCCGACCTCCCCGTCGACACCGCGACCTCGTTCGCGGTCGTGGGTCTGACGTGCGACGAGGATCGCCTGCTGGCGGACTACGTCGCCGCCCTCGACGAACAGCTCACCGCGCTGGCCGCCGCCGGCGGGGATGCCGCCGCCTCGGGCGTGCTCGCAGAGGTCGAGGCGCTCTGCAGCACTCTGGGAAGCGACGTCGCGGTGTCGCTGCCCGACGGCCAGACGCTGTGGGGCCGGGCCCAGCGCGTCGACCCCGACGGGCGCCTCGTCGTCGTACAGGACGGCGAGTACGAGAGCGTCGTGTCGGCCGGCGACGTCGTGCACGTGCGAGCCCGTCCCCGCTCCTGAGCCCCGTTCGCTGAGCGAGCGAGGTACGAGCGAGACGAAACGCCTGCGCACGGAGCACCCGCCGGCCCCCAGGCATCCGAGCCCCGGTCGTTGAGCGAGCGAGGTACGAGCGAGACGAAACGCCTGCACCCGGCGCACACGCCGGTCCCGAGGCATCCGAGCCCCGGTCGTTGAGCGAGCGAGGTACGAGCGAGACGACACGCGCGCGGATGACGTAAAACGGCGGGTTCACCCGGGACTGTCGGCGGCTCGCCGCACAATGGGGACATGACGCAGCCGACGAGCTACGGTGGCAGGCCGCTGACGCCGGCCCCCGGCGCGCCCACCCCGGAGCTGCTCGTCGCGCGCTTCCGCCCCCATGCGCGCCGGCTCACGTGGTCGGCCCTCGTGCTCATCGCCGTCGCCGGTGCCTGCGGGTACTTCTACGGCAACCTGCCGGCGCCGTTCGAGAACTGGATGCTGCTCGCCGCGGCCGCCGCCGTGGTGCTCCTGATCGTGGTCCTGCCATACCTCGCGTGGCTGGGGCACGTGTACACGATCACGACGCGGCGGGTGATGGAGCGTCGCGGAGTGTTCTCGGCGAAGCGCAGGGAGCTGGCACATGTCCGGGGCTACACGCTGAAGGTCCATCGCGGCCTGCTGCAGCGCATGTGGGGTGCGGGCACGATCACGCTCGCCAACGGCGTCGACGAGCCGCTGCGGCTCGCCAACATCCCCAGCGCCGAGCTCGTGCACGAGGCGCTGGTCGATCAGGTCGAGGTGAATCAGATCCTCGCGCACCGCGACGCCCAGCCGCTGCCGCCCGGTCCGCCGCCTGCTGTTCCGCCTCGGCCGCCCCTGCCGCAGTCCTGACCGGCTCGTCCGCCATTCCGGTGTGCGGGATGATGGAGGGAGTCTTGAGTCGAGAGGGAGTGGCATGGCGCTGCGAGTCGGAGTCGTCGGAGGTGGCCAGCTGGCCCGCATGATGATCGCGCCGGCGGTCGAACTCGGAGTCGAGCTGCGCGTGCTCGCCGAAGACGAGGGGATGTCGGCATCCCTCGCCGCCACGGCCGTCGGCGACTACCGCGACGCCGCCACCGTGCTCGCGTTCGCGCGCGACGTCGATGTCGTGACCTTCGACCACGAGCATGTGCCGCAGGACGTCCTGGCCGCGCTCGTCGGCGAGGGCATCGCCGTTCATCCCGGCCCCGATGCGCTCAAGGTCGCGCAGGACAAGCTCGTCATGCGGGCCCGTCTTCAGGAGCTCGGGATGCCGCAGCCCGACTGGGCGGCGGTCACCGACACCGAGGAGCTGCAGGCCTTCATCGACGACCACGGCGGGCGAGCGGTCGTGAAGACTCCCCGCGGGGGCTACGACGGCAAGGGCGTCCGCGTGGTCTCGGCGGGCACCGAGGCCGAGGACTGGTTCGCGACGCTCGCCGAGGACGCCCGTGGCGGCGCACTCCTCGTCGAGGAGCTCGTCGACTTCACGAGAGAGCTCGCCCAGCAGGTCGCCCGTCGTCCGTCGGGCGCCATGAAGGCCTACCCCGTCGTCGAGACGGTCCAGCGCGACGGGGTGTGCGCCGAGGTGATCGCACCGGCCCCGCACTCGAACGAGCGACTGCAGCGGGTGGCGTCCGAGATCGGCGTCGCGATCGCCGAAGGACTGGGCGTGACCGGGATGCTGGCGGTCGAGCTGTTCGAGACCACCGACGAGCGGCTGCTCGTGAACGAGCTGGCCATGCGCCCGCACAACAGCGGTCACTGGAGCCAGGACGGTGCGGTGACCAGCCAGTTCGAACAGCACCTGCGCGCCGTGCTCGACCTTCCGCTCGGCGACACCGATCCGGTCGCGGGGTGGGCCGTGATGGTCAACATCCTCGGCGGGCCGGCGGACGACCCGCTGGACGCGCGTTTCGCGGCCGCTATGGACGAGCACCCGCAGGCGAAGGTCCACACCTACGGCAAGGCACCGCGTCCGGGGCGCAAGGTCGGGCACGTCAACGTCGTCGGCGACGACCTCGACGACGTGGCCTACCAGGCGCGCGCCGCGGCATCCTTCTTCCTCGACGGTCGCTGAGCGAGCTCGCGAGTCGAAACGCAGAGACGAAACGCGCTGAGCCGACGTGGTCCGTGGCGCGGGCACATTCGTCTCGTTCCTCGCGCAACGACCGGACCTGCCGCGCCGTTGCGGGGATCTTCCAGCCTTCGCCCCTAGCCTTGACGAGTGACTGCGCCCCTTCATGCCTCGGACGCGCCCCTCGTCGGCGTCGTCATGGGCTCCGACTCCGACTGGCGGGTCATGAGCGACGCCTCGCAGGCGCTCACGGACTTCGGCATCCCGCACGAGGTCGAGGTCGTCTCGGCGCACCGCACGGTCGACAAGCTCATCCGCTACGGGCGTGAGGCTCGCGCACGCGGCCTCCGGGTCATCATCGCGGGCGCCGGCGGAGCCGCGCACCTTCCCGGCATGCTCGCCTCGGTCACCGCGCTCCCGGTCATCGGCGTGCCGGTGCAGCTCGCGACGCTCGACGGCATGGACTCGCTGCTGAGCATCGTGCAGATGCCCGCCGGCATCCCCGTCGCGACCGTCTCGATCAACGGCGCGAAGAACGCGGGGCTCCTCGCAGCCCGGATCCTCGGTGCCTCGGACGATGCCATCGCGGACCGCGTCGAGGCTTACGCCCGCGATCTCGAAGCGCAGGTCGAGCAGAAGAACCGGCGGCTCAAGGAGTCGCTGTGAGCGTGATGAGCCCACCGAGCGCCAAGGTACGTCCGGTCCGACCGGGCGTCGTCGAAGAGCGCCCGATGCGGCACCCGGATGCCTCGTCCCGCGCCGTCATGACGCGCCGCGGGTGGTGGCTGGTCGGGCTGAACTTCCTCATTCCCGGGTCCGCGCAGGTTCTCGCGGGCAACCGGAGGCTCGGTCGATTCGGAATCGGCGCGACGCTCGTGATGTGGGTGCTCCTCGTGATCGCGCTGCTGTTCGCGCTGCTCGCCCCGACTGCGGGACTCAGCATCGTGACGAGCGCATGGCTGCCCGACTGGCTCGGACTGCTTCGTCCGCTGCCGCTGCTCATCGCGCAGGGGTTGCTGATCGCGTATGCCGTGCTGTGGATCGTGCTCACGATCGACACACTGCGGCTCGTGCGCCTCGTCAAGACCGGGCGTGGCGCGCGCTTCGCGATCGCTGTGGTGGCCGTCGGGCTCATGGTCGTCGCCAGCGGCACCGCCGCCTACGCATCGACCGCCGTCGGCGCCGCGCGCAGCACCATCAGCACGATCTTCGGCGCGAGCGGCCCGACCGTCCCGCCGTCGGACGGCTACTACAACATCCTGCTGCTGGGCGCCGACAGCGGCGAGGGCCGCGACTCGATGAGGTTCGACAGCATCTCGGTCGTGTCGGTCAACGCCGCGACCGGTGCGACCACGATCACCGGCATCCCGCGCGACATGCCCCACTTCCCGTTCGCGGAGGGTCCCATGCAGGACACCTACCCGAACGGGCACGAGGGTCACGCCGACCCGACCTGCGGGTGGGGGAGCGGCATCAACCAGCTGCGCACCGAGGTCGAGGTCTGCCAGGACGGCACCACGCTCTACCCGGATGCCGAGGCGAACGGCTCCGAGCCGGGCATCGAGGCGACGAAGGACGCGGCCGAGGGGATCCTCGGCATCGAGATCCCGTACTACGTCTTCGTCGACATGCACGGGTTCGCCTCTCTCGTCGATGCGCTCGGCGGCGTCGACATCACGGTCACCGAGCGCCTTCCGAAGGGCGGCGGGCCGTCGTATCCGGGTGAGCCCGCTGAGGACTGGGCCATCGGCTGGATCGAGCCCGGTGCGCAGCACATGGACGGCGACACCGCCCAGTGGTATGCCCGCTCGCGGTACACGACAGACGACTTCTCGCGCATGAAGCGTCAGCGTGAGCTGCAGGCGGCGATCCTCGCGCAGTTCACGCCGCAGGTCGTCCTGACGCGCTTCCAGGAGGTCGCCACCGCGGGCTCGGACCTCATTCAGACGGATCTGCCGCAGTCGCTCATCCCGACGCTCGTCGACCTCGCGCTGAAGGCCAAGGAGCAGCCGGTGCAGACGCTCGAGCTCACCCCCGCCGAGGGGATCGACGAGTTCAACCCCGACTACGCGTACATCGCCGACCTCGTGCAGACGACGCTCCACCCGCCGACCCCGACGCCCGAGGGCTGAGCCGTGGTCGCCACCCTGCGCGTCGTGCTCGACCAGCTCGTCGCACCCACCGAGCCCGAGATCGCCGAGGCGTCACGCGAACTCGCCCGGGCGCTCGTGCTCGGTGTGCCCTCCGGGTGCGAGGTCGAGGCGATCGCCCCCGCTGGTGGGCCGGACGGGGCTCTGGACGCGGTGCCGGGTCTGGTCGGCGTGCGTCGCACGGCCCTGCCCCGGCGCGAGCTCGCGGCCGCACTGCAGCTGGGCGTCGGCACGGGGATCGGCGGCGGCATGATCCACTCGCCGTCGCTCTTCGCGCCGCTCGTGCGCCACGACCGGGTGCACGACCACGACCAGACCGTGGTGACCGTGTGGGACCTCCGCCCTTGGGAGTCGCCCGCCGAGCTGCCCCGCGCCGTCGTCGCCTGGCACAAGGCGATGCTGAAGCGCGCGGTCAAGCACGCCGACGCTGTGGTGGTGCCGACCCACTCGCTGGCGGCGCGGCTGCTCGAGATCGCGCCACTGGGCGACCGCGTGCGGGTCATCGCCGGCGCGTCGCCGCTGACGTTCTCGGTGCCGGTGGATGAAGTGGGCCGTCGCCGCGAGCTGGGGCTGCCCGAGGGGTTCATCCTTTTGGCGGGCGGGCCGCTCGGCTCGGAGGGGCTGGATGCCGGACTCGCCGCGGTCGCGGCATCCGGTGTCGACCTCCCCATCGTGGTGATCGACGTCGAAGAGGGCCACGAGCCCGCGGTGGCCGATCTCGCGTCAGCTGCCGGAATTCCGGAACGCGTGCTGCACGTGCGCGGCGTGCTGTCAGCGATCGATCGTGCCGCGGTGTTCGGCGCGGCCGTCGCCTTCGTCGCGCCGTCGCGTCGCGCGGCGTTCCCGTGGCGCGTCGTCGACGCCCTGACGCTCGGCGTACCGGTGTTCGCGGCGGCGTCGACGGTGCAGGACGAGGTCGTGTTCGACGGGGGAGTGCTCGTGGCTTCGTCGAGTGTGGCGGAGCTCTCGGAAGGGCTCGGTGCGGCTCTGGCTTCGGGGCTCGGCTCCACCGCGGCGGCGGAGCGGCTCGGTGTGCTCGCGGGGGATCGCGGGCGGGCGTTCTCGTGGCGCGAGGCCGCCGACAAGGTCTGGATGCTGCACGCCGAGCTGTGACGGCGGCTCGATAACCGCGCAGATCGGGCTATTCCTTCGGCGAGGCGCCGCGTTAGCATGTGTCCCATGCGTCACACTGTTCACGTGGCTGCAGGTTACAGGGGGGAACGTCGCGCGCCTGCGCGACGCCGAGTCGGTGTCGCCGCGACGGTGTTGAGCCTGATCGCGGCCCTGCTCTTTGCGCCGGGGGTGGCGTCGGCAAGTCAGGTGGCGATAGAGAGTCCGCCCGCGGTTGCTGCAGGCGCGGTCCCCAGCGGGGTTGTGAAGACGGCGGACCTCTCACAGTTCCAGGCCGGGTACATCATCAGCGATGCGAAGTTCTTCGATCGTTCGACGATGGGCGAGGCGCAGATCCAGCAGTTCCTCCAGTCGAAGGTTCCGAGCTGTCAATCCGGTCATGTGTGCCTGAAGGACTGGTACGACACGTCGCGCGCGACTAGCGCCGACGCCATGTGCGGTGCCTACCCGGGCGGAATGCGTGAGCGCGCCTCGACGATCATCTACAAGGTTGCGCAGGCATGCGGCATCAACCCGCAGGCGATCCTCGTGATGCTGCAGAAGGAACAGGGGCTGGTCACGCACACTTGGCCGTCCGATTGGCGCTACACGATCGCGATGGGGCAGGGCTGCCCTGACACCGCAGCGTGCGACACCAGGTACTACGGCTTCTTCAACCAGGTGTACGGCGCAGCGTGGCAGCTGAAGCGGTACGCCAACCCGCCAGGGACTAGTCAGTACTTCACGTGGTACGCGCCGGGCAAGACATGGAACGTGCGCTGGAACCCCGATGCCGCGTGTGGTTCGTCCCCCGTCTACATTCAGAACCAGGCCACGGCGAACCTCTACTACTACACGCCCTATCAGCCCAACGCCGCAGCGCTGCGTGCGGGCTACGGCGAGGGCGACGCGTGCTCGAGCTACGGCAACCGGAACTTCTTCCAGTACTTCACGGACTGGTTCGGCTCGACGACGGGCGGCGGTAATCCGTTCGGCAATGTCGAGTCCATGATGGGCGACTCCGGCTCCATCCGCGTGACGGGTTGGGCCGCGGACCCCGATACCACCAGCCCTATCGAGGTGCACATCTACGTCGGGTCGGTCGGCACCGCGTTCGTGGCCGCCGACGAACGTCCAGACGTAGGGGCCGCCTATCCGGCCGTGGGCTCCAAGCATGGTTTCAACGTCCGGGTCAAGGTACCCGCTGCCGGCACGCACACGGTGTGTGCCTACGCCATCAACGCGGGCGCGGGAACGAATAAGCTGCTGTCGTGCGGCACCGTCTCCGTGACCGGCCCCATCGACGGAGGCAGCGCCCCGATCGGTTACCTGGAATCGCTGACCGTGTCGGGCACAACGGCTACTGCCTCCGGCTGGGCCATCGACCCCGATACCGCTTCGCCAATCAAGGTACGACTCGCGGTCGGTGGCTCCACCACCGAGGTGACCGCTGATCGCACCCGACCCGACGTGGGAGCTTCATATCCTTCCGCCGGCTCCAACCACGGGTTCTCAGCACAAGTCTCGTTGCCGACCGGCACCTCGACGATGTGTGCGGTCGCCGTGAACACGGCCGTCATCGGCGGCAACACCGACATCGGCTGTCGTACTGTGACGGTGGCTGCGCCGACCCCTGCGGTCAATAAGGCTCCGTTCGGCAACTTCGAGTCGGTGGGTGTGTCATCGGGGAACCTGACGATCGCTGGTTGGGCGATCGACCCGAATGTCACGGGACCGATCCAGGTGCACG
>NZ_JBEGIA010000016.1:0-361082 GCF_040676455.1 Microbacterium sp. LMI12-1-1.1 | reverse complement strand
TCTACGTGGACGGGGTGGGCAAGGGTTACACAGCGGACGTGTCGCGTCCGGATGTCGGAGCGGCGTATCCCGGATACGGCGACCGGCACGGGTTCGTCGTCCAGACGTCGGCCTCTCCCGGCTCGCATTACGTGTGCGTGTACGCGATCGATGACGCGGGCGGCTCCAATCCGACGCTGGGTTGCCGTACGGTGACGGTGGCCGCACCGACCCCCGCGGTCAACAAGGCTCCGTTCGGCAACTTCGAGTCGGTGGGTGTGTCGTCGGGGAACCTGACGATCGCTGGTTGGGCGATCGACCCGAATGTCACGGGACCGATCCAGGTGCACGTCTACGTGGACGGGGTGGGCAAGGGTTACACAGCGGACGTGTCGCGTCCGGATGTCGGAGCGGCGTATCCCGGATACGGCGACCGGCACGGGTTCGTCGTCCAGACGTCGGCCTCTCCCGGCTCGCACTACGTGTGCGTGTACGCGATCGATGACGCGGGCGGCTCCAATCCGACGCTGGGTTGCCGTACGGTGACGGTGACCGCACCGACCCCCGCGGTCAACAAGGCGCCGTTCGGCAATTTCGAATGGGTCTCGACTTCGGCGGGCGCGCTCACCGCGTCAGGATGGGCGATCGATCCCGATACGACGAACCCCGTCGCCGTCCACGTATATGTCGACGGCGTCGGCCGGGAGTTCATCGCCAATCTCGCACGTCCCGATGTCGCGAGCGTGTATCCGGCCTCGGGCAGCGCGCATGGATTCGTGGCCCCGATCCCGGCTTCCGCCGGCTCCCACAGGGTGTGCGTCTACGCCATCGACACCGCGGGCGGGTCCAACCCGGCTCTCGGCTGTCGCGACGTGACCGTGCCCTAGGTTCGATCCGCCGGCGCAGGTTCCTGATTCCCGGGGGATTCGCTGATCCGGCGCCGGGTGCCTGCCAGGACGCCCCCGCGCAGCGGTCGGCCTCCCGGCAGACGGGCGGTCAGCGGATCAGTTCGCGTCTCAGCGTGTCCAGTGCGTCTGCGGGCTCGAACCCCGTCGCGCGGATCTTCTGGAGGTCGAGCACGCTGTTACGTGGGCGCGGGGCGACCGGCGCCGTGGCGGCGGCGAAGTAGTCATCGGTGCTCACGCCGGTCACCCGCGATGCATCGTGCCCGGTGAGCGTGAAGACTTCTCTGGCGATCTCAGCCCACGTCAGCGGCTGTCCGCCACCCGTGAGGTTGTAGGTGCCGAAAGCTGCTTCCGAGTCGATCAGGTGCGCGATCCCGCGCGCGATCTCAGAGGTGAACGTCAGCCGTCCGCGTTGATCGTCGACGACACTCGGGTCGACACCCCGTTCCGCGAGTGACGCCATCGTGCCGACGAAGTTCTTGCCCTCGCCGATCACCCAGCTCGTACGGACGATGTAGTGGCGCGGCGCGGTCGCAGCCGCCGCGTCACCGGCGGCCTTGGTCTGCCCGTAGACACCGAGCGGAGCCACCGGCTCGGCTTCGTTGTACGGTGCATCCTTCGTCCCATCGAAGACGTAGTCACTCGAAAGGTGGACGAGCGTGATCCCGTTCGCAGCCGCGATCCGTGCGAGCGCGCCGACGGCGGTGGCGTTGGCCGCCCACGCGTCGCGACGCCCGGCCGGAGTCTCGGCGACATCGACCGCCGTGTACGCCGCGGCGTTGATGATGACGCCGTAGTCGCGCCAACGCCGAGCCGACTCGAGATCTGGCGCCGTGAGATCCAGGTCGGCTCGCGTCGCGTATTCCACGTGATCCGCGCCTGCGTACTCCGCGCGCAGGGCGCGTCCGAGTTGTCCGGCGGCGCCCACCACGAGGATCTTCCGCGGCGGGATGGGCGTGACGACGGCGAGGCGCGGGTGTGCGCGGTCCTTCGCCGAGATCTCGACCTCCGACAGGGGGATGGGCCAGTCGATCGCGGCCGTCTCATCGGCGAGGTTGAGGAAGGCGTACTCGGCGTCGGGCGACCAGTGGTCGTTCACCAGGTATGTGTACGCTGTGTCGGCCTCGAGCGTCTGGTACGAGTTGCCGACACCACGAGGGACGAAGATCGCTCGTGACGGATCGAGCTCGGCGGTGAAGACAGCCCCGAAGGTGGCGCCCTCACGCAGGTCTACCCAGGCGCCGAAGATGCGGCCTGTGGCGACCGACACCCACTTGTCCCAGGGTTCTGCATGGATTCCGCGCGTGGTCCCCGCGGCGTCGTTGAAAGAGATGTTGTTCTGCACCGGTCCGAAGTCGGGGAGCCCAAGAGCGGTCATCTTCTCACGCTGCCAGTTCTCCTTGAACCACCCGCGCGAGTCCCCGTGCACCGGAAGATCGAACACGACCAGGCCCGGGATGTTCGTCTCCGTGCGCACGAGGCCCTTACCGAATTCGGTCATCACTGGCCCTTCGACGCGTAGAACGCTTCGACGCCGTCTTTCGCCGACGCCCACCAGTCCTCGTTGTCGCGGTACCACGCGATGGTCGCTGCGAGCCCCGCCTCGAAATCGCCGTAGGCCGGGCGCCAGCCGAGCTCCGTCCGCAGCTTGCCCGAGTCGATGGCGTACCTGAGGTCGTGGCCGGCGCGGTCGGTGACATGGTCGTACGCGTCCCTGGGCTGCCCCATCTGTTCGAGGATGAGCTCGACGACGTCCTTGTTGTTCTTCTCACCGTCCGCACCGATGAGGTATGTCTCGCCGAGTCGACCGTGTTCGAGAATGGTCAGCACTGCGGACGAATGGTCGTCGGCGTGGATCCAATCGCGGACGTTCTCGCCGGCACCGTAGAGCTTCGGACGGATGCCGCGGATCACGTTCGTGATCTGGCGCGGGATGAACTTCTCCACGTGCTGGTACGGGCCGTAGTTGTTGGAGCAGTTCGAGATCGTCGCCCGGACTCCGAACGATCGCACCCAGGCCCGCACGAGCAGGTCACTGCCGGCCTTGGTCGACGAGTACGGCGAGGAGGGGTTGTAGGGGGTCTGCTCGGTGAAGCGCGCCGGGTCATCGAGTTCCAGGTCGCCGTAGACCTCGTCTGTCGAGATGTGGTGGAAGCGGCGGTCGTGCCTGCGTGCGGCCTCCAGCAGCGTGTAGGTGCCGATGATGTTCGTGTCGAGGAATGGGCGCGGCTCGTGCAGTGAATTGTCGTTGTGCGACTCGGCCGCGTAGTGCACCACGGCGTCCACACCCGAGAAGAGATCATCGACGAGCGCCGCGTCGGCGATGTCGCCCTGGACGAACGTGAAACGGTCGGCTGGAAGTCCGTCGAGAGACGCGAGGTTGCCGGCATACGTCAGCTTGTCGAGGACGGTGACGTGGTCATCGGTGTGCTCGAGGACGTGGTGGACGAAGTTCGAGCCGATGAAACCGGCACCGCCAGTGACCAGGAGTCTGCGCATCGGTCCAGGATACCGGGCAGCGCCACGCGCCCAGGTTTGGTGCTCCTCGGCGCATGCCGGAGACTAGAGGCATGCGTGGCATCATCCTGGCAGGCGGCACGGGCTCGCGGTTGCACCCGATCACCCTCGGAATCTCGAAGCAGCTCGTGCCCGTGTACGACAAGCCGATGATCTACTACCCGCTGTCGACACTGATCCTGGCGGGCATCCGCGACATCCTCATCATCACCACACCGCAGGACTCGGATCAATTCCAGCGGCTGCTCGGTGACGGCGCCCGCTTCGGCGTCTCGATCACCTACAAGACGCAGCCCTCACCCGACGGGCTCGCGCAGGCGTTCATCCTGGGCGAGGAGCACATCGGGGGCGATTCGGCCGCCCTGGTGCTCGGCGACAACATCTTCTACGGGCAGGGAATGGGCACGCGCCTTCGGCAGTACACTGACCTGTCGGGCGGCGTGGTGTTCGGCTACTGGGTCGACGATCCCACCGCCTATGGAGTGGTCGAGTTCGACGCCGCTGGGAGCGTGGTCTCGCTCGAGGAGAAGCCGATCGATCCGAAGAGCAACTACGCCGTCCCCGGCCTCTACTTCTACGACAACGACGTCGTCGAGATTGCGAAGAATCTGACCCCTTCGCCGCGTGGGGAGCTCGAGATCACCGATGTCAACAAGGCCTACCTGGAGCGAGGTGACCTGAAGGTCGAACTCCTTCCGCGGGGGACGGCGTGGCTCGACACCGGCACGTTCGACTCTCTCAGCGAGGCCACCGACTTCATCCGCACGGTGGAGAAGCGCCAGGGGCTTTCGATCGGATGCCCGGAAGAGGTCGCGTGGCGCATGGGCTTCCTGACCGACGAAGACCTTCGCGAGCGTGCTGAGCCGTTGGTGAAGAGCGGGTACGGCGCCTACCTCCTCAAAGCGCTGCAGCAGGGCCTGAACTGAGCGGCTCCGGGCGACTCATGAGCGACGTCGACGTGCGCGCCGGACAAGACGCCGACGCGGCAACAAACGATCGCCGACTCATCGTCTACGCCGTGTCCCGGACGGACCGCCGTATCGACGACTTCGTGATGCACGCGCTGGCAGCGTTGCGCCCGCATGGCGAACGCCTGGTGGTGATCGTCCCGGCCGGCACTCCCGAGATCGAGATCGAGCGTCTGCGCAGCCTCGTCGACGACGTCTTCTCGGTCCCCGCAAGCGGATTCGACCCGGCCGGCTACGCGCTCGCGGTGGACGCGGAGGCTGATATCGAACGCTATGACGAGGTGGTTCTCACTGGAGACGCCTGGTTCGGACCCGTTTCCGACTTCGGCCCTGTGCTCGAACGGATGGCCGGCGAAGCGACGACGGTGTGGGCGATGGTCGAGAACTCGGGGAGTGGCCCCGAGACATTCCCCGACGCCGGAGTCACTCCGCCGTCGCTGCCCTGGGCCTGGACCGCGCTGCGGCGGGACGCCTTCGCCTCCGGTGCATGGCGACGTTATTGGGACGGGCGCGGACGCGGCGCCGGCGCCGCGGAGGAGACAGCCTTCC
This sequence comes from Microbacterium sp. LMI12-1-1.1, assembly GCF_040676455.1. Taxonomy (NCBI): domain Bacteria; kingdom Bacillati; phylum Actinomycetota; class Actinomycetes; order Micrococcales; family Microbacteriaceae; genus Microbacterium; species Microbacterium sp. LMI12-1-1.1. Next base: position 356,164 of record NZ_JBEGIA010000016.1, on the reverse strand, counting down.
TGCGTCACTTCGCGCCGGGCGACGCGAGCGTGTCGTTCGCGTTTCCGGCGGATCGATATCCCAGCACGAACCCGGCGCTCTTCACACCGAGCCTGCTGCTGGACGACGGATGCCCATTCGTCTTGCGCACGGTGTTCCTGCAGTACCCTCCCTACCTCGACCGGTTCGCGGTCATCGGTCGTGAGCTCTTGCAGCACGTCGACGAACTGGGCTTCCCGCTCGCCCTCGTGTGGCAGAACCTCGCGCGGACGGTTCAGCCGAAGGCGCTGTACGCGATCGCCGGAATGCTCGAAGTGCTGCCCGACACAGATGTGGCATACGACCGCGCGTCACCGTTCCGCATTGCCGCCATCGTCCACGTCAGCGACCTGGATTCGGTCCAGGACCTCTTCTCGCGCCTCGGCTACATCCCGTCCCCCTATCACCTGTACGTCACGACCACCGACGGAAAGCGGGCAGAGAAGCTCCAGCGCATGCTGGAGCGCCGTGACGACCCGCAGCTGGCTTCGTTCGACGTCCGCGTGACGCCTGCCAACCGTGGTCGCGACATGAGCGACCTCTTCGTCGGATGCCGCGACGTCCTGCTCAGCGGGAACTTCGACCTGATCGTCAAGGTGCACGCTCGTCGCACTCGCGACAAGACGGTGAACGTCCGCCGATACTTCCGCCGCTATCAGTACGACAATCTCCTGCACAGCCCGGGTTACGTCGCGAATCTGCTCGCGCTGTTCCAGAAGGAGCCTGGACTAGGCGTGGTGTTCCCGCCGATGATGCACATCGGCTACTCGATGATGGGGCACGCGTGGGGTGGCCTCCGTGAGCCGGCAGAGGATCTGGGGCGCAGCCTGGGGATCACCGTCCCGTTCGACGCGGTCTCTCCGCTCGCGCCATTCGGCGGGATGTGGATCGGCCGGCCGGAAGCGCTGCTTCCGCTGATGGGCAAGCGGTGGATGTTCCGTGACTACGGCAAGCGCACCGGTCAGACGTACCGCGATCTCGCCCGCGTGCAGGAACGACTTGTCGCGTATGCGGGAGCAGAACTGGGTTATCACGCGCGGACGGTGCTCACGAGGGAGCACGCCTCGATCAGTCATACGATCCTCGAGTCGAAGATCGACAATCTGTTCTCCACCACCCGCGGCTGGCCCGTCGAGCAGATCGCCCTCATGCAGCGTGCCGGGGATGCCGGACACATGGGGACGGTCGCGCTCGCACGCATGTACATCCGTGTGAACCACCGTCGGCTCTCGCGTCTCACGATGCCGTTGTTCGAGGCGGCGCTGCGGACAGTGGTCATCCTGAAGTACATGCGTCGAGGCGTGGGCATCCTCACCTCGGTCATGAGAGGCCGCGCACCGGAGAGTCGGCGATGAAGACCGCAGAACTGATCACCTTTCCGACCAAGGACGCGAACGAGTTCCCTCCTGACGGTCGCCGGCTGCTCATCTACGTCGTGTACGACGTGCGCGGCGATGTGGAGGAGTACATCCCCTACGCGCTCACACGGCTGCGTGAGCACTGCGCGCGGATCATGGTCGTCGTCAACGGCGCGTTGACCGAGACCGGGAGATCTCGGCTCGCACCGCTTGCGGACGAGATCATCGTCCGCGAGAACCGTGGCTACGACATCTGGGGATACAAGGCAGGGCTGGATGCCGCAGGCGATGCCATCGCGGAATACGACGAGGTCCTCCTGGCGAACGACACCTGGTTCGGTCCGGTGCGCCCCTTCGGACCCTTGTTCGATCGAATGGATCGCAGCCCCCTCCATTTCTGGGGAATGACCGATCATGTACGCGTCGAACCGAACCCGTTCACACAGACGGGGTATCTGCCGTACCACCTGCAGTCGTACTGGCTGGCGGTGCGGCGCGACATGTTCCTGTCGGAGGACTGGATCGCGTATTGGCGCGACCTTCCGCAGATGGACACCTATGCTGACGCGGTCGTCAAGCACGAAGGCATCTTCACCGAGCATTTCACCGACCTGGGTTACGTCGGCGAGGTGGCCTTCCCGACACTCACCGACAAGGTCGAGAACCATGCGGTGCTCTACGCCGAGCAGCTCATCCGCGCAGGGTGCCCGACACTGAAGCGACGCCCCTTCTTCCAATGGCCACCGTACCTCGACCACCTTGCGGTCATCGGTCGTTGGACGCTTGAGGCGGTCAGGGAGCTCGGCTACCCCGTCGAGCTGATCTACTCCGACCTCGCGCGCAATGTCGAGCCGCGCACTCTCAACGCCGATGCCGCGATGCTCGAGGTGCTGCCCGACGTCGAGCTCGAGTACGATCCGACCATCCCCCTTCGGACCCTTGTCGTCGTTCACGTGTTCTACCCCGAGATGACGGATGAGATTCTCGACCGCGTCGACTTCTTGCCTGGCTCATACGACCTCGTCGTCACGACTCCGGATGAGGGGAGGGCGGTACGGATCCGCGAGACGATCGCGACTCGAACGCCACGCGGTTCCGCCGAGGTGCGTGTCGTGGCATCGAACAACGGACGGGATCAGTCCGCCTTCCTGATCGGATGCCGCGACCTGCTACTGGGCGACGGCTATGACCTCGTGGTGAAACTGCACTCCAAGAAGACACCGCAGGATGCCCACAACGTCGGCACGCACTTCAAACGGCAACAGTTCACCAATCTGCTGAATAGCCCCGGATACGCCGCGAACCTCGTGGGACTGTTCCAGCGCGAGCAAGGCCTCGGGCTGGTGTTCCCGCCGACCATCCACCTCGGCTATCCGAGCCTCGGCCACGGCTGGTGGGCGAACAAACCCGCGTTCGAGGCCCTCGCCGGTGAACTCGACATCCGCGTTCCGATCGATGAGGTCTCACCCCTTGCGCCGTTCGGGTCGATGTTCTTCGCTCGCCCCGCCGCTCTGCGCCTCCTCGTCGAACACGAGTGGACGTACGACCAGTTCGGAGGAGCGGAGGCATACCAGGACGGGGGGCTGGCGCACGTGCTGGAGCGGATGCCGGTCTATGCGGCCGGGGAGCTCGGTTTCCACAGCCGCACCGTCGCCAACACTGCGTACATCGCCTCGAGCTACGCAGCACTCGACTACAACCTCGATCAATTCTCGAGCACGCTGCGAGACAGCACGATGGAGCAGATCCAGTTGCTGAAGGCTGCCGGGCCGGTCGAGTACGGAACCCTGACGGATTTCGCGCGTATGTACGCTCGGCTGCATCGGCCGGGTTCGGAGTCGAGTCTGGTGGCGGCCGCTCACCGGATCCTGCGCGTCCGGAGCCTGATCGGTCGCGCCCGTTCCGCCGTCGTGCGGCGCCTGCCTCGCCGCTGAACAGCGCTCCGCCGGCGCACCGTTAGGATTGACCAGTTATGCCCGATTTCACCCCTGTAGCCGAAGAGCGCTTCACGCGCCTGGGCGGACTGCCCATGCGAAGCGTCGGTGCGCTCGGCTCGGGACTGGACGGTTTCGTCCGCCCGGTGCGCGAGATCTTCGCTCACCGGGAGATGCTGGGTCTGCTGGTCAGACGTGATCTGAAGGCCCGGTATAAGGACTCCGCCCTCGGATTCTTGTGGGCCCTCGCCCGACCGCTTGTACAGCTGGCGATCTATTACGTCGTCCTCGGTCATTTCCTGGGCGCCGCGCGGGGCATCCCGGACTTCGCTGTCTATGTCTTCGCCGGCCTCACAGCGATGGGCCTCTTCCAAGAGATCGCCGTCGGTGGCACCGGTTCCATCATCGCCAACGCGGGGCTCGTCAAGAAGGTCTACATGCCGCGGGAGGTCTTCCCGCTCGCAAGCGCCGGCTCCGCGTTGTTCAACTTCGGCGTACAGCTGGTCGTGCTCTTCCTCGCAACTCTGCTGGTGGGCAAGCCTCCGTTCACGCTCGATTTCTTCTACGCTCTCCCGTCGCTCGGCGTCCTTCTGGTCTATGGTCTGGCGTTCGCCCTGATCTTCTCGGCGTTCAACGTCTACCTTCGGGACATTCAGTACCTCGTCGAAGTGGCGACGCTGCTCCTCTTCTGGATGTCTCCAGTCGTCTATTCCTGGCAGATGGTCGCATCGATCATCACGAACCCGATTCTGCTCGACATCTATACGAACAATCCGCTGACACTGGCAGTGCTGGGATTCCAACGCGCCTTCTGGGTCGCGGGCGACGATCTGGAGCAGCCGGCCAACCTGCTTCTCCGCCTGGTCATCGCGCTCGTCGTCGGACTGGGTCTTCTGCTTGTCAGCCACCGCGTCTTCCTGCGTCTGCAGGGCGACTTCGCCCAGGAGCTGTGAGCATGTCCCCCGATCCCGCAACATCCTCGTCATCGGCCGCGCGCCCCGAGGTCGTTCGCATCTCCAACGTCTCCAAGCGTTTCACCGTACGCAAGGACTCCTCGCTCAAGGAGCGGATCATCACGCTGGGCCGAGCCGGCCGCGCGCACAAGCAGGACTTCTGGGCTCTCAGCGATGTCAGCCTCGATATCCGAGCGGGCAACACGATCGGTCTGATCGGTCACAACGGGTCCGGCAAGAGCACGCTGCTCAAGGTGATCGGCGGCATCATCCAGCCGACGTCGGGCAGTGTCGAGCAACGAGGGCGGATCGCCGCGCTGCTCGAACTCGGGGCCGGGTTCCACCCTGACCTCACAGGCCGAGAGAATGTCTTCCTCAACGCCTCAGTGCTCGGGTTGAGCTCCGAGGAGACGGCCGCGCAGTTCGATGCCATCTTGGAGTTCTCAGGCGTCGGCGAATTCATCGACACGCAGATCAAGTTCTATTCATCGGGCATGTACGTGCGACTTGCGTTCGCGATCGCCGTCCACACCGACCCCGACATCCTGCTCGTCGACGAGGTCCTCGCCGTCGGTGACGAGCAGTTCCAGCGCAAGTGTCTCGACAAGATCAGCGAGTTCCAGTCCGAGGGGCGCACGATCATCATCGTCAGCCACGCTCTGGACCAGATCGCCGCTCTCTGCGACCGGGTCATCGTCATGAATCGCGGCCAGATGGTGTTCGACGGCATCCCGGTCACGGCGATCGAGCGCTTCCGCGAACTGCTGGCGAACAACGCCGTCGGCCAAGCCCGCCCCGATGAGATCAGCACTGCGATGGCGATCCAGGGCATCGACATCGTCGGAGCCGACGGGGTGGACTGCGATACCCTCGCTGTCGGTGAATCCTTCGCCATGCGTGTGCGTGTCAAGTCCTATCTGCCCATCGATCAGTGGGCGATCGGGTTCAGCATCGACACCGCCATGGGACAGATGGCCCTTGCCTCCAACACAGATCTCCTGCAGCTGCGCCTGGCGCCGCTCGACGGCGAGACGTCGGTCGAGATCGCGGTGGAGGGTGCGCAGCTCAGCCCTGGTCGGTACGTGGTCAACGCCAACGTCTCGGGCATCAGCGTCGACGCCTCTCACTCGCTCATGCAAGGCGCCGAGTTCACCGTCGAAGGCCTTCCGACGACGATCGGTCCGGTTGCGGCGGCGATCCGTATCGACGAGAAGTAGCCGCCGGATGCCACAGGGCTCGCGGAGCGTTCAGCGCCTTCTGTTCCCGCAACCAGGCGATGAGGCGGCCCACGAGCTCTACGTCCGCGCAGAGTCGGACGCGGTGTCATGGGACCGCTTCAGCCTCACCGTCGCGCCGGGAGCGACGGCATCCCTCGCGACGTACTTCGGCGCGTTTCCCGCAGGGTACTGGAACGCCCATACCGACATCGAGCGGATCACTGTCGTCGGCGAGTTCGACGGCGCCGCGATCGTCAGGGTATGCGCGGCTGACGAGGAAGACGGGCGGCGTGTGCTGGCGACGGTTCCCGCGGACGGTGCGTTCTCGTGGGACATCCGCATCGGCGACGGCGCGTGGTTCTGGCTCGAGGTGGAGGCCGGCAGTGAAGGCACCACGTTCCGCGATGGTGCGTGGCTTGCGCCCGATGCGAAGACCGCGACGGCGACGGTCTGCATCACCACCCACAATCGCGGAATCGATTGCGTAGGCGTCCTCGAGCGCCTCGCCGCTGACGGCCTGGTGCGCGAACAGCTGGTGCGCGTCATCGTGGTGGATCAGGGAGATCGTCCTGTGCGCGAAGTCCCGGGTTTCGACCGGGCCGCGGCGGCGCTCGAGGGACGATTGAAGCTGATCGAGCAGCGTAACCTCGGCGGTTCCGGCGGATTCAGCCGTGGAATGGTCGAATCGCTCCAAGAGCGGGCCGACCACGCATTGCTCCTCGACGACGATGTGCTGCTCGAGCCGGACTCTGTCCTACGCATGCTGGCGTTCGCCGCTCGCACGACGCGCGAGACCATCGTGGGTGCCCACATGCTCAGCCTGCTCGAGCGAACGGTTCTCCATTCCGTCGGTGAGCGTGTTGATCGGCGCGGCTTCTGGTGGACCTCCGTGGAGCCCGCCCTGGCGCCGGTCGATCTCGCCGTCGCGACGATCGAATCGACACCGGGGCTGCGTCGTCTGCACGACGTCGACTTCAACGGCTGGTGGATGTGCCTGGTGCCCCTCGGCCTCGTCCGCCGGGTCGGAGCTTCGCTGCCGCTCTTCATAAAGTGGGACGACGCCGAGTTCGGGCTGAGGGCTGCGGCGGCTGGCGTGCCGACCGTGACTCTTCCCGGTGCCGCGCTCTGGCACATGCCATGGACCGGGAAGGACGACGGGCTCGACTGGCAAGCGTATTTCCAGCTGCGCAACCGCCTCGTCGTCGCGCTAGTGCATTCCGCCTCGGCGAGGGGCGGCGGCGTACTGTCTGCGTCATTCGCGCAAGACGTGAACCATCTGCTGTGCATGCAGTACGGCTCGGCGGCGGCGCGTCGCGTGGCGCTGCGAGATGTCCTCGACGGCCCCGCCCACCTTCCTCGGACGATCCAAAGGCGCACGACTGACATGCGCGTTCTCATGGCTCGCGCGGGACAGTCCGTGGTGCCCGAAGCCCAGCTTCCGGCTGAACGTGGCGGACCGGTCCCGGCAGCCCCGGCCGGACGTGTCGAAGCGGTCCGGCGACTCCTCCGCGTGGCCGTCCATCAGTTCAGGCGGTCGCGCGCAGCGAACGTGTCGCTGGTCGATGCTGCACTCCCGCGCGCGGAGGGCAAGTGGTGGGTGCTGGGTCTCCTCGACAGCGCCACCGTGGCCAGCGCGACGGGAACGGGTGCTTTCGTCGCCCGTCGCGACCGTCGCGTCGCATCGCGTCTGCTGTGGGATGCGGTCGGTCTCCGTGCGCGTCTATGGGTACGGTGGCCGCGTTTGGCGCGAACGTACCGCGCGGCCGTTGCCGAACTCGCCTCGCCCGCGGCGTGGCACGATCTGTTCGATGGGCCCGTGGACGGTCGCGGGGGTCGCACCCCGTAGCCGGAGTCCGGCGGCGCCGATTCGCGACAGTCGTCACGGGCGCCTATGCTTCAGGCAACCCGAGCAACGGAGCAACGGCCTATGGAAGTGTCCCTCGAGATGAAGGGAGCCGAGCTGGATCACGAGACTCCGCCTTTCTGGCTCCGCCCAACGTCGTATTGGCTTCCGGTTCATTACCCCGACTCCGCGTGGATCACACACGCCCCGTTCGCAGCTTGGCTGGTAGACGTGCTGCGACCACGCGACATCGTGGAGCTCGGTACGCACTACGGCTACTCCTGCTTCGCGTTCGCGGAGGCAGTGAAACGGCTCGGCCTGAACACCACGATCAGCGCACTCGACAGCTGGGAGGGCGATGATCACGCCGGCCACTATGGGCACGAGGTGTACGACTACGTCAGCGGCGTCGCGCAGCGGGATTACCCCGACACCGTCAGGCTGATTCCAGGCTGGTTCGCGCAATCACGGCACCTGTTCCAGGATGCCTCGGTGGATGTTCTGCACATCGACGGGCGCCACGGATACGAGGATGCTCGCGCCGACTACACCGAGTGGCGCAGCGCAGTCCGGGACGGTGGAGTGATCCTCTTCCACGACATCGCCGAACGCGAGAACGGCTTCGGGGTATGGCGGCTCTGGGACGAAGTCGCCGATCCGACGCGCTCCTTCGCTTTCGAGCACGGTCACGGACTGGGCGTGTTGGCGGTCGGGGAAGTGGAGCACGAGCCGCTGCGGGCACTGTTCGACGCCGACGAGGCGACAGCTGCTCTGGTCCGCGCGGACGCCGAGCGCCTCGGGCAGGTTGTGGCCCGACAGGCGTGGCTCGAGAGCGTCGTGGAAGACGCGGAACGCGCCTGGGCGGAAGTGCGGCTGCGAGCCGTGCACGAAGACGAGCTGCAGTCGCAGATCGACGCGCTGAAGGACAGCACCAGCTGGCGACTGACCGCGCCTCTGCGCAGCCTCGGCCGACTGCGTCGACGGCGTGGCTGAAGCGCGACGACTAGTCGCGCTGCAAGCGCTCGCGCCGGGTGAGCATCTTCTTGCGTACCAGTGCGGGTCCGCCCTGCTTCCAGTAATGGCGCACGAGCGCAAAGTCGCGACGGGGTCCCCGCGGCATCGCGAGGATCCTCTCGAACGTCGTGCCTCCCACCGCTGAGACGCGACGCAGCACGAGGTCGCGGTCGGGGGCGGGCTTGGGGTCGGTGCAGAAAGCGACGAGGGGCGCGAGCGCGCGCGACCACATGAACTCCTCGCGGACGGCCTTGAGGTTGTCCGCCGCCACGCGCCGGGCATCCTCGTCCCACACCATCTCGACGATCGCTGCTGCCAGGGCGGGCGCGTCCTGGGCGGGCACGACGCGCCCGATGCCGCGATCCCGGATCAGTGTGGCGAAGCTGTCGCCGTCGGTCGCGACGATCGGCAACTCCGCCCACAGGTAGTCAAGGATGCGGGTGCGGAAAGCAAAGCGCGTCTCAGCATGGATCAGGTGCGTGCTCACGCCGATGTCGGCGTCCAGCAGATAGTCCGCCCGGCGTTCATAATCGACCCACGCGTCGTTGAAGAACACGGTGCGATCGAGGAGCCCGAGGCGCTCAGCGGATTCGACCGTGTCGGTGAGTGCCTGCATCTCGGGTATGTCGGGATTGAAGTGTCGCGCGCTGAGGAAGAAGAGCTTTATCTCGGGGTGCTCGTCGGCCAGAAGTCCCATTGCCTCGACCAGGGTGACCGGGTCGAACCAGTTGTAGATCCCGCCGCCCCAGATCAGCACCTTGTCGTCGGTGGCGATACCTGGCACGGTTCCCTTGATGCCGTGTCGTCGCTGGACCGGTGGTTCGCCGGGCACCCCGAAGGGAACGAGCCGCAGCAGGGATTCGAAAGTCGGGTCGTCGGAATAGGTCGTCGGGTTCAGGCGACCCATCGACGAAAGGCCGCCGAGCCAGAGGTTGCGCTGAGCTTCCGAGGCGCACAAGAAGCAGTCCGCCCTGGCCAGCTGCTCGTTGAGGAGCGAAACCGCCTTGGTGACCTCGTCCGCCCACTCCGCAGGGGGAGCGTATTTGTTCATCTCCAGCTGCTCCAACTGGAAGGGATCGTAGAGGTCGGCGACGACGATCTTCTGAGTCTGCGCGATGCTCGGGAAGACACGGAACGATGTGCCCTGGACGATGATGACGTCGGCCCACGCCTCATGGTCGCGCATCTGCCGGTCGTCGGCTTCTCGCACATGAACGGTGTCGAAGAGGTCTGAGGTGCGCTCGATCCGGTTCCACGAGACGATCCGCACGTCACAGGCCGCGGACAGCGCTTCAGCCATGTTCCATACGCGGATCGCCGGTCCGGCCATCCGCTCGCCGATCAGGTCGCCTGTGATGATGAGCACGCGCGTACGGCCGGTCATTGCTGGCGACATCATTGCGTGGTGCCTTCGGTGGCGACCACGTGGTCGCCGCGGACCCCGGCTTCGTGCCCGGCAAGAGCGCTCCCGCCACCGCCTGCGCGGGACTTCGCGACAGTCTCGTCAGGCCGCGATTCCGCCACGGCGGGCGCTGATGCCGATTCGGATGGCTCTCCGCCTACAGTCGCGAATGACCGCTGCTCGTGATCGGCGACCACTTCGCCGGCGGGGAGCAGCAGCACCAGGAGTGTGAGGACGGCGGCGAAGGCAAGGCCGCCGCCCAGCCACACTACGACGGGACTCGGCGCCCATGCCCACCACCACTCGGCGTTCGCGCCGGGGTCTGCGCTGAACTGGTCGAGGCCCGTCGTGTAGCGCTGGATATTGGTGTGCAGAGCGACGATGTTCGCGACGGCCAGCGCCGCAACGGCTGCTATCGAGCGGAAGCCCCGCCATGCGCGCGCGATATCGAGACGCGCGGACGCGACACCGATGGTGATGATCATCAGCGGCATGAGGTAGCGCGGCTGGATGAGCTCGCCCACCAGCATCCGCGACTGCGCCAGCAGAACCACCGGCACGAGCCACATCGCCGCCACGCCGAGCCCGATGGCGATTCCGCGCCGCACGGATGCACGGCCGCCTCCGATGAAGAAGGCGCCCCAGAAGACGGCACCGGCCAGGACGGAAACGGCTGCGGGCATCGGGGTGTCGAGCCAGCCGAGTCCCCAGCCGCCCAGGGCGCCCATCCAGAGGCTGGGTGCCGACAGAAGGTTCGACACGTGCAGTGACCCCGAGAGCGGCGGGCGTTCGCTGTCGAGGCCCCCGACGATCGATGCACCCTGCCAGGCGCTCAGATAGAACGCGACGCTGATCACCACGATGATCGCCGCCGCGAGCAGCGGCACCAGCGGCATCCGCTTCCGTCGCACGACGAGGAAGACCGCCAGGAGGGCGCCGAACACCGCGTAGACGGCCGAATCGGCGCGAGCGCCCCCACCCATCACCGCGCCGAGCACGGCAAGGCCGGCAAGCACCCACCTGCGGCGCCCGTCGACCTGGAACGCGCCGTACAGCGAGATCCACACCGTCGCGGCAGACAGCAGCGCCCAGGACGAGGGATTCGTCGACCCGTAGATGAACATGCCGAGAGGCACCGCGGTCGCCGCGACCGATATGACGAGCGCGGGACGAAGCCGGCGAGGCAGGGCGAAGAAGACGCCGGTGAGCAGGCCGACGGCGATCGCGCTGTTGACGAGCTTCATCACCATGACGGATGCGGCGACGTTGGTGCTGGCGAACACCGACATGGTGCCGTAGAAGAGCGGGGGGTACAGACGATCGACGTTGGCGCGCTTCACCTTCGACATGCCGTCGTCTTCGCCGTTCCAGCAATCTGCGCTCTCGCCGTTGTGGAATGCGTAGCACGTCGCCGTCGTGACGGGGGTCGGCACATATCGCTTGACGGCGTCGTCGTCGCGGTTCTCGCACAGGCCGGGCCGGTCGCCGAGTCCGCACCATATGGAGGCGAGGTGGAAGTCGTCGTCCGGCGTCGCGCCGACGGGAGACGCGACCGACCATGCGCCGAGTGACAAGAACGCCAGAACGGGAATCAGGATCGCGAAGACGAGTTTCCGGCGAGACGACGAGGTGCGGGCTGTCACTTGAGCATCGTACCCGCAGGCACGCCGACGTCCGGTTTCACAGGCTCCACCCACTATTGTTCAGAAGGCGCTTCCCGGTTGAGCCGCGCCGCAGAAGGAGAACTGGGATGCCGTCACCCGTGGGATCGCATCGGCGGATGATCTTGCTCGGAGTGTATGCCGCGCTGCTCGTCGCAGCGTGCGTGTGGCCGCTCCTCGGTGGTTCCTTGCTGCTGCTCGTCGCAGTGGTGCTCATCCCCGCGCTCCTGCTCCTCCGAGCGCGGATGTCGCTCAGCGCGAGCCTCGCTCTGCTGTTCGTCGTCTTCGCCTGGGTCGTGCTCGTGGTGATGGTCGCGGCGCGATACACCCGCATCTCCCCGCTGGTGCTGTTCCTCGTGATCGGAGCCGCTTCGGGTGCCTTCTTCGTCTTTCGGCTGTACCGCGCCGGATCGTCATTCACGCGCATCGACGGATCGGAGCTCGGCTTCGCGGCCTTCGGCGGCCTCATCTGGTGCGGGGTCCTTCTCGCCGCGGCCGTGATTCCCGGTGGCACCCCGCTGTCGTGGGCGATGTCAGGTGACGCCGCCAACAACGTGCTCTTCGCCCGCGAGCTGCTGCAGGCCGGCGGAGTGACACTGGGAAGCGGAAACCCGGTGCCACTCACGGCCGCCCTCGTCGCCTTCTTCACACTGCCTGCGGCGCTCGGCGGCGCGCCCTCTGCAGGCGCCCAGATCATCGCGCTCGCGCAGATGTGGTCGTTCGCGATCGTCGCGGCCTGCGTTCTGTGCGGCGCGTTCACACTCGCCATCTCGCGCGGACGCTCAACGATGACGCTGGTCGCGACGGCGATCACATCGGCGGTCCCGCTCACGTGGATCATGCTGTCCGGGCCGGTGACCCTGGGCTTCGTCAATTTCCATCTAACCATCGCGCTGCTGATCGCCTCACTCATCACGCTGGTGCATGCAGATCGCGCCGTGCTGACATCCCTCGTCACGCTCGCGCTGTCGATCGCTCTCACGCTCGCCTTGTGGGCACCGCTCGCGGGCATCCCCGGGGTTGCGTTCCTCGTGCTGTTGATCGTGCAGCGCAAAGCGGTGTTCGCCCTTCGGCGGGGCAGGCTGCTGCTGGCCATCGCCGCCGTCCTCCAGCCGATCGGCGTTTTCCTGACGCTCTCCGTCCCCGCGCTGATCGGTCAGGGAGAGCTGCTCACCGAGGCGCTCGGCGCAGTCTTCGAGTTCAAGAAGGTCATCGTCCTCGTCGCGCTCCTCCTTGCGGTGGGGTTCGGTGTGCTCCACGCGCGTGCGACGAGATCGCTCGACCTGGTGTGGGTTCTGACTGCGTTGGTGGGCGGGGGCGGACTGTGCCTCGGCCTGCTCCTCTGGCTTCGCCGGAACGAGCAGAATCTGTGGAGCTACTACCAGTTGAAGTTCCTGTGGTTCTTCCTCGCCATGCTCCTGATCGTCGGCGTGGCTGCCGGTCTGACCTACGCGGCGGCGATCTCGGCGAAGAGCCTGCGCGCTGCGTTCGCCTTCATGATCGTGCTGACAGCGCTGGTGGGTGTGAGCGAGTTCGCTCGTGCGACTGTGCCGACCTTCAGCAACGATCCGCAGGCGGTGAAGGACCCGCTCGCGCGGATTCTGTCGGGGGACTACTTCTCCGTCGGAGAGGATGACAGAGTCTTCGATCGAGTCGTCGAAATGACGTCGGCGGGGGACAAGACCATGCTGTGGCAGTCGACGGACCCCGACGAGGATTGGATCATGTTCTGGGTCGTGCAACTGTCCTCGAGTGGCATCAGCGATGTCGAACTGCGGAAGTACGCCTACTATCACGACGGCCAGTCGATGGATGATCTGTGCCAGATCCGACGGTTGATGGGCGCGCCGGTCACAGTGATCACGGCGGACGAGTCGATCGCCGAGCGAGCCGAGGAGGCCTGCTCCGAACTCGGCCCTGTGGTCTTCGCCCCCTGACCTCACGGAAACGGACACACTCGATTGATAGGATGGGTGCACCATGCCTGAGCACTCCGAGCGCACGCTCATCATCGTGCCCGCGTGGAACGAGTCCAGGAACGTCGGCAACACTGTGCGTGAGATCCTTGATCAGTTCGTCGACTACGACGTCGTGGTCGTCGACGACGGATCTACCGACGACACCGCCCAGGTCGCGCGCGACGCCGGCGCCCGGGTGCTGGTTCTTCCGTTCAACATGGGGGTCGGTGGCGCGATGCGCACGGGCTTCACCTTCGCCCAGCGTCTCGGATATCGGCAGGCCATCCAGGTCGACGCGGACGGGCAGCACAATCCACGGGACATCCCCCTGGTCCTGGCGGGTCTGCAACATGCCGACATCTCGATCGGGGCGCGATTCGCCGATGTCGGCGACTACCAGGCGAAGGGTCCGAGGCGCTGGGCGATGGTGTTCCTCGCCAACGTCCTCACACGCGTGGCGAAAACGCGTCTCACCGATGTCACGAGCGGCTTCCGGGCCGCGAACCGGCGGGCGATCGATCAGTACGTCCACTATTACCCGGCCGAATATCTGGGGGACACAGTGGATTCACTCGTGAGCGCCATTCACTCGGGGCTGTCGGTGACCCAGGTTCCGGTGGCCATGCGGGCTCGTGTGCACGGGAAGCCCAGCCAGAATCCCGTCGGCTCTACGATCTACCTGCTGCGCTCCGTCTTCGCTCTGTCCCTCGCGCTGATGCGCGGTCGCCGCCGCTCCACGGAGGCGAGCGCGTGATCGTCATCGCCGGGATCGGGCTGGCGCTACTGGTCCTCACCATCATCATCGCGCTGCTCCTTCGCCGCCAGCTGCGCGAGAAGTACGCGACCCTGTGGCTGCTGATCGGGATCGTGATCCTGATCCTCGCGATCTTCCCCGGCCTCCTGATCGGACTGAGCACAGCGCTCGGGGTTGCAGTTCCGTCGAACCTCATCTTCGCACTGGCGCTGGTCCTGCTGATCGGCGTCGCGCTCCATCTGTCGTGGGAGTTGTCCCAAGCCGAGGATGAGATCCGTCGTTCAGCGGAGGAGCTGGCTATCCTGCGGACGCAGCACGACGACGTGGAGCAGCGGCTCGCCCGGCTCGAGGGCGAGAGGGACGACGCATCACGCTCTGGCGAGTTCGGCGCCGATGAGTGAGCGGACCGGCAGGTCCGCACTGGTCGTCGGGGGAGCAGCCGCAGTCGCCGCACTCTCCGGCATCCTGTTCCTGGCGATCTCCGCACGATCACTCAGCACGGAGCACAACACCGCGTTCCTGACGTACTGGGCTGCCCTCTTCGCGGTGTTCGCGGTGTTGTCGGGTATTCAGAACGAGATGACGCGCGCCGTCCGTGCGGATCGCGGCCTCGAGAGGGAGGGGCCTCGGGCGACCTCGCCACTCACGGCCGGTCTCCTCGTCGGGGCGGGTGCGGCGATCGTCGTGATGCTCCTCTTCCCGCTGTGGCAAGCGGTCTTCGTCGGGATCGGCGGTGCGCTTGTGCCCATGCTCCTGGTCGCCGCTGCGGCGTTCCTCTATGCCGGCCATGTCGCGACTGTGGGAACGCTGGCGGGGCTCGGGCGCTGGAACGGGTTCGCGGGGCTGAGTGCGGGGGAGTCGCTTGTGCGCCTTGCCCTCGCAGCGGGTGCGGCACTCCTCGGGTGGGGGTTCATCGGCTTCGAGGCCGCAGCAGCGGCGGGCACGGCCACCTGGCTGGTCGTGACGACGCTCCTTCCGCGTTGGCGGGTGCTGTGGGGGATCCGCATCCAGTTGCGGCTCGGCGCGCTCCTCAAGCGGGTCGCGAACGCGATGGCTGCTGCGGGTGCGACCGCCCTGCTAGTGACCGGATTTCCGCTGCTGATGAGTCTCACGACGGATCCGGCCGCCTATGCTCTCGCTGCGCCGTTGATCGTCGCCGTGTCGGTCACCAGGGCGCCGTTGCTCATCCCTGTCACGGCGTTCCAGTCCATGGTGATCGCGTCGTTTGTGGCCCACCCGGAACGCGCCCGATCCTCCCTGCTCAAGCTGGTCGGTGCTGTCGTCGCCGTCGCCGTCGTCGGTGGCGCGCTCGCAGCCCTGGTCGGCCCCTGGCTGATGCGGCTGGTCTTCGGGCCTGCCTACGGGAACTCACCGCTCGTACTCGCGATGCTGGTGGTCGCCGCGGCCTTCCTGGCGCTGCTGGTGCTTGGGGGGTCCGTTGCGCTCGCGCTGGACGCGCACACGGTGAACACGGTGGGGTGGTACCTCGCCCTGGCGGTCTCCGTCGCGATCATGCTCTCGCCGGCCGACCTGGCGACACGCACGATCCTCGCGCTGTCGATCGGCCCGTTGGTGGGGTCGGCGTTCCACTTCACCTTCGTCCTGCGCGCGCTCCGGCGCCGCACCAGGGAGGATGCCTGATGCCGCGCACAAGCGTGATCGTGCCGATGTTCAACACCGCGTCCACGGTCGAGCGGGCGTTGCGCTCGGTGCTCTCCCAGAGCGATCCTGATCTGGAGCTCGTCGCCGTGGACGACGGCTCGACCGACGACACGCCGACACTGCTTCAGGCTGTGCACGATGAGCGCCTGCGAGTGGTCACGCACGCCGCGAACCAGGGCATCTCAGCGGCGCGGAACACCGCGTTGCGCGCAGCGGTCGGCGACTTCGTGGCGTTCCTCGACGCGGACGATGCATGGGAACCCGACTTCCTCCTGCGCATGCATGCCGCGAGGGGGGACGCTGACGCCGCGATCTGCGGGCGCACCGTCGTGCTCCCCGACGGCACCGAGCGCAACGCCCATTCGCCCCGTCTGGGTTCGATGAGCGGCGACATCGCCGCGTCGCGGATGATGACGGGCGAGATCACGCCCTTTCCATGGGACAAGGTGATCCGCCGATCGGCGTTCGCCGGCGTGTGGTACCCGGAAGAGGTCCACCGCTTCGAGGACCAAGTCGTCGGCGTGATCGCGCTATCCCGGACGCGTTCCGTGGTCTCCATCCCCGACGCGCTCACCCGCTACCACGTCGGCGGGGGCACGCTGACCTGGGGACGCGTCCCGAAGATCTCGGAGGCCGAGAGTGCGCTTGCGCATCTGGAGACTTCCCTCGGCGAATGGCTCGACGATCCACGTCGCCGCAGCGCGTTCCGCGTCTGCCGGACCCTCTTCCTGATGCTGACCGCGCAGTCCGCGATGCGTTCCGGCGACGATGCTGCGGCGGCCGAGGTGCTGGCCGGCTGCCGACGGCGGATCGATCTCCCCATGCTCGCTTCGACCCTGCGCCGTCGGCCGGTGTTCGGGGTCGGAGCACTGATCCTCAAGACGATGCCGGGCGTCTACCGGAGGCTGTTCACCGCGTACGTCAAGCGCCAGTACGCGCTCAGCTGATCACCGCGCTTCCGCTCGGATATCGCCGAAAGCTCGGACCTTCCCTCGAGACCAGCGGATGGTAGGACGTTCGATGAGGAACCACGAGATCACGGCCATGGCTGCCGTCGCGACGACCAGCACGGCGAGGAAGATCGGCAGGGGAGCGCCGGCCCAGCCGAACAGGCACAGCATCTGCGTCAGGGGGAAACCCCAGACATAGACGCCGTACGAGAAATCGTGGACTTGGAAGAGCTTCGGCGATGGCAGACGCGCGCCGATCCAGATCAGGATGTAGGTCAGTAACGGCGCTGCGATCTGGCCACCGAAGGACGGGAACACCAGTATCAGCGCCACCGTGGCGACGGCGCTCGCGAGCGCACCCCACCAGACAAGTGGGAACCTGTCGCCGAGACGCTCGCGGATCATGAACACGAGCGCGCCGCCGAAGAAGAACGGCAGCAGTCGCCCGAACTGGACGACGTCGAACGCGATGCCGCTGAGCAGGACCGCGAACTGGTCGTTCCACACCTTGAGCGCGCACGTGGCGATGAACGCCGCGAGCATCGGCCAGATACTGCGACGGACCGCGGGCAGCACGAGGAAGAATCCGACCAGCAGGTAGGCGCAGAATTCGTAGTAGAGGCTCCACAGTGAGCCGTTCCAGGCGTACTGGTACGGGACATTCGCCAGGGTTCCCGCCACCGAGTAGTCCTTCATGACCAACCAGGCGTTGGCCACCACGTAGCTCGCGGGGGTGTTCGGGGTGGTCAGGAAACCGGAGAGGGTGCCGTTCTGCACCTGGTAGGCGATAGGCGCGAGCAGGAACGCCGTGATGATGTTGACGAAGAAGAAGGCCGGGAACAGGCGGGCGATGCGGTTGATGAGGTAGCGGCCGCCATCTGATCGGAGGCGGGCGCCGGTGATCAGATAGCCCGAGATCATGAAGAACCCGAACACCGCCCAGCCGCCGACGGATTCGCCTGGCGTCAGCTCAACCCCCTCGCCACGGCCGGTGAGGGGAAAGACGTGGTGAACGAGCACCATCGCAGCCATCACCAGGCGCAGGAGATTCAGAGAGTTGTCCCGTGGGTCGATCCAGCGCCGGTCGGCCTCCCTCATTTCAGCAGGCTCCGCTCCGCCATCTCTTTCAGCGAACGCTCATAGCTGCTCTCCTCGACCGGTTCGGTGAGCACCCACTCGACGAACCGGGCGACACCCGTGGGGAAGTCGGTCTGTGGTTCGTACGCGAGCACCTCGCGCAGAACGCTGGTATCGGCGACGTTGTGGCGGATGTCGCCGAGGCGGTAATTGCCCGTCACGGTGGTCGGCACCTCGGTCCCGAACGCGGCGAACAGCGAGGCGACCACCTCGTTCACGGTCGTGGCGACTCCACTGCCGACGTTGATGGTGCGGCCGGCTGCCTCAGGCATCGTCGAAGCACGGAACGTCGACTCCACGACGTCGTCGATGTAGACGAAGTCGCGGCTCTCGAGGCCGTCCTCGAAGATGTTGATCGGCTTCGCCTGGCGGATGAGGGTCGAGAAGATCGAGAGGATGCCCGTATACGGGTTCTTCAAGGACTGCCCTGGCCCGTACACGTTCTGGTATCGCAGTGCGACGCCTTCGACGCCGATCGTCGGCGCGACCGTCATCACGAGGGATTCCTGCATCTGCTTGGTAATGCCGTAGACCGACGACGGGTGCAGCTTCGCACGCTCGTCGGTCGGGACCGTCTCGACCGGCCCCTCGCCGGGCATGTGCACGTCGAAGTCGCCGGCGGCCATCTGGGCGTCGGCGCGGTGCGGGGGATACACGATCCGCCCATCCGCTGTGCGGTATGCGCCTTCGCCATAGATCGAGCGCGACGACGCGATGACGAGTCGCTTGACCGCGTGCGGCTCGTTGGTGAGGAGGTCGAGCAGCTTGGCAGTTCCGCCGACATTCGCCTCGACGTACCGATCGATCTCGTACATCGACTGACCGGTGCCGGTCTCCGCTGCGAGATGTACGACGATCGCCGCACCGTCCAGCGCGCGGCGCAGGTCGTCGCTGGAGGTCACAGAGCCCTCGATCACCGTCGCCACGCCGTCCAGCGAACGCAGCAGAGCAGACGTGTTCGTCGGGTCCTCGCCGTGCACCTGGGGAATCAGCGAATCGAGCACGGTCACAGTGTGGCCGGCGTCGACGAAGCGACGTGCGAGCCGGGTGCCGATGAAGCCTGCGCCGCCGGTGATGAGCACGTGTTCGGGCATGCGTGGTCTCCTGGAAGAAGGGGACGCGCGTTCAGATCGCCGCGCGCGAGTCTAGAGGGCGAAGATATGCGCCAGCGTCGATTGTAGCCCGGCGGCAGATCCGTGCCTGATCACCCCCGGAAGTTCCGCGACGCCATGCAGTCGTGACATCACGCGCATGCGCGCCGTGGTTGCTGTCCGTCGCCATCCCTTGGAGTTCGCGAGCGCGCGCGCCTGCGCGTAGTAGGTGCGTTCGTCGCGGAAACGACGACCGTCCAGGAGCGTCTTCTGCGAAGCGCTCGCGCCGTGGCGCCGATACGAGAAAGCCAGCGTGGGGTTGTACGCCAAGCACCCGCCCTCGAACGCGACATCCATCAACAGCGCCAGGTCCTGGATGATGGGCAGGCCCTCGCGGAAATCGATCCGTCGGAGCGTCTCAGTGCGGAAGGTGAGAGAGGGCCAGTAGAGCCAGTCGCCTCTGATGAGGCTCGTCGCCATGGCCTCACCACGGAGGACGGCGACGCCCTGCCCGTTGCGAGGGGCGAGCAGGCCGGTCTTGACGCGGTCCACGAGGGGCCGAACGACCACCCCGTGCTCGTCGATCACCTCGACGCCGGGTTGAATGACGTCGGCGTCGGGGACCGCGGCGATGGTCGCGAAGATCACGTCGAGATAGTTCGCCTGCAGAAGGTCGTCGCAGCCGAGGATGGTGATGTGATCCGATGTCGCCTGTCGGATCGCCTCACGGTAGTTCTCGGTGATGCCGAGGTTCACCTCGTTGCGCACATACGTGACCCGTTCGTCGTCGAGCTCGGCGAACCACTTCGCGACCGTCTCGTCCGGGTAGCAGTCGTCGATGACGATGAGTCGCCAGTCGGGATTGTGCTGGGCACGGACGGACTCGACAGTCAGGTAGAGCAGACCGGGGTCGCCCCAGAAGGGTACGAAGATCTCGTGTGTCATAGCGCGACGAGCCTACGAGATCAGCCTGAGAGTCGCGCTGGCGTCGAAGGCGATTCTCGGAGGATCCTCCTGCGTGCGTAGACTTCCAGGTCGGCGGTGAGTTCCGCCGACCGCGCAAAGCGCCCGGTTCGACCGACCAGAAAGCCTGCCGCATGGATCTGCTCATCGTCGGCTCCGGATTCTTCGGCCTGACCATAGCGGAGCGTGCTGCGACTTCCGGCCGAAAGGTCACCGTGATCGACCGCCGCCCTCACATCGGCGGAAATGCGTACAGCGAAGCCGAACCCACGACGGGGATCGAGGTCCACAGGTACGGTGCGCACCTCTTCCACACCTCGAACCCTGGCGTCTGGGAGTACGCGAACCGGTTCACGACTTTCACCGACTACGTGCATCGCGTCTACACGAACCACAAGGGCGTCGTGTTCCCGCTGCCGATCAACCTCGGCACGATCAACCAGTTCTTCCAGGCGGCCTACTCGCCCGAGGAAGCGCGGATGCTGGTGCATCAGCTGGCCGGGGAGTTCGACACGAAGGATGCCTCGAACCTCGAAGAGAAGGCGATCGCCCTCATCGGTCGACCTCTGTATGAGGCCTTCATCCGCGACTACACGGGCAAGCAGTGGCAGACCGACCCGAAGGACTTGCCGGCCGAGGTCATCAGCAGGCTCCCGGTCCGCTACAACTACGACAACCGATACTTCAACGACACGTGGGAGGGGTTGCCCACCGACGGCTATACGGCGTGGCTGGAACGGATGGCCGATCACCACAACATCGATGTGAAGCTCGATACCGACTTCTTCGACCAGGGGCACCCACTGAGCAAGAACGCCACGGTGGGCCAGGTGCCCATCGTCTACACCGGCCCTGTCGACCGCTACTTCGACTACGCCGAAGGCGCTCTGTCGTGGCGGACGCTCGACTTCGAGGAAGAGGTGCTCGAGGTCGGTGACTTCCAAGGCACTCCGGTCATGAACTACGCCGACGCGGAAATCCCCTATACGCGCATCCATGAATTCAAGCACTTCCACCCCGAGCGGGCGGACCGCTATCCGACCGACAAGACCGTGATCATGCGCGAGTTCTCGCGCTTCGCGTCTCACGACGACGAGCCGTACTATCCGGTCAACACCCCGCAGGACCGGGCGGGACTGGTCGCGTACCGTGAGCTCGCGAAGGGTGAGCGGGACGTGCTGTTCGGAGGTCGGCTGGGCACGTACCAGTATCTCGACATGCACATGGCTATCGGGTCGGCGCTGTCGATGTGGAACAACCAGCTGGCGTGACCGCGCCCGCATAGACTCGTCACCGTGACCACAGCCGCCGTCGGCGCCCCCGGATCGCCCCGGCGCTACCTCCACTCGTTGTGGCTGCTTTCGGCGCGCGATCTCAAGGTGCGCTACTCCACGAGCGCGCTGGGCTACCTGTGGTCGGTGCTTGATCCGCTCGTGATGAGCGCGATCTACTGGTTCGTGTTCACGCAGGTTTTCCAGCGCACGGTCGGGCACGAGCCGTACATCGTCTTCCTCATCACCGCGCTGCTGCCGTGGGTGTGGTTCAACTCGTCGGTGTCGGACTTCACCCGCGCATTCAACAAGGATGCCCGCCTCGTGCGCTCGACCGCGATCCCGCGGTCGATCTGGGTCAACCGGATCGTGCTGTCGAAGGGCGTCGAGTTCCTCTGCTCCCTTCCGGTGCTCGCGCTCTTCGTCGTCGTCTCGCAGTTCACCGAGAATCCCGCCCAGCTGAACTGGGGATTGCTCTGGGTCCCGGTCGCCGTCCTGCTCCAGACCGTCCTTCTGGTCGGACTCGGGCTGCTGGTCGCTCCTCTGTGCGTCATCTGGAGTGACCTGGAGCGCACGACGAAGCTCATCCTCCGTGCCCTGTTCTATGCCTCGCCGGTGATTTACGGGGTGGAAGACCTGCCCGGAGCGTTCGAGACTCTTGCGGCCTTCAATCCGCTCTCCGGGATCTTCGCCCTCTACCGCGTCGGGTTCTTCGCCGACGAGTGGGATGCCTGGGTCATCGGGATCGGCGCGATCATGTCGTTCCTCTTCCTCGCCCTCGGGGTCTTCGCGTTCCGGCGGCTCGAGCGTCCCGTCCTGAAGGAGCTGTGATGACGGCATCCGGTCTCGCGATCGAGGTGCAGGGCCTCGGCGTCCGCTTCCGGCGGAATCGCCGGGGGAGCCGCAGCATCAAAGACCTGTTCGCGGACTCGTCTCGACGGTCGAAGCCCGGAGAGTTCTGGGCGCTGCGCGATGTCGCCTTCGACGTGAAGCCGGGTGAGTCGATCGGTGTCGTCGGCCGCAATGGTCAGGGCAAATCGACGCTCCTCAAGCTCGTCGCAGGCGTCCTTCTCGCCGACGAAGGATCCGTCTCCGTGAACGGGGGTGTAGCGCCGCTGATCGAGATCACCGGTGGGTTCGTCGGCGACCTCACTGTCCGCGAGAATGTCCGCCTGACCTCGGGGCTGCACGGGATGTCGAAGGCCGAGGTCTCGCGCCGCTTCGACGGCATCATCGACTTCGCCGAGCTCGAGGACTTCATCGACACCCCCTACAAGCACCTCAGCAACGGCATGAAGGTGCGGCTGGCGTTCGCGGTCGTCTCGCAGCTCGAGGAGCCCATTCTGCTGGTCGACGAGGTGCTGGCCGTGGGCGACAAGGCGTTCCGCGAGAAGTGCTACCGGCGCATCGACGAGCTGCTGGCCGATGGGCGCACGCTGTTCTTCGTGTCGCACAGTGAGCGCGACCTGCGCCGCTTCTGCACGCGCGGCTTGTATCTCGACAAACATCGACTGGCGATGGATGCCCCGATCAACGAGGTTCTCGACCGCTACAACGCCGACTATCCGACTGGCGTCTGAACGTCAGGCCTGCGCCGTTGCGGCCTCAAGCGGCGGCATCGGCTGCCACGAGGCGTCCTTCGCGATCTTCCGCCCGTCACGCAGGCCGCGGAAGAGGTTCGACGTTCCCCGCACCGTGCGCTCGACGAACAGCAGGCGAATCAGCTCCTTGCCGAACGTGAGGCTCGTGCCCACCCCGAACAGGACCGGGTTGTAGACGCCGAGCGTTCGGTAGTACTTCTTGATGTATGCGCGGTTGCGCATGATGTAGTAGCGATAGGCGTTGCTGGAAGCATTCATGTGGCGGATGCCCATGTCCCACTGCTTGATCTCGCGCGTGCGGCGCAGCACGAACTCGTCGACGATCACGGACTGCGTCTTTCGCGACGCCAGCCATCCATACGTCTGGTCGTCCCAGTAGATGAAGAATCGCGGGTCGGGCAGGCCGATTTCCTGCACGATGCCGCGGTGGATGAACATGCCCTCGAAGCATCCGGAGTTCATGGGCTTATAGCCCGACGCGTCAAACTCGGCAGGCGCAAAGGGGATCGGGATGCCGAGGGGCTCGGCGACGCGGTACTGCCAGTAGAACGCGCTGCCGTCATAGTCGTAGCGACGTCCCTGGATGCTCTTGAAGCGCGGAGCCCACTTGCCCATCTTCGCCAGGCCGTCGGGGAGCACTTCGACGTCGTCGTCCATAAGCCAGATCCACTCGGATCCGAGTTCGTACGCGACCCGCATGCCCTCACTGAAACCGCCCGAGCCGCCCGTGTTGGTCTCCATCCGGCGGTAGACGAGTACGGACGGCTCGAGGCGCTCCCGGAACGACTCGACGACGTCGGTCGTGTCGTCTGTCGACGCATTGTCGATGATCACGATGCGACCGGGCTTGGGGTCCATCACGACAATGCTCTCCAGGAGGCGCGTGAGCAGCCCGGAGCGGTTGTAGGTGACGATCGCGATGGTCGCGGTCGCGGGATCGAAAGGGGAAGTGGGCACAGAGGTCACAGGGGAGATTCTCCGAGTGCGAAGTAGAGCGGCCGTAGATGCGTCGGCCGAGTGCAAAGCCTACCCGGTCAGGGTGTCGGCCACGCTCAGCTTGGCGTGCGCGGCGGCCTGCTCCACGCGCACTGTCACGACCTGACCCGTCATCGAGGACGCCAGCACTCGGAGGCTGACCTCCGCCACGTGCTCCGGCTCGAGCAGGCTCGACGGCGCCTCCTCGCCGAAGGCAGAGGAGCGCATAGGCGTGCGCGTGCGCTGCGGGTTGATGCAGTTGATGCGGACACCGCTCACAGTCCATTCCTCGGCCAGCGCCTGGGTGAGGTTCACGACCGCGGCCTTGCTCGCCGAGTAGACGCCGTAGTTGGCGCGCCCGCGAGTATATGAGCTGGACGTGAAGAGCAGGACCTGCCCCTGGGTTGCGGCGAGGTACTTGTGAGCGGCCCGCGAGACGATCACCGGGGCTAGGAAGTTCGTCTCGATCGTGCTCTCGAGGTCCCTGATCCGGGTGTCGGTGAGAGCCCCCATCTGGAGCACACCCGCCGTCAGGACGACGGCATCGATGCGCCCTTCGGCCGCGAAGACCTGCTTGAGCGCACGCTTGACGAGCGCGCGCGAGCGCACATCGGTTCCTGTGGTGGACCGGCTGAACTCGTGCACCACCGCGCCGCAGACGCCGGCCAGTTCCACGACGCTGCGACCGATCCCATAACTGCCACCGAAGACGACGACTACCTTCCCGGAGAGATCGGGCAGGGACGCCGTCTCGGCGGAGAGGCTCTCAGACTGGAGCTGGAATAGCTTGTCGGCGATGTGCACGTCGATCGGCTCGGTGACCTTCATATTCTGGGGCGTGCCCTCGACGACGTAGATCGGCACGTCGGGAAGGTACGTGAAGACGACGCCGCAGTCGTCGGTCGCGTGGAATGAGGCATCCTGGGCGGCGCGCTCGTAGGCGCGACGGATGGTGCCCAGCCGGAACGCCTGCGGCGTTTGGCCACGCCGCAAGCGCGCCCGCTCCGGAATCGCGGTGATGTGGGAGGCGGCGTCGACCTCGATGATCGTGTCCGACGACGCGATGCCGGTGTCTACGGCGTCGTAGCTGTCGAGCGCCTCGACGCAATCGCGGACGATCCGGTCGTCGACGAACGGGCGCACGGCGTCGTGGAAGAGGACCTTGGTATCGGGGTCGTCGCCGAGGACGGCCAGCGCGGCCTGGGTGGAGTCGTTGCGGGTGGCGCCGCCCGGAATGATCCGGGTCAGCTTCGGGAAGCGCTCAGGGTCGACGAGCGAGTCCAGCTCATGGATCGCGCCAGCGTTCATGACGATCATCACCTCGTGGATGTACGGGCTGGCGTTCAGCACTTCGAGGGTGTGCTCGACGATCGCCTTGCCAGCGATCTTGATGAGCTGCTTCGGGATGCCGAGTCCTACGCGGACGCCGACACCGCCGGCGAGGAGGACGGCCACGGTGCGAGAAGCGGGCATGAGTTTTCGGGTCTTCTTTCCGGGGAGGGGGAGGAGGCGTACCGGGCGCGTGTTGCTCAGGACCAGGTGGCCGGGTGGTTGTCGGATCGGTGCTTCGCCCTGCGCTCGATTGCGCGCAGCTTGCGGCGGAACCCATACCGGCGCTGCGCCTCTAGGAGAAGGCGCGGCAGACCGGTCGTGCGCGCGAACGTCATCGGCCAGCTCCTGGTGACGGAGCCGCGCGTATCCCGGTTGAGGTAGTTGAAGAACAGCGAGACCGACAGCGCGGGCGCGAACTCGCGCTCTTCACCACCCAGCTCCACGGCGTCGCGCAGGGGCGCGAGATGCGTCAGGTACGGCGTGGTCGCAGGCCTGGTGCGGAAGTGATCGAAGGCGAACGCGAACAGGCCTCGGCGCGTGCGAGCCGGCTGGGTCAGCTGAAGGCGCAGGAATTCGCGTGTGAACTCCGGAAGCTCGGACTCGAGAGCATCGTGCAGATCCGCATCATTCTGGCGCGGTTCCACGATGGGCTCCCACCCTCCCGAACCATGCCGATAGCCCTGCACCGTGCCGTGGTCGAGGTTGGCGAAGATGGCCTCGACGGGAAGCATCGAGAAGGCACTGGAGGTGAAGTTGTGGCGGGCGCATAGCTCATCGCTGCCGTAGATACTGCGCGCGTAGTAGAAGGGTAGCGCCGACGTCGAGAGGCTGACGGCGGAGAGTATCCGCTTGAGACACTCCTGGGTGTAGCCCCGTCCCCAGTACTCGACCACTGCGAAGCTCTCGTCGAACACCATCTCCTGGCTCAGGTACGCAACGCATGCACGTCTCTCCTCGGCCGCCCGCTGGAGAAGATGAGCGTCCAGAACGGCGGAGGCCGACATCGCGGCGCGCAGCGCCGCCTGTGATGCTTGCGAAAGGCGGACGTCGGGTGCGAACGCGGTAGCTTCGGGGATGACTGCAGAGAACTCGGCGATCGACAGCCCGGCGATCTCGGCCAACGCGGACACGGTCCTGGCGCCTGCGAACGTGCCGAATTCCCCGAAGAACTCTTCGTCGATGCTGTCGATCTGCGAGGCCAGGCGCCACGCCTTACGGGACCCGAAGATGTAACGCGTTCGCAGGTCGAGCCCGAGCTCCTCGATAGCGGCGTCAGCGATCCGCTTGAGGTGATGTCCGTCCCGCGAGAGGAAATACAGGGTCCGGTAACCTCGTGCGACGGCGTCGTCTAGCACCCACAGCACGTATGGCACGAGGAAGAGGCTGACGTACCGGAACGCGAACGGCGTGGGACCTTCAGCGGATGCAGCGAGCCGACGGTCGTGTAACAGCCCGGCCACCCGGTAGCCGTCGCCGGTGCCCAGCGCGGTGGCCAGCGCTGACTCGTACGTGTCGAGTTCGCGTCGAGGAAGCAGCTTCGTGCTGATCCCGAGCGCGCCGGCAGCCTTGCGGTCGGCGTGCGAGTTGTCACCCGTATGACGCCACACCCGATGGTCGTAGCCGACGTCGTGGTACGCGTGCAGGTACAAGTACCCGGTCGACTTCTGCACACCCGTGCTGCTGGACAGATACAGGGGAATGTCGTGGAATGACTGATCCGCCTTCACGAGCAATTCGCGGACCACGGACTCCGGAAGATACATGTCGCTGAGGAACACCACGTGCTCGCCGGCGTCGCGGAGCGCGCGCACGTGCGCGACCTCCGCCGGCAGCGGCCGGGTCGCAGCGAGCTCGGCCTCGATCTCCCATGACATGAGGAGGTCCCGTTGGTCGGCGCTGAGGTCGAGGATCTCCGCCAGACGCCGGTAGATGTCTGCGAGCGTGATCTCGAATGCGCGGGACTCCCGCAGCTCCGGATCCTTCCGTTTCATCTCGCGCAACGCGTTCTCTGCAGTCTGGCGATCGCGTACGAAGTCGCGCGCGATCTCGGGTGGGAACCGGCCGCGTGCGTTCAGGATGCGGTCGCGGATGTCAACGAACACCGACACCGGGACGATGCCGCGCCGGCCGATGACCGTGTCGAAGACGTCGAAGCTGTACAGCGTCGGCAGATCGACATCCCGGAGCGAACGCGTCAGAGCCGTGTCGACCAGCCGGGTGAAGGTGTCGTCGTCGTCATAGGCCCAGAAGTGGTCCGCCAGACGTGCGCGCTCGTCGGCGGCGACGGTGTTGTCGCCCCCGAGTGCGGCGAGCAAGTCCTCGAACGTCGAGGCCAGCGTGCCTGCAGAGAGGGAGAGGTAGTCGTGGCTGTGCTCCTGGACGCCGGCGTCGTCGAGATCGAACGCGTAGCGGATGAACTTCCCGACACCCGCCGCCAGCAGGTCATAGTGGATCGACGAATAGTCGACGATGCCGAGGTCGACGTCGCCGAAGATCTCGTAGATGTCGTCGCGGTTGTCCCAGAAGCGCAGGTTCGGTTCGTCGCCGAACCGTTCGCGCAGGTGCACAAAGCCGGGGTCTTTGGCCATCGAGGGGTGCATCTTGAGGATGAGGAGGGTGTTCGTCTCGCGCAAGACGCGGATCAGCCGCTCCGGGTCGGGGAAGGCGGCTCGCAGGAACGACTCGCCCCGGTGCTCGGTGCGGTAGGTGGGCGCGTAGACCGCGATCCTGGCGTCGCTGGAGAGCCCGTGCCGCGCGCGGAGGTCGTGATCGAACGAGCTATACCTGCCGTACAGGCGAGCGTAGACGTTCTGTGGGTAACCGCCACGAATGAGTTGCTCGTCGTCCAGCCCCACTTGCTCACGGAAATGCGCTTCCATCGCGGGTGAGGTGACGAGGAACGACATGGTGTCGTGGTAGACCTTGTTGTTCTCGATGTACTTCCTGGCGATGCGCGCCTGCAGGCGGCCCTGGGTGAGCTTGCGCTCGATCGCCTTCACACCGACGCCGTGCCAGAGGTTGAGCAGGAGGATCCCCGACATCTCGGGTGGGATGCGCTCCTTCACCTGGTTGACTACGAACACGCCCGCACGCTGCTGGAGGTTCTTTCCTCGGCGAGATGTCAACAGTTCCGCGCGGAAGCCGAGGGAGCGGACGAAGTGGACGGTCGGCTTCGAATCGGTGACCCAGACTGCCTCTATGTCGGGGCGATGATGCACGACATAGAGGAACAGCCATTTGGGATTCCCGGAGAAGGTGTCAGCGCAGTTGAAGATCCAGGTGAGTCGGCTTCTCATCGTGTCGGTCCCGGTTCTGTCATGAAGCTCAGCAGTGAGGACGCGAGCAGCGGTGCTGCGTCCACATCCGCATCGAGCTGAGTGAAGTCTTCTCTGACCCGCCGCAGCTGGATGTCGTCCGCGTCACCGCGGCGAATTGAGTCCACGAGGTCGTCGATCGAGGCAGCAAACGGGAGTCCGAGGTCGTCCGGATAGTTGAGGTAGAAGTCGCGCGACACGAGATACTCATCCAGGTCGAGCGCGAGCAAGTACGACGGCACTCCGGCCACGGCGGCTTCGAATACCGCCGACGAGTAGTCGGTGACGAAGACGTCGGCGACGAGCATGAGGTCCTGCGTCGACATTCCGGGGGCGGTGCGAATCTCTGCATGCTCCGGTGGGGCGACGAGTGGGTGCAGCTTTGTGATCGTGGTGTATCCGGCGGCGTGCAGCGCTCGAGTGAGTTCTAGCGGATCGACGGGCTTTCGCGCAGCACTCCCAGGCGTGCGGAATGTCGGCGCGTACAGCGCAATCGGTCTGTCCCCGAGGTCGGGGTACAGTCGGGCGAAGCGCGCCCGGGCTCGCTGTCGCGCGATCGGATCGCGGAGTCGATCAACGCGCGGAAGCGAAGCGATCATGATTTTAGAAGGATCGGTCCCGAACGCTTCGGCGTATGCAGGACGGCATCGCTCCGCGCTGGTGACGACGACGTCGTACCGGTCGTGCATTCGAAGCGCTTTGGCAAGGCGGGGGTCTCGGCCTTCCGGCCGCCCGAGTATGCTGATGCCGAACTTCTTCATCGCGCCTAGGGCGTGCCAGATCTGTACGACCGTGAGGCCGCGGCCGTGCCTCGCGGCTGATGCGACGAAGGAGTAGCCGTCCAGCACAACCACCCGCGACGTTGCGACGTGGTACAACTCGACCAGCAGATGAAGGGCGTAGCCGAGCTTCGGCAGCACCCCTCCGGGCACCGTGCGGGAACTGATGACAATGTGGACACGTTCGTCAGCCGCGCAAATGGCGTCTCGCAGGAGCACGAAGTCGATGGGCGGCTTGTCTGCCTCCCTGCTGAGCATCGTGATCTTGCGACGCCGTGGCAGAACGACCATCGCGGTGCTCACCGTGGTCAGTACCAGGCGCGAGGTGTGGGCGGCGACCAGGTCGAGCCCGATTCGCCGCATGAGACGCGCCGGAGCGGAATCGATGCGCTTCGGCTTCGCACGAAGCGGATCCACGATGAGCAGGTCGCGAACGATCCGCTCCGACGAGTGCCCGTCCAATGCACCGCAGAACTCCCTGAGAAACGCCGTCAGCTTGGCGGAGTCCACGGTTGCGTGCGCGATCGTCCTAGCAAGCTCGGCTGGCTCTGTCACCACAGGGCCGATGGCATACTCCGAGAACGGCCGGTAGAAGTCGCGCGAAGTCGTGTATTCCTCCAGGTCCGGGACGAAGAACACCACCGGTCGTTTCAACAGCGCGAACTCGAAGATCACCGAAGAGTAGTCAGTGATGAGCACGTCCGCAGCGGCGAGGAGGTCGTTCATCTCTGTGCCATGCGACACGTCGATCACATTCGATGGCAGCTGCGACGCCGCGCGAGACGTGAACGGATGTTGTTTGACGGCCACACGCCAACCGGGGCCGAGTTGCGAGGCGACGGAGCCCCAGTCGGCGCTCTCTTCGGCGTATGCGGAGAGCTGGCCGTTTCCGCGGAATGTCGGGGCGAAGAGAGCGAGCTTCACGTCAGGGCCCACGTCGAGCGCCGCGCGCACCGACGTCCGCGTGCGTTGTAGCCGGCCCGTATCGAAGAACACGTCGCTGCGGGGGACTCCGAGCGCGTGCACCCGCTCGACGGGAATCCCGTAGGCCTCCGCGTAATCCGCCCGCACACCTGGCGAACTGACGGTCGCGGCCGTGTAATTCCGGTGTATGCGGCTGCCGGGAGTAGGCCCCCCGGGCAGTCCGGCGCGACTATGGCCGACTCGCTTGAATGCGCCGGCTGCGTGCCAGACCTGGACGAGCCGCGTTCCGCGCCGAATCCGCAGCGGGTATACGAGTGGATAGAAGTCGTCGAGCACGATGACCGCGCTCGTCGCCATGAAGTATGGCAGGCGGAGGGCGTCGAGAAACGATCGGCGTGCGCGAAGGCTCGGCTTGAAGATGCCGATGATCTCGGTGTCAGGTTGCTGGCGACGCAACTCGTCGCGGATGTAGGCCAGGTTTCCGCCGAAACCCCGGCGGGAGTCCGAAAGGAAGAGGACACGGTTCGTCCGGGGGCGCGCAACCGCCGACAGCAACCGATAGGGCGCTGAGTAGGGCAGGAAGCGTAGTGCGCGCACGAGGGGCGAGCCTCGCAGGTGTTCACGCAACGTTCACTCGCTCGAGGTTGAAGGATCGGGTGAAGCAAGTGTAAGGGTTGGATACATCAACGTATGCTGAGCGCCCTTTTGGCTGTCACCGAGTTCTCCGCGCGCCCTTAACTGTCCCCCTTCACGTGAGGCAGCCCCGAGTCCTCCGCAACACCGCCGTCTCCGGCATCCGTTCCGCCGCCGAGGCTCTCGCGCCACGAGCGGGACTGGCCCGCTCTCACGGCGCACAGCACGAGCATCAGCCAACCGAGCCCCGTCAGCGCGAAGCTCTCGAACATCGAGTCGATGAGGAGGGTGACGAGGATGAGCGGCGTCCAGGCGTAGACGACCGAGCGGCGCTCGCCGGCGACGAGCCATGAACGCGCCAGCGCCAGTGCAGCCAGCGCAAGGAACAGCACCAGGCCGACCCAGCCGAGCTGCAGCGCGACGTCGAAGTAGGCGTTGAGGCCGGTGGCGTGCTTCGTGTCGAGCCAGAAGTTGATCGCGTTGAACGGGTACTCCTTCTGGTCCCAGACTCCGAACCAGCCGAAGCCCTGCACGGGCTTCTGGCGGAGGATGTCGACCATGAAGTTCCACAGCTCGACGCGCATCGAGAAGTCGGTGCCGGCGCCGAGCAGCGCGATGATCGGATGCCGCGCCGCGTAGCCCACGAACACCCCGATGACCACGAGCGCTCCGAGTGCGAGCTGCAGGCCGGCGCGACGTTCGGGCCGCGCGTGCCGAACGAGGGCGAGGGCTCCGACGGCGAGCCCGACGCCGAGCGCGAGCACGACCACGGTGGGGGAGTCGCTGAGCGCAGCCAGGCCCCCGGCGAGCACGACGGAGGCCACCGAGACTCCGGGGCGGACCGACTGGGTGCGGTATTCGATGAGGAAGGTGATGAGCGCGATGACGGCGACGAAGCCCAGCAGGTTGCGCGTGCCGAAGATGCCCTGCACCGGACCCAGCTGGGCGATGTTGCCCTGGATGCCGAGAAAGGTGAACGGCAGGTCGAGGAGGACGCCCGACAGCACCTCGAGTGCGAGGGAGACGCTCAGGAGCACCCGCAGCACGTCACCCAGCGCGCGGACGGTCTGCAGCGTGTCGCGCACGTGCCCGATGACGACGGCGAGGAACGCCAGCGCGGCCATCGACACCCAGCTCCAGAACGACGCGCTCGTGTCGCTGCTCCAGACGATGCTGGCGAAGGCCCACCCGATGAAGATCAGCACCGTCGTCGGCACCAGCCGCAGCAGCGAGATCTCGCGCCGGCGCGCCACCATGACCGCCAGACCCAGGATGCAGAGCCCGGCCACGATGGTCACGTAGGTGACGTGTCCGGCGATCCGCTCGATCGCGAATGCCGAGAAGACGGTGGCGAAGACGACGAGGGTGAAGGCGCGGGCGAAGGCCGCCGAGTCCAGCAGGGCGCCCAGCCACCCGGGCGACGCGGACCGCGGCGTATCGGTCACGCGCCGGACCCTGCCGGGTCGCCCGCGGCGACCACGCTCGACTCGGTGCCCGACGCGCGCCGAGCGGGTCGCCGTGCCGGGAGCCGCCGGCCCGCAGACTCGCCCAGTTCGACGGGGTCGCCGCGCTCGATCGCGGCACTCTGCTCGGCGGGGCCGACGCCGACGTGCGGCGACTGCTTGATCTTCGCGCCGAGCATGACGACGAAGAGCCAGCCCCACAGCAGGAGGGGTGTGGACTCGGCGAGACCCTGCACGAGCAGGATCGCGCCCACGAGCGTGGGGAGGAGCGTCAGCGGTGAGTAGGGGCGGTCGGCGCGGAGATCCCAGCGCGGCCGGTCGACGGCGAAGAACCATGCCCGCCACACGAAGGCGAAGTAGAGGACTGCGAGGAGCACGACGCCGATGATGCCGAGCTGCATCGCGACATCGATCCACATGTTGTGCGCCTGCATCACGGTCTGGCCGTGGTCGATGATCCACTCGTCGAACGCCGGATCCGAAGGCACCCACGGGGTCGCGTAGCCCCAGCCGACCCACGGGCGTTCCGCGGCGCGAGCCAGCACGGCCTCCCAGATGCCCTCCCGACCGGTGAGGTCGGCGCTGCGGCCGAGGGCGGTGAAGATCGCGTCCTGCAGCAGCCACAGTCCGAGGAGGCCGCCGATCCCGACCGCGGCGTACGCGACGTAGTACTTGGTGCGCTCACCCGGCCTGGTCGCGCGCCGCATGAGGAGCACCGTGACGAGGACCACGGCGACGGCGGCGGCCGCGAGATAGGCGGTCGCCGACGATGCGCGGATGAAGAGGTAGGCCGACAGCGCCATCCAGATCCACAGGAACGTGCGGCGCGGCGCACCCGATGCGAGGCGGATCGCGAAGACGACGATCGCGAGCAGGGCGACCGGGGCGAGCAGGTTCGCATTGCCCATGATGCCCTGGAGTCGCCCGGGGAAGTCGAACAGGTTGTTGCGCGACCAGTACTCGATCGGGTCGTCGGCCTTCTCGACCACGAATCCCGGCAGGACCGGCTCGCCGATGAAGACGGCGACCCACAGCTCGAAGAGGATCGACAGTGCCAGGACCCACTTGAGCGCCGAGGCGATGGCGCGCACGAGCTCCCGCCAGGTGAGCACGCTGCCGATGAACAGCGCCTGCAGGCTGGTGATGTACAGGAGCAGCAGCGTGAGCGCGGTCGCCTGCGGCCAGGCCGACCATGCGAGCGAGAGCGTCGCCCACACGACGTAGGCGACGACGAACCACGGCAGGCGGCGCCACTGGACGGGTGGGCGCAGGACGATCCACAGCACGGCCGACAGCACACCGCCGGCGATCGTGATGACGGTGGCGGTGAGCTCGCCGAATGCGTGCACCCAGGCGGTGCCCGACAGCGCCATGAAGAGCACGAAGATGCACCAGCCGCGCAGCATGAGGTGGCCGGTCTTCTCGCGGACCGGCGGGCCCGGCGGCGCCGACGCCGGGTGCTTGGAGTGGACGGCCATCGCCTCACAGCGTACCCCGGCGCCCTGCGCGATCAGCGGGGGCGCGGGCGGGGTCAGCGACGGCCGCGTCGCTAGGCTGTTCGGGTGCTGATCCCGCTTGCCAACGACCCCCGTGACTACGCGTGGGGCTCGCTCTCCCTGCTCGCCGAACTCGAGGGACGCGAGGCGTCCGGCCGCGCTGAGGCGGAGGTGTGGTTCGGGGATCACCCGGGCGACCCGTCCGAGACGCCCGACGGCCGCACGCTCGACCGGTGGGTCGCCGAAGAAGGGGCCGCGGCCGGTATCGATGCGCCGCTGCCGTACCTGCTGAAGCTGCTGGCGGCGGCATCCGCTCTCTCCATCCAGGCGCACCCCTCCAAGGCGCAGGCTGAGGCGGGCTTCGCGCGCGAGGAGGCTGCGGGGATCCCGCGCGACGCCGGCGAGCGCACCTACCGCGACGCCAATCACAAGCCCGAGCTGATCGTGGCGCTCAGCGACACGTTCCGGGCGCTCGCGGGCCTCCGCGAGATCGAGGCCACGCGCCGCCTCGTCGCCGCGCTCGGACCCGGTGCCGCACCACTCGCGGAGCGCCTCGAAGCCGAGGATGCCTCACTCTCTGCCGTCATCGGCTGGCTCCTCTCGGACGGGGCCGACGTCGCGCGCGACGTCGTCGCCGCCGCGGTCTCAGCCGGGTCCGACGAGTTCTCCGCCGAGCTGGAACTCGCGCGCACGCTGGATGCCGCCTTCCCCGGCGACCCCGGCATCGTCGTGGCCCTGCTGATGAACCTTGTGACCCTGCGTCGCGGCGAAGGACTCTTCGTGCCGGCCGGCGTCCTGCACGCCTACCTCGACGGTCTGGGTGTGGAGCTGATGGCGGCGAGCGACAACGTGCTCCGCGGTGGTCTGACGCCGAAGCACGTCGACGCGGCCGAGCTCGTGAGCGTGCTCGACCCGACGCCGGGGCTGCCGCCGGTGATCCGGGCGCGTGCGCTCGGGGAAGGCATCGGCCAGTACGACGTGCCGGTCTCGGACTTCGCTCTGCTCGCCGTCACGCCGACGCGGGAGGGGGTCGAGGTGCCGCTGGCGGGACCGGCGATCGCGGTCGCCACCGGCGGGTCACTCAAGGTCGTCGGGCTCGCGTCGGGAGCGGCGTCGGACCTCGTACCCGGGGCCGCCGTGCTCGTGACCCCGGACGAAGGCGGGGTCCGCGTGGCAGGTGAAGGAGAGCTCTTCATCGCCCTTCCGGGACGCTGAACCGCGGGCTCATCGCTTTCTCATCGGACCGTTATCACAGCGCGACACGCCGTCGGCGCGTCGTGAAGGTTCAAGAGGCGGTTGAGCGTTTACTATCTGCGACTTGACCTCGGCGAACTACACGGGTGTAATTATCCGTACACGCACCAGCGTGGAGCAGGATCACGGGGGGTGAGAACGACATGACGGTTTCTCAATACCGTTCCGGCGTTCCCGACGACTGGTTCGTCGATCCGGTTCAACTGGGGGTACCGGGGGTTCGCCGCAACATCGACGCGGAAGAAGACAATCCGCTCGCATGGCAGACCGACGCACTATGTGCGCAGACCGATCCGGAGGCGTTCTTCCCCGAGAAGGGCGGCTCCACGCGTGATGCGAAGCGCATCTGCACGTCGTGCGACGTGCGAGGCGAATGCCTCGACTATGCGCTGCAGAACGACGAGCGATTCGGTATCTGGGGCGGTCTCAGCGAGCGCGAACGTCGCAAGCTGAAGCGTCGAGCGGGCTGAAACGCACGCCGGTCGGCCGGTTCGATCCGGCCGACCCGGCGCGTTCGCCCGAGCTGGCGATGGAGCGCGACCTAGGCTGACCAGGACATGCCCACCGTTTCGCCGACCCCTGTGCCGCCGACCAGTCCGTCGTCGGACGGTGTCACCTCGAACGCTGCCTTCGCGAGCTCCGGCCCCTCGGAGTCCGCGCTGACGCGCGCCTCCGCGTCGAACCGGATACACGCGGTTCTCGTGGTCCGTCCCGACGGTCGCACGCCGGCCGCATTCCACCTGCGACGCACTCTCGCGGCGCTCGCCGAGCAGACGCGTCCGGTCGACGCCCTCACGATCGTGGTCTGCGGCGGTGACGACCACCTCTTCGAGATCGTGGATGCCGCAGGCGCCGAGTCCGTCGTGAAGGCTCCGGCATCCACCGGTTTCGCGGCGGCGACGGCGCTCGTGTCGCCGCGCCGCGGCGAGAACGTCGATGGCGACGCGCTCTGGCTGCTGGCGCAGGATACGGCGCCGGAGCCCGACGCGCTCGCCCGGCTGGCCGGAGCCCTCGAGCTGTCGCCGTCGGTCGCCTTCGTGGCGCCCAAGCTCGTGCGCTGGGACGACCGTTCCGAGATCGTCTCGCTCGGCGTGAGCATGACCCGGGTCGGCCGCACGGTAGGCCTCGCCGACGGCGAGCTCGATCAGGGGCAGCACGACGCGCAGGAGGACGTGCTCGGTGCCGACGTGCGCGGCATCCTGGTCCGCTCCGATGCCTGGGACCGGCTCGGCGGCCTCGACCGCGGCCTCGCAGGCGCCGACGAGGGACTCGACCTCGGGGTGAGGGCGCGACTGGCCGGGGGCCGCGTGTCGCTGGTCCCGGCAGCACTCGTCGCCACGGCAGGGGACGGCGTCGCCGGTCTGCCGGTGCCGCTGACCCCGCAGCGCCGACGTCGCGCGGTCTATGCCGAGCGCGTGGCGCAGCTGCGCCGACGGCTGGCGTACGCGCCGGCCGTCGCGAC
Organism: Microbacterium sp. LMI12-1-1.1; assembly: GCF_040676455.1. Classification (NCBI taxonomy): domain Bacteria; kingdom Bacillati; phylum Actinomycetota; class Actinomycetes; order Micrococcales; family Microbacteriaceae; genus Microbacterium; species Microbacterium sp. LMI12-1-1.1. The sequence goes on along the minus strand of NZ_JBEGIA010000016.1, from coordinate 319,745 downwards.
GCCGCTGCACTGGCTGTCCGTGCTGCCGCTCGCGCTCTGGCGCACCGTCGTGGATCTCGTCCGCAAGCAACCGGGTCGCATCGCCTCCGAGTGGGGCGCGGCGGCCGTGGCGTTCGTCGGGATCGTGCCGGTATGGCGCGCACGTCGCCGCATCGCGCGCGCACGCACGGCGTCGTGGGCGCAGGTGGCGCCGCTGCGCACGACGCAGGCCGAACTCCGCGAACGTCTCGACGACGACCCCGAGGTCGCGATCGGCGGCCATCGGCGCAGCGACCTGAGGTTCTTCGCCGGTGGGGCTGCCTGGCTGGTGCTCGCCGCGCTCGCCGTCTCTGTCGCCGCCTTCCCCGCGCTGCTGGCATGGCCGGTGCTGGGCGGGGGAGCGCTCCAGCCCCTCGCGAACACCGTCGGTCAGCTGTGGGATGACGCCGCGTACGGACAGCGAGCGCTCGGACTCGACACGATCGGGCCGGCGGATCCGTTCGCAGCCGTGATCGCGGTGCTCGGCTCGCTCTGGCCGTGGGCGCCGTCGCGGGCGCTCGTGCTGCTGTGGATCCTCGCGCTGCCGCTCGCCGCGCTCGGCGGCTGGTTCGCGGCTACGCGGGTGACCGAACGGGCCAGCCTGCGGCTGCTCGGCGGTGCGGTGTGGGCGCTGTCGCCGACGCTCCTCGTCGCGCTCACCCAGGGGCGGCCCACCGGAGTGCTCGTTCACCTGCTGCTGCCGTGGCTGTTCTATGCGGGTGCGGTCGCGCATCGGTCGTGGGCAGGGGCGGGGGCGGCCTCGCTGCTGCTTGCCGCCGTGCTGGCGGCAGCGCCATCCCTGGCGCCCGCGATGGCGGTGTTGTGGTTCGGCGCCGTCGTGCTCGGCATCGTCCTCCGTGCGGGTCGCGGCGTGGCACGTCTGGTGTGGACGCTCGTGCCGTCGCTCGCCCTCGCACTCCCGCTCGTCTGGAACGCGCTGACCCACGGACGCGCGTGGGGACTCGTCGCCGACCCGGGTGTGCCCTGGGCAGGACCGCAGGTCGCGGCCGACGCCGCGGGCCGCGCGCTCCTGGCAGCCGGCATCCCGACCTCGGATCTTGCCGGGTGGGCGACTCTGCTGCCGGACGGGCCGACCTGGTGGGTGCCCCTGCTCAGCGTGCCGCTGGCCCTGCTCGCCCTCGCGGCGCCGTTGACGCAGCGCTGGGCCGCCGGCATCGTGCTGCTCGCAGTGACCGCGCTCGGCCTCGGCACGGCGTTCGCCGCGGTCGGGGTGTCGGTGTCGTTCGTCCAGTCGCTCACCGTTGCGCTGTGGCCCGGCACCGGGCTGAGCCTCGCATGGCTCGGCGCGCTCGGAGGGGCGCTGGTTGCCCTGGATGCCGGTCTCGCCCCGCGTGTCGCGCTGGCGCGCGGGCTGGCGGCCACGCTCGTCTTCGCCGCGGCCGTGATGCTCGCCGTGCCGTCGCTCACCGCCTTCACCCGCGGCACCGCGACGATCGCCAACGGTCCCGCCAGCACGCTTCCCGCCTTCGTCGCGGCCGAGGGGCGCGACGACCCGGATGTCGGAACCATCGTGCTCACTCCGCAGGCCGACGCCGGTGTCGCTGCCCAGGTGGTCTGGGGTGCGAGCGAGACCGTCGGCGGTCAGACCACGCTGCTGTCGACCCGCACTCAGGCGAGTTCTCAGGACGAGGAGCTGGCGGCCCTCGCCGCCGATCTCGTCACCCCCTCCTCGGAGGATGTCGTCGCCGAGCTCGCCGACCGGGGCATCGGGTTCATCCTGCTGGCGCCGTCGACACCGCCCGAGACCGATGGCGCGCGGACGATGCGGCTGTCTGCCATGACGGCGCTCGGCCAGCGCGACACGCTCGTCGTCGTGGGCGACACCGCCAAGGGAGAGCTCTGGCGCGTCGTCGATGAGATCGCACCGCGTCCGGCGGAAGCGGCATCCGTCTCCGCCCTCGCGCGGTGGATCGCGTTCGGGCAGTTCGCCATCCTCGGGATCGCCCTGCTCCTCGCGCTGCCGACGGCGACGTCGATCCGCGAGGCGCGCCGCACCCCACGCGTGGTGGGACCTCACTGGCAGGAGGGTCGATGAGCGACCGACGGGTGTTCCGCTGGGCGACGACGAGCGCCCGCCTGCTGATCGGCACGGCCGTGTCGATCGTCGCCGTGGTCGCCGTCGTCACCGCCGTCTCGGTGCCGTGGCCGACGGTCGCGCGCGAGCCGCTGAGCGTGCGGGCCACACCGGCGCCCGCGGCGTCCGTGATCGCGTGCGACGGCGGGCTGCTGTCGATCGGCCGCAATCCGGCGGCCGCCGACGCCATCACCGTGGTCGCGCCGCAATCGGTCGTCGTCGGGGTGGCAGACGGCGAACGGCCTGCGGAGCAGCGTCTGGAGACCACCGACGTCGGACCCGGCCCGCTGGCCTACACGGCTCCGCCGCTCGACGGCCAGGCGGTCGACGTGGCAGCCACGGGCGCGGCGACCGCGTCGGCCGACGACCTCTCCGGCTTCGCCGCCTCGGCATGCCGGCCGCCACTGCTGGACTCGTGGCTCGTCGGCGGGTCCGGGGCCACCGGCGCGGCCGACCTCGTGCTGCTCGCGAACCCGGGCACCGTTCCGGCGACGGTGCAGCTGACCGTCTACGGGGCCGCGGGGCCGCAGACCCCTCCCGGCGGCGTCGACCTCGTCGTCCCGCCCGGCACCCAGCGCGTCGTGCCCCTGGCGGGCATCGCGCTGGGCGAAGAGACGCCCGTGGTGCGCGTGTCGGCTGTCGGCGCGCCGATCCGGGCGTCCCTCCAGGCGAGCATCACGCGCACGCTCACGCCGGGCGGCGTCGACCAGGTCGGTCCTGTCGCGCATGCCGAGACGACAGAGGTCATCACCGGCATCACCGTGACGCGCGCGACAGCCGCGGACGGCGCGGCCGACGAGGTGACCGTGCTGCGGATGCTGGCGCCCGCTGCGCCCGCGACCGCACGGGTGACCGTCACCACGGTCGGCGGCCGCGAACCGGTGCGCGAGCCGCAGGAGGTGGCGCTCGAGGCCGGCAAACCGCTCGAGCTGGCGCTGGACAGCCTGACCGCCGGCTCGTACACGGTGACGATCGATGCGGACGAACCCCTCGTGGCGGCGGTCTGGCAGGCGACCGGTGTCGACGAGGGCGACGACTTCGCGTGGTACACCCCGGCGCCCGAGGTGGCGGTGGCATCCCTCTTCGCGACGCCCGGAGGACCGACTCCGTCGCTCTCGGTGGTGAATCCGTCGAACGAACCGGTCGCGGTCGCCGTCGCGCCGGTCGACGGCGGATCCCCGCTCGATCTCACGATCCCGGCGAACGGGTCCGTCGCCGTGCGACTGGCCGCGCGCGCGGTGTACCGGTTCGAGCCCGAGGCCCCCGTGCGCGCCGGCCTGTCCTTCGCGGGAGACGGCGCGCTGGCGGGCGTGCCGGTGTGGCCGGCGGACGTCGCGACCTCCGAGGTCCTCGTCTACCCCTGAGTCGAGCCTTCTGGTGCCCCACGGTAGGGGGTTTCGACTCGCTTCGCTCGCTCAACCTTGACGCGGCTCGCGTCAACGCTCGCTCGCGCTCGCATTCATCCGAGCCGCGTCAGAAGTAGCGGAAGCGCTCCGGGCCGAGGTCCCACGGGTCGCGGTCCAGATACTCCGCCGCGGCCCGGAAGACGGCGCCCTCGACGAGCATGCGCCGATGCAGCTCGTCGTCGCGGTGCAGATGGCTGAGCCGCTCGATCGGCAGGCGGTACAGGATGATGCGGCCCGCGTCGGGCAGCACGGTCCATCGAGGGATGCCGTCGTCGTCGGTCGCCGCCGGCATGTCTGCGACCTCGAACCGCACGTCGCGGAGCTCGGGCCAGGCCGAGCGCAGGAACTCCGCCGCGGTGCCGACGGACAGGTCGAAGCGGTCGACGCGGGTGTCCAGTGGCGGGAGGGGAGGACGCACCACGGGGCTCCGGCCCTCGCGGCCGTGTCGTCCATGGCGAGACGCGCGCGGCTGCGCGCGTTCGCTGGTCCGGGTACGCCGCCACGCCATATGCCCATCCTAGGGCGGGGTGGGGGAGCGGCTCCTCTCCCACGACGTCGCGGCCAGCGCTGCCCGATGCTGACGGGGCGGAGACGCCGCGGCGCGGCATCCGTCCGCATGGGTGGGGCGCGCGGTAGCGTCGACCCGATGCGCGAGAGAGTCTGCTCCAAGGTCGGCTGCGCCCGTGAGGCGGTGTCGACGCTCACCTACGACTACGGCGACCAGATGGCGGCACTCGGTCCGCTCGGCGCCGGCGGCGATCCTCACGCGCACGACCTGTGCGCGATCCACACCGACCGCCTGTCGGTACCCAAGGGCTGGGTGGTCGTGCGGCACGAGACCCTCCGCGCCTGAGCGGCCGTGGGAGAATGGGCGGATGCCGACCCACACGCCCGTCGCCGCGCCTTCCACCCCTGCCGTCTCAGAGCTCACTGAGGGGTTCGAGTACGAAGTCGCCGACCTCTCTCTGGCCGAAGCGGGCCGCCATCAGCTGCGTCTCGCCGAGAACGAGATGCCGGGCCTCATGGCGCTGCGTGAGGAGTTCGGCCCGACGCAGCCGCTGAAGAACGCGCGCATCGCGGGCTCGCTGCACATGACGGTGCAGACCGCCGTGCTCATCGAGACGCTCGTCGCGCTGGGCGCGCAGGTGCGCTGGGCGAGCTGCAACATCTTCTCCACGCAGGACGAGGCCGCCGCGGCCGTCGTCGTCGGTCCGACGGGCACGGTCGACGCCCCGACGGGCGTCCCGGTCTTCGCGTGGAAGGGCGAGACGCTCGAGGAATACTGGCGCCTCGCCGACCGCATCTTCGACTGGTCGGCCGAGGGCTTCGACGGCCCGAACATGATCCTCGACGACGGCGGTGACGCGACCCTCCTCGTGCACAAGGGCGTCGAGTTCGAGAAGGCAGGAGCGGTTCCGGATGCCGCGGCCGACGACTCCGCCGAGTACCGGATCATCCTCGACACGCTGCGCGCCAGCCTGGCGCGCGACCCGCAGCGCTTCACGCGGATGGCCGAGGACCTGCTCGGCGTCACCGAGGAGACCACCACGGGCGTCCATCGGCTGTACGAGCTGGCGGCGGCAGGCGACCTGCTCTTCCCGGCCATCAACGTCAACGACTCCGTCACGAAGTCGAAGTTCGACAACAAGTACGGCATCCGTCACTCGCTGCCGGACGGCATCAACCGCGCGACCGACGTGCTGATGGGCGGCAAGGTCGCCTTCGTCTGCGGCTACGGCGACGTCGGCAAGGGCGCCGCTGAGGCCCTGCGCGGTCAGGGCGCCCGCGTCATCGTCAGCGAGGTCGACCCGATCTGCGCGCTGCAGGCAGCGATGGACGGCTACCAGGTCGCGCGCCTCGCCGACGTCGCCGGTCAGGTCGACATCCTGATCACGGGCACCGGCAACAAGGACGTCGTCAACACCGAGGACCTCCTGAAGCTCAAGCACCTCGCGATCGTCGGCAACGTCGGTCACTTCGACAACGAGATCGACATGGCGGGCCTCGAGGCGCTGCCCGAGGTCGAGAAGGTCGAGATCAAGCCGCAGGTGCACGAATGGCGGCTTCCGAACGGGCGCAGCGTGCTCGTGCTGAGCGAGGGCCGGCTGCTGAATCTGGGCAATGCCACCGGGCATCCGTCGTTCGTCATGAGCGCATCGTTCACGAACCAGGTGCTCGCGCAGATCGAGCTGTTCACGAAGCGCGACGAGTACCCGACCGCCGTGTACACGCTGCCCAAGCACCTCGACGAGAAGGTCGCGCGCCTGCACCTCGACGCGCTGGGCGTGCAGCTCACGACCCTCAGCGACGAGCAGGCCGCCTACATCGGCGTGCCGGTCGAGGGCCCTTACAAGCTGGACCACTACCGCTACTGAGGCCCGCCCGGTCGCCCCACCCTCCACCCGCTTCGGTGAGACCTCATCTGACGCACGAGACATCGGGTGACACCCTCGGTCTCGGCGGTCGGGTCTCAGGGTTGTCAGCGCTCGGGGAAGCCGCGGGGCGGCGCGGAGACCGGAGCCGCCAGTGCGTCGGCGCGGGCGGTCTCCAGGCGCAGCGCGCGCAGCTCGCGCTCGCGCCGCACTGCCGCGACGCCGATGAGGAACGTCTCGTGGTCGACGGCCGGCACGGGTGAGACGTGCACGGCCGTCTCCCGCGCGAGGGATGCCGCGACTCGCGCACGCGCCGTCGGCTCCATGTTGGCCGCCGAGCGTGCGAACTGCGCGAGGCGTCGCGACAGCCGTTCCGGCAGTCGCGCGACGTCGGCGACCGCCGCCCAGTCGGCCAGGACCGGCGGGATGCCGAGGTGCACGTCGGGAAGACGAGGGGTGCGTGTTCGCTCCGAGTAGGTGCCGGCGAGCAGGTCGCCGAGCCGCTGCGAGCGGGGGGTGAATGCTCCGACCAGCGCCGCGACGGCGCCGACCGTGAACCACAGCTCGAAGACGCCGACGAGTGCCCGGATGAACGCGTGCCGGAAGCCTGCGGCGCCACCGTCGGCGCGGACGATCCGGCCGCCGACCGCGAGGCGTCCGAGGCTGCGGCCCCGGGTGGTCGTCTCGACCACCGTCGGGATCACGATCATGACGAGGACGAGGACGACGATCGTCAGGATGGGCACCACCGCCGGGTCGATCGCCCCCAGGCCGAGCAGCCAGCTGAGTCCCCACGCGAACAGCAGCAGCACGGCGACGCCGAGCAGCATGTCGATGAGCACGCCGAGCGCCCGCAGGAAGTAGCCGAGCGGCTGCACGTCCAGCGCGACGGCCTCGCCGGTGAGCACCTCGTCTTGATGGATGTCGACGATCGCGGGGCGCTCAGCGGTCATGGCTACAGTGAAACACATGGACCTCGACGCGCTCACGGCCGCTCGGCGCGAGGAGTGGGCGCGGCTCGACGAACTCAGCCGCAGGCGGCACCTCTCCGGCGCGGAGGTCGACGAGCTCGTGACGCGGTACCGCGCGGCATCCGCCGATCTCGCCGACGCGAAGACGTCCGCCGGACGCAGCGTCCAGGGCGATCACATCTCGACGATGCTCGGACGCGCGCGGCTGCGGCTCACGGGTGCGCCCGAGAACGTCATGCGCCAGATCCCGCGGTTCTTCGCGCTCCAGCTTCCCGCCGCCCTGTACCGGGTCCGCTGGACGACGCTCGCCATCGCGCTGGGCTTCGTGGCCGTGGTCACCGTCGTGGCCCTGTGGGTGTCGGGCGACCCCGCTCTGGTGGCCAGCCTCGGCAGCCAGGCGCAACTCGAGCACTACGCCGAGAACCAGTTCACCGAGTACTACAGCGAGAACCCGGCGGCAGTGTTTGCGGGCACGGTGTGGACCAACAACGCCTGGATCGCGGCCCAGTGCGTGCTCTTCGGCATCACCGGGGTCTGGCCGGTCATGGTGCTGGTGCAGAACGCCGTCGGCGTCGGCACGGCGGCGGCGATCATGGCGGCGTTCGACCGCGGCGACGTGTTCGTGCTGTACATCCTCCCGCACGGGATGCTCGAGCTCACCTGCATCTTCGTGGCCGGTGCGGCGGGCCTGCAGATCTTCTGGGCCTGGGTCGCGCCCGGCCCGCGGTCGCGCGGCGAGTCGCTGGCCGCCGCCGGACGCTCGCTGGCAACGATCGCGATCGGCCTCGTCATCGCCCTCGGCTTCTCGGGGATCATCGAGGGCTTCGTCACGGCGCAGCCCTGGCCGTGGCCCGTGAAGATCGGCATCGGCGCGGCAGCCTTCGGACTGTTCCTCGTCTACATGCTCGTGGTCGGACGCCGCGCGCACCGCCTGGGGGAGAGCGGCGACCTCACCGAGTACGAGGCCGGCACCCCGACTCTCGTCGCCGGCTGACCCCCCGCGGCGTCTTCCCCGCCTCGTCTCCCGTCGTTCACTTGCGCTGAACGTACGCTCCACGCCGGGATCGGCGTACGTTCAGCGCAAGTGAACGAGGAGGGCGGGGAGAGCGAGGGTGCATGCGCATAGCACTGTTTTGAATCAATCAAAACAACGGTAGGCTGAGGGTATGAGCCCGCATACCGCCGTCGACACGGCGGCACGCCTGCGGGCGGCAGGGCTGCGGGTCACCGACTCCCGGCGCGCGGTCGTCGAGGCGCTCATCGAGCGCCCGCACGCCAGCGCCGACGAGCTGTTCGGCATCGTCGCGCGGACGGTTCCCGGGACGAGCCTGCAGTCGGTGTACAACGCGCTCGGCGACTTCGTCGACGCCGGACTCGCACGCCGCATCGAGCCCGCGGGCCGGCCCGGTCTGTTCGAGCTGCGCGTCGACGACAACCACCACCACCTCATCTGCTCCGAATGCGGCGCCGTGCAGGATGTCGACTGCATCGTGGGCGAGGCGCCCTGCCTGACGCCGTCCGACGCGCACGGCTACGCGCTGCAGGCGGCCGAGGTCACCTTCTGGGGTGTGTGCCCCGCCTGTGCGACGGCCGAGGCGAGCGTCGCCGAGCCGGTCGCCACCGCGCGCTCCTGACATCCTGTCCGACCCTCTGATAGCCCATCCCGATTGGAAGGAAGCTCATGACCGACACCAACGACACGATCCCGGAGATCGGCGAGAACCCCACCGACGCCGACCAGGCGGTCACCCCGATCGACACGCCGGTCGACGAGCGTGAGGACGGCGAGAGCCGCCCGCGTCCGAACGAGTCCGAGGGCTGCCCGGTGATCCACGGCGGCCAGCCGCACCCGACCACCGGCAACGCCAACAGCGTGTGGTGGCCCAACCAGCTGAACCTCAAGATCCTCGCGAAGAACCCGGCCGTCGCTAACCCGCTCGGCGAGGACTTCGACTACAAGGCGGCGTTCGAGTCGCTCGACCTCGCCGCGGTCAAGGCCGACATCGCCGAGACCCTCACGACGTCGCAGGACTGGTGGCCCGCCGACTTCGGCAACTACGGTCCGCTGATGATCCGCATGGCGTGGCACAGCGCCGGCACCTACCGCGTGACCGACGGCCGTGGTGGTGGCGGCGCCGGTCAGCAGCGCTTCGCGCCGCTGAACAGCTGGCCCGACAACGTCAACCTCGACAAGGCTCGCCGCCTGCTCTGGCCGGTCAAGAAGAAGTACGGCCAGTCGCTCTCGTGGGCCGACCTGATGATCCTCGCGGGCAACGTGGCGCTCGAGTCGATGGGCTTCACGACGTTCGGCTACGCCGGCGGCCGCCCCGACGTGTGGGAGCCCGATGCCGACGTGTACTGGGGCCCCGAGACCACCTGGTTGGACGACGAGCGATACTCGGGCGACCGCGAGCTCGAGAAGCCGCTCGCAGCCGTCCAGATGGGCCTCATCTACGTCAACCCCGAGGGTCCCAACGGCAACCCCGACCCGCTGGCGTCGGCCCGCGACATCCGCGAGACCTTCGGCCGCATGGCGATGGACGACGAGGAGACCGTCGCGCTGATCGCCGGTGGCCACACGTTCGGCAAGACGCACGGCGCCGCGCCCGACACCAATATCGAGGACAACCCCGAGGCCGCCGGCCTCGATCAGCAGGGCCTCGGCTGGAAGAACAACCACGGCACCGGCCACGGCGACGACACCATCACCTCCGGCCTCGAGGTCACGTGGACCTACCACCCCACCCGATGGGACAACGAGTTCTTCCACATCCTCTACGCCTACGAGTGGGAGCTCATGCGCAGCCCGGGCGGCGGCCACCAGTGGCGTCCGATCAACGACGGCGGCGCCGACATGGTGCCGCTGGCGCATTCGAACGGCCGTCGTGAGCCGCGCATGCTGACCAGCGACCTGGCCCTGCGCACCGACCCGGCGTACGACGCCATCTCGCGTCGCTTCAAGGACGACCCCGAGGCGTTCGCCGACGCGTTCGCGCGCGCATGGTTCAAGCTCACGCACCGCGACATGGGCCCGATCGACCGCTATCTCGGCCCCGAGGTCCCGGCCGAGGAGCTGCTGTGGCAGGACCGCGTCCCGGCCGTCGACCACGAGCTCATCGACGCGGCAGACGCTGCGGCGCTCAAGGCCCAGATCCTCGACGCCGGCCTCACGGTCTCGGAGCTCGTCGAGACGACGTGGGCGGCGGCATCCTCGTTCCGCGGCAGCGACAAGCGCGGCGGCGTCAACGGCGCCCGCATCCGCCTCGCCCCGCAGAGGGACTGGGAGGTCAACAAGCCCGCCCAGCTCGCCACGGTGCTCGCGAAGCTCGAGCAGATCCAGGCCTCGTTCAACGACGGCCGCACCGACGGCAAGCAGGTGTCGCTGGCCGACCTGATCGTGCTCGCCGGCAACGCGGCGGTCGAGAAGGCCGCCGAGGACGCGGGGGTCGACGACGAGGTGGTCTTCCACCCGGGCCGCACCGATGCCACGCAGGAGCAGACCGACGCGCAGTCGTTCGCGTTCCTCGAGCCGATCACCGACGGGTTCCGCAACTACTACGGGCCGCGGGCTTTCATGCCCGAGGAGCACCACCTCATCGACCGGGCGAACCTGCTCACGCTGAGCGCTCCCGAGCTGACGGTCCTCGTGGGCGGTCTGCGCGTGCTCGGTGCGAACTGGGACGGCTCGGACTATGGCGTCTTCACCGACCGCAAGGGCGTGCTCACGAACGACTTCTTCGTGAACCTGCTCGACCTCGGCACGACCTGGAAGCCGCTCGACCCCGGTGCGCACGCGTTCTCGGGCGCGAAGGACGGTTCGGGCGAGCCGGTCGGCATCGGCACCCGCGTCGACCTGCTGTTCGCCTCGAACTCCGAGCTCCGGGCCGTCGCCGAGGTGTACGCCTCGGATGACGCGAATGAGAAGTTCGTGCGGGACTTCGTCAAGGCGTGGGGCAAGGTCACCGAGCTCGACAGGTTCGACCTCGTCTGACCTCGCGACGCACGAGAGAGCGGCCCGCCCCCGATCGGGGGCGGGCCGCTCTGTCGTGATGCTTGCGAGTCCTACTTGAGGCGCGCCTCCGCCTGGACCGGCGGCAGCGTGCCCTTGGGCTCGAAGAGCGCGCGGTGCAGGACGCCGGCGAGCAGACCACCGACGATCGGGAAGACGATGAACACCCACAGCTGCGCCAGGGGCTCGGGGCCGCCGTAGATCGCCGCGGCGATCGATCGGGCCGGGTTCACCGAGGTGTTGTCGATCGGGATCGAGATCAGGTGGATGAGGGTCAGTGTGAGGCCGATGGCGAGCGGCGCGAGCGCCGCCGTGCCGCGGGTCGAGTGCGTCACACCGAGGATGATCAGCACGAAGACCGCCGTGAGGAGGATCTCTGCGATGATCGCGGCGCCGAGCCCGAAGCCGCCCGGCGAGCCGAAGTCACCCGTGCCGAAGCCGTTGGACGCGAAGCCGCTGTCCTGGGCGTTCGCGAGCCAGTTGTCGGTGCCGAAGATGCCGATCAGCACGATGAGCGTCGTGCCGAGGGCGCCGCCGATCAGCTGGGCGATGATGTAGCCGATCGTGTTCTTCCACTCGAAGCGACCGGCGGCGGCGAGGCCGAGCGTGATCGCCGGGTTGAAGTGGCCGCCCGAGATGGGACCCCACGCGTAGGCGCCCACGACGACCGTGAGACCGAAGGCGAAGGCGACGCCGACGAATCCGACGCCCAGTGGGTTGCTCTCCGCATCTGCGGGGAAGTTGGCGGCGAAGAGCGCCGTGCCCACGCCGCCGAAGACGAGCAGAAACGTTCCCAGAGCCTCCGCGACGAGCCTGTTCACCGTGGTGGGCGGGATGGTGGTATCCGACATGGCGGACTCCTTTCCTCGTCGTGAGGCTAGCGCTACGCCCAGCGGATTCCCAGGAACCGGGCACGGAGTGTCTGAGTGTGACGCGTGATCTCGCGAGGTTTCCCTTCGTGTTCAGGCATTAGTCGCCGGCCGTTTCGGCGTCCTCCCGCGTTTGGGGCGCGCGAGCGGCGTTCGGGGCGTGCGCCGCGCGCCCCGAACGTGCGCGGCGCGCCCCAAACCAGTGAGGGAGGATCGGATGCCGAGACCCGGCGTGTTACGCCCTCAGAGCCGCCCGGCGGCTTTGAGCGCGAGATAGCGGTCGGCGATGCGCGGCGGCAGGTCCTCCGGGGTGGCGGCGATCGCCTCGCCTCCCGCGCGGCCGATCGCCGCTGCCACGACGGCGGCGTCGTGCGTGCTGCGCTCGATGGCGGCGGCGCGGTACACGTCGGCGGCGTCGGGGCGCTCGGGCAGGGGCTCCTGCTCGTCGGTCACCGCGCCGACCAGGACGTGGGCGGCTCGGGAGAGCGCGGGCAGCGATCCCAGGAACCCGCGCGCGGCCTCCGGGGCGTCCTGCGCGGTCAGGAGGACGACCAGCGACGGGCGGGACGTGAGCGTGCGCACCTGGGCGAACGCGGCATCCCAGTCGGTGTCGATGAGCTGCGGCTCGACGGGCGCCATGGCGTCCACCATCGCCGGCAGGAGTCCCGGGCCGTCGACACGGGTGACGCGGGCGCGGATCGTGCGGTCGAACATCAGCAGGTGCACGTGGTCGCCGGCCCGGGTCGCGAGGGCGGCGAGCAGCAGCGCGGCCTCCATCGCGGCATCCATCCGGACGCCGTCGCCGACGCGTGCTGCCGCCGTGCGTCCGGTGTCGATCATGATCACGACGTGCCGGTCGCGCTCCGGGCGCCAGGTGCGCAGCATCGTCGTGCTCGACCGCGCCGTCGCGCGCCAGTCGATGGCGCGCACGTCGTCGCCGCGCACGTACTCCCGCAGGCTGTCGAACTCGGTGCCCTGGCCCCGCACCTGCACGCTCGTGTTGCCGTCGAGCTCGCGCAGCCGCGCCAGCCGCGAGGGGAGGTGCCGTCGCGCCGTGAACGGCGGCAGCACCCGCAGCGTGCCCGGCTCGTCGAGGCGCGCCTGGCGTCCGGCGAGGCGCAGCGGCCCGTCGGATCGCACCACGACGAATCGCGATCGCAGCTCGCCGCGTCGACGGGGGAGGAGCGGGATGCCGATCGCCCGGGACTCGCCGGGCGGGATGTCGATGGCCGGGCGCTCCACCGGCGCACCCGCGGTGGGCTGCCAGGCATCGCGCACGCGTCCGCGGACGGTGCGATCGCCGGTGTTGCGCAGCACGAGCTCGGCCCGCACCGCCTGTCCGAGCAGTACGCGGCTCGGAAGGCGCCGCAGCACCGTCATCCGGCGCGGATCGGGCGCCGCCGCCGCGTCGGCGAGCGCCGCGATCAGGCACAGCAGGATCCACGCCGCCGCTGCGAGCCAGGGGTCTACGCCCGCCGCAGAGAGCAGCACGACGGGCACCGCCCCGACGGCGAGGAGCAGCGGCAGGCGGCCGGTCAGGTACATCAGGCGTCGTTCCGTTCGGCGCGTTTCGTCTCGCTCGTTCCTCGCTCGCTCAACGACCGGCTCCTAGATCGGGACGCGGGTCTGCTGCAGCACCGAGCCGAGCACGGCGTCGACCGACACACCCTCGAGCTCGGCGTCGGGGCGCAGGCGGATGCGGTGCCGCCACGTCGGCAGCAGCATCGTCTGCACGTGGTCCGGCGTGATCGCGGGGTACGCGCCCAGCCACGCCCACGCCTTCGACGCCGCCAGCAGGGCGGTCGCCGCGCGGGGACTGACGCCGAGCTGCACCGACGGACTGCTGCGCGTGGCCTGTGCGAGGTCGACGATGTAGCCGAGCACGTCGTCCGAGACGGTGACGGATGCCGCGGCCCGCTGCGCCGCGCGGATCTCCTCGGCGGTGGCGGCGCGGCGCAAGCCTGCGCCGGCGAGATCGCGGGGGTCGAAGCCGCTCGCATGGCGGCGCAGCACGGCGAGTTCGGCATCCCGAGCCGGCACGTCGACGATGAGCTTGAGCAGGAACCGGTCCAGCTGCGCCTCGGGCAGCGTGTAGGTGCCCTCGTGCTCGATGGGGTTCTGCGTCGCGGCGACGAGGAACGGGTCGGGAAGCGACCGCGTCACACCGTCGGTCGAGACCTGGCGCTCCTCCATCGCCTCGAGCAGCGCCGCCTGCGTCTTGGGCGGTGTGCGGTTGATCTCGTCGGCGAGGACCACGTTCGTGAACACGGGTCCCTCGCGGAACTCGAACTCCCCGGTCTTCGCGTCGTAGACCAGCGAGCCCGACACGTCGCCCGGCATGAGGTCGGGGGTGAACTGGATGCGCGTGGTGTCGAGGCCGAGCGCCGTCGAGAACGACCGCACGAGCAGCGTCTTCGCGACGCCCGGAACGCCTTCGAGCAGCACGTGCCCGCGTGCCAGCAGGGCGATCAGCAGGCCTGTCACGGTGCCGTCCTGGCCGATGACGGCCTTGCCGACTTCGAGGCGCACGCGATTCATCGCTTCGCGCAGGGCGGCGTCGTCGGGGGGTGCGGTCGGGCGGTCGACCGCGTCGGACGCGGTCGCACTCGGCACCACGGGCGAATCCGTCATCGGGGGCTCCTCTCGGGGCGGACGGCCGCGCGCACGGCGTCCTCCAGGTCTCTCAGGCGTGTGCTCAGGGCGACGAGCTCCGCGTCGCTGCGCGGGATCTCGTCGAGCAGGATGCCGCGCACCGCGCGGCGGTCGAGGCCGGTGCGGCCGGCCGCGGCGTCGGCGATCTCGGGGGCGGCGGCGTTCGCGGCGAGGCCGAGCAGGGTCGCCAGCCGACGCAGCGCGCCGATCCGCAGCCGGTCCGCGGCGTGGAGCGGATCGCCCGCGCGCGCGTACAGGCGCGCCCGTCCCTCCGTCGTCTCGGACGCCCGGACGGTCACCGGAAGCCGCTCGGCGACGAGCGGGCCGAACCGGCGGCCGCGCCAGATGCCGGCGGCGACCCCCGCGACCAGCAGCAGCACGATCACGGGACTCACCCACGGGGGCGTGAGTTCGCCCAGCGACGGGTCGGCGTCGGCGAGGTCGGTGTCGCCCGCGCCGGGCATATACCAGACGACGAGCGGATGCCGCCCCATGAGGTTCACCGCCAGCGCCGCGTTGCCGTTGTCGGCGAGGTGCTCGTTCGTGAAGAGTGCCCGGCCGTCGACCGCGGCGACGCGGCCGGCGTCGGTGGCGTGGACGACCAGTCCGAAACCGTCGGCCGCCGCGTAGCAGGCGGACGTGTCGTCACCCGCGCGGTAGACCGCGCCGGGGGCGACGGCGCCGGCGCGGACGGCATCCTCGAGTCGGCAGTCGGGCTCGACGCTCTCGTCGGGCGCGACGCCGGCGGGCGCCGACCCGGCGACCAGCAGATCGAGCGTCCGGGAACGTGCCTCGATGAGCACGACGTCATCGGCGGCTTCGGCGAGAGCGGTCACGACGTCGTCGGACAGCGCCGGCGCATCAGGCATCACGAGGGTCGCCTCCACGGCCGCGAGGGCTTCCGACGCCGCCGCGCGATCCCGCACGACGACCACGTCGACGCCGTGCTCGCGCAGGATCTCGGCGATCGCGCGCGTTCCCGCGGGTCCCGTGGAGTCGGGGTCGAGTGCGCCGCGCTGAGCCCACTGGTTCGCAGCCGACACGGCGCCGCCGATCCCTCCGACGACGAGCAGCGCGAGTCCGATGGCGATCCACGCCGCGATGCGGCGGCGTCGTCCGGTGGCTGCGTGGATGGTGGCGGCGTCCTGCCGCGGGGGAGTGGCCGTCGCCGTCATGCCGGCACCTCCTCGCGCACCGCCGGTCGCGCCGACACGACCGCGTCGTCGACCGAGGCGACGAGGCGATAGAGCTCCGCCGTGCCGGGACGCCGCAGGTAGCGGACGTCGTCGAACGCCGTCGCGGCGTCCTCCAGCCGCGGCGCGAGTGCGGGGAAGGCGCGGGCGGCGGCCCGCGCGAAGGCGTGCACCGTCGCGCCCGGCGGCGGGTCGACCACGCCGCGTTCGAGGCAGCCGCGGGCGAGCGCCCGGAAGCGCAGCACGATCGCGGCCTCCCAGTCGGCCGCCCGCGCGCGCTCGGCGGCGGCGGCGCGCAGCTCGGCGGCCGAGCGGTGCTCCGTCTCACCGAAGAGCAGCGGCGGGCGAGCTGCCGCGCGGCGGGTGGCGCGCGGCACGCCCCACACGAGGAAGGCGGCGACGATGATCACGACGACGACGATGGCGGCGACCAGCGCGAAGGTCGATCCCCAGCCGCCGGAGAGGTCGGGATTCAGCAGCGACGCGATGAAGTCGCCGATCGCCCGCGCGATGCGATCGAACGGAGTGGGCTCGGCGATGTCGTAGGCCGGGTCGGACAGCTCCTCCTCGGCCCAGCGCCGCGCCTCGTCACCGTCGGGGGTGAGCGGCGGCACGGCGTCGGCGGCACGCGCGAACGCCTGCACCAGGGCGGAGGTCAGGCCCACGGCGAGTCGCGGTCGGTGCCGTCGGACGCGGCGCCCGGCGCCGTCCAGGCCGTCGCCGAACTGGCATCCTCGGGTGCGACATCCGCCTGAGTGTCCGGGGCCGAGACCTCCGAGGCAGGGGGAGCAGCCGGCGCCGCGGGAGCCGGGTTCGCCGCCGGCGGATACGGAGGCTGCGGGGGCGCCGTCGCCTGGGCGGGGTACGCGGGCTGCGCGCCGTACGCGGGCTGCGCGCCGTACGCGGGCTGCGCGCCGTAGGCGGGCGGAGCCCCGTACTGCGGTGGTGCGCCGTATGCGGGCGGCGCACCATACGCAGGCGGGGCACCGTACGCGGGCGCCGCTCCGTAGCCCGGTTGCGCGCCGTAGACGGGCTGCTGCCCCGGGGCGGCGTAGCCCGCAGGAGCGTATCCCGGCGGGTACGCCGGGTAGCCCTGGCCCGGGAACGCGCCGGGCACGCCACGCGGCGCGATCGCGCGTCCGATGTGCTCGCGGTACGGATCGGGAAGGTCGGCGGCTCCGGAGTCCCGTCGCTCGCCGTACGCCAGCAGGTCGAGGTCGAGCCCTTCGCGGCGCATGCGGCAGTCGATGTAGATGAGCGCCGTGGCGGTGGACTGCACGACGACAGCGACCGCCTGCAGCAGGAGCGTGAGAACCTGCGTGAGCAGGGCCGCCGCGATGAAGCCGATGATGGCCGTCGGCTCGGCGGCGCCGGTCGGTGCGATGATCGTCGTCAGCCCCATCGACAGGAAGCTCATCGGCAGGCTCACCACCTGCGCCACGGCCGCGAAGATGACGCTGATCACGATGATGACGCCGAGGGCCGGCCAGAAGCGGCCGCGCGTGAGCGTCCACGAGCGCGACAGCGCCTGCAGAATGGTCGCGTGCTCGACGATGATCGCCGCGGGCACGAGCAGCAGCTTGATCATCAGCCACCACGTCAGCGGGATCGCCGCGAGGATGACCACGATCGTGAGGGCGATGGCCGCCGGGGGTGCGGCGATGGCGATACCGACGATCGCCAGGACGACGACGGTGACGAGCGCCGCCACCGCGAGGACCACCAGCAGCGAGTAGCCGATCAGCCGCCAGGCGATCGGCTTGACCTGCCGCCACAGCGCGCCCAGGGTGAGCTTCTCGGCGACGGCCGCGTGCGTCACCTCCACGACGACGATGCCCTGCACGATCACGCTCAGGGCGCCGGCGGCCAGCGACAGCACGATGCCCGCCACGGCGGTCAGGGCGATCGAGCCGGCCATGACCGTCTCGTACTCGTCGCTGCCGGGCTGCAGGGTGTTCAGGCGCGAGAACGTGGCCCACATGACACCGAGCACCCCGGCGAGCACGACGACGTACGCCAGCGTCTGCACCACGAGGGCGAAGCCCAGGAGCACGCGCGGGTTCTGGCGCAGCGCCGCGAAGGAGCGTCCCAGGATCGTGCCGAACGACAGCGGATGCAGCGGGATGATCCCGGGGCGGGACGCCGGCGTCCAAGCCGGGTACGCGGTCACGGTTTCCCCTTCCGTCGGCGCCGATGCGTCGGTGACGGCGCGGGTCGGCTGATCCCTATCGTTCCACATCGGCCGGATGCCGCACCCGCCGCGCTCGGGTGGCTCCCGGCGCCCGCTCGGGCGAGGCTCGGCCGCTCCACAGGCCGTGTCGACTACTCTGTGTGAAGCGCATGGGGACGGCGCGTGCCGTCTGTGCCTGGAGAGAAGGAACGAACGCGCGCGATGACTTCACGCATCCTGGTGGTCGACGATGACACCGCCCTCGCCGAGATGATCGGCATCGTGCTGCGCACGGAGGGATTCGAGACGGTGTTCTGCGCCGACGGCGCCGAAGCCGTCGACGTCTGGCGCACCGAGCGCCCCGACCTCATCCTGCTCGACCTGATGCTTCCCGGCATGGACGGCATCGAGATCTGCACCCGCATCCGCGCCGAGTCCGGCATCCCGATCATCATGCTCACCGCCCGCACCGACACGGCCGACGTCGTCAAGGGACTCGAGTCGGGAGCCGACGACTACATCGTCAAGCCCTTCAACCCGAAGGAGCTGGTCGCCCGCATCCGCACGCGGCTGCGCCCGGCGAGCCAGCAGGCGAACGACTCGCTGCGCATCGGCGACCTGACCGTCGACGTCGCCGCACACGAGGTGCGCCGCGGCGACGGGCCGATCGCACTCACGCCTCTCGAGTTCGAGCTGCTGGTCGCGCTGGCATCCAAGCCTCAGCAGGTGTTCTCCCGCGAGATGCTGCTCGAGCAGGTCTGGGGCTACCACTACAAGGCCGACACCCGCCTGGTGAACGTGCACGTGCAGCGGCTGCGGGCGAAGGTCGAGAAGGATCCCGACAACCCCAAGATCGTCACGACGGTGCGCGGCGTCGGATACCGCGCCGGCGCCGTGGTCTGAGGCTCCCATGACAGCGCCGATCACGGGCGTGGCGCCGACGCGTGCGCACGTCGCGTGGTGGCGGCTGTGGCGGGCGTGGCCCGGCACCATCGCCGGGCTCTGGCGACGCTCGCTGCGCTTCCGCACGCTGCTCGTGACCATCGGCCTCACCGCGCTCGCCGTCGTCGTCGCGTGCGTGTGGATGGGGCTCGCGATCCAGAACGACCTGTTCACCTCCCGCAAGGACCAGGTGCTGCTGGACGCCGAGCAGGCCAGGGGGGCGGCGCAGCGCACGCTCGACGCCGCCGTGCAGAGCGACGTCGTCCAGCTGCAGAACGTGATGACGCTGGCGTTCACGGCGCTGCGCGACCAGTCGTCGGCTCAGATGGTCGCGGCCTACCGCATCGGTCCGCCCGTGCCCAATGCCCCGCAGGACTTCAGCACCGACGAAGCCGAGATGCCCGATCTGCTGACGACGTCGATGCGCTCGCTCGTGCGCACGAACCCCGACCAGCAGATCTGGCAGCCGGTGGCCCTCCCCGACGGCGCCGATACCAGCGTGCCGGGGATCCTGGTCGGCCAGCAGCTCACGATCGAGGGGGTCGCGTCGTACGAGCTCTACCTGGCGTACGACCTCGCGAACGCGCCGCAGACCCTGACGTTCGTGCAGCGCACGCTGTGGGTGGTCGGCATCGGGCTGGTGCTGCTGATCAGCGGCATCGCGTGGTTCGTGCTGCGCTCGGTCACCGCGCCGATCAGCGAGGCGGCCGACACCAGCGCCATGCTCGCAGCCGGCCGCCTCGACGTGAGACTGCAGGTGCACGGCGAGGACGAGCTCGCGACCCTCGGCCGCTCGTTCAATGCGATGGCCGACAGCATCGAGTCGCAGATCAAGGAGCTCGCCGAGCTCTCGCTCGTGCAGCAGCGCTTCGTCTCGGACGTGTCGCACGAGCTGCGCACGCCGATGACGACGATCCGCCTCGCCGCCGACATGATCAACGACCAGCGGGCGGACTTCGACCCCGCTACCGCGCGGGCCGCCGAGCTGCTGAACGCCCAGGTGCAGCGGTTCGAGACGCTGCTGACCGATCTGCTCGAGATCAGCCGCTACGACGCGGGATCGGTGCAGCTGGAGCTCGAGCCGACGAGCCTCGCGCACCTCGCCGAGGACGTCATCGCATCCATGCAGCAGCTGGCCGAGCAGCATGGCACGGACGTGCGTCTCGTGGCTCCCGGGGGATATTCCCCGGTCGACATGGACCCCCGGCGTGTGCGTCGCGTGGTGCGCAATCTGCTGGGCAACGCGATCGAGCACGGCGAGGGGCGCCCGATCGTGGTCACCGTCGACAGCGACCAGCAGGCCGTCGCCATCGGGGTCCGGGACTTCGGCCTCGGCATGAAGGCGGCGGACGTCGAGCACGTGTTCGACCGCTTCTGGCGCGCCGATCCGTCCCGCAAGCGCACGATCGGCGGCACCGGACTCGGCCTCTCGATCGCGCTCGGCGACGCGAAGCTGCACGGCGGCGAGCTCGCGGTGTGGTCTGAACCCGGCCGCGGCACCAACTTCGTCCTCACGCTGCCGCGGCAGGACGTTCCGCTGGCCGGCGCGTCGCCTATCCCCGTCGATCCGGGCGACGATTCGGTGGCCGCCCTCGATGACCTCGGTCTCACGGCGCCCGTCGATGTGTCGCGCCTGGACGCCGGAACGGACGGCGATCGCCGGACGGCGACGGATGCCGGATCGCCGGGAGGGACACGATGACCCGGGCGCGCGGCATCCTGGCAGTGCTGCTGGCGCTGTGCGCGGTGGTCGTCACCGGGTGCGCCGGTTTCCCCACGAGCGGGCCTCCGGAATACGGACTCGAGAGCGGCGGCACGGACGACGACTCGCAGAACGTCGCCTTCATCCCCAACAGTCCGCAGCCCGGGGCCACACCCGAGCAGATCGTCGAGGGCTTCGTCGACGCCGGGTCGGGGCCGGGCGTGCGGGGCGACTGGACGGTCGCCCGTGAGTTCCTCGCGCCGTCGTTCCGTGAGACCTGGAAGCCCGAGACGGGCGTGTTCGTCGACGAGCGCGCCGAACGCGACTACGTCGAGACCCAGGAAGGGTCCGTCGACTTCGTCTACGACGTCGTGGCATCCGTCGACGACAAGGGCGCCTACGAGCGCGCCGACATCGCCACCGCGAGTTCGACGTTCCGCCTCGCGCAGCAGTCAGACGGCGAGTGGCGCATCACCGAGGCGCCCGACGGCATCTGGCTCGACGAGGCCCAGTTCCCGACTGTCTTCAACCGCTATCCGGTGATGTACTTCGACCCCACGTGGCAGTACCTCGTGCCCGACGTGCGCTGGTTCGCGATCACCAGAGCCCCGGGCAGCATCGCGGACGCCCTCGTCAACAAGCCTCCGAGCGAGTGGCTGGCAGGTTCGGTGGACACAGCCTTCCCCGATGGCGTGGCCTTCGTCGCGGCCGTGCCGAACGACGAGGACGGTGTGGACGTCGCTCTCACGGGCGACGCGATGCTGGCGGTCGACAGCGACGTCCTCGACCGTATGCAGACCCAGCTGGAGGTGAGTCTGCGGGCGGCCGGGGTGACCCAGGTCGCGATGACCGTCGACTCCACGCAGATCGACGCGGAGCCCGTCGCGGTGCGCTCCACGCGGGTGCCGGCGGCGCCGCTCGTGCTCACCGAGCAGGGCTTCGGCTTCCTCACCGGCGACGAGATCGACAAGATCCCCGGCCTTTCGGCGGCCGTCGAGGCGAACGCACCGGTCAGCGTGCAGGTCGGCGCCCAGCGCGACCTCGCTGCAGCGAAACTCGCCTCGGGCGCGGTCGTGCGGCTGAACTCGGCGGGAACCGACGCCGAATCGCTCGATACCCGCGTGGGACTGGTCGATCCCGTCATCGACGGCTCGGGCGCGGTGTGGAGCGTTCCGCAGGACCAGCCGTCGGCGCTGCGCGCCTTCCTGCCCGGGGGCGATGTCGTCGAGATCGCCGATGCGTGGAGCGAGGCGACCGCCATCGCCGGGATGTCGCTGTCGCGCGACGGCACCCGGATGGCCGCCGTCGTCAGCGCCGGCGGCCGGACGGTGCTGGTGGTGGCCGGCGTCCTCCGGAACGCTGACGGCATTCCCGTCGGACTCGGCACCCCCACGATGCAGCTCGCCGTCGTCGGCGGCGCGGTGGTCGGCGTCACCGACATCGGCGTCACGTGGATCGACGACGTGTCGATCGGCGTCCTCGCCGGCGCGGAGTCCGAGTCGACCGTCGTCGAGCAGGTCGTCGGCGCGCCGACGTCGCTGTCTACGGCGTCAGCGGGCATGGCATCGATCGCCGGCGGCACAGGTGGCTCGAGCCTGCGCCTGAGGGCCGACGACGGCACGCTCTACGTCAAGCGCGGCACGGCGTGGCAGCCGACCGCGACCGGCGTCCTCGTCCTCGCGACGCAGCAGGGAGCGCCGCAGTAGGTTCCTCCCCAGCGGTGCGCCGGGGCGACCTCTCCACGGATCGGCCGGGCGGCAGCCGCGGCCGGAGACGGCGACGCGAGGCTGGTCCCCGTGATGGCACAGCTGATCGTGGCGGTGCGCGAGGCATGCGCCGATGCGCTCGCCCTGCTCCTGCCCGTCTGGTGCGCGGGATGTGACGAACCCGACGTCGCGCTCTGCGAGCGGTGCGCTCTGGCGCTGCAACCGGAGCCGCGGTGCCGGGTCGTCGATGCGCCCGGCGGCGGGGTCGCGGTGTGGAGCGGGCTCGCGTTCGAGGGCGTCGCGGCGCGGGTGCTGCGCGCGATCAAGGAGGAGGGGCGAACCGGGCTCGCCACGGCGCTCGCACCGGCGCTGGCGGCCGCTCTCGACCGGGCCGGCGCCGCCGGCTGCGTGCTCGTTCCGATGCCCACCTCCCGCGCGGCGTACCGGCGGCGCGGGTTCCGGGTGCCCGAGCTCCTGCTCCGCCGTGCACGTCGCCGCGGGCGACGGCTGCTGCGTATCGCGCGGCGGACGGACGACCAGCGCGGCCTCGATCGAGACGCGCGGCGCCGCAACGTCGCAGGCAGTCTGGTCGCCACATTCGCCGCGGCCGCACCACCCGTTGCGGGGACGCGGCGAGGCGCTTCGGCGAACGTTCGCCCGGCCGCGGGCCTGCGGGTCGTGGTGGTCGACGACGTCGTCACGACGGGCGCAAGCCTCGCTGAGGCGGTCCGTGCGCTGCGGGCCGAAGGCGTCGACGTGGTGGCGGCGGTCACCCTCACCGCGACGCCGGGACGCCGTGGCACACGCGGGTGAACGGAACCCGTCGCATTCGAAACTCACAGGTGACAGAGTCCGGACGCCGGGCTACCGTGGGGGTGACAAGGCGACTGATGGTCCGCCCTTGGCCGGGCGGACCGGAACAAGGAGGCAGGGATGGAAACCAGCATCGTCGGCGTGGGAGTAGGGATCACGGATCGCTTCCGCGGAGTCGTCGAAGAGAAGGCTCTCCGCATCGAGAACCTCGCGCCACGCGCTCAACGCGTCGAAGTCAAGGTCACACACCGCGCCTATCACAACGGGCGGATGGAAGACGAGACCGTCGAGCTCACCGTGAACGGCAAGGGTCCCGTCATCCGGGCCGAGGCCACGGACGGAGACAAGTTCACCGCGCTGGACCTCGCCGTCGACAAGCTGTGCGAGCAGCTGCGTCGCGCGAAGGACAAGCGCGTCGACGCGCGCAACCACCCCCGGGGAGCGAAGTTCGAGAAGGGCAGCGGTGCGATCGAGGGGATCGACGTGCAGCCGGCGTCCGTCGAGGTGCTCCGCGCCGTCGCGACCGGCGAGATCCCGATCGTCACCGGCAACGAGGAAGAAGAGGGCTATACGCCCGTCGTCATCCGGACGAAGGAGTTCCACCCCGAATGGATGTCGGTCGAGGAGGCCGTCGATCGCATGGAGCTGGTGGGTCACGACTTCTTCCTGTTCATCGACGCCCGCAGCGACCACCCCAGTGTCGTGTACCGCCGCAAGGGCTGGGACTACGGCGTCATCTCGCTGACCACGCAGGCGCAGCCGGAAGAGCTGGCGTCCTGAACCGGCGCACGTCGTTCTGACAGGCGGCAGCCTGACAGACAATGAAGGGTGCGGCCGTCCCGGCCGCACCCTTCATCTGTCTCCGCGCGCGCCCGGTCCTGCGCGGCGGCATCTCATCCGGAAGGACCTTCGTGATCATCCGCAACGTGCGCCCCTGGGGCGCCGACGCCGCCGACATCCACATCGAGAGCGACCGCATCGCCGCGATCTCACCACACGACGCTTCGGTGGCGCCGGGCGCAGACGACGTGGACGGGCGTGGACGACTGATCTTCCCCTCGTTCAGCGACGTGCACGTGCACCTCGACTCGTCCCGGATCGGGCTGCCGTTCCGTCCCCACACCGGTGCACCGGGCGTCTGGGGCATGATGCTCAACGACCGCAACAACTGGCGCGACACCCAGGTGCCGCACGCCGAGATCGTCGCGGGAACGCTCGAGCAGATGATCGCGAAGGGGACGACCCGCATCCGCTCCTACGCGCAGGTCGATGTGGACTGCAAGCTCGAGAAGTTCGACTCCGTCCTCGCGGCGAAGGAGAAGTTCCGGAGCCACGCCGACGTGCAGATCATGACGTTCCCGCAGGCAGGGATCCTCCGCGAGGCCGGCACGGTGGAGTACCTCGAGGAGTCGCTGAAACAGGGCGCCGACGTCATGGGCGGCATCGACCCGAGCCAGCTCGATCGCGATCCGGTCCGGCATCTGGACATCGTGTTCGGGCTCGCGGAGAAGTACCAGGTCGAGGTCGACATCCACCTGCACGAGCCGGGTGCACTCGGCGTCTTCAGCACCGAGCTGATCCTCGAGCGCACGCGTGCGCTCGGCATGCAGGGAAAGGTCACGATCTCGCACGCCTACGACCTCGGCTCGGTGTCGGAGGCCGTGAGCCGCCGACTCATCGACGAGTTCGCCGAGCTGGATGTCGCGATGGCGACGGTCGCTCCATCGACGACGGGGCACCTGCGGCTCATCGATCTGGTCGAAGCCGGCGTCCGGGTCGGGTTGGGCGAGGACGGCCAGCGCGACTACTGGAGCCCGTACGGAAACTGCGACATGCTCGACCGCACATGGCAGCTCGCGTTCGTCAACGGCTTCCGCCGCGACGACCACATCGAACTCGCGCTCGCGGTCGCCACGATGGGCGGTGCATCGATCATGAGCCACTCGACGCCGCGCGTCTCGGGCGTGGGGGATCGTCCCGGCGTCTCCGCGGGCGACCGCGCCGACCTCGTGCTCGTCGACGGCGAGACCCCGACGAGCGCCGTCATGGACCGGGGCGTCGATCGCACCGTCATCCACGACGGCCGCATCGTCGCGGACGGGCTTCGCGTCGTCGGGACCTGACCGGCCGCGTGCGGCGGTCGTGGCGGACTGAGGCGCGGCGTCCCGCGCCGGCGGCCCGAACCCGGGGCCGCGGCAGCGTCAGTCGATGAAGCCGTCGAGGATGCTGCCGATCACCAGGCCGCCGAGGATGCCGCCCATCAGGTCGCTGCCGCCGCTGCGGCGACCGCCGCCCCAGCCGCCCTGCTGACCGTAGCCCGGCCCGCCCCACTGGTCGGGCTGCGGGCGGGCGGCATCGATGTCGCGCTGCGCGAGCTGCAGCGCCTCGCTCGCGAGGAAGGCTGCGCGGCGGGCCATGGCGAACGCCTGCTCGCGGTGGTCCTCGTCGATCGTGGTGACCGCGGCAGCCGACGCCCCGAGGTAGCGGTCGAGGTCGAGGCGCACGCGCTCGGCCTCGGCGAAGCGCGTGCGGGCGTCGGCGCCGATCCAGCCCCGGTGACCGGCGATGACGTCCCGGGAGACAGCCAGCTGCCGATCGGCGTCGTCGATCGCGTGCCGGACGTGCTCGAGCGGTGGGATCGGACGAGCGGCGCGTTCGCGGGCGGCCGCGATCGCGGCATCCAGCCCGGCGTTCGCCTCGCGCAGGCGCGTGAGCTGCTCGAACGGATCGGTGTTCACGCCGGCGGCCGGAAGCGCGGCCAGAGCGGCCTGCAGCTCCGCGATCGCGGCGCTGACGGCGGGGGACTGGGGCTCTCGGAGGGCGACGACGAGGTCGCCGCGGGAGTCCTCGATGATCGCGGCGAGCGTGGACTCGGCGCGCAGCGCCTCGACCTCGAAGGTCTCGACGGCGTCGATCAGCGTCTCGGCGCGGCGGACCGACTCGGTCGACGCCTCGAGTGCCATGTTCGCCTGCTCGCGCTGTCCGGCCTCGCGGCGCCGCTCGGCGACGCCGGCGCTGTGCTCGGCGAACCCGAGCAGCTGCTCCGCCTCGGCGGGGTTCGCCTCGATCTGCGAGAGCGCGTGGGCCGAGTACCGGACCGCCAGCCGCTCGACGGTCGAACGGGCGTCGGGGAGGCGGAGTCGCAGCCGAGCGGCATCCGCTCGCACCCGCGCGATGACTTCGGGAGCGCGACGTGCTCGCTCGATCGCCGCCGCGAGCGCCTGGGTGCGGTCGTCGAGCAGATCCTCGGCCCACTCGCACAGCTGCACGATGCGCGCGTTGCGGGTGCGCAGCTCTTCAGGCGTGTCGGGGATCTCGTCGTGGTTCAGCTGGTGCAGGTGGAACGCCTCCTGCATATGGGTGCGCACGGACTCCACCGCCTCGCGGAGCTCGGTGGTCGGACCGGCGCCGAGTTCGGCGTCGGCGAACGCGAGCTCGTCTGTGGTGAGCCGCAGGCGCTCGTCCGCTGCCACCAGCGTCTGCTGCGCGCGGCGCGCCAGATCGGCGTCCTGCGTGTTCAGCTCTTCCTGCTCGCGCTTGCGTCTGCCCCAGAATCCGGCCATGGATCGATCCTACGGGGGCCGCTGAGAGCAAGCTGAAGCGAGCGGGCGGCGGTGTGCAATGTTCGCGCACAGCGTCGCCGCGCCGGGTGAGTGATCGCCCGGCGCGCCGTCACCTGTGGCGGCGGGGTTTCTCAGCCGTCGGTGCGCTTGTGCCGGGGCTTGCGCGCCGGCCGGTCGTCGTACGAGCCGCGGGCGCTCGAGTCGCCATAGCCGCGGCTGGTCGAACCCCGGTCGTCGCGGCGGGGGCGAGAGGCGCCATCCGTCCTGCGCTGCGGGCGGCCGCTGTCGGGGCGCAGCTCGATGAGCTGTCCCGAGATGCGGGTGTCGGCGAGCCGGTCGAGGGCGTCGCGCGAGAGGTTCGCGGGAAGCTCGACGAGCGAGAAGTCGGGCATGATCTTGATCGCGCCGAAGTCGTCGCGGCGCAGGCCCCCCTCGTTCGCGAGTGCGCCCACGATCTGACGCGGCTCGACGCGCTGGCGCTTGCCGACGGCGATGCGGTACGTCGCGAAGCCCTCGCGCGGGGCACGGCGCTCGCCGCGCTCGGGACGGTCACCACGATCCGGCCGGTCGCCGCGGTCCGCGCGCTCTCGCGAGGGCGAAGGCTCGGCGTCGGGCTCGAGGAGAAGTGGCGTGTCGCCCTGCGCCACCACAGCGAGGGCGGCAGCCACGTCGGCCTCGGGAACGTCGTGATTGCGGACGTAGTGGGCCACGATGTCGCGGAAGGCCTCGATGCGCTCGGCCTCGCCGAGGGCGGCGGTGATGCGGTCGTCGAAGCGCGAGAGGCGGGTCACGTTCACCTCGTCGACGCTGGGCAGCGGGATCTCGGTGAGCTGCTGACGGGTGGCGCGCTCGATCATCTTGACCAGGCCGCGCTCGCGCGGCGTGACGAAGCTGATGGCGTCGCCGCTGCGGCCGGCGCGACCGGTGCGGCCGATGCGGTGGACGTAGGACTCGGCATCCGTCGGGATGTCGTAGTTGACGACGTGCGAGACGCGCTCGACGTCCAGGCCACGGGCGGCGACGTCGGTCGCGACCAGGATGTCGAGCTTGCCCGACTTCAGCTGGTTGACCGTCTTCTCGCGCTGCGGCTGGGCGATGTCGCCGTTGATGGCGGCGGCGGAGTAGCCGCGTGCGCGGAGCTTCTCGGCGATCTCCTCGGTGACGCTGCGCGTCCGGCCGAAGACGATCATGCCGTCGAAGTTCTCGACCTCGAGGATGCGCGTGAGGGCGTCCATCTTCTGCTGCCACGCCGTGATGAGGTAGCGCTGCGAGATGTTCGCCGAGGTCTGGGTCTTGGACTTGACCGTGATCTCTTCGGGGTCGCGCAGGTACTGGGACGCTATCCGTCGGATCTGAGCGGGCATGGTCGCCGAGAACAGGGCGACCTGCTTGGTGGCGGGAGTCTCGGCGAGGATGGTCTCGACGTCCTCGGCGAAGCCCATCTTCAGCATCTCGTCGGCCTCGTCGAGGACCAGGTACTGCAGCGCAGAGAGGTCGAGAGTGCCCTTCTCGAGGTGGTCGATGATGCGGCCCGGCGTTCCGACGACGATGTGCACGCCGCGTCGGAGAGCGGACAGCTGCACGCCGTAGCCCTGGCCGCCGTAGACGGGGAGGACGTGCACGTCCTTCAGGTGGCCGGCGTACTTCTCGAACGCCTCGCACACCTGCAGCGCGAGCTCGCGCGTGGGGGCGAGCACGAGCGCCTGCGGGGTCTTCTGCGACAGGTCGAGCCGGTCGATGATCGGCAGCGCGAACGCGGCGGTCTTACCCGTTCCGGTCTGCGCCATGCCCACGACATCGCGCCCGCCGAGGAGCGTCGGGATGGTGGCCGCCTGGATCGCCGAAGGCGTCTCGTAGCCGATGCCCTTCAGCGCCTTGAGGACGGGCTGGCTGAGCCCGAGGTCGGAGAAGGTCATCGCTGCGGGCTCGGTCTGAGCCTCGACTTCGATCTGATCGGCGTCTGTGTGCACAGTTAAGCGTAGCGGGACCCGCCTGGGAGGCGACAGGATGC
Organism: Microbacterium sp. LMI12-1-1.1; assembly: GCF_040676455.1. Lineage (NCBI taxonomy): Bacteria > Bacillati > Actinomycetota > Actinomycetes > Micrococcales > Microbacteriaceae > Microbacterium > Microbacterium sp. LMI12-1-1.1. The sequence continues at coordinate 291,253 of NZ_JBEGIA010000016.1, read as the reverse complement.
CGCTTCCCGCGCGATCTCGGACGCCGTGAGCTGCGGCATCCGCGGTCCCAGATCAGGTGATTTCGCGGAGGTAGGACGGTCTGCGCCGAAACGGTCCTACCCCGGCGAAATCACCTGAATTCGAAACGGAGGCGGCGCGGCCCGCAGGAGCGTGCGGCGACGGTGGCCCGAACCGCGACGTCGCAGCGGGGACCGATACGTCAGGTGATCGCGGTGCGGCGGGTGAGGTCGGGGTGCCGCGGTGGCACGAGCCAGTTCACGAGTGCGATCGCGAGCGGCAGGCCGAGACAAAACGCACCCAGTACCTGCCACGGGATGTCGGCGAGCAGAAGAGCGCCCTGCGACTGGATCGCGAAGCCGATGGGCGGCAGGATGCCGGCGATGGCGCCTGCGATCGTGCCGAAGCCCGCGATGATGAGGCCCTGCCAGAATCCGACGTTCCGGCGCAGCACCGGCGTCCCGCCGACGGCCGCGAGCGTCGCGTCGTCGGGCCGCCGTTCGAAGCGGGCCAGCCCCAGGGCGACGGCGCTCGCGCCGAGCACGAGGACGGTCACGACGGACAGCAGCGGGACCATCCAGGTGGCGTCGCTCGGTGGCCCCGCCTCGACGGTCTGCGCGAGCGTGAAGTCCTCACCGCTCGCGAGCTCGACCTGAGCCTGGAGGCGGTCGCGCTCCTGCGTCGACAGCGGCGCCTCGAGCGAGGCGATCACGCGTTCGGGAACGGCGGCGATGCCGAGTCGAACCGCCGTGGCCGGGGCGATGGCGATCGCGGTCGGCTGCCGCGGTGCGTCGACGACGATCGCGTCGACCTGCTCCGTCCATGCGGGGTCGGCGATTCGCCGGCCCGACGACGGTATCCAGACGTTGCTCGGCATCCCATCGATGAGGTCGCCGCCTGACCATGCCGCGATCGAGATCTCGCCGTCCGTGACGAAGCGCTCGTCCGCCACGATCGCCGCGCCGTCGCGGTAGGCGTCACGCTGACCGGCAGTCAGTGTGATGCCGAGCACCGTCTCCAGATCCGCGGGTTCCACCACGGACAGCGGATTGTCGGGATCCTGGCCGTTCGAGGTGAAGCTGTCGTCCCGCTCAGGATCGAGCAGGTGCTGCGGGGGAAGCAGGGCGATCGCGAGGGTGAGCTCGTCCGGCACCTCTTCCGGCAAGCCGTAGTTCCAGTGACTCGGCTGCTGCCGCGCGACGACGGCGAGATCGGTGGCGCCCGTATCCTCCGCGACGTCCACCGCGGCGTCCCTGCCGTCTTCCGCCGCGTCGGGGTCGACCAGCCCCGTCGTGCCGGCGGCACCCGGCCAGATGTTGATCGAGAGACTCCCGGGAGGGGCGGCGTAGTACCAGGTGCGCGCGTTCTGAGCCGTCTGCATCGAGGACTGCCCGACCGCGAACACCCCGATGAACACCGTCGCGGCGATGGCCGCGAACGCCGGCACCGTGCGCCCCGCATTAGAGGCGGCATCCCGCGACGCGATCCTGGCCGCGAGCCCCACGCGGGAGAGGATCCGGGACGTCATCCACAGGAGCCAGCCGCCCGACATGAGGATGCCCACCTGCGTGAGGATCGGACCGACGACGATGCCGAACGCCGGGATGTATCGCAGCGGGGAGTCGCCCGGGAGGTCGGAGACGTTCACCGCGGCGACCACGACGGCGCACGCGATCGTCACCGCGACGCCGACGACCAGCACGATGGATCCCCACACCGGCCGCGCCACTCCCGGCTTCTGCGGGCGCCGAGCGCCACTCAGCGCGCGGAGGACGTCGGTCCTCGCGACCGTGCGAGCCGGGACCAAGGCTGCCGCGGTGCCCACCACGATCGCGAACACGAAGATGGCGGCGAGCCCCGGCCAGGGCACGTGGAAGCCCCAGTACTGCGTGGCGCTCCCGTCGGCCGTGAGCGCGACGACCAGTGCCGCTGTTCCGACGCCGAGGATGAGCCCGATGAGGCCGCCGAGTGCGCCGAGCGTCGTGCCCTGGAGCAGGACGATCCGCGACAGATCGCCGCGATTCGCTCCGACGCTCGCGGCCACGGCGAGCGACCGCTGCTGACGGCGTGCCGTCACCGCGAACGCGGCGCCCGCGAGCATGACCACGACATAGGCCGCGAACAGTCCGCCCGCCGAGATCACGAGCACGATCGGCCACACGCTCGCCCACTGGTCCAGCACCGAGCCGCGCACCTCTTCGCGCAGCGCGGTCGGCGGATCGAGCACCACTGCGCGCGAGTACGCGACGACGCCGTCTTCGTTGAGCGCCTGCACGCCCTCCCACGACAGGGCGAGTGCGGGCAGATACCAGCGTCGCTCGCCGCCGATCACGCCTCGCAGTTCGGCGGTGCCCGGCAGGAACACCGCACTGGCGGCATCGGGCAGGATCGCGGCATCCAGCGTTCCTACGATCTCGAAGGTGCCCGCGCCGTCGGCGAGCGTCAGATCCTCGCCGATACCGACGTCCAGCCGTTCGAGGGTTGCCGGAGTCACCATCGCCTCGGTCGCGCTCGTCGGACGCTCGCCGTCGACGATGTCGAACGCACCCGAGAATCGCGGGTCCCAGGCGTCGCCCGTCCACGCCGCGACGAGACCCACGCCGTCGCGCGTCTCGATGCGCGCGCTCGCGCTGGTGAGGAGGACCGTCTCGGTGCCGGCCGGCAGCGCGTCGGTCGGGTCGTCGGCGATCGGTCCGTCGGGCAGCTCCCAGCTGCCGTCGTCGCCCGCCGGATAACCCGTCCACTGCGGCTGCGTGGGCGCTTGCCAGAACCCCTCGCCCGGGACGCCGGCGGGAGTGATCCACGCCTGCATCTCACCCAGCTCGGCCCGCAATCTGTCTTCTGGCGCGCCGAGAGTGCTCGCGGCGAAGATGCCGTAGGCGGTCATCGCGGCGATGGGAAGCGCCACGAGTGTCGCGATCAGCAGGCTCGACAGCCTGGTGCGGCGCACCTGCCGGCGAGCCAGCAGCGCCGCGACGCGCCACCGCGACCATCCGCCCCCGCGCGCACGCAGCGCTGAAGCCTCCTGTCTCACGCTCGCCTCGACGGGCGCCTCGAGAACCCCCGTCATCACGGCCCGGCGAGCAGGGACTCCGCGCCGGCGCGGCGGGACTCGTCGATGATCCGGCCATCGCGGAGGAACACGATGCGGTCGGCGAAGGCGGCATGGCGGGCTTCGTGGGTGACCAGGATGCCGGCGGCTCCGGCATCCACCCGCGCGCGAAGCATCTTCAGCACGAGCTCGCCGGTCACCGAGTCGAGTGCGCCGGTCGGCTCGTCCGCGAGGATCAGACGGCGGCCGCCGACGACGGCCCGTGCGATGGCGACGCGCTGCTGCTGGCCGCCCGACAGGTCGTCGGGATACGCGTCCGCCTTGGCCTCGAGGCCGACCGATGCGAGCGCATCGCGTCCGGCGCGACGGGCGACCCGGGTGCGGAACCCGTCCAGCTCCAGCGGCAGCGTGACGTTCTCCAGCGCCGTGAGCGTCGGGATGAGGTTGAAGTCCTGGAACACGAAGCCGAGCGAACGTCGCCGCAGGCGTGCCAGCTGCTTCGGCGACTGCTCGCTGAGGTAGGCGCCTTCCACGACGACTTCGCCCGTCGTGGGGATCGCCAGCCCGCCCGAGATCGCCAGCAGCGTGGACTTGCCCGATCCCGACGGTCCCATCACCGCGACCAGTTCGCCGCGGCACACCTCGAGGTCGACGCCCGAGAGAGCTGAGACGGCGGTGGCACCCGTGCCGTACTGCTGCGTGACGCCGATGAGCCGCAGCACCGTGTCGGTCATCGCGCCGTCTCGACGGGTTCGACCGGCGACTCCTTCGCGGGGCGGCCGCGCTTGGGCTTGTCCGTCGACAGCTGCAGTGCCATCGCGTGATCGGGATGCAGCGCCAGACGCTGCTCGGAATGATCGAGCCAGCGCACCTCGGCCTCGGCGGCGAAGATCATGGAGTCGACGACGAGCGACCAGGCGAGCTCCTCGGGCCCGTCGGGGTTCGCACCCGCGTACTTGGCCCGGTTGAGCTCCTGCAGCTGGGTGAGTGACGCGCGGCGCTGCGTCTGGATGATGTCCGAGACGTCGACGCCGGGGAGAGTCGCGGCGACGGCCAGCTTGATCGCCAGCTCGTCGCGGGTGCCCTGGCTGCGCTGGACCGGCGAGCTCAGCCAGGCGTGCGCCTCGGCGGCTCCGGCATCCGTGATCTGCCAGTAGACATGGCCCTGTTCGTCGATGTCTCCCTTCTCGACGAGGCCGTCGCGTTCGAGGCGGTCGAGCGTGTTGTAGATCTGACCGACGTTGAGCGGCCAGGTGGACCCGGTGCGGCGGTCGAACTCGGCGCGCAGCTGGTAGCCGTAGCACGGACCTTGATCGAGGATGGCGAGCAGACTCTGTCGGACGGACACGGGAGCTCCTTCGGGTCGGAGGTGACGGAATCGCGTCAGAAGCGCAGCGCGTCGATGACGTTCGAACGCACCGCGACGAGGGCGGGGATGAACCCGGCGAGCGCGCCGATCGCCACGGCGGCGACGAGACCGGTCAGGGCCGCGCGCATCGGGAACGGCGGGACGTCCTGCATCCCCTGGAACATCTCGAGCACGAACGGGGCCTTGAGGACGGCGACGGCGATGGCGATGCCGACCACGCCCGCGACCGCCGTCGCGACGACCGACTCGAGCATCACGGATGAGAAGATGCGGCTGCCGGTCGCGCCGAAGCTGCGGCGGACGCCGATCTCGCGGATGCGCTGGCGCATCGCGACGAGCTGGATGTTGACGAGGCCGAGACCGCCGAGCAGCAGCACGAGGCCCGCGATCCCGCCGGTGACCAGCTCGAACGTCTGCGCGTACTGCGCCTGATCCGGTCGCGACGCCCAGTCGGTGCGGCTCACCATGACCTCGACACCGGCGTCCAGGCCCGCCCGGAGATCGGCGGCGAGGACGGGGCCGATCTCCGCCGCCATCTCTTCGGGAACCCACGTCTCCCACATGATCGCCATGTCGGGGGGAAGGATGCCGCTCTGCGCGGTGTAGTCCTCGTACAGCATCGTCAGGTGCTTGTCTTCGTCGCCGGTGTACTCCCGCGGCGTCACTCCGACCACGGTGTACGTCCCGCCGGCATCGCCCCCGACCTGCAGTGCGAACCCGGTTCCGAGGTCGGGGCGACCGTAGACGTCCCACAGCGCCTCGGTGATGACGATCGGGGGAGAGACGAGCTCGACGTCGGCAGCGGTGAACCAGCGCCCCTCGAGGAGCGGCGTGCGATGGATCACCGGGTACGCCGGGTCGACGAGCCGCGTCGGCACCTGTCGCACCTGCTCCGGAGTCTGCAGCGACAGCATCACCGGATCCACGAGTCGGGTCAGGTGCGAGAACTCGTACCGCTCGGCCACCCGGTCGACGTGGGCGCCGAACGCCTCCCAGTCCATCGGTGCGCCGTCGGAGCTGTTCGCGGTGAACTGGAGCGTCGCGGGACGGCCTCCGAATCGGTCGGACTGCTCCGCCATCTGCTGCTGCTGATACTCGCTGAGGGCGACGACCGCCGTGATCGCCGCGACCGAGACGGCGATGCCGATGAGGCTCAGCAGCACGCGCAGCTTGTGGTGGCGGATCTCCGACCATGCCTCGCCCAGGGCACCGACCAGGCCGCTCATGAGGGCGCTCCGATCGGGTCGGGCGCGGGGTCGGCCTCGGAGACGGCGTCGGGCTCCGCCTCGACATCATCGGCGTCGACATCGGCTGCGAGGTCCCTGCCGGGGTGCGTCTCGACAGCGCCGGCGGCTGCGACCGCGGTGGCGGCATCCGTCCCGTCGTCGACGTTCGCGGCGAGGCCCGACGCGTCCGCGGCGGCGGCGTTCGCCGGCAGGTCGAGCGCAAAGGCGGTGAGCACCCCGGCGTCCAGCCGGTAGTGACGCCGGGCGCGGGCGGCGACGTTCAGGTCGTGGGTGATGGTGACCAGTGCCGCGTCGGCCTCGGAGGCGATCTCGTCGAGGAGCGCCATGACCGATGACCCCGTCTCGACGTCGAGCGCCCCCGTGGGCTCGTCGGCCAGGATGAGCGCGGGGCGGCGCACGAGCGCGCGTGCGATGGCCACGCGCTGCTGCTCGCCGCCGGAGAGCTGCTCGGGGGTGGACTCGATGCGATGGCCGAGGCCGACGCGCTCGAGCATGCGGGTCGCGGCGGTGCGGCGCGTCCAGAACTCGCGACCGCGCGCGTAGCCGAGCGGCATCATCACGTTCTCGAGGGCGGTCCGCCCGGCGAGGAGATTGAACTGCTGGAACACGAACCCGACGTTGCGCCCGCGGAGCCGGTCGAGCCGCGCCTTGCGCATCCGGCGAACCGGCTCGCCCCGGAAGGCGACGCTGCCCTCCGACGGTGCGTCGAGCATCCCCATCAGATTGAGGAGCGTCGACTTGCCCGAGCCGCTGCGTCCGACGATGGCGACGTGATCGCCCGCCCCGATCTCCAGGTCGATGCCCCGCAGGATGTCGAGCCGCGTGTCGTCGGGGAGCAGCACGTGCTTCGCGACCCCTTCGAGCCGGACGAGGCTCACCAGTTCCATCCCTGCGGCTCGCAGTACTCGCCGCCCATGCCGTCGTCGTAGCAGACCGGCTCGTCGTCGGCGGCGACGCCCGGGACGTACTGGCGCACCTGCTCGCCCTCCTCGAGGCCTGTCGTCACCTCGACGATCGTGCCATCGCTGACACCGAGCGCGACATCCCGCTCCTCGAGCTCGCCGGTGCCGGCATCCACCCACACGACGCCCGTGCCGGCGCCGCCCTTGACGGCGGTCGTGGGCACGACGAGCACCTCCGACACCGTGCCGAGGTCGATGTCGAGCTGGGCCTGCAGTCCCGCGAACACGGTCTGGTCGGCCGGCACCGCGCAGGTGACCGTCGTCGTGCCGTCCTCGGCGACCTCGACCTTCAGCCCCGTGCACGTGAACGGCGCGGGGCCGCCCTGGATCGTCACCGCTCCCTCGGCGGGCGCGCCCTGCAGGCGGTACAGCTGCACCGGTTCGACCGTGGCCTGCACGTGGTAGCGCGCCGGGGTGAGCGTCGCCAGCTCGCCGCCGATCGACGCGGGCTGGCCCTTCACCACGGCGAGCTCAGTGACCTCACCGGCCTCGGGGGCGACGACGTCGATGCTCTTGACAGGGTCGGCCTGCTTGATCGTGAAGAGCTTCTGCCCCGCCGCCACGGACTGGCCCTCGCCGACGTGCACGGCGGTGACGGTGCCGTCCACCTCGGAGCGGACGGCGTAGGCGGTGTCGCGCGCGATCGTGCCCGGCAGGCTCAGCGCGTTCGCGACCTCTCCGCGCTCCACCGCCACGACGGGATCGGCGATCTGCGCGGAGGGCTCGACAGCGGCTGCCGGTGCAGCGTCGGGGAAGAACGCGATCTTGACCAGCGCGGCCGCTGCCGCACCGAGGATGACCACCATCAGGATCGGGAAGACCCACCGCCGCCAGACAACCATTCCGCACCTCTCCATCGGGGCATACCGAGTATGTAGTCACCGAGTATATGCATACCCGGAATGCAACAAACGGATGCCGCGACCGGCGCGTCGCGGGGTGGGTGCGCTTCCACACCCAGCGCACACCAAGGTCACGGGTGGATAACATAGGCAGGTATGCCTGGGGCCATGCGCCCGGGCGGCACCGGCGGCGTCGCAGCCGCACCCGAAAGCCTGAAGATGGAGACACTCCGTGGCCAACCCCCTCGAGAAACTGCTTCGCGCCGGTGAGGGCCGCATCCTCCGGCGGCTCCAGCAGGTCGTGAAGGCCGTCGGCGCCCTGGAAGAGGACTACGAGCAGCTCACCGACGAAGAGCTCCGGGGCGAGACCGCTGAGCTGCGGGCGCGCTACCAGGCAGGCGAGACTCTCGACCACCTCATGCCCGAGGCCTTCGCCGCGGTGCGCGAGGCGGCCAAGCGCACTCTCGGCCAGCGCGCGTACGACGTGCAGATCATGGGCGGCGCGGCCCTGCACCTCGGCAACATCGCCGAGATGAAGACCGGTGAGGGCAAGACGCTCACCGGCGCCTTCCCCGTCTACCTGAACGCCATCGCCGGCGAAGGCGTCCACGTCGTCACGGTCAACGACTACCTGGCGTCGTACCAGTCCGAACTGATGGGCCGCATCTATCGCGCGCTCGGCATGACCACCGGCACCATCGTCGCCGGCCAGACGCCCGAGGTGCGTCGCGAGCAGTACAACGCCGACATCACATACGGCACGAACAACGAGTTCGGCTTCGACTACCTGCGCGACAACATGGCGTGGCGCAAGGAGGACCTCGTGCAGCGGGGCCACTTCTACGCGATCGTCGACGAGGTCGACTCGATCCTCATCGACGAGGCTCGCACACCGCTGATCATCTCGGGGCCCTCGTCGGGCGAGGCGAACCGCTGGTTCGTCGAGTTCGCCAAGATCGCCAAGACGCTCGAGGCCGGCGTCGACTACGAGGTCGACGAGAAGAAGCGCACCATCGGCGTGCTCGAGCCCGGCATCGAGAAGGTCGAGGACTACCTCGGCATCGACAACCTGTACGAGTCGGCGAACACCCCGCTCATCTCGTTCCTCAACAACTCCATCAAGGCGCTCGCGCTCTTCAAGCGCGACACCGACTACGTCGTGATGAACGACGAGGTCATGATCGTCGACGAGCACACCGGCCGAATCCTGGTCGGGCGCCGCTACAACGAGGGCATCCACCAGGCGATCGAGGCCAAGGAGGCCGTGCCGGTCAAGGCCGAGAATCAGACGCTCGCCACCGTCACGCTCCAGAACTACTTCCGTCTCTACGACAAGCTCGCCGGCATGACAGGTACGGCCGAGACCGAGGCGGCCGAGTTCATGTCGACCTATCAGCTGGGTGTCGTGCCGATCCCGACGAACAAGCCGATGATCCGCAAGGACCAGGCTGACCTCGTCTACAAGAACGAGACGGCCAAGTTCGACCAGGTCGTCGAAGACATCGCCCGGCGTCACGAATCCGGCCAGCCGGTGCTCGTCGGCACCGTCAGCGTCGAGAAGAGCGAGTATCTGTCGCGTCTGCTCGCGAAGAAGGGCATCAAGCACGAGGTCCTCAACGCCAAGAACCACGCGCGTGAGGCCGAGATCGTCGCCCGCGCCGGCCGCCTGGGCGCCGTCACCGTCGCCACGAACATGGCCGGCCGCGGCACCGACATCATGCTCGGCGGAAACGCCGAGTTCCTCGCGGTGCAGGAGCTCAAGGCCAAGGGCCTCGACCCGGAGGAGACGCCCGAGGAGTACGAGGCCGCGTGGGGTTCTGTCTACGAGGCGACCCGCGACCACGTCGCGTCGGAGGCCACCAAGGTCGTCGAGGCCGGCGGCCTGTACGTGCTCGGCACCGAGCGCCACGAGTCGCGCCGCATCGACAACCAGCTGCGCGGTCGCTCGGGCCGTCAGGGCGACCCCGGTGAGAGCCGCTTCTACCTGTCGCTCACCGATGACCTGATGCGGCTCTTCCAGTCGGGTGCGGCAGAGGCGATCATCGCCCGGACGAACTTCCCCGACGACGTCGCGATCGAGTCGGGCATGGTCACGCGCGCGATCAAGTCCGCGCAGAGCCAGGTCGAGGCGCGCAACGCCGAGATCCGCAAGAACGTCCTCAAGTACGACGACGTCCTCAACCGGCAGCGCGAGGCGATCTACTCGGACCGCCGCCACATCCTGCACGGCGACGACATCGCCGACCGCGTGCAGCACTTCATCGAAGACGCGATCAACACCGTGATCGACGACCACACCGGGTCGGGGCACAGCGAGAACTGGGACTTCGACGCCCTGTGGACCGAGTTGAAGACGCTATACCCGGTCGGCGTCACGATCGACGAGGTCGTCGCGGAGGCCGCCGGTCGCAAGGGCGGCATCACGGCGGAGGGCCTCAAGCGCGAGATCCTCTCCGATGCCCGGATCGCGTACGAGACTCGTCAGACCACGCTCGGCGAGGCTGCGACGCGCGAGCTCGAGCGCCGCGTGGTGCTGCAGGTGCTCGACCGCCGCTGGCGCGATCACCTGTACGAGATGGACTACCTGAAGGACGGCATCGGCCTGCGTGCCATGGCCCAGCGCGACCCGCTCATCGAGTACCAGCGCGAGGGCTACCAGATGTTCCAGGCGATGATGGGGCAGATCAAGGAGGAGTCGGTCGGCTACCTCTACAACCTCGAGGTCGAGGTGCGCCGTCAGGGCGAAGCCGGTGCCGAGCAGGTCACGCAGGTCGAGGCCAAGGGCCTGGGCGCCCAGCCGGTCGAAGGCCAGCGCCTGCAGTACACCGCGGCCAACGACGCCGGCGAGGTCGAGGTGCGCAACGATCGCGGGCAGGTGCAGCAGGCGGCGACGCAGTTGCGTCAGGCGGCCGCGGCCGCTGCCGCCGCACCCGCGCAGCCTCAGGCGCAGCCCGCCGCCGAGCCGCAGCGCGGTGCCTTCGGCCAGCGCACGGACGGCGAGGCCCCGGCCGCGCAGCAGGCTCCGCTCAACCGCGCCCAGCGCCGCGCCGCCGAGCAGCGCAAGAAGTAGGGGAGGATGCCTCGGCACGGCGTACGACGTCGAACCGAGGCATCCCGTCTCCACGACCGGCCTCGTCGACGTCGGCCGCGCTTCGACGCCGGCTCGCGGCATCCACGCCTCCAGATCAGGTGATTTCGCGGAGGTAGGAAGATTTCGCGCAGATCGTCCTACGCCGGTGAGATCACCTGATCTCGCGACTGCCTGGGTCGCGAGCCACGGGGCGTCCATTGGCCCTCGCCGGCCGCGGATATCCTGATGCGATGAGTCCCCTCCGTACCCTCGACCAGTCGAGCAAGCTCCAGAACGTTCTCTACGAGATCCGCGGGCAGGCACTGGCCGAGGCAGACCGGCTGGAGGACGAGGGCTACACGATCCTCAAGCTGAACACCGGCAACCCGGCGGTGTTCGGCTTCGAGGCGCCGTTCCAGATCGTCCGCGACATGATCGAGGCGGTCCCGCACGCGCACGGCTACAGCGACAGCAAGGGCATCATGTCGGCGCGGCGCGCCGTGGTGTCGCGGTACGAGCAGGTGCCCGGATTCCCGCAGTTCGACCCCGACGACGTCTACCTCGGCAACGGGGTCTCGGAGCTCATCACGATGACGATGCAGGCACTGCTCGACGAGGGCGACGAGGTCCTCATCCCGGCGCCGGACTACCCGCTGTGGACCGCGATGACGAGTCTCGCCGGCGGCACCCCCGTGCACTACCGCTGCGACCCCGACGACGACTGGCAGCCGGATCTCGAAGACATCCGCGCGAAGGTGACGCCGCGCACCAAGGCGATCGTCGTGATCAACCCCAACAACCCGACAGGGGCGGTGTACACCCGCGAGGTGCTCGAGGGCATCATCGAGATCGCGCGCGAGAACTCGCTGCTGCTGCTGTCCGACGAGATCTACGACCGCATCCTCTTCGACGACGCCCAGCACATCCCCCTCGCGACACTCGCGCCCGACCTGCTGTGCCTCACCTTCAACGGCCTGTCCAAGACCTATCGGGTCGCGGGCTACCGGTCCGGCTGGCTCGTGATCACGGGACCCAAGCGCCACGCCGCAGGCTTCCTCGAGGGCATCCAGCTGCTCGCCTCGACGCGGCTGTGCCCCAACGTCCCCGCGCAGCACGCGGTGCAGGCGGCGCTGTCAGGGGTGCAGTCGATCGACGCGCTCATCGCCCCCGAGGGCCGGCTCCACGAGCAGCGGGACGCCGCGTGGGAGGGCCTCGAGCGCATCCCCGGCGTCACGTGCTCCAAGCCGAAGGGCGCTCTCTACGCGTTCCCGCGACTCGACCCGAACGTGCACGAGATCCGCGACGACGCCAAGCTCGTCTACGACTTCCTCGTCGCCGAGCACGTGCTGCTCGTCCAGGGGACGGGCTTCAACTGGCCGACTCCCGATCACCTGCGCATCGTGACGCTGCCCGAGGCCCGCGTGCTGTCGGAGGCGATCGAACGCCTCGGCAACTTCCTGTCGTCGTACCGGCAGTGAGGCGTAGGGTGCCGCCGGCCGCGGCATCCGTCAAGACCCTCGCCGGCGGACAGCGCGCGACGTAGCGTCGCGACATGGCCATCGAACTGAACCAGCCGGCGCTGCGCCACGCGCGAGCGCTCATCCGGGACGGCAAGGTCGTGCGCGATGAGCGCGACGACTGGTCGGAGGCGGCACCCACAGCCGATGAGGAGAACTCGTTCATCGAGCGAGAAGGATGGACCGAGTACTCCCACTGGCATCTCGGCGTCGACCGGCGGGAGAACGAGGAGACGAAGCAGGCGTACTCGTTCCCGTTCGGCGACTTCACGCGCGTGCACCGCTCAGGGGTGATCTCGGCGGAGAGCCGGGCCGGCCAGTACGACCACTACGAGATCCGCGACGCACTGCGGACGCTCCTCGACCTCATCGACAAGGACGACAAGGACTGACGGGGCCGGCCGCATCGTCGGGACCGGCTCCGTCGTCGCGTGCGCCCCGGGTCGGGGCGCGGCTCAGGGGTGCGCTAGAGGAGGGCGAGGGAGGTGGCGCGCCAGCGCCCGTCCATACCCTCGATCCTCACGGCGAGCGCGCGCGTACGCGCGGGACCGCGGACCACGACGACCGCTTCGACGATGCCGTCGGCGGGCGAGGACTCGTGCACGGACAGGATCGTGTGCACCGGCCGCTTCGCCGCGACACCGCGTGCGCTGCGCGCACGCGTCGCGAGGTTCGCGCGCGTGACGAGCTTGCGGTAGGCGTCTTCGGTGAGCCAGCGGGCCAGCTGATCGACCTCGCGGACTCCGGCGAAGACCTCGAGCACGCCGAGCGTGAGGTTGCGCAGGAAGGGTTCCGGAAGGGGGAGGGCGGTGGAAGGCGTCCGCTGCGGCGCGAAGAACTCTGCGAGCTGCGTGCTGCGGAACGCGTGTGGTGCGCGGGCGGTGCCCGCGGGCGTCGTTGCCATGGGTGCCTATCTCGACAGGGGGATGTCTTCTCTCGACAGGGGGATGTCTTCCGGACAGTAGAACACACGGCGAACTCACAGGAAAAATCGAGCGGCTCCACCTGTGGATAACTCGGGGCCCGATCGCCTGACGTGTCCTACTCTCACTGAGTGCGCTGGGACCGCTTCTTCGACGATCTCGAGGATCAGCTCGCCTCCGAATGGGAGGCGGAACGGGCCGCGCTCGACACCGAGGCCGAGCGACTGCGGCTGTCGCGGGTGCAGCTGACGGAGAGACTGACGCTGCTGACGGCGCGCGATCCTGGCGTACCGGTGGTCGCATCGTTCGACCTCGCCGACGGCACCAGCGTGCGCGCGAGTGTCACCGGTGTGGGTGCGGACTGGGTCTCGCTGGCGCTCGCCGAGGGCCCGGCCGGTGCGGTGATCGTGCCGTTCGCGGCGATCTCCTCGATCGGGATGCCGCATGCCGACCTGCTGCGCACCGCCCGCCCTGCGCCCCCGCGGTCGCCGCTCGCCGACCGCCTGACCTTCGGGTTCGTGCTGCGCGACCTCGTGCGGCGCCGGGCCGGCGTCGCGCTGCACCTCGTGTCGGGACGCGTGCTGACCGGCACGATCGACCGCGCAGGCGCGGATCATCTGGACCTCGCGCTGCATGAGCCCGGCGCGCCACGGCGCACCGACGCCGTCGCGGGCTACCGTCTGGTGCCGTTCGTCGCGATCGCGTGGCTGCGGGCGGACGAGGCGCCGGCGCTGCCCTGAGCCCGCCAGACCGTCGACGGCGTCTAACCGACGGGCGGGCCGTCCGGCCCGCGTCTACGGCGCCGCGCTCGGCTGCCCCGCGGCCCGCGTCTGCGGCGCCGCGCCGGCGGGCCGGGTCGATGGTCTGTGCCGGTCTCCGCGTGCTCAGTCCGGTCGGCGGACGATGCCGCTGCCCCACAATTCGGGGAAGCTCGCCGTCTGCGACTGGCGCCACAGCGCCATCCGCCGTGCCTCCTCGGCCTGGTCGTCGAGGTACTCGTCGATGCTCGCCGCATCCACGCGCCAGCGCGCGGGGGACCCGACCCGAAAACCGCGGAGCCGTCCTTCGTGCACGAGTGCCATGACCTCGTCGACGGAGACGCCGAGCACCTCGCCCACCTGGGCAGGGGCGAGCAGACGCACGTTCGACGTCGGGTCATCGGACATGCCCCCATTATGGACCCGCCTCCGGAGTACGGGCAGGGGCCCGGAGGGGCTGTGGATAACGCCCGACGCCGACGCGCCGAGTCGGCGACGATGGGTGCCATGACGGCCCACAGCGACCCTGTCCGCACCCCCCGACGAGCCTTCTGGGGCGACGCGCGCTTCTTCCTCGGTGTGCTGCTCGTGGCGGCATCCGTCGTCGGCGTCTGGCTGGTCGTCTCGGCCGCACGGCAGACCGTGCCGGTGTACGCGGCAGCGCACACGATCGTGCCGGGCGAGACGATCGGCACCGGCGACCTCAAGGTCGTCGACGTCGCGCTCGGGTCGTTGGCGGGCACCTACCTCACCGCCGACGACCTCGATGAGGCTCAGGTCGCGACCCGCACGATCGAGTCGGGCGAACTCGTGCCCGTGGCCTCCGTGGGCGACCCGGCCGCCGCCCGCACCACCAGCGTCGTCGTCCGCAGCGCCGTCGACGTTCCGGCCTCGGTCGAGGCGGGCACGGTCGTCGAACTGTGGTCCGCACCGCTCCTGGAGCAGGGTGCGTACGACGAGCCGCGCATCCTCGTCGCCGACGCCACTGTCGTCTCGGTCACGCGCGACGACTCGATGATCGGCGGCGGCGCCGCTGCGCTCGAAATCGTCATTCCACGCGCCGATGTCGCGGCGACGCTGGCAGCGATGGCCGACGAGTCCGCACTCTCCATCGTGCCGACGACGGGCGCCGGCTCGTGAGGGTCGTGGTGGCCGTCGACGACGCCGTGCTCCTCGTCGAGGGACTGCGTCGCGAGGGGATCGACGTCATCGCCGAGGTCGCGGCCGCGGCTCCCGCGCTCGCCGCGGCAGATGGGATGCTGGGCGACGACGGCGAGGCGCTGCTGCGCGCGCTCGCCGACGCCGACGCCCTGGTCGTCTCGGTGTCGCGCGCCACGATGTCGCCCACCGTGGTCGCGCTGTGCGACCGGGCGGGGACGCGTGTCGTACCGCTCGTCGAGGACGCTGCGGGGGAGCGCGTGGCCGCGGCGTGCGGGCTGGAGGCGCCGCTGAACCGGCACGCCGAACCGTGGAGCATCGCCGAGGCGCTCTCGATCGGTCCCACGACTGCGGCTGCGCCGCCGCGGGAACCACGCTCGCAGCCGAGAGTGATCGCTGTCTGGGGTCCGTCCGGGGCGCCCGGACGCTCCACCGTCGCGACCGAGCTGGCTGTCGAGCTCGCGCGCGGCGGCCGCCACGTGGGACTCGTCGACGCCGACACGCACGCGCCGTCCCTCGCTCTCACACTCGGCCTCGCCGACGAGGGGCCGGGTTTCGCCGCGGCCTGCCGGCAGGCCGAGCTCGGCGGTCTCGACGTCCGCGAACTCACCCGCATCGCGGTGCCGCTCGGCCGCACCGGCGTCGACGTGCTCACCGGCATCAACCGCCCGTCGCGCTGGCCCGAGCTGAGCGACCGGCGGGTCGCCGCCGCGCTCGCAGCCTGCCGTGAATGGGCCGACTACACGGTCGTCGACGTGGCGTCCTCGCTCGAGCGCGACGAGGAGATCGTGAGCGACCTCGACGGTCCGCGGCGCAACGCCGCCACCCTCGCCGCCCTGCGGAGCGCCGATCTGGTCGTGGCCGTGGTCTCCGCCGACCCGGTCGGCATCGCCCGGTTCCTCCGCGGGCACGCCGACCTGCGCGCGACCATCGGGGCGACGCCGGTGGCGGTCGTGGCGAATCGGCTGCGGCCCGGCACCCTGGGCATCGATGCCCGTGGGCAGGTGCGACGCACGCTCGACCGGTTCGGCGGCGTCGAGGACGTGTGGTTCCTCCCGCAGGATCCGAGATCGACGGATGCCGCGATCCTCGCGTCGCTTCCCATCGCAGAGGTCGCGCCGCGCTCTCCGCTCACCCTCGCGCTGCGACGATTCGTCGGTGAGGCCGTCGTGCCCGCACCGGAGCCGCAGCGCCCGGCCACCGGCCGACATCGTGGCATCGGGGCTCGCGGCCGCCGGGCCGCGCGAGCGGGTGCCGACGAGGCCGCCACGGTCGGTGCGCCGGTCGCCTGAGCTCAGCGCCCTAGGCTAGACGGGTGTCGACCCTCAGCGATCTCGTCTACGCCCAGGGCCGCTCCAGTGAAGAGGACGTGGAGTGGCTGCACCGTCTCGCGGGGGATGGTCAGCTCCTCGCCGATCTGGCGTTCGCCGACATCGTGCTGTGGGTGCCGACATCCGATGACTCGTTCGTCGCGGTCGCCCACACGCGACCGGGCGGCGCCGCGACGCTGTTCTACCGTGACATCGTCGGCGACCGGGTGCGGCCGCAGTGGCGCACGCAGGTGCGCGAGGCGTTCCAGACAGGCGGCATCGTCGACTCCGCGTCGCCGGACTGGTTCGAAGAGACGCCGACACGGGTGCGAGCGGTGCCCGTCGCGCGCAAGGCCGGAACGACGGTCACGGTGATCGGCGTGCTCACCCGGCACACGAACCTGGGGGAGGCGCGCATCCCGTCGCGCCAGCAGATCACCTTCAACGACTGCGCCGACGACCTGTTCGGCATGATCGCGTCCGGCGACTTCCCCGACCTCGCCGCGCCCACCTCGCCGCGCCGCGGCGCGCCCCGCGCGTCCGACGGACTCGTCCGGCTCGACGTCGACGGCATCACGACCTTCGCGAGCCCCAACGCGCTCTCGGCGTTCAACCGCCTCGGCTTCGACGACGAGCTCGAGGGGGAGTCCCTCGTCGAGGTCGTGACCGGCATCCTGCCGACGAAGCGCCAGTTCGACGAGTCCCTGCCGGTCGTCGTCACGGGGCGCGCGCCCTGGCGCGCCGACCTCGAGGCGCGGGGCGTCACGGTGTCGCTGCGGACGATCCCGCTCCGCGACAAGGGCACGCGCATCGGCGCCATCGTGCTGTGCCGCGACGTGACCGAGATCCGCCACCAGGAGCAGGAGCTCATCACCAAGGACGCGACGATCCGCGAGATCCACCATCGCGTCAAGAACAATCTGCAGACGGTCGCCTCGCTGCTGCGCATCCAGGCCCGCCGCTCGCACACCGAAGAGGCGCGCGAAGCACTGACGCAGGCCATGCGGCGTGTGTCGGCCATCGCGGTCGTGCACGACACGCTCTCGGAGGGCCTCGCGCAGAACGTCGATTTCGACGAGGTCTTCGCCCGCGTGCTGAAGCTGGTCGCCGAAGTCGCGGCCGCTCCCAACACCCGGGCGCGCACGCATTCGACCGGTCGCTTCGGCACGCTGCCGAGCGAGTACGCGACGCCACTCGCTCTCGCGCTCACCGAGCTCGTCACGAACGCGGTCGAGCATGGCTTGGCCGGCCAGGAGGGTGACGTCGAGATCATCGCCGAACGCGGCGACGACCGCCTCGAGGTGCGCGTCCGCGACACCGGCTCGGGTCTTCCCGAAGGTCAGGTCGGCCGCGGTCTGGGCACGCAGATCGTCCGCACCCTCATCCAGGGCGAGCTGGGCGGCACGATCGATTGGCACACGATCATGGGCAGCGGCACCGAGGTCACGATCGACATCCCGCTGCGCTACATCGAGCGCGCCAGGAGCTGACGCCGAGGCGGATGCCGGTATCCGGTGACCGTCTCGGGCGCCGGGCGGTGACCGAAGAAGAGCGGATGCCCCGAGGGGCATCCGCTCTGTCGTCTCTCCAGGTCAGGACGCGCGGCGGGCGCGAGCGGCGCGGCGCTTGAGGGCGCGGCGCTCGTCCTCGGACAGGCCTCCCCACACGCCCGAGTCCTGTCCGGTCTCGAGGGCGTACTGGAGGCAGATCTCGGTCACTGTGCAACGCGCACAGACCGACTTGGCCTTCTCGATCTGATCGACGGCCGGTCCGGTGTTCCCCACGGGGAAGAACAGTTCGGGGTCGACGGTCAGGCAGGCGGCCTTGTCGCGCCAGTCCATGGTGGTGCTCCTTGTGACAGAGGGGATGGGGTTTTGGGTCGGTTCGGGTCCGATACCCTGTGGGATGTGCGAGATTGACTCGCCCCACGTCGCTGTGGGAGCACACGGCTTCACCAATCGTCCCATAGCGGTTTACCTGAATCAAGGGTTGATCGGCGCGTTTGTGTAGGACTTGCTGAGTGTTCCCCATGCGGTGTGGAGGGTTCGCACAAACCACTGGTCGTGCAAGAGGAAGTCGACGGAGAATGCGGACAAACCTGTCCGGAAGGATCGCGGCGCTGCTGGTCGGGCTCGAGGGAATCGGCCTGGCAGCGCTGACGGTGCGCGAGGTCCTCGCGATCGCGGCGGGCGACACCGGATCGATCGCGAGCGCGATCGCGCTGGCGGTGCTGACGCTCGTGGGCGCCGCCGCTGTGGTGGCGTTCTCGGTGGCCGTATGGCGCGGCCAGTCCTGGGGTCGCTCGGGCGGCATCGTCACCCAGCTGCTGATCCTCGCGGTGGCGTTCGGCGCGGCGACGGGGTCCTTCGCCGATCCGTCGATCGCCCTGGCGCTGGCCGTCCCGGCCCTGCTCACGCTGGTGCTGCTCGTGCTGGCCGTGCGCGATGCCGGTCGTGCGGCACGCCGCCAGGACGGCAGCGCCGACGACGAGGCCCCGGGCGCGGCATCCCGCTGACGTCGCCGGACGCGAGTCGCGGCCATCCGGCGACCGCCGGGAAGCGCGGCGAGGCCGCCCGCAGCCGGCGGACCCCCTAGACGCCCAGCAGGGTGCGCAGCCGCGCGACGTGCCCGGTGGCGCGCACGTTGTAGAGGGCGTGAGAGATGCGGCCCTGCTCGTCCACCACGAACGTGGAGCGGATGACGCCCATGAACGTCTTGCCGTAGTTGACCTTCTCGCCCCACACGCCGTACTTCTCGTGCACCGCGTGGTCGGGGTCGCTCAGGAGGTCGTACGTGAGGCCGTCGCGTTCGCGGAACCGGCGGAGCTTCTCGGGCTGGTCGCGCGAGATGCCGAGGATCGTGTATCCCGCCGCCTGCAGCGGCGCGAGGCTGTCGCGGAAGTCGCAGGCCTCCTTGGTGCAGCCCGGTGTCATCGCCTCGGGATAGAAGAAGAGGATCACGCGGCCGCCGCGGAGGTCCTTGAGCGTCACGGCCTTGTCGTCCTGATCGACGAGGGTGAAAGCGGGGGCGGCGGATCCGGGTTCGAGGCGCGTCGTGGTCACCGCTCCACTCTAGGTGGGGAGCTTCCGGTCGAGCGGACGGGGTGGCACCCCGAGGACGGCCGGGACCCTGTCACGGATGCTCAGGTGCCGGACTTGTGGGACTTGTCGGCGAAGGTCTCCAGCAGCCGCTGCAGCGAGTCGAGGCGCGCCGGCCCGCCGGGCCCGAGTCTTCCTGCCTCGACGGCTTCGATGATGGCGCAGTCGGGGGCATCCGGCAGGTGCGTGCACCCGCGTGGGCATTCCTCTGCGACCTCGGCGAGATCCGTGAACGCGCGGAGGATGTTCGCGGGATCCACGTGACCGAGGCCGAACGAGCGGACGCCCGGCGTGTCGATCACCCAGCCGTTGCCGCCCGCGCCGAGGTAGCGCAGCGACACCGTCGAGCTCGAGGTGTGACGCCCGCGACCGGTGACGACGTTGACGTGGCCCGTCGCGCGTCGGGCGTCGGGCACGAGGGCGTTGACGAGCGTGGACTTGCCGACGCCGGAGTGTCCCACGAACACCGTCGAGTGCCCCTCGAGAGCGGCGCCGATCCGTTCGAGCGGCATCTCGTCGCGCCCGCTCGTGAACACCATGAGGTCGAGGCCCTCGAAGTGCGCCAGGAACTCGGCAGGGTCGGCCAGGTCCGTCTTCGTCACGACGAGAAGCGGACGGATGCCGGCATCCAGCGCCGCCACGAGGTACCGATCGACGAGCCGCGGGCGGGGTTCCGGATCGGCCGCCGCCACGACGACGAGCATCTGGTCGGCGTTGGCGACGACGATCCGCTCGACCTGGTCGGTGTCGTCGGCGCTGCGGCGCAGCAGCGATGTGCGCTCCTCGATGCCGACGATCCGGGCGAGGGTGCCGTCGTCGCCCGACGCGTCGCCCACCACGCGCGCGCGGTCGCCCGTGACGATCGGCATCTTGCGCAGTTCGCGGGCCCGCACGCCGAGCACGGTGCGCTCGCCGGGCAGGTCTTCGTCGAGCAGCACCGTGTAGCGGCCGCGATCCACCCCGAGCACGCGGGCGATCTGGGCGTCGCTGTGCGCGGGTCGCCGCTTGGTACGGGGCCGGTTCGCCTTGGGGTTGGGCCGCACCCGGATATCGGCTTCGTCGAACTCCGACTCGTCCTCGTCGTCGTCGAGATCGTCGAGCCAGCTCATGACGTCGTCCTGAGCTGCTTCACCGTGGTCATCCCGTCAGCTCCGCCACCGACTGCTCGCCCGTTCACGAGGCGCGCATCGTCTCCTCGGAGACGCCGCCGTCGGCGTGCTCGCCGTCGAGCATGCGCTGCCAGATCTGCGGGAACTCGGGCATCGTCTTGGCGGTGGTGCCGATGTCGTCGACCTCGACGCCCGGTACGGCCAGGCCGATGAGAGCACCGGTGGTCGCCATGCGGTGGTCGTGGGAGGCGTGCCACACGCCGCCGTGGAGCGGGCGCGGCACGATGCGGATGCCGTCGGGAAGCTCTTCCGCCTCTCCGCCCAGGCCGCGCAGCTCGGCGACGAGTGCCGCGATGCGGTCGGTCTCGTGTCCGCGGATATGGCCGATCCCGTGGAGCGTCGAGGGCGAGTCGGCGAACGCGGCGAGCGCGAAGATCGTGGGGGTGAGTTCGCCGGCGGCCGACAGGTCGAGGTCGACGCCCTGGATGCCGGCGCCGCCGGTGACGGTGAGCGCCCCGCCGCGGCGGACCGCGCGAGCACCCATCAGGGAGAGGATGTCGGTGAGCATGGCGCCAGGCTGCGTCGAGTGGGCCGGCCAGCCGGTGACCGACACGGAGCCGCCGACGACCATCGCGGCGGCGAGGAACGGCGCGGCGTTCGACAGGTCGGGCTCGATGGCGACGTCCTTGCCGCGGATGGGTCCCGCCGGCACGATCCATTCGCCGACGCCCGGACGCTCGACGTGCACGCCGCGGTGGGCGAGGGCCTCGACGGTCATGT
Source organism: Microbacterium sp. LMI12-1-1.1 (assembly GCF_040676455.1). Lineage (NCBI taxonomy): Bacteria > Bacillati > Actinomycetota > Actinomycetes > Micrococcales > Microbacteriaceae > Microbacterium > Microbacterium sp. LMI12-1-1.1. The sequence continues at coordinate 270,060 of NZ_JBEGIA010000016.1, read as the reverse complement.
CGATGTGCGGAATGCTAGGAAGCCGCTCGCCCGAGTGGCGGAGCTGCAGGCCGACGTCGAATCGCGGCGCGGCCAGCAGCAGGCCGGACACGAATTGGCTCGAGGCGCTGGCGTCGATCGTGACCTCGCCGCCGCGGACGTGCCCGTGCCCGCGGATGCTGAACGGCAGTGCCCAGTGGCCGCCGTCGTCGATGTCGACCCCTACGTCGCGCAGCGCCGTGATCATCGCGCCCATCGGGCGGTGCAACGCGCTCTCGTGCGCCGTGACGGTGACGTCGCCGCGGGCGAACCCGCCGAGCCCGGCGACGAAGCGCATGACGGTGCCGGCCTGTCCGCAGTTCACCTCGGTGCCGCCGCGCAGCGGCCACACCGGCGTCACCTCGATGTCGTCGCCATACCGCCCGGTGCCGGGGACCAGCTCGATCCCGACGCCGAGCGAGCGCAGCGCGTCGATCATGCGAGCCGAATCGTCGGAGTGCAGCGGGGCGATGAGGCGGCTCGGAGCGTCGGCGAGAGAGGCGAGGATGAGCTCGCGATTCGTCAGCGACTTCGAGCCGGGGACGGTCACCGTCGCGTGCAGCGGCCCGTCCGCCACCGGAGCGTGCCAGTGGCCGCGCCCGATCGGCGCGGAGGTCGGGGAATACGCGTCGGCTGTCATCGGGTTCTACCCTACTGAACCCGGTCGACAGTGGCCGGGAGCCACCCACTGAGCGGAGCCGGATGTTCGCCACTCTCGATCGCCTCGATCTCGAGGCGCCGCTGCAGAGCGAGCCCGTCGTGCGGGTCCCAGGCGGCGTGCAAGCCGCCGCCGTAGACTGGCGCGTGATGAGCGACCCGATCGACCAGACGGACCAGGTGCAGGATCCGCGTGCGCAGTTCGAAGAGCAGGCACTGCCCTTCATGGACCAGTTGTACGCGGCCGCCATGCGCATGACTCGCAATCCCGCGGACGCGGCAGACCTGGTGCAGGAGACCTTCGTCAAGGCGTTCGCGTCGTGGAAGACCTTCACCCAGGGCACGAACCTCAAGGCGTGGCTGTACCGCATCCTGACGAACACCTACATCAACACGTATCGCAAGAAGCAGCGCGAGCCGTACCAGGGCACGATCGACGACCTCGAGGACTGGCAGCTCGGCGGCGCCGAGTCGACCACCGCGTCGAGCACCCGCTCGGCCGAGGCCGAGGCCATCGACCACATGCCCGCGTCGGTCGTGAAGGACGCGCTGCAGTCCATCCCGGAGGACTTCCGGCTGGCGGTGTACCTCGCCGACGTCGAGGGCTTCGCCTACCAGGAGATCGCCGACATCATGAAGACACCCATCGGCACGGTCATGAGCCGCCTGCATCGTGGCAGGCGGATGCTTCGTGAGCTGCTGGCCGACTACGCAAGAGAGCGCGGCATCGCGACTGCCGCCACGAGGAGCACGAAATGACCGACTGCGGCTGTGAGAAGGCGCGGCGCGACCTGGAGGAGTACCTGCGCCACGAGGTCTGCAAGACCGAGCAGAGCGACATCGCCGAGCACCTGGAGCACTGCGCGGGCTGCCGCGACGAGGCCCTGGTGGCGCGCACCCTCACCGAAGTGGTGGCGCGGGCGTGCAAGGAGAGTGCACCCGAGGAGCTGCGCGATCAGGTGCTGGCGAAGCTCCGGGCGGTCCAGGCGGCGCACTGACGCCGCTCGCGCCGGCCGTCAGCCGGCGGGCGTGAAGATGGTGAGTGCGCCGGGCGCGACGTCGACCGTCAGCGGCAGCGCGCCGATCGGGTCTCCGTCCGCATAGGCGGTCACGCCCGGCGACGAGAGCCGCACCGAGCGCACCCGCCGGATCGACACCTCGGGCACCGTGCCGTGCGTGCCGCGGTAGACGCGCGGCAGCAGTCTCAGCAGACGCAGGCGGCCGGCGGGACGGACCAGCACGAGATCGAGCAGGCCGTCGGCCGGGTCGGCGTCCGGGCAGATCGGGATGCCGCCGCCATACGTGCGCCCGTTTCCCACCGTCGCCATCACGAGGTCGCCGCGCTGCTGCACCCGGGTTCCGTCGGCGAGCTCGAGCTCGACCTCGTACGGGATGCCGGCCAGCGTCAGGAACTCGACGAGGATCGCGATGTTGTACCGGGAGCCGCCTCGCGGCCATCGCATCGCGTTGGCGCGGTCGTTGACCTTCGAGTCGAAGCCGCTGGCGAGAACGGACCCGAAGTACCGGGTCGAGCCGTCGTCGCGCGTGACGCGCGCCAGGTCGATGCGGCGCGTGCGGCCGCCTGCGATCGCGTCGGCGGCCGCGGCGACGTCGAGCTCTCGCAGCCCGAGCGTGGCTGCGAAGTCGTTGCCGCTGCCCGACGGCACGATTCCCAGCGGGATCCCGGTGCCGGCGACCTCCTGGATCGCGAGGTTCACGGTGCCGTCGCCCCCCGCGACGGCGACGGCATCCACTCCGACCTGGATCGCGGCGCGCAGCAGCGCGGACGATTCCGCCGCGCTCCCGCCGCTGAGGATCGAGGTCTGCACCCCGTGGGTGCGCAGCCGCTCGGCAGCCTGGGTGGCGGCTCCCGTGTGGGCCCCTGCCCGCGCGGCGGGGTTGACCAGGAGGGCGACCTTCATGCGGGATCGGCCGGCGTGGTGACGAGGGTGCCCGGGTTCATGATCCCGGCGGGGTCGAGGACGGCCTTCACCGCGCGGAGCACCTCGAGGCCGAGCGCGCCGATCTCCGCCTCGAGATACGGGCGGTGATCGCGGCCGACTGCGTGGTGGTGGGTGATCGTGCCGTGAGCGTCTCCGATCGCCCGGGAGGCGGCATCCTTCGCCCGCGCCCACTGGCCCTGCGGGTCGTCGGTGAGCGCCGCGACCACGGTGAAGTAGAGCGAGGCGCCCGCCGGGTACACGTGCGAGATGTGGCACAGCACGATCGGCTTGGTGCCCGTCGCGGTGAGGCTCTCGGTCAGCGCGGCGGTGACGGCGCGCTTGAGCGCCGGCAGGTTCGCCCACGTCGTCGCCGTCTCGAGTGTTTCGGCGAGGACGCCGACGTCCATCAGCGTGTCGCGCAGCGCGGGAGATGCGAAGCGCCCACGCTCCCACGAGCGGGCCGGATCCTCGCCGCGCGACGTCGCCCCGTGTGCGGTGAAGACGGAGTGGAGATCATCGCGCGCAGCGTCCGCGTCCGCTGACGTCGTGCCTTCGAAGGTCGCGACGGCCAGGCATCCGCGCAGCCGGGTGAGGTGGCCGCCCATCGCGGCGTTCACGCGCGTCTCGGTCTCGTCGCTGAGCCGGAGGACGGTGGGACGGATGCCGCGCTGCGTGGCCTCGCGGAACGCCGCCGATCCGGACGCGAAGTCGGGGAAGGACCATGCCCGGTACGCGGTCGCCGCGGGGATGGGCCTCACGCGCACGGTGATCTCGGTGAGCACGCCGAACGCGCCCTCCGAGCCCAGGAGGAGCTGCCGCAGGTCGGGGCCGGCGGCGCTGGCGGGGGAGCGGCCGAGGCTGAGATCACCGGCCGGCGTGGCGGCGCGGAGGGCGTGGACGAGGTCGTCGAAGCGACCGTAGCCGCGCGAGGCCTGGCCGCTCGACCGCGTCGCGGCGTAGCCGCCGAGCGAGGCGTAGGCGAAGCTCTGCGGGAAGTGGCCGAGGGTCAAGCCGTGCTCAGCGAGCAGCTCCTCGGCCTGCGGACCGGTCGTGCCGGCCCCGAAGGTGGCCAGGAGCGACACCTCGTCGAGCGCGAGGAGGGCAGCGGTCCGGCTGAGATCCAGCGCGATCACGGCGTGGTGTGCCCCGCGCACGGGATCGACCCCGCCGACGACCGATGTGCCCCCGCCGAAGGGGATGACGGCGATCCCGCGCTCCGTGCAGAGCCGCAGCACGGCGCCGACCTCGTCGTGACCGGCAGGGCAGACGACGGCGTCGGGGGCGGCCTGGGGATCGTCGAGGCGGCGGCGCAGCAGGTCGGGCGTGCTCTTCCCGCCGAGGTGACTCATCCGCACGGCGTCATCGCGCGTCGCGTGCGCGCTGCCCACGATCGCCGCGAGGGCGTCGAGGTCGGCGTCCGCGAGCTGCGAGGGCGCGAGGACCGGCGCCGCGCGATGCGGCACCGGATGCGCCTTGCCGGGCAGCAGTGTCGCAACGATCGCCTTCGCTGCGGCCGGGAGGCGCGCGGGCTCGTCGCCCCAGGCATCCCAGCGGCCGCGAGGGCGCGGCGCGGGGATCGCGAGCGGACGCGGCGGGGGAGCAGGGTCGCTCGAAGTGTCGGTGTGCGCCGTCGCAGCCATGGCGACAGTATGACACATTCTGTATGGTTGTCACATGCCCGATGGAGCGCTCGACACGGAGACCGCGATCCTGGACGCCGCGCTGGCGGAGGTGCTGGCGCACGGGATCCGCCGGACGACGGCATCCGATATCGCCCGTCGCTGCGGAATCGCACGGCAGACGCTGTACCGCTACTGGCCCGACGCGCAGGCGGTCTTCGCCGCCCTCGTCACGCGAGAGCTCGTGGCGGCACTTCCCGCGGGCGAGCGCGAGTGCACCGACCTCGATGAACTCGCCGCTCTGCTGGTCGAGACCGCCGACCGGGTGCGCCGGCTGCCGCTTGTCGACCGGCTGCGCGACACCGATCCCGAGCTCTTCGCGCACTACATCCTCGACCGGCTCGGCACGAGCCAGCGGGCCATCCACGCCGAGACCGCCCGGCGCATCGTCGCCGGGCAGCGAGCCGGCTATGTGCGTCCGGGCGACTCCGCCCAGCTGGCCGCGATGGTGCTGCTCATCGCGCAGTCCGCCGTGCAGTCCGCACCGCTGGTGGCGGAGTGGCTGCCGGACGACGCCTGGCGCACCGAGCTCGGGCACGCGCTGCGCGGCTACCTCTCACCCTCCGGCGAGCAGACCCGATGACGTCGCGGATCGTCGGGCGCACGCCGCTCGCATCGGCTCTCACCGCGGCCCGCCGTGCGCGGGAACTCGACGCGCTCGCCGGCGCTCGCGAGATCGATCTGCTCGTCGTCGGCGGCGGCATCACGGGAGTGGGGATCGCCCTGGATGCCGCCAGCCGGGGGCTGCGCACCGTCCTGGTCGAACGGCACGACCTCGCGCACGGGACCAGCCGCTTCAGCTCGAAGCTCGTGCACGGCGGCCTGCGCTACCTCGCCTCGGGGCAGGTCGGCATCGCCCGCGAGAGCGCACTCGAGCGGCACATCCTGCTCACGCGCACGGCGCCACACCTCACGCGCGCGCTGGCACAGGTCATGCCGCTGCACGGGCCGGGTCACCTGTCGCGCGGCGCCTACATCGGACTGGGGTACGAACTGGGCGATGGGCTCCGCCGCGCGGTGGGCACCCCGGGCGCTCTCCTGCCCGGCCCCGGCGCGATCAGTCGCGGCGAGACCCTCCGCCTCGCCCCGTCCGTGCGCGCCGATGGCCTGCGCGGAGGTGTGCGGGGCTGGGACGGTCAGCTCATCGACGATGCCCGGCTGGTCGTCGCCGTCGCGCGGACGGCCGCCGGGTACGGGGCATCCGTCCTCACGCGTGTCGAGGCGCTCTCGGCGTCCGGGCGCACTGCGACCCTGCGCGATCTGGTGACAGGTGCGACCGTCGACGTCCGCGCCCGGGCAGTGGTGAGCGCCACGGGCGTCTGGGCGGGAGACCTGGATCCGCAGGTGCGGCTGCGGCCGAGCCGGGGCACCCACCTGGTGGTCTCGACGGAGCGGCTCGGCGGATCGGACGTCTCCCTCACGGTTCCGATCCCGGGATCGAGCAGCCGCTTCGTGTTCACCCTCCCGGCGCAGCACGGCCGCACCTACATCGGGCTCACGGACGTGCCGGCCGACGGGCCGATCCCGGAGGTCGCGCACGCGACCGAGCCCGAGATCGACACTCTGCTCGGCACCGTCAACACCGTGCTTGCGGATCCCCTCCAGCGCGCCGATGTGCTGGCGACCTTCGCGGGCCTGCGTCCGCTGCTGGCGGGCCAGCACGACGACGACACCAGCGACCTGTCGCGTCGCCACGAGCTCATCGAGTCGTCGTCCGGCGTGCTCAGCATCGTCGGCGGCAAGCTCACCACCTACCGGCGCATGGCGGAGGATGCCGTGGACGCCGTCATCCGCCGCGACCCCGGGCTGCCGTCGCGGCCCTCGCTCACCCGGTCGATCCCGCTCGTGGGGGCGTGGCCGCGGCCTCGGCTGGGTGAGATCGCCGCGCCACCGCGCCTCGTGCGCCGCTTCGGCGCCGAGGCGCCGTACGCGGCGTCGCTGCCCGAGGGGCCAGGGGCGGCGTGCGGCGTGACGCCGCAGGAGCTTCAGTGGGGCGTCGCCGTCGAGGGTGCGCTCAGCATCTCCGACCTCCTCGACCGGCGCACGCGACTGGGCCTGGTCGAGGCGGACCGTGCGAGCTCGACGGATGCCGCCGCCGCGGCATTCGCCCGCGCGGGCGTGGAACCGCTCGAGGACTGACCGGCACCGACGTGGAGGGTCCTCAACTGAGGACAGGAGCCGAGATGAGGGTCGACACGCCGTGGCGGGTTCCGCATCTCGGCGCAGCTCCTCAACTGAGGACCGTGCCCGTTCTCCTCGGCTGAGGACCGCACCCATCTGCTCGCAGCGGACCGGCGTCGAGTGGCTCCGGGGTTGGCAGGATTCCGTCCCAGGACGGCGGCGAGGACCGTCGAGGTGAAGACGACGACGCCCACGGGCTGACGCGATCCGGCCCCGGACGCGTCCTCACGGAGGAGAGCGTCCGGGGCCGGATCGGCGAACTCGTGGCCTAGACCGTGAGCGCCTGCTGCATGATGGCGGCCTGCTCGGCGGCGTGCACCTTCGGCGATCCGGTCGCCGTCGATGCCGCGGACGCCCGCGAGACGCGGCTGATGGTGCGGCCACGCAGGTGCTTCACGACCTCGAGCGCGATGAACGGCCACGCACCCTGGTTCTCGGGCTCGTCCTGCACCCACACCAGCTCGGCGTTCGGGTACGAGTCGATGACGGCGTTGAGCTCTTCGACCGGGGCCGGGTAGTACTGCTCCAGGCGGACGAGCGCGATCGCCGGGTTCGGGTTCTTCTCCAGCTCGGCGCGCAGATCCCAGTGGATCTTGCCGGCGTGCAGCAGCACGCGCTTGACGGCGGACTTGTCGACGCCGCGGTCGTCGTCGAGTACCGGCTCGAACCGTCCGGTGAGGAAGTCGTCGACCGGGCTCGTCGCCCCGCGCAGGCGCAGCATCGCCTTGGGCGTGAACACGATGAGCGGGCGGCGGGGACGCGCGTACGCCTGGCGGCGCAGCAGGTGGAAATACGAGGCGGGCGTGGACGGCCGCGCGACCGTCATGTTGTCCTGCGCGCACATCTGCAGGTACCGCTCGATGCGTGCCGACGAGTGATCGGGGCCCTGACCCTCGTAGCCGTGGGGGAGGAGCAGCACGACGCTCGACTGCTGGCCCCACTTCTGGTCCGCCGACGAGATGAACTCGTCGACGACCGACTGCGCGCCGTTGCCGAAGTCGCCGAACTGCGCTTCCCACAGCACCAGCGAATCGGCGCGCTCGACCGAGTAGCCGTACTCGAACGCCATCGCCGCGTACTCGCTGAGCAGCGAGTCGTAGACGTAGAAGCGGCCCTGGTCCTCGCTGAGGTTCGTGAGCGGGATCCACTCCTGTCCGTTGGAGCGGTCGTGGAGCACGGCGTGCCGCTGCACGAACGTGCCGCGACGCGAGTCCTGGCCGGCGAGGCGGACGTTGGTCTTCTCGAGCAGCAGCGAGCCGAACGCCAGCAGCTCGCCGAAGCCCCAGTCGATCGAGCCGTTGCGGCTCATGTCGAGGCGCTTGTCGAGCAGCTGCTGCAGCTTGTTGTGGACCGTGAAGTTCTCGGGCTTGTTGACGAAGGTGTCGCCGATGAGGCTGATCATCTCGCGCGAGACGCCCGTGGTGTCGGGCTCGCCGGCCGCGGGCTGGGCGGCGGCGGCCTCCGGGGCGACCACCGGCGACGAGCCGGTCTCAGCCGCATGGGTCTCGGCGAAGGCGATCTCGAGGCGGTTCTGGAAGTCCTGCTTCGCCTTCTCGTACTCCTCCTCGGTGATGTCGCCGCGGCCGACCAGGGCCTCGGTGTACAGCCGGCGCACCGAGCGCTTCGCCTCGATGAGGTTGGTCATGAGCGGCTGCGTCATCGAGGGGTCGTCGCCCTCGTTGTGTCCGCGGCGGCGGTAGCAGACGAGATCGACGACGACATCGCGGTGGAAGCGCTCGCGGTAGGCGAAAGCCAGCTGGGCGACCCGCGTCACGGCTTCGGGATCGTCGCCGTTCACGTGGAAGATCGGCGCCTGGATCGTCTTGGCGACGTCGGTGGCGTACACCGAGGTGCGCGCGTCGGTGGGCGTCGTGGTGAAGCCGACCTGGTTGTTGACGACCACGTGCACCGTGCCGCCCGTGCGGTAGCCGCGCAGCTGCGACATCTGCAGAGTCTCGACCACGACGCCCTGGCCCGAGAAGGCCGCGTCGCCGTGCACGAGGATCGGCAGCCAGGTGAAGGTGCCGATCGGCTTGCGGTCCTGCTTCGCGCGGACGATGCCCTCGAGCACTCCGTCGACCGTCTCGAGGTGCGAGGGGTTCGCGGCGAGGTACACCGGCAGCTCGGACCTGTTGTCTGCGACGAACGTGCCCTCGGTGCCGAGGTGGTATTTGACGTCGCCCGATCCGCTCTTCGAGCCGATGGCGACGGACCCCTCGAACTCGCGGAACACCTGGCCGTAGGTCTTGCCGGCGATGTTGGTCAGCACGTTGAGGCGGCCGCGGTGGGCCATGCCGATCGCGGCGCCGTCGAGGCCGGCCTCGGCCGCACCCTGCAGGATCTCGTCGAGGAGGGGGATCAGCGACTCGCCGCCTTCGAGGCTGAAGCGCTTCTGCCCGACGTACTTCGTCTGCAGGAACGTCTCGAACGCCTCGGCCTGGTTGAGCTTGTCGAGGATGCGCAACTGCTCGTCGTGACCGGGCTTCTGGTACTTGATCTCGACGTTCTCCTGGAACCACGCGCGCTGCCCGGGGTCCTGGATGTGCATGTACTCGATGCCGATCGTGCGGCAGTAGGAGTCGCGCAGCACACCGAGGATGTCGCGGAGCTTCATCTGACGCTTACCGCCGAACCCGTTCGTGACGAACTCGCGGTCGAGGTCCCAGAACGTCAGGCCGTGGTTCTCGATCTCCAGGTCGGGGTGCGTGCGCTGCACGTACTCGAGCGGGTCGGTGTCGGCCATCAGGTGGCCGCGGACGCGGAACGAGTTGATGAGCTCCTGCACCCGCGCGGTCTTGTCGACGCGCTCGGCGAGGTCGACGTTGATGTCGGCGGCCCAGTGGATCGAGGCGTACGGGATGCGCAGCGCCGCGAAGATGTCGTCGTAGAAGCCGCGCTGGCCGATGAGCAGCTCGTGCACCTTCTTGAGGAACTCGCCCGAGCCCGCACCCTGGATGACGCGGTGGTCGTACGTGCTGGTGAGCGTGATCGTCTTGCCGATCGCGAGCTCGTTGAGCGTCTTGTCGCTCGCGCCCTGGAACTCGGCGGGGTACTCGAGCGCACCGGCGCCGACGATGCAGCCCTGCCCCTTCATGAGGCGCGGCACCGAGTGGACGGTGCCGATGCCGCCGGGGTTGGTCAGCGAGATCGTGGTGCCCTGGAAGTCCGCGGCGGTCAGCTTGTTGCCGCGCGCGCGGACGACGAGGTCCTCGTAGGTCGTGAGGTATTCGTTGAACGTGAGCTGCTCGGCGCGCTTGATGCTCGGCACGAGCAGGGCCCGGGTGCCGTCAGGGCGCGGCAGGTCGATCGCGATGCCGAGGTTGATGTGCGCCGGGGCGACGACGGACGGCTTGCCGTCGATCTCGGCGTAGAACACGTTCTGGCTCGGGAACTCCTTGAGCGCCTGGATGATCGCCCAGCCGATGAGGTGCGTGAAGCTCACCTTGCCGCCGCGCGTGCGCGACATGTGGTTATTGATGACGATGCGGTTGTCGATCATCAGCTTGGCCGGCACGGTGCGCACGCTCGTCGCGGTCGGAACCGTCAGCGACTCGTCCATGTTCGCCGCGAGCGTCTTCGGCATGCCCTTGAGCGTCGTGACGACGTCGGCCTGCGGCTGGGGCTGCTCGGTCGAGGACGACGGCTGGGCCTTGGGTGCCTGCGCCGGGATCGGCTGCGGTGCGGCCGGGCGCGCGGTGGTGCGCGCCACCGGCTGTGCGCCGATCACGGGGATCGGGGCGGTCACCGGTCGGGGCTCCTCGGATGCCGCCGGCGGGGTTGCTCCCGCGGCCGGGGTCTCCGGAGCCGGCGCGGAAGGCGCCGTCGGTGCTGCGCCGTCGGCAGGGTGGTAGGCCTCGAGAACGGGCCACCACGCCTTGTCGACGGAGTTCCGGTCGATTTTGAACTGTTCGTACAGTTCCTCGACGAGCCACTCGTTGGCTCCGAACTCTCCCTCGTTCGAAACCCCGACGCCCGTCACCTGGCTCGACACGCTGAATCGCCTGCTTTCATCGGTGAAGTTCTGGGATGCGCGCGGGGCGCTGAAAGCCCGCACACGCGACGGTTAAGCCTAGCCCAGTCTGGGCGGGCCGTTCCGGCCCCACCGGCTGCGGAGGCTGAAAGAATCCGCAGGATTATCCGCACAGGAACTGTCACTACCCTTGGCGCTCATGGAGTTCTACGGCGAAACACCCGACGTCGACCTGACCTACTCTGACGTCTTCCTCGTTCCGCGGCGTTCGGCGATCACCAGTCGCCTCGACGTCGACCTCTCGCCCGGCGACGGCACGACGGCGACGCTTCCGCTCGTGTCGGCCAACATGAACTCCGTCACCGGCGCCCGCCTGGCTGCCACGCTCGCACGCCGCGGCGGACTCGGCGTGCTGCCTCAGGACATGCCGCTGCAGGAGCTCGACGCCGCCATCCGCTGGGTGAAGGCGCAGCCGGTCGAGTGGGACACGCCCATGGTCCTGCCCCCGGACGCGACCGTCGCCGACGCCGCGCGGCTGCTCCCCGCCACCGACGGGCACGGCATCGTGGTGGCCGACGCCTCCGCGGCACACGTCGATGCTGACGACATCCTCGGCATCGTGCCGGCGACCCGGCTGGGCACGGCCCTGCCCGACGCGCGCCTCGGCGATCTCGCTCGCGGGCGGGGTGCATCCGTCGACGCCGACGACATCGAGGGCGCGCGCCACGCGTTCGACGTCATCGTCGCCGCCGAGGCCGAGACGGTGGCCGTGTTGCACCACGGCCACCTCGTCGGCACGCTCTCGCGTCGCAGCGCCCTGCGCTCGACGCTGTACCGGCCCGCCGTCGACGCCTCGGGACGCTTGATCGTCGCTGCGGCGATCGGGATCAACGGCGATGTCGCGGCGAAGGCGCAGGCGCTGGCCGCGGCCGGTGTCGACGTGCTCGTCGTCGACACGGCGCACGGCCACCAGGAGGGCATGCTGCGGGCGCTGCGCACCGTCGCCGACCTCGACCTCGGCATCCCGATCGCCGCCGGCAACGTCGTGACCGCCGAGGGCGTGCACGACCTGGTCACCGCCGGCGCGACGATCCTCAAAGTCGGCGTCGGACCCGGCGCGATGTGCACGACCCGCATGATGACGGCGGTGGGCCGGCCCCAGTTCTCCGCGGTCCTCGAGACCGCCGAGGCCGCACGGGTGATGGGCGCGCACGTGTGGGCGGACGGCGGCGTGCGGTACCCCCGCGACGTGGCGCTCGCGCTGGCCGCGGGCGCGGCATCCGTCATGATCGGCTCGTGGTTCGCCGGCACCATCGAGGCTCCCGGAGAGCTGCAGGTCGACGACGCCGGCCGCGCCTACAAGGAATCGTGGGGCATGGCCTCGACGAAGGCGGTCCACGATCGGTTCGGACGCCTCGACCCGTACGAGCTCGCCCGCAAGGAGCTATTCGCCGAGGGGATCTCGTCGTCGAGGATCTACCTCGACCCGTTGCGTCCGGGACTCGAGGACCTGCTCGACATGATCACCTCGGGTGTGCGGTCGTCGTTCACCTACGCCGGCGCGTCGACCGTCGCCGAGTTCCGTGACCGCGCCCTCGTCGGCCTGCAGTCCGCCGCCGGCTACGAAGAGGGCAAGGCGCTCCCCGTCAGCTGGTGAACACGACGGCGGGGTGAACCACTCCGCCGGACGACGCGGGGACTCATCGGTCGGTCTGACGCATACAGGCGCCCGGCGGCGAGGGGTGGCAGCCGACCAGTCGGACTGCGGAACGCCTGCCGTAGACTTGTCGGCACGATGGACGACCCCCCTAGTTGCAGACCCTCGCCCCACCGACCCGCCTCCCGTTCGATCGGGGGTGATGCGTGATGGATTACGTCATGTTGGGCGTGGGGCTTCTGCTCACGATCGGCACCGGCCTGTTCGTGGCGAGCGAGTTCGCTCTCGTCAACCTCGACCGTGCTGATCTCGAATCCCGCCAGGAGGCGGGTGAGACCCGTCTCTCGCTCACGATCAGCGCGCTGCGCATCACGTCGACGCACCTCTCGAGCGCGCAGCTCGGCATCACGCTGACCACGCTCCTCACCGGTTACACGATGGAGCCGGCGATCTCGAACCTGCTCGCACCCGTGTTCGACGCGTGGGGCATCCCGCCCGGCGTCTCGCGACCGCTGGCCGCGATCATCGGCGTCTCGATCGCGACGGTGTTCTCGATGATCATCGGCGAGCTCGTCCCCAAGAACTTCGCGCTCGCCATCCCGCGGCAGACCGCCAAGCTCGTGATGCCGTTCCAAGTCGGGTTCACCACGGTGTTCCGTCCTGCCGTCGCGGTGCTCAACGGCAGCGCGAACGGCGTGCTGCGCGCGGTCGGCATCGAGCCGAAGGAGGAGCTCTCCGGTGCGCGGACGGCCGAGGAGCTGTCGAGCCTCGTCCGCCGCTCCGCCAGCGCGGGCGTGCTGGAGGAGGACACCGCCTCGCTCCTCGACCGCAGCCTCACCTTCGCGCGATTGTCCGCAGCCGACGTCATGACGCCCCGGCCGAGCATCCACGCGCTCGCCGCCGACGACTCCGCCGAGGATGTCATCCAGCTGGCCAGACGCACCGGGCACAGCCGCTTCCCGGTATACGGCGAGTCCATGGACGACATCACCGGCATCGTGCATCTCAAGGCGGCGGTGGGTGTGCCCCGCAAGCGCCGCGCCGACGTGCCCGCCGCCGCGCTCGCGACCGAGCCGCTGCGCTTCCCCGAGGCGGTCCACCTCGATGTGCTCATGTCCGAGCTGCGCGCCCGCGGCTATCAGATGGCCGTGGTCGTCGACGAGTACGGCGGCACCGCGGGCGTCGTCACGCTCGAAGACCTCGTCGAGGAGATCGTCGGTGAGGTGCTCGACGAGCACGACCGTCGCCGCGCGGGCATCGTGCGCGTCGAAGACACTGTCATCTTCCCCGGCGAGCTGCGCCCCGATGAGGTGCGCGATCGCACCGGCATCCGCATCCCCGAGGGCGACGTGTACGACACCGTGGGCGGCTACATCATGAGCGTGCTCGAACGCATCCCGGTCGCCGGCGACACCGTCGAGATCGAGGACGGCGCCCTCGAGGTGCAGCGCATGGAAGGACGACGCGTGGACCGCGTCCGGTTCACGCCGACTCCGATGCCGCACGAGGACGCGGCGATCGAGGCAGGTGATCGCCGATGAGCGACTGGGCCGGAATCGCCTGGCTGGTGGTGCTGCTCATCGCCAACGCCTTCTTCGTCGGCGCCGAGTTCGCCGTCATCTCCGCGCGCCGCTCGCAGATCGAGCCGCTCGCCGAGAAGGGATCGCGGTCGGCCAAGACCGCGCTGTACGCGATGGAGCACGCGACGCTCATGCTGGCGACGAGCCAGCTCGGCATCACGATCTGCTCGCTGCTGATCCTGAACGTCTCGGAGCCAGCCATCCACCACCTCCTGGCAGGGCCGCTGGGTCTCACCGGATGGTCGGAGGCCGTCGTGGACGGTGTCGCGTTCGGGGTCGCACTCGTGCTGGTGTCGTACCTGCACGTCGTCTTCGGCGAGATGGTGCCCAAGAACCTCGCGTTCTCGGTGCCGGATCGCTCCGTCCTCATGCTCGCCACTCCGCTGGTGTGGGTGTCGAAGCTGTTCCATCCGATCATCGTGAGCCTCAACTGGATCGCCAACCACGTGGTGCGCCTGTTCCGCGTCGAGCCGAAGGACGAGGCCGCCTCGACCTTCACTCTCGAAGAGGTCGCGACGATCGTGAACCAGTCGCGCATCGAGGGGGTTCTCGACGACACGGCAGGCACCGTGTCGGCCGCGCTGGAGTTCACCGACAAGAAGGCCGCCGAAGTCGCGGTGCCGCTGTCGCAGCTCGTGACGCTCCCCGAGACCACGACCCCTGCCGAGATCGAGCGCGCGGTCGCCAAGCACGGCTTCTCGCGCTACGTGATCGTCGACGAGGCGGGCGTGCCGGTCGGCTACGTGCACCTCAAGGACATCCTGCGGGCGGCGGAGGGGCCGGATGCCGCCACCGACGTGGCTCGCCCGATCCCGACCAAGCGCATCCACCACATGGTGCCCGTGCTCGAGTCGACCGACCTCGAGGACGCGCTCGCTCTCATGCGGCGTGCCGGCCGTCACCTCGCCCAGGTGCGCGACGACGCCGGAGAGATCACCGCGGTGCTGTTCCTCGAGGACATCATCGAGGAGCTCATCGGAGAGGTGCAGGACGCGACCCGTCGCCGCGGCTTCTGATCCACGACCACGAGCGGATGCCGCGGCCCTGTGCCGCGGCATCCGCTCATCGTCTTCTTGGTTCTGCGCGGTTCGGGGTGCGTCGCGAACGCGTGGGGCGTGCGGCGTCCGCCCCGAACGCGCGCGGCGCGCCCCAAAACGACCGAGCGCCGGCGGATCAGCGACGGGCGCGGAGGTACTGCTTCGGCCAGTAGTCGATCTCGGCACCGAGCTCGTCGGCCGCGCGCAGTCCGTAGTGCGGGTCGCGCAGCCATTCGCGGCCGGCCATCACGGCGTCGGCGGCGTCTTCGGCGAGCACGCGCTCGGCGTGGGCCGCGTCGTCGATCATGCCGACGGCGTTCACGGGCACACCGGCCTCCCGCCGCACCCGTGCGGCGAGTTCGACCTGGTAGCCCGGGCCCGTCGTCAGCTTCTGGTGGGCGACGAGCCCGCCGCTGGAGATGTCGAAGAAGTCGGCGCCGCGGTCCGCCGCCCAGCGTGCGACGGTCGCCGTCTCGTCGGCATCCCAGCCGCCGTCGGCCCAGTCGGTGGCCGAGAACCGCACGATCACGGGAACGCCGGGAGCGGCATCCGTCAGCGCGTCGAGCACCCGCAGCAGCAGCCGTGCGCGGTTCTCGAGCGAACCGCCGTACTCGTCGTCGCGCCGGTTCGACAACGGGGAGAGGAACTGGTGCAGCAGGTAGCCGTGGGCCCCGTGCAGCTCGAGCACCTGGAATCCGGCGGCGACGGCACGGCGTGCGGCGGACGCGAAATCGGCGACGATGCGATCGATGCCCGCATGGTCGAGAGCGAGTGGCTGGGCGAAGCCGTCGAACGCGATCGCCGACGGGGCGACGGTGCTCCAGCCGCCCTCGTCGGCCGCGACCGATCCGCGCCGGCCCGAGAACGGCCACCACGTCGACGCCTTGCGTCCCGCGTGGGCGAGCTGGACCCCGGCGACCGCGCCGCGGCTGCGGATCGCGGCGACGATCGGCGCCCACGCGTCGCGCTGCTCGTCGTTCCACAGACCGGTGTCGTGTGGCGAGATCCGCCCCTCCGGCGACACTGCCGTCGCCTCGGCGACGATGAGGCCCGCACCGCCTGATGCGAACTGCGCGAGGTGGGTGTGATGCCACTCCTGCGGCACCCCGTCGATCGCGCTGTACTGGCACATCGGCGAGACCCAGAGGCGGTTGCGCACCGTCACGTCGCGCAGCGTGAGAGGGGTGAACAGGCGGGCCATCGGGTCTCCGGATCGGATCGGGTGCGCGGTACTGTGACCACATGGTGAGGACGTGGACGCGCGCCGACACCGCTCGCGCCCTGCGGAGGCCAACGGCCGACGATGACAAGTATTCCCGAGGCGTGCTCGGCATGCGAACGGGCTCCCAGGCGTATCCGGGAGCGGCCGTGCTGGGCGTCGAGGCGGCCTGGCGCACGGGCCTCGGCATGGTGCGCTACCTCGGCCCCGACCGCCCGAGCGATCTGGTGCTCGCGCGCCGGCCAGAGACCGTGACGGCCGACGGGCGGGTGCAGGCGTGGGTGATCGGATCGGGAACGGATGCCGCGGTCCGCACCGCCGCCGACACCGACGCGCTGCGGAGCCTGCTGTCGGACACCGATCCGGTCGTCGTCGACGCGGGTGCGCTGGATCTCGCGGCCGAGGCCACCTCGCCGCGCATCCTCACGCCGCACGACCGTGAGCATGCGCGACTGCGCTCGGCACTCGGTCTCGGCCATGCGCCGGCCGACCGCGCAGCCGCGGCCCGCGAGACCGCCGAGGCCACGGGCGCCGTCGTGCTGCTCAAGGGCGCCGTCACGGTCGTGGTCGCCCCCGACGGATGGACCGCCACGATCGAGTCAGGAACCCCGTGGCTCGCCACCGCCGGCACCGGCGACGTGCTCGCCGGGGTCATCGGCGCCCTCGTCGCCGGCGCGGTGGCGCGGGACGAGCACACGGATGCCGCCGGGCTCGCGGCGATCGCTGCCTCGGGCGCGTGGCTGCACGGGCGGGCGGGCGCCATCGCGGCGATGGGGGCGAGCATCGCCGGGTCGCCGAGTTCGCCGCCCTCGGGGGACGGGCCGATCACGGCGCTGGACGTCGCCGAGGCGCTTCCGCAGGCGGTGGCCGAGGTCCTCGCGCGGGGCTGAGCCACGGCGCGGCCGCGGGGCTGAGCCACGGCGCGGCCGCGGAGTGAGCCGCCGCGCGGCCGCGGAGTGAGCCGCGGCGCGGCCGCGGAGTGAGCCGCGGCGCGGCCGCGGAGTGAGCCGCGGCCTGGCGGCGACCCTGAACCGCTGCGCAGCCGCGCACTGAGCCGCGGCTCGACCGCCGACGCTGAACCGCGGCGCCGCAAGGACGCTGGACCGCGGCGCGGCGGCGTTCTCGCGGCTCCCTAGGATGGTGGGGTGGCGCGACGGGCGGTGGTGTGGGCGGCTTTCGTCCTGGTGCATGCCGTGGTGATCTGGCTCGGTTTCGCGGCCGATCACGCCGCATCGTGGGACGTCGACCAGCTGTACCGGTGGTGGGCGGGACGCACCCTGATGGGTGGGGCCATCCCGGGCATCACCGAGGAGTGGGTCTACCCGCCGCCGGCGCTCCTGCCGATCCTCCTGGTCGGCGCCTTCAGCGGCCTCGTGGACTACACGCTCGGGTGGGGGCTGCTCGTCACGGCGCTCGACGCGGCGGCGTTCGCGGTGCTGCTCGGGAACGCCAGGTCACGCGGCCGCCTGGTCGCCGCCTGGTTCTGGCTCGCCGCCATCCTGGCCCTCGGCGGTGTGGGCATGTTCCGGCTCGACGCGGTCACCGTGCCGCTGGCCGTCGCCGGCGGGCTGTGGCTCGTCGGCCGGCCGTGGCTCGGGTCGGCGCTCCTCGCCGTCGCCACCTGGATCAAGGTCTGGCCGGCGGCGCTGCTCGCTTCGGCTGTGATCGCGGTTCGGCGACGGTCGGCCGTCGTCGGTGGTGTCGCGATCGTCTCGGCCGTCGTGGTGATCGCCGCACTGCTGGCCGGTGGTGGCGGCCACCTGCTCGGCTTCGTCGGCGACCAGACCTCCCGGGGTCTTCAGATCGAGGCTCCGGTCAGCACGGTGTACATGATGCTCGCGGCGGCCGGCGTGCCGGGCGCGACGATCTTCTACGATCGGGACCTGATCACCTTCCAGGTGACCGGCCCCGGCGTGGACCCGGTGATCGCCGTCATGACGCCCGTGCTCATCACGGGGATGCTGGCGATCGCGACGGTCGGGGCCCTCAAGGCGTGGCGGGGAGCGTCGTTCGTCGCGCTGTTCCCGCCGCTCGCCGCCGCACTCGTCCTCGGGTTCATCGTGCTCAACAAGGTCGGCTCGCCCCAGTACATGACGTGGCTCGTGGCGCCCGTCGTCGCCGGGCTCGTCCTCCAGGTGCGGCGCTGGCGGCGGCCGGCGGTTCTGACGCTCGTGATCCTGGCGCTCACACAGCTGATCTTCCCCGTCTGGTACGACGCGATCCTGACGCTCATGCCCGCGGCGGTGGCGCTGCTCGTCGTGCGCAACGTGCTGCTCGTTGGCCTGTTCGCCTGGGTCGTGGTGCGCCTGGCGCGGGTGCGCGTGCGCCGGCCGGTGCCGCTGCGCGTGCCAGAGTAGGTCGGGGCCGCGCCACCGTCGCGGCTCCGCGACACCCCTCGAGAACCGGAGGTTCGAATGCTCGTCGCCTTCTCCGTCGCCCCCAGCGGGACCGGCCGTGCCGACGGCTCGGTGCACGATGCCGTGGCCGCCGCCGTGCGGGTGGTCCGCGACAGCGGCCTGCCGCACCGCACGACGTCGATGTTCACCGAGATCGAGGGGGAGTGGGACGAGGTCTTCGACGTCGTAAAGCGGGCCACCGACGCCGTGGCGCCCTACGGCTCGCGGATCTCGCTCGTGCTCAAGGCCGACATCCGGCCCGGATACACGGGAGAGCTCGACGGCAAGATCGAGCGACTGGAAGCCGCGGTAGAGCGGCAGGAGGTCGACGGCGGGCTCGAGTAGAGGCCGGTCGCACCGCCGCGCTGTCCTATGCGACGTCGGGTGCCGAATCGATTCGACAGCGGGCGCGACCGCCGCTAGCGTGACGTGGTGCCCTCCTCGGACCTGACGACCTCCTCCCTGTCGAAGAAGGCCGCGATGTGGGCGCTCCTGTCGCTCGCCGTCGGCAGCTTCGGCATCGGCATGACCGAGTTCGTGGTGATGGGCCTCCTGCCGAACATCGCGGAGGATCTGCTGCCGTCGCTGTGGGCCACGCGCTCCGAAGATGCGATCGCGCAGGCCGGCTGGCTCATCTCGCTCTACGCGCTGGGCGTGGTCGTCGGTGCTCCGACCATCGCCGGCGCGGTGGCGAAGTATCCGCGCCAGCGGGTCATGATCGGGCTCGCCCTGGCGCTCACCGTCTTCAACGCGCTCACCTTCCTCGCCCCGACGTTCGAGTGGGTCGCGGCATCCCGGTTCCTCGCGGGGCTCCCGCACGGCGCGTACTTCGGCATCGGCGCGCTCGTGGCCGCCGACGTGCTCGGCCCGGGCATGCGCGCGAAGGGCGTCGCGTTCGTGCTGACCGGCCTCACCGTTGCGAACGTGGTCGGTGTGCCGCTCGGGACGTACCTCGGGCAGCAGGTGGGCTGGCGTGCCGCGTTCATGGTGGTGGCGGCCATCTTCGCCGCCGCGACGATCCTCATCGCGTTCTTCGTGCCCGAGCGGCCGGGGGATCCGAGCCGCACGATGCGTGCCGAGCTCAAGGTCTTCCGCATCGGGCAGGTGTGGCTCGCGCTCGGTGTCGGTGCGATCGGCTTCGGCGGCTTCTTCGCGGTCTACAGCTACATCGCCCCGCTGGTGACGGAGGTCGCGGGCTCGCCCGAGTGGGTCGTGCCCATCGTGCTCGTCGTCATGGGCCTCGGCATGACCGTCGGAAACCTCGTCGGCGGGCACCTCGCCGACGTCGACCTCAAGCGCACGCTCATCGGCGGGCTGATCGGGCTCGCCGTCGTGCTCGCGCTCCTCGCCGCCACCGCGGAGTGGATCTGGGCGCTGGGCTTCTTCGTGTTCGCGACAGGCTTCGTCGCGTCGGCGCTCAGTCCCACGATCCAGACGCGCCTGATGGACGTCGCACAGGACAACCAGTCGATCGCCGCGGCGCTCAACCACTCCGCCCTCAACATCGGCAACAGCCTGGGCGCGTTCCTCGGCGGCGTCGTGATCGCGGCGGGCTGGGGCTTCCTCGCGCCCGCGTGGGTCGGCGTGGCGCTCGCCGGCGCCGGTCTCGTGCTCGCTGTGGCGAGCATCGCGGCCGAGCGCCGCCGCGTGCTCGTCGCGGTGTGAGCGTCGCAGCGTGCTCGTCGCGGCGAGAGCGCGGCGTCCGGCATCCGCTCAGCCGCACTCCGGGGCCGTGGACGCGGTTCGGGCGCTGGGTAGAGTGAGCGGATGCCGGAGCCCACGCCCGCCGACCGTGCGCTGCAGGCGCTGAGCGACTCGATCGGCGGCGCGCGGAGTCGTCGTCCCGAGGACGCCACGGACCCGTCGGTCCCCGTGGCGGCGACCGTCGTCCTCCTGCGCGACACAGCCGACGGGCTCGAGGCACTGATGATCGAGCGGCCCGACCGCGGCTCGTTCGCCGGCGCGTGGGTGTTCCCGGGCGGCAAGCTCGAGGCCGCAGACCGCCGCGCCGCCGACGAGCCGGAGGAAGAGGTCGCCCGCACTGCGGGCGTGCGCGAGACGCGTGAGGAGACGGCGCTCGCTCTCGATCCGGACGCCCTCGTGACCCTGTCGTGCTGGGACCCGCCGCCCGGACTCGCGCTGCGGATCCGCACGTGGTTCTTCGTCGCACCGGCTGCCGCGGGCGTGCTCGCGCTCTCGGCCGACGAGGCGGTCGCGGCCGAGTGGCTGCGTCCGGCCGACGCGCTGGCCCGGCATGGCCGCGGGGAGTTCACGCTGTACCCGCCGACCTGGGTGACGCTGCACGGCCTGGCCGGCCACGCCGACGCCGCGTCCGTCATCGGCGCCGCGCGACTGGGCGGCGTGCACCACTTCGAGACGGTGGCACGCCGGGGCGGCGACGGACCGATGCTGGTCTGGCGGGGCGACGACGAATGGGATCCGGATGCCGCAGCCGCGGCATCCGGATCCCGTCATCGCCTGGAGATCGGCGCTCTCCCGTGGCGCTACGAGCGCACGGGCTGAGCCGGCCTCAGGCGCCGATCACATCGGCGACGCGCACCACGTCCGCGAACGTGAACGCGCCGGGGGCTGCCCCGAGCGTCGGGATGAACGAGACGTTCAGCATCGACAGCGCGTCCCGGCGCAGCAGCGTGACGAACGTATCGGCCACGATCTTCGCCCCGAGCGGTCCGAGGTGCTCTCCGGCAGTCGTCACCATCGCCTCGCGCAGCACGTAGTACCAGAGCGGCGTCTTCTCGAGGAGGAGGCCGTTCTGCTGCTCGAGGACCGCGATCTCGTCGGCGGGAAGACCGTCGGTGAGCTGGGCGGCGGTGAGCACGGGCACGCCGAGCGCCGCCGCCGTCGCCTGTCCGCTCGGCAGGCCGAGGACGAGGCCGCGCAGCAGGTTGCGCGTCGCGAGGATGCTCATGAGCGCGTTGGTGCCCGACCCGTCGAGGTCCTCGAGCGCGCTCGCCAGCACGCTGTCGATCTTGCGTGCGCTGTTGAACACGGGGACGGCGAAGCCGGTCTCGAAGAACGCGTTGAAGTCGACGACCCAGTTCGAGCGCACCGGCAGGTGCGGTTCGTGGATGAAGGCGAAGACGTCCGACATCGGCTTGTTGCGCAGCTCGAAGTTGAGCCAGTACTCGTCGCGGATCATGCTGTGCCCGAACCGGTAGGCGGCGACCGAGAACTCCACCGGCATCTGGAACCTGCTGTTCGGCTTCGCCTTCACGTTCGCCAGCGCGTCGTCGACCGCTGCCTGACCGCAGATGCGCGGCAGGAAGTCGTGCAGGACCGCCCACTGATAGTGCAGCGTCGCCTGTCGCTTCGCCTCGACGAAGATGTCGCCGGTGAAGCCCGACGCGATCAGCTGGTCGACGATGGCGTTGTGCAAGCGCAGCATCGCGTGGTGCAGCTGCGACACGATGAGGTTCTCGTTGTTGCGCGGGTCGCCGATGATCGCCGTGAGCGCCGAGGTGCGCGGAACGTCGAAATCGGTGTGCGCCACCATTCCGCCGCCGCCCGCGGCGCCGCCGGCGCCCCCGAGACCGCTGGGAAGGTTGGTGCCGAGCAGCATGCGGAACGCGGATGCCGGTTCTCCCGGTGCGGGCGCGGCGTAGAGGAACGCGTCCACCGCCGGACCCCTGCCGTAGACGCTGTCGAGATCGAGCATCGGCGAGCGCATGTTGTTGATGATCGTCGCGTCGACGAGCGCCGGTGAATCGAGCGCCGAGGACACGTCGAGGGTGATGTCGTGGTCGACGAACTGCCCGACGTAGGTGTAGCCGGCCGGCGTCGCCGAGTCGGCCGCGGTCTCGCGGCCGCTGTTGGCCATGAGGTTGCCGAGCTGGCTCAGCAGGTCTCGCGTCGCGTCGTCGAGCGGCAGCCGGCTGGCCGCGCGCACCTTGGCCTTCGTCAGGTACCCGAACTTGTCGGCGTCCGACGCGAAGACGTCGTGCGCCGGAAAGTACCCGAGCGAGAACTTGGCGCCGTGGAAGCGTCCGTGCTCCGGTCGTACCGCCTCCAGTGAGGACCGGATGTCGACGGGGAGCCGCGGCGCCTGCCGCTTCTCACCGGGCGACCTCTCGCGGGTGCCGTTCAGGCCCAGCTGCTCGCGCAGGAAGGGCTGCGCGGCGAATGCGTCTTCGGGCGACTCGGCACCCGGTCTGGTCTCAGTGCTCATGATTCCCTCCTTGGGACATTGCCCAGTGGGAGGGGGACACCTACAGCGGTGATACGCCGACGGTGCGAATCAGGACTCGAGCAGTCGCCGCAGGTGCGCACCGACCGCGTGCGTCTCGATGAGGAAGCCATCGTGGCCGAAGTCGCTCGAGAGCACGACGGCGCGGTCGCCGTCGAGGGTGCGGCGGATGCCGCGCGCGATGCGGTGCTGCCCGTCGATCGGGAACAGCCGGTCGCTGTCGATGCCGAGCACGAGCGCTGTGGCGGTGACGAGGGCGAGGGCGTCCTCGACCCCGCCGCGGTCGCGGCCGACGTCGTGGGAGTTCATCGCCTCGACGAGCGTGATGTACGAGTTCGCGTCGAAGCGCCGCGTGAACTTGTTGCCGTGGAAATCGAGGTACGACTCGACGGCGAAGCGTCCGTCGTGGCCGAGCGGGCTCACGCCGGACTGCCAGCTGCGCTGGAACCGCTGATTGAGCTCGGTGGGGGAGCGGTAGTTCAGGAGGGCCATGCGGCGGGCGAGCGCGAGTCCGCGGTTGGGGCCGTCGCCGTCGCCCGCGTCGTAGTACTCGCCGCCCTGGAAGCGCGGGTCGATGCGGATGGCCTCCTGCTGCACCGAGTTGAGCGCGATCTGGTCGGCGGTGTTGACCGGCGGCGACGACAGGATGCCGACGCGTGCCACGCGATCGGGCAGCATCACCGCCCACTCGAGCGCGTGCATGCCGCCCATGGACCCGCCGACGACGGCCGCCCAGACGTCGATGCCGAGCGCGTCGGCGAGGCGCACCTGCGCCGCGACCTGGTCGCGGATCGTGAGGTACGGGAATCGCGAGGCCCACTCGTAGCCGTCCGGGCCGATGGATGCCGGACCCGTCGAGCCCTGGCAGCCGCCGAGCATGTTCGGTGCGATGACGAACCAGCGGTCGGTGTCGATGGGGGCGCCGGGGCCGACGATGTCGTCCCACCAGCCGGAGGTCGGATGCCCCGCGCCGGCCGGTCCGCGCAGGTGGCTGTCGCCGGTGAGGGCGTGCAGCACCAGCACGGCGTTGTCGCGCGCGGCGTTGAGTTCGCCCCACGTCTCGTAGGCGAGGCGGTAGGCGGGAAGCTCGCGACCGCCCTCGGTGCGGAACGAGCCGAAGGCGGCGAAGTGGCGGTCGCCGACGGGGTCGCCGTCACGCCACGCGCCGGTCGCCGGCGGTCGCCCCAGCAGCAGCCGGGCGTCGGCCTCCGTCACCGGCGCGCTCGGCACCGTGTCTTCGGAGGTCTGCCAGTCCATTCGTCCATTCTCGCGTGCCGGTGCGGTCGCACGCGGTCTGTTACGGGTGCCGGCGCGGCGCGGTATATCGGCCGTGCACCCGCGCGTGGCATGATGCGCGCATGTCCAGCGCTGAACCCTTCATGCCCGCCCACGAGCCTCCGCCGTCCACTCCGCCGGAGGAGCACGACGTCGATCACGACGCCGACGTGCTCTTCGACCCCGAGGACACGGGCGGGGACGCAGATCCGCAGGCGCAGCCGTGGCACACCGACGCCGCAGCGCCGACGCTGCCCCGTCCTGTCCCGGGTGCGCATCTCACCGCCGAGCAGCTGTCCGCCGACCTGGCCTCCGACGACGGCGAATGACGAATGCCTCGGCCCGGCGCAGTGCGCCGGGCCGAGGCACCTGAGGAGGGGATCAGGCGCGAGCGGCCTCCGACACGCGCCGGGCCGCCGCGAGCGCCTGCTCGAGGTCGGCCTTGAGGTCGTCGATGTTCTCGAGCCCGACCGAGAGGCGCACGAGGCCCGGGGTGACACCGGTCGTGAGCTGCTGCTCGGGCGTGAGCTGCGAGTGCGTCGTCGACGCGGGGTGGATCACGAGCGAGCGCACGTCGCCGATGTTCGCGAGGTGGCTGAAGAGCGTCAGCGAGTTCACGAACTCACGGCCCGCCTCGACACCGCCCTTGAGCTCGAACGACAGGACAGCCCCGACGCCCTTGGGGGCGTAGTTGTTGGCGGCGGCGTACCACGGCGAGGTCGGCAGGCCCGAGTAGTTGACCGACGCGACGTCGGCGTGGTTCTCGAGCCACTCGGCGATCTCCTGCGCGTTCTGCACGTGGCGCTCGACGCGCAGTGACAGCGTCTCGATGCCCTGGATGAGCAGCCACGCGCTGTTCGGCGAGATCGCGGCACCGAGGTCGCGCAGCAGCTGCACGCGCGCCTTGATGATGTAAGCGAGGCCGTCGCCGACCGCCGCGGTGTACGACGCGCCGTGGTACGACGGGTCGGGAACCGTGAGGCCGGGGAACTTCTCGACGTTCTTCGACCACTTGAACGTGCCGCCGTCGACGATCACGCCGCCGATGGTGGTGCCGTGGCCGCCGAGGAACTTCGTCGCGGAGTGGACGATGATGTCGGCGCCGTGCTCGAACGGCTTGATGAGGTACGGGGTGGCGATCGTGTTGTCGACGATGAGCGGCACGCCGTTCACGTGCGCGACGTCGGCGACGGCGCGGATGTCGAGCACGTTGATCTTCGGGTTGCCGATGGTCTCGGCGAAGAAGAGCTTGGTGTTCGGCCGGACGGCGCGGCTCCACTCCTCGGGGTCGTCCTGGTTCTCGACGAACGTCGTCTCGATGCCGAGCTTCGCCAGCGTGTACTTGAAGAGGTTGTACGTGCCGCCGTAGATCGAGCTCGACGACACGATGTGATCGCCGGACTCCGCGATGTTGAGGACGGCGGAGGTGGCGGCGGCCTGGCCGCTCGCAAGAAGCAGCGCACCGGTGCCGCCTTCGAGTGCGGCGAGGCGCTCCTCGACGACAGCCTGCGTCGGGTTCTGGATGCGCGTGTAGATGTTGCCGAACTCCGCGAGCGCGAAGAGGTTCGCCGCGTGGTCGGCGTTGTCGAAGACGTACGACGTGGTCTGGTAGATCGGCGTCGCGCGAGCCTTCGTCACCGGATCGGGCTGGGCCCCCGAGTGGATCTGCTTGGTCTCGAAACGCCAGTTCTCGGGTGCGGACATGGCTTGCTCCTGCGGGATCGGATGCCGGGAGCAGGCGCCCCCAGCCGGGTTCGACAGTACGGACCGCCCCGCGTTGTCAACAACCCACGGGAAATGTGACGTAACCTCCTCGCTTCCCGCGCCGCGGTTCCCCGGGTTCCCCGTTCACTTGCGCTGGATGTACGAAGCTCACGGCGTGTCACGTACAGACAGCGCAAGTGAACGAGTGTGGGGGCGGGCACGCGGGTGGGTAGCGTGGAGGCATGGCGAACAGACGTGCAGTGGTGACCGGCGCGAGCTCGGGGATCGGTGAGTCGGCGGTGCGGGCACTGCGCGCGACCGGCTGGGACGTGGTCGGCGTGGCGCGACGCGCCGATCGGCTCGCGGCGCTCGAGGCCGAGACCGGTGCGGGCGCGTTCGCGGCAGACCTGACCTCCGACGCCGACGTGGAGGCGCTCGCCACATTCCTCGCCGAGACGGGTCCGCTGCACGCCCTCGTGCACGTGGCCGGCGGCGCACGCGGCACCGATCGCGTCGAGGACGGCCGTGTCGAGGACTGGCAGTGGATGTTCGAGGCCAACGTGCTCTCGGCGCAGCGGCTGGTCTCGACGCTCCTTCCGCAGTTGCGGCGGGCCGCGGCATCCGACGGTCACGCCGACACCCTCTTCGTCACCTCGACCGCCGCGCAGACCGCGTACGCCGGCGGCGCCGGCTACAACGCCGCCAAGGCGGGCGAGGCCATGCTGGCGCACGCGCTCCGCCTCGAGCTCAACGGCGAGCCGATCCGCGTCGTAGAGGTCGCGCCCGGCATGGTGCACACGCCCGAGTTCACGCTCAACCGCCTCGGTGGCGACAGTGCGGCCGCCGAGCGCGTGTACGACGGCGTCGCGAATCCGCTGACCGCCGACGACGTCGCCGACGTGATCGCCTACGCGCTCAACGCGCCCGGGCACGTCAACCTCGACCTCATCACCATGCGTCCGGTCGCGCAGTCGGCGCAGTTCCTGCTCGCCCGCGGCCCGTTGCGCCCTCGCGGCACGGGGGAGCTGTGATCCCCACCATCGGCACCGCCGTCAGCTATCCGGCAGGCGCGACCGCCTCGCGCAGCACCGTGGTGCACGTCGCCGATGCCGGCGACGGCCGCCGGGCCGTCGTCCTCGACGAGACCGCCTTCCATCCGGTCGACACTGCGTGGCCCGACCAGCCCGCCGATCGCGGCACGCTCCGCGTCGCCGGTGCCGACCTCGCGGTCATCGACGCGGTGGTGGGCGCTCTCCCGGTGGACGCGGCACCCGCCGACCGGCTCCTGCTCGGCGCAGAGGTGCCGGTGCGCACCGGCACCGAGGGGTGGACCTTCGTCGTGGCGCACCTGATCGACGGAGATGCGCCTGTCGCCGAGGGCGACGTCGTCGACGTGACGGTGGACGCCGGCTACCGCGCCGCGCTCTCGGCCGGGCACACCGCGTGCCACCTCGCCTCGCTCGCCCTCGATGCGGCGCTGGCGGACGCCTGGCGGAAGGAGGCCCCGGCCGATGCGCTCGGTGCACCCGCCTTCGATGCGCTCGCGATCCAGGAGTCGCGCATCGTCGGCGACGGCTCGGTGGACGTCTACCGCATCGGCAAGTCGCTGCGTCGCAAGGGGTTCGATCCGGAGGCGCTCGCCGATCTCGACGCGCTCACCGCGCGCGTCGACGCACAGCTGGCGGACTGGCTCGCGGCCGGCGGCGCCGTGCGCGTCGAGCGCGACGGCGCTGCCCTGGCCGACCGCCGCACGTGGGTGTGCGAGCTGCCCGGCGCCTCTGCGCGCATCCCCTGCGGCGGCACCCACGTCACCTCGCTCCACGAGCTCTCGGCGGCGACGGTCTCGTTCGCGGCGACGACGGTCGAGGGCGGCGTCGAGCTCGTCATGACGACGACGGCGACGAGGGCCGAGGCGCCGTGATGCCACTGACGCTGCCTGAGCTCGCCGACGCGGGCCTCATCGACCCCGACTGGTCGACGGCACTCGCTCCGGTGGCGCCCGACATCGCCGCGCTGGGCGACCGGCTCCGGGCCGAGGTCGCCGAGGGCCGCCACTACCTGCCGGCCGGGGACCGGGTGCTGCGCGCGTTCCAGCGCCCGCTGCCCGAGGTGAAGGTGCTCATCGTCGGGCAGGACCCGTACCCGACGCCGGGGCATCCGATCGGACTGTCGTTCGCCGTCGACGCGCACGTCCGGCCGCTGCCGCGGAGCCTCGCCAACATCTACCAGGAGCTCGAGGCCGATCTCGGCATCCCGCGCGCCCCGCACGGCGACCTGTCCGCGTGGAGCGGCCAGGGCGTCATGCTGCTCAACCGCGTGCTGACCGTCGCGCCCGGGGCTCCGGCATCCCATCGAGGCTGGGGGTGGGAGAAGGTAACCGAGCACGCCATCCGCACCCTCGTCGCCCGCGACCAGCCGCTCGTGGCGATCCTCTGGGGGCGGGATGCCGCGAACCTGCGGCCGCTGCTCGGAGCGACGCCCATCATCGAGTCGCCCCATCCGTCGCCCCTGTCGGCCAGCCGGGGCTTCTTCGGGTCGCGGCCGTTCTCGCGCGCCAACGAACTGCTCGCGCAGCAGGGTGCGGCCCCCGTCGACTGGCGGCTTCCCGCTTAGGGCGCCCCGCACACCGGACATCGAGGAGGAGCTCATGCTCGAGGAGGAATACGAGAAGGATCGGCGTCGCCTGCCGCGGCATCTGCAGCGCCAGCCCGAGCCCGAGCGTCCCTTCTCGTTCACGATCCGGCCCGTCGAGGACCGCGACATGCCCGACATCCGCGAGATCTACAACTACTACGTCACCAACTCCGTGGTGACCTTCGACGAAGACACCTGGTCTGTCGGAAAGTGGCGCAAGAAGCGCGACGGCCTGGCCAAGCAGGGCCTTCCGTTCCTCGTCGCCGAGTCGCCGTCGGGGCAGATCCTCGGGTATGCGCTGGTGCAGCCGATGTCGAGCAAGTCGGCGTACCGGTACTCGGTCGAGAACTCGATCTACCTCGGGCAGGCGGCGACCGGGAAGGGCCTGGGCAAGGCACTGCTCGAGGCGCTGATCGAGGCGAGCGAAGCGGTCGGCATCCGCCAGATGGTCGCGGTGATCAGCGACAAGGGCGCCGAAGGCTCGATCGCCCTGCACGAGAAGCTCGGCTTCGTCGAGGTCGGCCGCATGGGCCGCGTGGGGTTCAAGTTCGGGCGGTGGCTCGGGACCATCTACATGCAGAAGGCCCTCACCCCGGTGAAGAAGAAGGGCATCTTCACCCGCTGAGCGTCACCGGCCCGGTCGCTCGGGCCCCGCGGACGCGCCGCTGCGACTCCACTCGCGCACGGCGTCGACGAGTTCGCGCCAGGCGCCGACGACCTCGTCGTCGTACAGCTCCGCCTCGCGCGGATCCGTCCCCGACCAGCTCGCCCGGATGAACCACACGAAGCTGTCGGGCATCGGACTGCGGGGTTCGGCAGGCGCCGCCTGCGCGTCGTGGGGGGAGACCGGCACCCCGATCCGCTGCGCGACGGCGGCGTCCGGGGCGTCCCGGCCGTCCGGGCCGATCCGCTCCGCGACGGCGGTGTCCGGGGCGACGGCGGTGTCCGCATCGTCCGGAACGTCCGCTCCGGTGGCGTCGGCTGGCGGATGCGCCTCGTTCCACGGGCAGCGGTCGATCAGGGAGATCCACTCGGGCGCCTCGGTCTCGGGCGGCTGGGCCGACCAGCGGCGGGTGATGCCGGCGATACCGCCGGTGCGCGCGACGTCGACCTCGACCGCGGGCCGCGGCTCGGTCGATCCGGTGGTCTCAGGCGTCGGGTTCTGGGTCATCCGGGATCACGCCGACGCCCGTCCACCCGGCGCGGACGGCATCGACCTCCTCCGACTTCTCACCGTACTCCGCAGCCGCCGCGGCGAGGGTGGCGCGGGCGAACGTCGTGAAGTCCGCCGTCGACGGCACCGTTCCTGAGGTGAGCGTGCGGTACCAGATGAGACCCGCCTTCTCCCAGGCGTGGCCGCCCAGCGCAGTCGCGACGAGGTAGAACGCGTGGTTCGGGATGCCGGAGTTGATGTGCACGCCGCCGTTGTCGTCGCGGGTGTCGACGTAGTCGCGCATGTGCGCCGGCTGCGGGTCCTTCCCGAGCACGTCGTCGTCGTACGCGGTGCCGGGAGCGGCGAGGGACCGCAGCGCGCGCCCCTGCACGGCATCCGTGAAGATGCCCTCGCCGATGAGCCAGCTCGCCTCGTCGGCCGTCTGCCCGTTGCGGTGCTGCTCGGCGAGCGCGCCGAACACGTCGGCGATGGACTCGTTGAGCGCACCCGACTGCCCGCGGTAGAGGAGCCCGCCCTCGTCCTCGACCACGCCGTGCGCGAGTTCGTGTGCGATGACGCTGAGAGACCCGGTGAAGCCGCGGAACACCTCGCCGTCGCCGTCGCCGAAAACCATGCGCTCGCCGTTCCAGAACGCGTTGTCGTAGTCGCGGCCGTAGTGGACCGTCGCCAGCAGCGAGCTGCCCGAGCCGTCGATGCTGTCGCGGGCGAACGCGTCCCACCAGAAGTCGTAGGTCGCCCCGAGCCCGTCGAACGCCTCGTCGACGGCGGAGTCGCCGGTGGCGGGGTCGTCCTCGCCGCGCACGCGCACGCCGGGCAGGACCTCGCGCTGCCGGGCGTCGGAGATCTCGCGGTCGGGAGCCGGCGTGGCCTCGGCGACGAGGGTGCCGGGCTCCTGGATCGACAGTCGCAGCCGCGACCTCACCGGGCGATACTCGCGCGGCGCGGCGAGCGTCGAGCGGGCCGCCTCGGCGGCGCGCGCCCAGCCCTCTTCCTGCACGGCGGCGATACGGGCGAGCAGGTACGGCGGAACGATTCCGGGGGCCATGATCCGAACCTATCGGCGGCCGCCGACGCCGGCGCCCGCCCCGCCGACCCGGGCTGGACGCATCACGAGGCGTCGGCGTCGATGGTCCTGCCCGGACGCATCACGAGGCGTCGGCGTCGATGACGGGGATGGACGCCAGCAGCCGCCGCGTGTACGCCACCTGGGGCTGCAGCAGCACCTTCTCGGTAGGCCCTTCCTCGACGATGCGGCCGTCCTTCATGACGACGACCTCGTCGCACAGGTTCTGCACCACGCCGATGTCGTGAGAGACGAGCAGCAGCGTGAGCCCGTCACGGACGCGCAGCTCGCCCAGCAGCTCGAGGATCTGGGCGCGGACGGTGACGTCGAGCGCCGAGAGCGGCTCGTCGCCGACGAGCAGGCGCGGGCGATGCACGATCGCGCGGGCCAGGGCGATGCGCTGCCGCTGCCCGCCCGAGAACTCGTGAGGGAACCGGTCGGCCATCCCGGCCTCGAGTCCGACGTCGTCGAGCACCTCGCGCACGCGCGCCCGGCGGTCGCCGTCGATCCCGAGCGCCCACAGCGGCTCCCCGACGATGCGGCCCACGCTCATGCGGGGGTCGAGCGACGCGTAGGGGTCCTGGAAGACGATCCCGGTCTGCCGGCGCAGCCAGTGCAGGGACCGCGCCGATGCGCGGGCGTCGACGGGGCGTCCGTCGAACTCGACGGTGCCGGCAGAGGGCCTGTCGAGGGCCAGCAGCAGCCGCACGAGGGTCGACTTGCCCGAGCCCGATTCGCCGATGAGGCCGACCGACGAGCCCTCGCGCACGTCGATGTCGGCATCCTCGAGTCCGGTCGTGAAGCTGCGCGGCTCGAACAGGCGCGTCTTCGGGGTGGGGTACCGGCGCCCGAGGCCCCGACCGCGGATCAGCACGCTCACTCGGCACCTCCCGGCCGCCACAGCGTGGCGGTCGCGTCGCGGAGCAGCTCCTGGGTGACGGCGGACGCCGGTGCGGAGAGCAGCTGCGCCACCGGCGCCTGCTCGACCACGCGCCCGTGCTCGAGCACCACGCCGTGCGTGGCGATCTGCGACAGCACCGCGAGGTCGTGGGTGATGAAGACGAGCGACATGCCGTCGTCGCGCGCGAGCGACAGCAGGAGGTCGAGGATCTCGGCCTGGATGGTGACGTCCAGCGCCGTCGTCGGCTCGTCGGCGATGAGCAGCCGCGGGCGGCAGGCGAGAGCCATCGCGATGGCCACGCGCTGCCGCTGGCCGCCCGACAGCTGGTGCGGATAGCGGGCTACGATGCGGTCGGGGTCGGGGAGGGCGACACGGGACGCCTCCGCGACGGCGCGGGCCGCGGCATCCCGCTTCGACAGCCCCTCGTGGATGCGGATCGACTCGGCGATCTGCCTGCCGACGGTGCGGATGGGGTTGAGGGCGGTCCGCGGTTCCTGGAACACGATGCCGATCTCGTCGCCCCGGAGTTGAGCGAGCTCGCCGTCGGCGAGGCCGAGGATCTCGTGGCCGTTCCAGCGCACGCTGCCCCCGGCGGTCGCGCCGTCGGGCAGGAGCCCCAGGATGGCGAGGGCGGTCAGGGACTTGCCCGACCCCGACTCGCCGATCAGGCCGACGCGGGCGCCGTCGGCAACGGCGAACGAGACGCCGTCGACGACGCGGCGGCCGCCGATCTCGATGGTGAGGTCGTCCACCTCGAGGCTCATGACACCACCTCGGGGATGTGCAGGCTCACGGTGCCACCCTCCCGCCCGCCCGATCCTGTTCCCAACTCAGGAACGAGGCAGCATCGACGGGCGCCGAATCGCGGAATCATGCGGACGGGACCGCGGCGCGGATGCGCGGATCCTGAGTTGGGAACGTGGGTGAGGCTCATGACACCACCTCGGGGACTCGCCGGCTCACGGTGCCACCCTCCTGCCCTCCCGATCCTGTTCCCAACTCAGGAACGGGGCAGCATCGACGGGTGCCGAACCGCGGAAGCATGCGGATGGGACCGCGGCGCGGATGCGCGGATCCTGAGTTGGGAACGGGGGTGAGGCTCATGACACCACCTCGGGAATGTGCAGGCGCGCGCGGCGCGTGGCGAACGGGCTCCGCGAGAGCGTGGGATCGGTCGCCTCGCGCAGGCCGTCGCCCAGCAGGTTGAGGCCGAGGACCGTGAGCGTGATGGCGAGGCCCGGCCACACCACCGACAGGGGGTGCACCGCGATGAACTGCTGCAGCTGCGCGAGCAGCAGGCCCCAGGACGGCTCCGTCACCGGCGCGCCGAAGCCCAGGTAGGACAGGCCCGCCTCGGCGAGCACGGCGACCGCCATGCCCCATGAGAGCTGCACGATGAACACCGGGGCGACGTTGGGCAGCAGGTGGCGCCACAGATTCTGCGCGGGCGTGAGACCCGACGCGCGGCCGGCCAGCACGAAGTCGCTCTGCAGCACCCGTCGGAGCTCGGGGCGGGTCACCCGCGCGATGTTCACGCCGAAGCCGATGCCCACCGCCCAGATCACGACCCACAGCGATCCGCCCCACACGGCCGAGATCATCATCGCGATGATGAGCACCGGGAACGCGATGAGGATGTCGACGAAGACCGCCACCGACTCGCGCACCCACCGCGCGGTGAGGGCGCCGAGCGCGGCGAGCGAGATGCCGATCACCGTCGCGACGATCCCGGCGCCGACGGCGACGAACACGGTGGTGCGGGCACCGGCCATCAGCAGGCTCAGGATGTCGCGGCCCGACCCGTCGGTGCCGAGCAGGTGCGGCCAGCCGGGAGGCGCCCAGCGGTCCGAGATCTCGACCTGCTGCGGGTCGAACGGCGTCCAGAACCGTGCGACGACGGCGGTGACGACGACCACCGCGACGACGATGAGGCCGAACCGGCCGGTCGACAGCGCCCACAGCCGGCGCAGCCATGCCCAGCGCGACGGACGCCGCGCCGGGGCCGGCGTCGCGGCTCCGGCATCCGTCGTCGCACCGGCCGGCGCCGCGGCTCCGGCATCCGTCGTCGCACGCGTCGGCGCCGGGTCGCCGGTGCCCGAGCTCGTCGAGGGGCTCACGAGGCCTCCCGCTGACGGGGGTCGATCACGCGGTGCACGAGGTCGACCACGAATCCTACGATGAGCACGAACCCGGTGAGCGCGAGCAGCTCGCCCTGCACCTTGGGGAGGTCGCGTGCGGCGACGTCGGCGACCAGCATGCGGCCGATGCCGGGGAGCGAGAAGAGCTGCTCGATGACGACGGCGCCGACGATGATGCCGGCGACCTGCAGGCCCAGCACCGTGATCACCGAGAGGCCGACGACCGGCAGGCCGTGGCGGATGAGCGCCTGGTCGCGGGTGAGCCCCTTCGCCGCCGCGGTGCGCACGAAGTCCTGCCCGACGGCCTGGAGGGTGGCGCTGCGCACGAAGCGCAGCAGCATCGCGCCCTCGACGATGCCGATCGTGAGCGCGGGGAGTATCAGGGAGCGCAGCGCCGCCGCCGGGTCGTTCCAGCCCGCACGGGGGAAGCCCTGCGCGGGGAGCCATCCGAGCCAGACGGCGAAGACGACGACGAGCATCATGCCCGCCCAGACGACCGGGACCGCCGCCAGGGCCTGCGCGCCGACGCTGAGCGCGGTGCCGTCGGCGCGGCCGCGCCGCATCGCCGAGAGCACGCCGAGCGGCACGCTGATGACGACGGCGATGAGGAGCGACAGGATGCCGAGGGGCACCGTCACCTCGGCCTTCTGGGCGAGCTCGTCGACGACGCGGGTTCCCGTGAGCAGGGAGGTTCCCAGGTCGCCGCGGAGAAGCCCGCCGATCCAGTCGAGATACTGCGCCGGCAGCGGCCGGTCCAGGCCCAGCCGCTCCCGGATGGCGTCCTGCTGCTCGGGGCTCGATCCCACACCCGCGATGAGGTGCGCGATGTCACCCGGGAGCACCCGGAGCGTGACGAAGATCAGCACGCTGGCGACGAGAAGCCCGAGCAGAAGCAGGGCCAGACGGGTCAGCGTGTACCGGATCACCCGTTGCTCTTGGCGATCTCGGCGATGTTCAGGCGCTCGTTCACATTGATCGAGGGCATACCGGTGATGTTAGTGCCGACCGCGACGACGGACGCGCCGTTGTACAGCCAGTCGGCGCCCGCGTCCTCCGACACGATGCGCGCGGCCTGTTCCAGCAGATCGGCCGCCTCGGCCTCGTCGGTCGCGGCGAGCGATTCGGCGTACAGCTCCTGCACCTCGGGGTTGTCGTAGGTGAAGTAGTAGTCCGGGTTCGCCCAGTTCTCGAAGTCGTGCGCCTCGGTGTGCAGCACGAAGCTGAGCTCGTAGTCGTGGTTCGTGTAGACGTCGGTGAGCCACGTCGTGAAGTCCACGGAGTTCACGTCGAGCGTGATGCCGACCTCGTCGAGGTCCGACACGAGGATCTGCGGGATCGTCGTCGAGTAGAAGCTCGGGATCGTGAGGGTCAGCTCGAGATCCTCGGCTCCGGCCTCCGCGAGGAGCGCCTTGGCGGCCTCCGGGTCGTAGGGGGCGACATCCGAGAGGTCCTCGTAGCCGGGGTCGAGCTCGGGGATCGGGCCGTACTGGGTCTGCCCCGACGCGAGCGCCTCGATGACCGCGTCGTGGTCGATGGCCTGACGGATGGCCTGGCGCACGCGCTTGTCGGCGAGGGGCCCAGACGTCTGGTTGAAGGCGAGTGTGCCCTTGTCGGTGGACTGGCCGAGCACCAGCGAGAAGTCGCCGTTCGCCTCGACCTGGTCCTTCAGGTTCGCGTCGAACCCCGTGAGCACGTCGACCTCGCCCGCGAGCGCGGCGTTGAGCGCGGCCTGGTTGTCGGGGATGTAGTCGAACACGACCTCGGCCGCGCCCGCCTCGTCGCCCCAGTACGCGTCGTTGCGTGAGAACGTGATGCTGTCGCCCTGTCGCCAGTCGGCGAGCACGAAGGGGCCGGTGCCGTTCGCCGCCGTCTTGTAGTCGACCGTGTCGCCCTCCTTGAGGACGATGCCCGCGCGGCCCGTCAGGTTCCACAGCAGCGTCGAGTCCGGCGCGCTGAGGGTGAGCGTGATGTCCTGCCCCTCGGCCGCGATCGACGTGACGTTCGCCAGCCGGGCGGAGTCGCGCCACTCGGGGGTGTCGCGGCGGGTGGTGAGCGACCACACCACGTCCTGCGGGGTCAGCTCCTGGCCGTCATGGAAGGTGACGCCCTCGCGGAGCGTGAACGTGTACGTGAGGCCGTCGGGAGAGACCGTCCAGTCGCTCGCGAGCGCCGGCACGATGTCCTGCTCGGGGGTACGGGCGACGAGCCCCTGGTAGATGTTGTCGACGAGGATCTGGTCCAGCGCCGAGCCCGCCGTCTCGCGGATGTCGAGGTTGCCAGGCTCCAGCACCAGCCGGATCGCGACCGATGCGTCCGGGTCGGGCTCGCCGGGCGTCGTCGGCGCGGCGTCGCCGCTCCCACCGCTGCAGGCGGTGAGGACGAGGAGGCCGGCGGCGAGCAGCGAGGCGGCGGCGAGGGTGGTGCGGCGGAGCATGAAGGTCCTTTCGGGGGAGGGTCCCGTGTGCTGTGCGGCGACTGTTGCTGGTGGCACCGGGGCCGATCGGGGCGGCCGGCGGTGCGCGTAACAGCCTAGGGATATCGCGACGGCGAACGGCAACCCGCTACCCGGAACGCAACAGAAGCGTTAAGGCTTCCCTGAGAAGGGGAATCGACGCGTCAGGACCGGGTGGCCAGGGTCCGCAGCCGTTCGCCGAGCTCGAGGGGGATCTCCTCCTGCACGTTGTGCCCCGAGGGCACGATGACCACGGATGCCTCGGGCACGCGTCGCAGGAACTCCTCGGCATCCGCCTCCGTGACATACCCGCGGTCGCCGCGCAGCAGCGTCGTCGGCGCCGTGGCCGCCGCGAGGTCCTCCCAGCCGGATTCGCCGAGCACCGAGCCGACGGCGTCCTGCTGCGCGGCCACCTCCGCCGCCGCCGCGGAGGAGGCGGATGCCGCGTTCGCGAGGTGCGCGAAGTGGTGCTTCCACTCGACGCGCCCGTCCGGGCGGACGCGGGAGTTGAAGTACACGCCGCGCTCCGCCTTGCGACGCGTGCCGCCGCCCAGACCGAAGGACAGTGCGCGGTCGACGAGCTCGTCGCGGGAGGCCCAGTCAACGGGGCCGGCGAAGAAGTCGCGGATCTGGGTGGGGCCGGCGTTCGGGTCGACGCCGGGCGTGATGTCGATGACGACGAGCTCGCGCACGAGATCGGGCCGGGATGCCGCGACCGCCGCCGCGGTGAGCCCGCCGAGCGACTGACCGACCAGCAGCTGGGGTCGATCGGTCCAGGCCCCGATGCCGGCGGCTACGTCGGGGGCGAGCACCCGCGCGAGGTAGGCCAGGTCGTCGCGCCACGACGAGTCGCCGTGGCCGGGCAGGTCGATCGCGAGGGCGGGGAGGCCGAGCGCCAGGATCGTGGTGTCCCACGTGTGGGCGTTGAGGCCGGCGCCGTGCAGGAAGGTCACCACCGGTGCCGTGTCGGGCCCGCCCGGGGTCGCGTAGCGCAGGGCGCTGAGGGTGCGGCCGCCGGGCAGTGCGAGCGTGAGGCGCTCGCCGCGGGGCGTCGGGCCGTCGATGCCGGCCTCCGCCGCCTGCTCGGGAAGGAACGAGAACTCGTCGATGGGGTCGCTCACCCGCTCATTGTGCCCCACGCGCAAGACGCCCGTCCCGACCCCGCCGACCCGTCGGTAGTCTGGCGTCATGACGGCAGAACACCGTGTGCACCTCTCGCGAGCGGCGCGACCCGCCTACCAGGCGCTCTCCGCGTTCTCGAAGACCGTGGGCGGCATCGCCGCCGAGAACGGCATCGACGACCGACTCAAAGAGCTGGTGCAGATCCACGCCTCGCAGCTCAACGGCTGCGCCTACTGCGTGCGTGTGCACGTCGAGCGGGCGGTGGCCGCCGGCGTGACGGCGGACGACATCGCCCAGCTGCCGGTCTGGCGTGAGTCGGGCGTCTTCTCGGATCGTGAGCGCGCCGGTCTGGAGCTGGCCGAGGCCTACGTCTTCATCCACGAGGAGGGCATCCCCGACGAGGTGTACGACAGCGTCGGCGGCGTGCTGAGCGAGCAGGAGTATGTGGCGCTCAGCTGGATCCTCGTGTCGATCAACGCGTTCAACCGCATCGCGATCGCGGGCCGCTACAGCACCCCGCCGCGCGACGACCTCGTCGGCGAAGACAAGGACGCCGCCGCGGGCGCCGCGTGGTGACCGTCCCCTCGCCGGCCCCCGGCGACGCTCTGCCGGCGGACCCGTTCGTGCCGGGTGCGATGAACCTCCGCGACGTCGGCGGCCTGCGTGCGGGCTCGGGCGCGACGCGTCACGGAGTGCTGTTCCGCTCCGGCAACCTCGCGCGGCTCGACGCGGACGGCACGCGCGCACTGGCGGAGCTGCGCCTGCGGCGCATCATCGACCTCCGCGCCGACGACGAGATCGCACGCGAGCCCAGCCGTATCGCCGGCCTCGATATCGTGACGCAGCGCGTGCCACTCTTCCTGGGCTCGGTCGAGTCGTTCTTCCGCGACGATCTCAGCCTCGACGAGATGTACCGGCGCCTCGTCGACGATTCGTCCGAGGGCGTCGTCGCAGTCGTCCGGGGCATCCTCGCCGATCAGCCGGTGCTGGTGCACTGCACGGTCGGCAAAGACCGCACCGGCGTGACGATCGCGCTCACCCTCGCCGCCGCGGGCGTCGACACCGAAGCCGTCGTCGGCGACTATGCGCGCACCGAGGGTCTGCTTCCGCCGCGGCGCAACCGCAAGATCGTCGAGACGCTGCGCTCGCTGCACCCCGAGGCGGTTCACCTCGAAGACCTGGCGACCCGCTCACCCGCGCCGGTCATGCGTGCCCTGCTCGACGATGTGACCCAGCGGTACGGCTCGGCAGGAGACTATCTGCGTTCCCACGGCCTCGCCGACGACGAGATCGCCGAGCTTCGTCGCGTACTGCTCACGCCGGACGCCTGAATCCGCTCCACCGAGCGACGCGCGGATTCTTTCGCTGTGTATCACTGAGGTAAGGCAACCCTTCATAGGTGGTTATACTGGAGGAGCCATGCCCCACACCACACAGCCTCAGGCCGTCGCGCACAACGCGTCGGCGTGCCGCGCGTCGCGTCACACGCGCGTGCAGCACCTGATCACGGCGGACGAGTCCTCGCTGGCCGAGCTCGAGGCCGTGCTTGCAACGCTACCGATCTGCTCGACGGGCCGGGTCTTCATCGAGATCCCCGACGACTCGTGGCAGGCGGCGATCACGGCACCCAGCCGCATGGTCGTGACGTGGCTGGATCGCTCGCAGCGGTCGGGCGCACCCGGCACCGGCCGCGGCTGCGCATCGGGCGAGGCGCTCGCGCGCGCCGTGACCGCCTGGGCCGATGAGATGCTCTGTGCCGAGGACGACCAGACCCGCATCCACCTGCTCGGCGGCTACCTGGGCACGGCCGACATCGTCGACCACCTCGTCGAGCTCGGCATCCGCGCGGACTCCATCCACGCGCCCGAGCAGTACGGTCTGACCACCGCGCGCTGACCACCGCGCGCTGACCACCGCGCGCTGACCGACGCGCCGGAACGCCGCGTGCCGGGGTGCCGCAGCGGGTGCGGTCGGTACAGTCGTGCGCATGACGCAGACTGCCGCCGCCTCGCCCGCGCTCGCCGTCGACCCGCGCGACCTCCGCATCCCGACCTGGATCGTCGTGTGGCTCATCATCTCGGCCGTCATCCAGACGTATGACGCCTGCTACGTGCTGCTGGGTCCGCTGTCGCACGCCGGAGGGCCGCTCGCCGGCTTCTGGCCGGGCCACGTCTTCTACGGCACGTTCGACCATCGGTACGGGCAGTTCGACGCCTTCGGCAGCGCGCAGAGCTGGGCGAACCTCATCGAGGTCGTGTTCATCGTGTGGGCGCTGTTCCATGCGCGCCGCTGGTCCGGTCTCGTCGTGGCGCTCCTGGTCACGGTCGCCACCTTCTGGAAGACCGTGATCTACTTCCTGGTCGAGGCCTCGAGCGGACTCGAGATGACGCGTCAGTCGCTGGAGCGCGGCGACCTCGTGGGCTTCCTCATGGTCGCGGTGCTGCCGAATCTGTTCTGGATCGTCTTCCCGCTCGCCGTCGTGATCGTCCTGGGCCGCCAGGTGTACCGCGTCGGTCGAGCCGCTGCTGCCTCCGTCGCCGGCTGACGGGACCGCAGTCAGGCCGCGCCGCGCGGAACGTAGTTGCCGTCCGCCAGCCCCGCTTCGATCTCGAACCGGTTGCGCAGCGGATTCCGGCCCGCGAAGAGGTACAGCAGCGGCATGAGCAGGCCGTAGCGCTGCCACTGCCGCTTGTGCACGGCCTCGTGCCGCAGCAGTGCATCGCTGACACGGCCGTCTCCGGTCAGGAAGCACCCGCCCACGCATGAGCCGCCGCGCGGGAAGGTCCAGCGCGGCATCCCGCGGAACACCCACAGGCCCTCGCGCTTCTCGATGGGACCGGTGCTCCACAGCGTCCCCCACACCCAGCCGACGGCGCAGCCGTACCAGTAGCCGGCGTGGCTGACGGGCGAGTCCAGCAGGAACGAGGGAATGAGCTCGTCGATGCGCCTGCCGCGGGCCAGGGCGCGCTCCGACGCGGCGCGCCAGCCCGCGGGTGGCTGCGGAATCGGGCTCATGCGAGCGCGCCGATCACGCGGAGGATGGCCCCCAGGTCGTCGGTGGCGGCGTCGGCGGAGGCGGGGGAGTAGCCGGCGAGGGATGCCCCGACCAGCGGCACCCGCTCGCGCAGGCGCCCGATCGCGACGGTCAGCTCCGCGACGGTGACGCCGAACGGCTCGGGATGGGCGTTGCCGGCGATCTCGGCCGGATCCAGCGCGTCGATGTCGACGTGGATGTAGACCCCGTCGGCCCCGGTGGCGAGCACTGCATCGGCGAGCGCGTCGGCATCCCGCAGCGCCTCCACGGTGAGCGCGGTGATGCCGAGGTCGGCGACGGCCGCGAGCTCGGGCTCGTCGAACGAGCGCGCCCCGCCCACGATGACCCGATCGGCCGCAACGGCGCCGTCCAGCCGCAGTCCGGGTTCACCGTCGCCGATCACGGCGCGCAGCACCATGCCCGCGAATGCGCCGGAGGGCGACGAGTCGGGCGAGTTGAGATCGGGGTGCGCGTCGATCCACACCACGGCGAGGCCGGGGGAGCGCCGCGCGGCGTGCGCGATCGGCGCGAGCGCGATGCCGCAGTCGCCGCCGATGGTCAGTACGGGCTCGTCGGGTGCGCCGACGTCGTGCGCGTCGAGCGCGTCGGCCACCATGCCGCGCACCCGCTGGAGAGCGCTGAGGCGCTGGATGCCGGTGCCCAGCGACTCGCCGGCCTCCATCGGCACGTCCAGCACCGTGGTCGAGGACCGGGGGAGGTCTCCCGCGATGGCCTGGGCGCCGTCGATGAGCTGCATCGCGCGGGAGGAGGGACTTCCCTGCCACTGCGGAACCACCAGGTATCGCGTCATCCCCTCATCTTCTCGTACACCGGCGGCCGCGGCATCCGTGCGCGCAGCGGGGAGCCCGCGCTGTGGGCGAACACGACGCACGCGGAGTCGTCGCAGACGGCGAAGGGCGCCGGATCCTCGCGGATCCGGCGCCCTCGTCACCCCGGAGGGGTCAGTTCTCGATAGCCGCCTGCACCGGCGTGCCGGTCTTGAGGGCGGCGAGGCGCGCCTCGACCTCCGTCAGCTCGCCGACGTCCTCGAGCGCGTTGAACTGGGCGTCCAGGCTCGACGCGGCAAGCTCCTGCTTGCCGGCCGCGAGGGCCTCCTGGCGACGCACCTTGTCTTCGAACCGGCCGAGCTCGCTCGTCGGATCGAGCACGTCGATCGACTTGACGGCGTCGTGCACCTTGTTCTGGGCCTCGGCGGTCTTGGCGCGCGCCAGCAGCTCGGAGCGCTTGGACCGCAGCTGCTCCAGCTTCTGCTTCATGCCGTTGAGGCCCTCTTTGAGCTTGTCGACGACCTCGTTCTGCGTCGCGATGGTCGGCGCGATCGCCCTCGCCTCGTTCTCCTCGCTGATCTGGCGCTGCAGCGCGATCTTGGCGAGGTTGTCGAACTTATCGGCGTCGCTGGTGTTGCCGGCCTTGCGCAGCTCGTCCGCCTTGCGGCTGGCGGCGAGGGCCTTGTTGCCCCACTCGGCGGCCGCCTGGACGTCCTCCTGGTGGTCGCGCTCGAGCAGGCGCAGGTTGCCGATCGTCTCGGCGATGGCCGACTCGGCGTCGGCGATCGAGTTCGTGTAGTCGCGCACGAGCTGGTCGAGCATCTTCTGCGGGTCCTCTGCGGAGTCGAGGAGTGCGTTGATGTTCGCCTTCATGAGGGTCGAGATGCGACCGAAGATGGACTGCTTCGCCATCGGATTTCCTTCCTATCGGACTTCAGTTCTGGGTCGGTGGGTTCTGGTCTGGGGATGGATGCCGCGCGCGTCGCGTGCGGGTCCGCGGGGAGAGGTCAGAAGCGGCCACCTCCTCGGCGAGCGCGTGTGCCGCCGCCTCCGAAGCTACCGGGCCGCATGCCGCCGCCCGAGGAACGGCCGCCGCCGCCCAGCATCCCGCCCAGCCCGCCGAGACCGCCGCCGGAAGAGCGTCCGCCGCTCAGCACCGAGTTGAGCACGATGCCGCCGAGCACCGCGCCGAGCATGCCGCCGCCGGACTGGCCACCGCCCTGCGACCCGCCGCCGAACATCCCGCCCGATCCGGAGTCGAACGCGCCGACGTCGTTCTGCGCGAGCTGGATCGCCTGCCCCGCGAGCTGGTCGGCGCGCTGCGCCCGCTGCATGGCCTGCTGCGGGTCGCTGGCCTGCAGGGCCTGGGCGCGGGCGAGCGAGGCCCCGGCCTCGGCGAGGCGCGTGCGGGCCTCGGCGCCGACGGCGCCGCGGCGCGCGATGATGTAGTCCTCGGCGGCGGACACCTGCGCCTGGGCCTGCATCATGAGCTGCCCGACCATCTGCCGTGCGCGCTCTGCCTGGGCGGCGGCATCCCGCACGCCCTGCACGAGCGTGTCGATCTGCGTGTTCGCCGCCTCGAGGCTCTGGAGGGCCGCCAGGGGGCGCTTGGCCGTCCCGGTGAGCTGCGCGCGCGCGGCGTCGAGCTGCTGCCGCGTGGCGGCGATGACGCTCGCGATGCGGCCGTCGGCGTCGGGCAGCGCGGAGGCCGCCGCGATGTCGCTCTCGAGCTCGGCGACCAGCGCGGTGGCGTTGCGCTCGCCCGCGGCGAGGTCGGCCTGGAGCTTCTCGATCGCGTCCTCGAGCAGCGTCGCCTGGCCGACCGCCTCTTCTGCGGCGCGGATGCCGACCGCGGCCTCGCCGCCGTCGCCGGCGCCGATCGCGGTCTGCGCGGCGGTCAGCTGCTCGTCGGCGAACGCGAGGCGCTGCCGCGCCTGTGCGGGGTTGTCGATGACGGTCGCCAGGGCCTCGGGGGCGTAGGCCGACTGCAGCTCCTGCAGGCGCGCGGCCGCCTGGTCGAGGGATGCCGCGGCCTTCGTCCGCTCGTCCTGCACGCGGGCGAGCGCTTCGGGCGCGTTCTGCTCGAGCTTGCGCAGCTCGTCGAAGGCGGCGGCCTTCTCGTCCAGCAGCGCATTGGACGCCTCGCACAGGGCGATGATGCGCTCGTTCCAGGCGCGGGCGTCCTGGGGAGAGTCTGGGGTGGCGTCGTCGAGCTGCTGCTTGAGCCCGAACGCCTCGTCGAGGCTCTGCTGCGCGGTCGCGAGCGCCGCCTCGAACTCGGTGGTCGCGGCATCCCCGAACTGCGCTTTCGCGAAGCCCAGCTCCTGGGCGCTCGTCTTGATCGCGTCGTCCGTCTCGACGAGGAGCGACGAGGCGCGCCGTTCGAGCTCCTCGACGCTCGGCTGCGGCGGTCCGCTCGGGCCGCCCGGCACGGCGCTCCGGGTGCGCCGGCGACGGAGGAACATCACGAGCAGCACGATGCCGACGCCGACGACCACGATCACGAGGAGCCAGGTGAACCACGACCCGCCGCCGGAGGCTCCGGAGTCGGCTGCGCCCGAACCGCCGCCTGCGGCATCGGTGATCCCATCGGCGGCGGCGTCGACGGCGCCGAGCCAGTCGTCCTGTGCGAGGGCGGGCTGGACCCGCTGCTGTTCGATCGCCGCCAGCTGGTCCTGGGTGAGCGGACCGGCCGAGTCGCCCGAGAGGTAGTACTGGCGCCCTTCTGTGGCGACGGCGAGGAGGTACTGCGTGACTCCCAGGCCGTTGTCCTCGGCCGTCTGGTTCGCCCAGTCTGCGGCGCCCGCGGGGTCGGTGAAGTCGTCGACGTAGACGACCCAGAGGTCGAGTCCGGTGTCGGACTTCAGCTGCTCGAGCCGGCTCTGCGCCTCGCCCTCCTCCGTCGGCGACAGCACACCCGCGTCGTCGAGCACGAAGCCCGGGTCGAGTGTCACCGGGGGAGTCGCCAGCGCGGCCGTGCCGCCGATCGCCGTGACCGCGACCACCGCAGCGGACGCCAGCGCTGCAGCCCATCGCAGTCGCATCGATCCCCCCTCTGGGATTCGGGTTACCCCTCCGGCGAGTCTATTCAGCCGCGGGGATACGACGATAGCCCACGGCCTCCGCCCCGGATGTGTGTTCGCCGAGAACGTACCCGTGACCCCGGCCACCCGGGTCGCTCCCGCGCCTCGCACTCACCGGCCGGTAATCTTGCCGATCCGGAGGAGGACCATGGACGATCGCTACGGCGCCGATGTACTGGCCACGGGGTGGAAGGGGCACGGGGTGCGGGAGCTCCCGCGCGTGCCGGCATCCCGCGATCTCGTCGTCGAGGTGGCGGAGGACGGATTCTGCGGGGCCGTCGTGGGCGTCGCGAGCGGCGTGGTCGAGCTCGAAGACCGAACCGGTCGCCGCCGCATGTTCCCGCTGGGCCCCGGATTCCTCATCGACGGCAGGGACGTCGTGCTGGGGCCGCCGGCCGCGGCACCGGTCGCCACCGGGCCGAAGCGGACCGCGTCGGGGTCGTTCGCCGCCGCGGACGCTCGGGCGCGCACGGCGCGGGCGAGCCGCATCCTCGTGGAGGGCCGCCACGACGCCGAGCTCGTCGAGAGCGTGTG
This sequence comes from Microbacterium sp. LMI12-1-1.1, assembly GCF_040676455.1. Lineage (NCBI taxonomy): Bacteria > Bacillati > Actinomycetota > Actinomycetes > Micrococcales > Microbacteriaceae > Microbacterium > Microbacterium sp. LMI12-1-1.1. The sequence continues at coordinate 225,617 of NZ_JBEGIA010000016.1, read as the reverse complement.
GGGCGACGACCTGCGCGCCGAGGGCGTCGTCGTGGAATACCTGCAGGGCATCGATCTGCTGGACGCCGCGCTGGACGAGGAGCCGCCGTCGGCAGAGCGCCGCTACGGCGTCCTCGTCGATCACCTCGTGCCCGGGTCGAAGGAGTCGCGTATCGCCGACGCGATCGCGCGCGGACGCCACGGCGCGCACGTGCTCATCGTGGGTCACCCGTGGATCGATGTGTGGCAGTGCGTCACCCCGCGCGCAGTGGGGATCGAGCGCTGGCCCGAGGTGCCGCGCGGCATCGAGTTCAAGGTGGGCGTGTGCCGCGCGCTCGGCTGGCCGGCGCGCGACCAGGCCGACATCGCGCGTGCCTGGCAGCGCATCCTGGCCTCGGTGAAGAGCTATCGCGACCTCGAGCCGGCGTTCCTGGGGCGCGTGGAGGAGCTCATCGACTTCGTCACGGTGCCGCAGTAGCGGCACTGCCGGCATCCGGTCCCCGAACGCGGCAGCCTCCTGCGAGGGCTGCGTCGGCGAGCGCCGCACTCGCACGAGGCAGCGGCGTCCGGCGCGCTCGGTAGCCTGGTGGGGTGACGAACCCTGCCACGCCGGCTCCCGAACCCCGCCCCTTCCGTGAGAAGCCGGTGTCGTTCGTGCGCCGGAGCGGACGGATGTCGGAGGCGCAGGAGCGCGCCTGGATCGAGCTGGCACCGCGGTACGTGATCGAGGTGCCCCGTGATTCGGCGGCCACCAGCATCCTGCCGGGTTCCTCGATCGATCCCGTCGCCGTGTGGGGCCGCGACGCGCCGCTCGTCGTCGAGATCGGATCGGGCCAGGGGCACGCGATCGTGCACGCCGCGACCTCGCGGGCTGACACCGACTTCCTGGCGATCGAGGTCTTCCGGGCGGGTCTTGCCCGCACCATGCTGGATGCCGACCGCGCCGGTGCGAGCAACCTGCGCCTGGTCGAGGCCAACGCGCCCGAGGCGCTGCAGCACCTGCTGCCGGCGGCATCCGTCGACGAACTGTGGGTGTTCTTCCCGGATCCGTGGCACAAGAAGAAGCACACCAAGCGGCGCCTGGTCGCCGACGGGTTCGCGCAGATCGCGGCCGGCGCCCTCCGTGACGGAGGCGTGCTGCGCCTGGCGACCGATTGGGAGGACTACGCGCGGCAGATGCGCGACGTCATGGCCGCCGCGGCGGACTTCGAGCCGACGTTCGAGGGGGAGTGGGCGCCGCGCTTCGAGGGCAGGGTGCTCACGGCGTTCGAGCGCAAGGGCGCGCGCGTGGGACGCGACATCCGCGATATCTCGTACCGCCGCGTCGCGAGGTCATGAGCGCAGCGCCCGGCCCCATGGCGGGGCCCGACCCGACGCCGGACTCCTCGCCCACGGCGCGCCGCGACACGTGGCGCTTCGTGCGCCCTCTCGCGCACCGCGACTTCCGCATGCTGTTCGGCGCCGTCGTGCTGTCGATCTTCGGCGCCGGTATGTGGGCCGTCGTCATGGTCTACACGGTCATCGACGCGGGCGGTGGCCCGGTGCAGCTCTCGGTGGTCGCCGCCGCGAACGCCGTCGGGCTGCTGCTGTGCGCGATCCCCGGGGGGATCGCCGCGGACCGCGTCCCGCGGCGCCTGCTGCTGCGCATCGTCGAGCTGCTGAACCTCCTCGCCATCACGTCGATCGCCGTGGCCGGCGCGCTCGGCGTGGTGACGATCCCGCACCTCGCCATCGTCGCCTTCGTCCTCGGGGCGGGCGCCGGCTTCTTCTTCCCGGCCTACAGCGCGATCCTGCCGCGCATCCTGCCGCCTGCGCAGCTGCTCGCGGCGAACGGCCTCGAGGGCGCCATCCGCCCGGCGCTGCAGCAGGCCGCAGGCCCCGCCGCGGCCGGCATCATCGTCGCCGCCGTGCTCGCGCCGGCGCATGCGGCGTGGGGAATCGTCGCCGCGCACGCGCTCGCGCTGGTGCTGCTGCTGTTCGTCCGCCCCGAGCCGCCCGTCGCGGCCGGCGAGGAGCACGAGCCGCCGGCGGGCGTGCGGGGCGTGTTCCACGACCTGCGCGAGGCCGTCGGCTTCACCGTCCGCACCCCTTGGCTGCTGTGGACGCTGCTGTTTGCGACCGGCTGGGTGCTCGTGTTCCTGGGGCCGGAAGAGGTGCTGCTGCCATTCCTCACCCGCGAGCGCATCGGTGCGGACCCGCGCCTGTTCGGCTTCCTCCTCGCGATCTACGGGATCGGCGGCGTTCTCGGATCCATCGTGGTGTCGTCGATGAGGCTGCCGCGCCGGTACCTCACGGTGATGATCGGCGTCTGGTCCGTCAGCACGCTGCCGTTCGCGATCGTCGGCATCACGCACGACTACTGGGTCATGGCACTGTGCCTGTTCCTGGTGGGGTTCGGGTTCAGCTACGGCAACGTGATCTGGGGAACGCTGCTGCAGCGTCGCGTGCCCCGGCGCATGCTCGGGCGCGTCTCGAGCCTCGACTTCTTCGTGTCGCTCGCGCTCATGCCGCTGTCGATGGCGCTGGCGGGCCCGCTCGCGGAGGTGGTGCCCATCGAGGCGATCTTCATCGCGGCGGGCGTGATCCCGCTCGTCCTCGGCGTGCTGGCCTATCTGGTGGCGGGGATGGCGAAGGATGAGATCGCGCACCCGCTCGATCGCTGAACCGCATCCGTCCCCCTCTGGAGCCGCCCGCATGCCCGCACACCCTGACGCCCCACCCGCGCCGGTCGTCGCAGCGTGGTCGTGGGGCCTGGTCCCCGCCCTCTTCGTGTGCCTGGCCGCCCCGGCGTTCTTCGTCGTGAGGGTGCCGTGGCTCGGCTGGCTGCTGCTGGCGGCGGGACTCGCGATCGCGCTCCTGACCGCGCGGACGGATGCCGGCGACGAGGGTCGCCCCCCGCCCCTCGATCGCGCGGAGCCCGACGGGCAGCGGGCCGAGCGCGCGGTCGCCGGATCCGCCACGACCGCGACCGCCGGCATCCGTCGCCCGCCGTCGCTGGTGCGCGACCTGTCGCTCATCGCGGCGGGCCTGCTCATCGTGAGCCTCATCCCGCTGAAGGCGGAGCTCGACAACCTCGCGATCCTGCGATTCGCGCTCGCACTCGGCGGTGCCGTGGCCGTGCCGTACGCGATCTCGCGGTGGGTGTTCCGCGACCACGCGATCCGCTTCCCCTGGCGCGGCGGCGGGCGCTGGACCCGGTTCCAGTGGACGTGGCTGGTGGCCGTGCTCGTCCTCGGGTGGCTGATCCTGCCGTTCTACTTCATCACCTCGGGCGTGTACCTCAACTGGCCGGTCGTCGACACGCCCGAGCTCATCGCGCGGCTGTTCGTGGGGGTCGGCGCGGTCGGCATCTGGGACGAGCTCTTCTTCATCTGCACGTGTCTCGCCCTGCTTCGGCGCCACTTCCCGTTCTGGCAGGCGAACCTGCTGCAGTCGGTGGTGTTCGTGTCGTTCCTGTGGGAGCTCGGCTATCAGGCCTGGGGTCCGTTGCTCACGATCCCGTTCGCCCTGCTGCAGGGGTTCATCTTCATGAAGACGCGATCGCTCACCTACGTCGTGACGGTGCACCTGCTCTTCGACGCCGTGGTGTTCCTCGTGCTCGTCCACGCGCACAATCCCGGGCTGTTCGACGGGCTGTTCCTGGTGTGAGCGCTGCCCAGGCCGTGCCCAGGGGCAGTGGCTAGGCTGGCGCACGGATCCCCGACCGGATCCCCGGACGACGGATCAGTACCCGGTGAGCGACAAGACTGGCCAGGAGCACAGTCATGTCGTGGGTCGTTCTCATCGTCTCCGGAATCCTCGAGGCCGTCTGGGCCACCGCGCTCGGCAAGAGCGAGGGCTTCACCAAGCTCTGGCCGACCGTGATCTTCGGCGTCTCGCTCGTGCTGAGCATGGGCGGCCTCGCGTGGGCCATGCGCGACATCTCCACCGGCACCGCCTACGCGGTCTGGGTGGGGATCGGTGCGTCGCTCACCGTCGCGTACGCCATGATCACGGGTGACGAGGCGTTCTCGATCGTCAGGATGCTGCTGATCCTCGGGCTCGTGGGCTGCGTCGTCGGCCTCAAGCTCGTCGGCCACGAGTGAGGTCCCTGACCGCTTGACGACGACGGACCGGATGCCGCGGCATCCGGTCCGTCGTCGTCGACGAGTTCCCGGATGAGGGCTCGATGAATCCGGCGCGCCAGGTCTGGCTCTGCGCGACACGGTGTGGGAGCATCCCCGGAGAATGCCGATGCCAAAGGGGTCGTCGGCGGAAAGGCACCACCATGCCGAAGAGAACCAGGCGCACCTGGGCCATCGCCACCGCGGCGGCCCTCACCGGCGCCGTCGCACTGGCCAGTCCCGCGTATGCGGCACCGAACAACAACTCGGTGGCCAAGATCACGAAGGCCGTCACCCTCGAGGGGGTGATGGAGCATCTCGAAGCCTTCCAGGCGATCGCCGACGAGCACGGGGACCGTGCCGCCGGACGACCCGGGTACGCGGCATCCGTCGACTACGTCGTCTCGCAGCTGGAGGCCGCGGGCTACACGCCCGAGGTGCAGGCGTTCGCGTTCGACTACTTCGACGAGAACAACGTGCTCACCCGCACAGTCGGGGGCACGACGACCTCCTACGTGGACGGCGACGACTTCGTGCGCAATGAGTTCGACACCGGAAGCCCGGAGGGCACCGCGACCGGATCCCTCGTGCTCGTCGACCTGCCCTCGCCCGACAACACGAGCGGATGCACGGCCGCTGACTTCGGCGTGCTCCCACCCGATTCCGTCGTGCTCCTCCAGCGGGGGGGCTGCGGGTTCGCGGTGAAGGCCGTGAACGCTCAGGCCGCCGGTGCCGAAGCGGTCATCATCCGGAACAACCCCGGTGACGACAGCCTCGTCGGCATGATCGGCGAGGCGCCCGGACTCACGATCCCCGCGGTCTTCGTCACATACTCGGCAGGGGTCGACCTCGCGAGCACCCCGGGCGCAACCGTGACGGTCACCGTCGACTACGACCAGGAGGTGCGCACGACGTGGAACGTGCTCGCCGAGACGGCGGACGGCAACGACGACAACACCGTGATGGCCGGAGCGCACCTCGACAGCGTGCAGGACGGCGCCGGTATCAACGACAACGGCTCGGGCAGCGCAGGGCTGCTGGAGACGGCGATCCAGATGCAGAAGACCAAGCCGAACAACACCGTGCGGTTCGCGTGGTGGGGCGCCGAGGAGTCGGGTCTGCTCGGTTCCGAGCACTACGTCGGCGCACTGTCGGAGGACGAGGTGGACGACATCGCGCTCTACCTCAACTTCGACATGATCGGGTCGCCGAACTACATGTTCGGCATCTACGACGGGGACAACTCGGGCGGCACCGCCGCGCCGGGATTCATCCCCGAGGGTTCGGCGCAGATCGAGGACGTCTTCGAGGGTTTCTACGACAGCCGAGGGCTGCCGTCGCAGGACAGCGAGTTCTCGGGGCGTTCCGACTACGGCCCGTTCATCGCCGTCGGCATTCCGGCGGGAGGCCTGTTCACCGGTGCCGAGGTGAAGAAGACGGCCGCCGAGGCCGCGCTGTACGGCGGTGTGATCGGCGCATCCTACGACCCGTGCTACCACCAGCCGTGCGACAACCTCACGGGGGCCGGCCAGGACGAGGCGCTGTACGACGCGCTGCGCGAGGACTACGACCTCGTCGGCAACATCAACACGTTCGCGCTCGACGTGAACGCGGATGCCGTCGCCGCGGCGGTCATGACGTTCGCGTTCGACACGTCCACCGTGAACGGGGTCAGCTCTCCCGGCAAGTCTCACGGCGCGGGCAAGAGCATGGACGCCATGAAGGAGCGGTTCGCCCAGTGACGCGGCGCGGGCTCGTCCCCGCCCCGCGGACAGCGGTTGCGACGACCACCCCCGGGTCACTCCGGGGGTGGTCGTCCGTGATGTGCCCTCGGCATCCGTCACCCCGGACGTCCCTCACTGTCAACCTGACGTCGAGATGACTTCCGGGTGAACCCTTGACGACGCCCGTGCGGGGGAGGACATTCGATAGTGCGAAGTGAACACAGAGACGAGGAACCCGAAAGGGAGCCGGATACGGAAACCATACTTCGTGCAGACGATCCCCCCGGCGCTTAGGCACCGAGGGGATCATCGCTGTGCGCCGGGCATCGCCGGGGCTCGTGCACGAAGCCGGAGCCCCGGCGAGGCTCGCCCGGCGCCGCCGAGCCCGCTCGTAGTGCACCCCGAACCGGGTGCCGGCGTGCTGCTGTCAGCCGTGTCGGACGCCCGCGTCACCGCCCGGGTGCAGTTCTGGCATGACACGTCGAACGGGCTGAGCGTGACGTCGGCCGTCGTGGCGGCGATCACGACCGGACTGGCCGAACGCGGGTGGGCGGCGACCGTCACGAGCGAGACGGTCGTTCCGCCGCTCGTGCCGGGCGATCCGGTGTGACCGGCCCTTCCCGTGGCAGGGTGGAAACGACCACCGCCTCCCCACGCCTCCCAGGAGCCCGCATGCAGCGACCTCTCGCGGGGTTGACCACGCGCAATCTCGCCACCGAGCTCACCGCGGGCGTCACCCTCCTGGCGATCGCCGTGCCCCTCAACATCGGGTACGCGCAGATCGCCGGGCTGCCGCCGACGGCGGGCCTGTACGCCCTGATCGTCCCGACGATCATCTATGCGCTGGTGGTGTCGTCGCGTCAGGTCGTCGCCTCCCCGGATGCCGCCGCCGCCGCGCTCGTCGCCTCGTCGGTGGGCGGTCTCGCGGCCGCCGGCAGCGCCGACTATGCGACGCTCGCGCTGGCGCAGGCGATCATCAGCGGCATCCTGTTCGTGCTGATGTCGGTGTTCAAGCTCGGCTTCCTCGCGAACTTCCTCTCCAAGCCGATCCTCGTCGGGTTCGTCGGTGGTCTCGCGCTCGACATCATGGTGAGCCAGATAGCCAAGATGCTCGGGGTCAAGATCGACTCCGGGGGAGAGTTCCTCGACAAGACCGTCGGACTGGTGACCGGGCTGGGGACGGCGAACCTCTGGTCGGTGCTGATCTCGGTGACATCGGTCGCGGTTCTCCTTCTCGGCGCCCGGTTCCTCAAGGCGGTCCCGTGGGCGCTGGTGGTGCTCGTCGTCTCGACGCTGGTTGTGGTCCTCACCGGCTTGGACGAGCTGGGCGTCGACGTGCTGGGCGAGGTGCCGGCCGGACCACCGGCGCTCACGTGGCCGGTCCTCGACTGGACGATGTGGCTCGCGCTGATTCCCTCGGCGATCGCACTCACCCTCGTCACCACGGCCGAAGGGCTCCTCGTCTCGCGATCGTACGCCGAGAAGCGCGGCTACCCGTTCCACGCGAATCGCGACCTGCTCGCCTTCGGCCTCGGCAACATCGCCGCCGGCGCGCAGGGCAGCTTCGCGATGGGGTCCTCGACCTCGCGCACCGCCGCGATGGACCAGGCGGGTTCGCGCACCCAGCTCCCCTCCCTGGTGCTCGCCGCGGGCACGCTGCTGCTCCTGCTGTTCGGCACCGCGCTCCTCGCCGACATCCCGTCGCCCGCCATCGGCGCGGTGGTCGCCGTCGCGATCCTGCCGCTCCTGGGCATCCGGGAGTTCCGGCAGCTGTGGCGTCAGGACCGCTTCGAGTTCGCGGTCGCCGCCACCTGCTTCCTCGTCACCGTCTTCGTCGGCGCGATCCCCGGCATCCTCGTCGCCTTCGTCCTCGCGCTCATCAACCTCGCCAAGCGCGCGGCGAATCCGGCCATCGACGTGCTCGAAGCCGACGACGACACGAAGCAGTCCCTGCTCGAAGACGCCCCCACGGGGGCCACCACCGCGCCCGGCCTGGTGGTGGTGCGCCTGGCCGCGCCGCTCTTCTTCGCGAACGGCGCGGTGTTCGCCGCGGCGGTCAAGCGCGCCGTCACCGGCGCCGACCAGCCGGTGCACCACGTGGTGATCGACATGGAAGCCGTGACCGACATCGACGTCACGGGCGCCGAGGCGTTCGAAGCCCTCGAGAACTGGCTCCACGACCGTGACGTGACGCTCGCGTTCAGCCGTGTCCGGCCGCCCACCAGGGCCCGCCTGGAGGAGCTCGGACTGCTCTCCGGTCAGGTGTTCTTCGCCACCAACAGGGCGGCCGTCGCGGCGCTTGCCGACCGCGACGGGCCTCCGCAAGACTGAGGATCCGGTCACCCCGACCGGCAGGAAAGGGAGAAGCACATGCAGCAGCGCGAACCGGAAGCGTCGATCAGGGAGGCTCAGGCGAAGGCCCTGGCGTCCCTGCCGTTCGACGACGTCGACGATTTCGCCGCGGCGGAGCGCGGGTTCCTCGGGACGCTCGAAGACCCGAAGATCCGCAACGACAAGGGCGACGTGGTGTGGGATGCCTCCACCTTCGACTTCGTGCAGGGCGACGCGCCCGACTCCGTGCACCCGAGCCTGTGGCGTCAGTCGAAGCTCGTGGCCAAGCACGGCCTCTTCGAGGTCGTTCCCGGCGTCTATCAGCTGCGCGGCCTCGACCTCTCGGTGATGTCGGTGATCGAGGGCGACACCGGCGTGATCGTCGTGGACCCGCTGATCTCGGTCGAGACGGCGGCGGCGGCGATGGCCCTGTACCGCACGCACCGCGGCGACCGTCCGATCCACGCGGTGATCCACTCCCACAGTCACATCGACCACTTCGGCGGCGTGCTCGGCATCGTCAGCCAGGAGGATGTCGACGCGGGCAAGGTGCAGATCGTCGTGCCCGAGGGGTTCCTCGAACACTCGGTCGCCGAGAACGTCTACGCGGGCACGGCGATGGGGCGCCGCGCCGGGTACATGTACGGCGCGGCACTCGACCGCGGGCCTCGCGGACAGGTCGGCGCGGGCCTCGGTCAGACGACGTCGACCGGTGACGCCACGATCCTGCCGCCAACGCTCGAGGTCAGGGCCACCGGCGAGACCCACACGATCGACGGCGTGGAGTTCGAGTTCCAGATGGCACCGGGCACCGAGGCGCCGTCCGAGATGCACTTCTACCTGCCGCGCTACCGCGCGCTGTGCATGGCCGAGAACGCCACGCACACCCTGCACAACCTTCTGACGCTCCGCGGCGCCGTGGTGCGCGACCCGCACATCTGGTCGCAGTACCTCACCGAGGCGATCCAGCGGTACGGCGACGAGGCCGACGTGGTGTTCGCGTCGCACCACTGGCCGACGTGGGGCAACGAGGCCGTCAACGAGTTCCTCGCCATCCAGCGCGATCTGTACGGCTACCTCCACGACCAGACGCTGCGCCTGCTGAACCAGGGCTACAACGGCGCCGAGATCGCCGAGCTGATCCAGCTGCCGCCGGCGCTCGAGGCGTCGTGGAGCACGCACGGCTACTACGGGTCGGTCAGTCACAACGTCAAGGCGATCTACCAGCGCTACATGGGCTGGTTCGACGGCAACCCGGCACGTCTGTGGCCGCACCCGCCCGAGGCTCTGGCCGAGCGCTACGTCGACGCGATCGGCGGCATCGATCGGGTCGTAGAGCTTGCGCGGGCGGCATACGACGCGGGGGACTTCCGGTGGGCGGCGACGCTCCTCGACCACGCCGTGTTCGCCGACTCCGACCACGCCGCCGCGCGCTCGCTGTACGCCGACACGCTCGAGCAGCTCGCCTACGGCGCCGAGAACGGCACCTGGCGCAACTTCTACCTCTCGGGCGCGACAGAGCTGCGCGAAGGCAACTTCGGCACCCCCACCCAGACGGCGGCGCCCCTCATCATCGCCCAGCTCACCCCCGAGCAGCTCCTGGACGCCCTCGCCATCCGGGTCGACGGCCCGAAGGCGTGGGACCTCGACCTCGCCGTGGATCTGACGCTCACCGACCTCGGTCGCAGCTTCCATCTGACGCTGCGCAACGGGGTGCTGATCTACGTCGAGCGGGAGCCCGACGCCACCACGCCGCTGCAGCTGACGCTGTCGAAGCTGCGCCTGATCCAGCTGGCGGGCGGTGACACCAAGAGCGCGGGCATCGACATCCGCGGTGACGCGGGTGTCCTGCAGCAGATCCTCGGAGTGCTCGACGAGGCCGATCCGAACTTCGAGATCGTCCTCCCGTAACCCCGGTTCCAGATCGCCGGCATCGCCTCCGCGATGCCGGCGATCTGCGGTAGCAGGCGCCGCGCAGAGGGTCAAGGCGCTCCCCGCTGCCGGCGCGGTTCGCAACACTCGGAGCATGAACCGGTGGCGACGTGTGTGCGGCGTGCCCCTGCTGGTGATCGCGCTGGGCGTCGCGGGGTGCGGAGTCACAGTGCCGACCGACCCGCAGGGCACGCTCGATCGAGTGCGCGGGGGAGTGCTCCATGCCGGGGCGTCTGCCTCAGGCGAGCTCGTCACCGTCGACGGCTCCGAGGTGGGCGGCTCGCTCGCCGAGCTCGTCGAGGGGTTCGCCGACTCGGTCGACGCGAAGGTCGAGTGGACGGTGGGCAGCGAGGAGGACCTCGTCGACGACCTGGAGACGGGGGAGCTCGACGTGGCGATCGGCGGGATGACGGACGCGACGCCGTGGTCGGATCGGGTCGCGGTGACGCGGGCCAACGACACCATCCCCGGAGCACGCGGGCCGGTGGTGCTGCTGGTGCCGCTGGGGGAGAACGCGTGGCAGGCCGCCATCGAGGGATACCTCGACCAGGAGGTCGCGCCGTGAAGACCATGGGACGCACGGACCTGCCCCCGGAGCAGCAGAAGGCCCTGCGCAGCGCCATCCGCTGGGAGTGGTTCACGATCGGCTACACGTTGGTGACGATCGGCGTCATCGGCCTGGTCGTCGGCGGATCCCAGGCGATGAGGACCGCGTGGATCGAGGACATGCTCTCCCTCATCCCGCAGATCTCCTTCCTGGTCGCGCTGATCTTCATCCGGCGCCGACCCACGCGTGCCTTCCCGTTCGGTCTGCACCGCGTGATGGGCGTCGGGCACCTGGTGGCGGGGGTGGCGCTGCTGGCCGTCGGCGGCAACCTCGCCTCCGAGGCGATCAGCGGTCTCGTGAGCGGCGAGCACCCCTCGATCGGCACGGTGTACCTGTTCGGCCAGACGATCTGGCTCGGCTGGTTCATGGTCGCGGTGATGAGCGTCATCGTGATCGGCCCGTTCTTCTACGGCCATGCCAAGGCGAAGCTGGCGCCGAAGCTGCACAACAAGGTGCTGTACGCGGATGCCGACATGGCCAAGGCGGACTGGACCTCCACCGTGGCGTCGATCGTCGGCGTGCTCGGCGTCGGCATCGGCCTCTGGTGGCTCGACGGCGCCGCGGCCCTCTTCATCTCGCTCGGCATCGTGTGGGACGGCTGGCGGAACTCGCGCGCCGCCGTGCGCGATCTCATCGACCAGCGTGCCCGCACCGAGGACGACGCCCGCACCCACCCGCTCATCGCGCGCATCGCGAACCGCGTCGCGGAGTTCCCGTGGGTGCGCGAGAGCGCGGTGCGCATGCGCGACATGGGTCAGGTGTTCCACGTGGAGGTGTTCGCGGTGCCGACCCACGACGACGTGCGCCTCGACGAGATCGAAGAGGCGCGCACCGCCGTGGCACGGCTCGACTGGAAGGTGCAGGACGTCGTCGTGATCGTGGCGGCCAGCCTTCCGGACGAGGCCGAGCCGGCGGCACGCCAGGGATCGCACCGCGACGCATGATCTGCGATGCCGGTCCCGGCCGCGCCCACGCGCCGGAGGCTCCGGGCGACGCGCCAGCGTCGTCTGGACGGGAGTGGGACCGTCGCGGCGCTCAGCCGACCCGTGGCTGTCCCGCCTCGGACGACGCACCGTCGGACGACGGCCCGGGATACTCGTCGGGGACCGGAACGATCGCCAGGGGGACGCCGGGGGTCAGCAGCAGGTGCGCAGCGCGCATCTGACCTTCGCCGTCATTCACTTCGAGCCAGTACGGTCCTGCGATCATCCCCGCCTCGATCTCCTCCCTGAGGTCTTCGAAGCGGCGTCCTCCGATGCTGTAGTGCTCCCCGCCGTAATAGATGTCGATCCTCTTCATGATCGCTCCCGTCCGCGGGCTACACCATGGCACTGGGCGCGGCCGCGCGGCCAATGCCTTGACAACACGACGAGGTTCCCGTAGCCGCTCAGCTGAGCAGCTCGTGCTCCGGCGAGGTGACCGGCGCCGACTGCGCCGGTTCGGGAACGAGATACAGGCCCGAGGGGGAGTTCGCCGTATAGGCGAGCGCGTCGATCCAGGCGGGATTCAGCTGCGGGGTACGGCTGCCGTAGAACTTGTACACGAGGGCGCAGCGAGGGTGCACCCAGATGGTGGTGCGTCCGTCGCCGATGCTGACGTCGTCGCGCCACGTGAAGTGGAAGGGCTCCCCGCGCCGGAGCTTGGTGCCGATCACCAGCTGCAGGTGTGCCAGTGTCCGGTCGTCGAAATCGACCTTCACCGTCCCCTCGTAGGTCAGCTTTCCCATCGTGCGCCTCCGCTCTCGGCCCGCCGGCGAACGTAGCGCTGGGGTGGCTGCAGGGCCGACGGCGATCAGGTACAGCTCCGATCCTTCCCCTGAGTGCGGGTCGTGGCCAGCCCTTGACACGGGACGCCTGAGCACCTCGTGATCGATGTCGCCCCATCGCGCGCCGGGCTCGGCCGGGTGCCGGCCCGTGAAAAGCCGACCCCGGCGGGATGGTAGTCTCGATCGGCACGCCTCCGTAGCTCAGGGGATAGAGCGTTGGTTTCCGGTACCAAAGGTCGCAGGTTCGATTCCTGTCGGGGGCACAAAAAAGAATCCCAGGTTCGCCTGGGATTCTTCGTTTTCCGGGAAGGTCTCTGACCGCCCTGGGGTCACCGGGTGAGGGCGTCCTCCTCGTGCGGCGCGTCGGCCACGATCGCCGGCTGCTGCGCCATGCTCTCGACGGCGTCGGCGACCCGCCCGGCGAGGTACGCGTGGCCATCGGTCGAGGGATGATCGCGGCCGATCGGACCGGTGTCGATGACGTCGAGGTAGTTGGCGGTGGTGATCCAGTCGTCGGCGATCGGCGAGATGTACCACCAGCCGCGGGCGGCGGCCAGCTCGCCCAGATCGGCGTCGATGCTGCGCGTGGAGCTCTCGACCGGCAGGACCTGCGGGGAGGGGCCGAGGACGACGATCGCGGCGTCGGGGTAGCGGGCCGCGAGCGCGTCCCACGCGGCCGTGACGGCATCCCGGTAACCGGTCGGGTACAGCTTGCGGTCGTTGATCGAGCCTTCGACGATGATGACGTCGGGGTCGAGCGCGGGGTCGAGGGCGTCGATGCGCTCGCCGTAGGCCGGCCCGTCCAGGCCGGGCTTCAGGTAGCCGCTGCCGCGCACCCCGTCCACGACCGTCTCGACGCCGAGTTCGTCGGCGAGCAGGTACGCGAAACCGAGGGTCGGCACGGTCGCAGCCGATCCGTAGACCCACGAGTCGCCGAACACCAGCACCCGCGCATCGTCCTCGAGCACGAGAGGGGCGGGCGGGACGGATGCCGAGACGCCGGCATCGCCTTCTGCCACGGCCACGGGAGCCACTGGCTCCGGCGCGCCCCAGGGGCGCAGGACCGCCACGGCGCACACCGCAGCGACGGCCAGCGCAGCGCCCAGCAGGGGGAGCAGCAGCCGCCGTGCTCGGGTGCGGCCGGGCGCGTGCATGAGAAGAGGGTAAGTCATCGATCGGCGAACACCGAACATGCGCCGTGAACAGGGGAATCCACGCAGCGGATCCTGAGGTCTCGCACCGCCGTCCGCCGGCTGCGGCCGAGCCTGTGGAAGTCCGTGCGACGCAGCCGCCGCGGCGTGCGAGGATACTTCGGTGCAACGCGTCGTGACCGCTGAGATGGACCTCGAACTGGGGGCATCCGTCGACCTCATCTTCCAGATCGCGGCCGCCCAGGCGGTGCCGGTCTCGAACGAGCAGCTGACCTTCACCCAGGGCGATCGCGTGTACACCCCGACCGAGATCGTCGACCAGTCGGGGAGCCGGCTGCACCGCCTCACGGGCGAGCCGGGTCGCCTCGAGATCCGCTACGAGGCCACGGTCGACGGGCAGGCGTCGACGAGCCGCACGAGCGATCTCGAGGCCATCACCTATCTGCGCCCGAGCCGGTACGCGCAGTCCGACGAGGTGTTCCAGCAGGCGCGCCGGCAGTTCAAGGGACTGTCCGGCCACGACCTCATCGCGGCGGTGTCGGAGTTCGTCTCGACGAGCACGACCTATACCCCCGGCCTCAGCCAGGGCACCGACAGCGCCGTGACGACCCTGATGACCGGGCAGGGCGTATGCCGCGACTACGCGCATGTCGTCATCGCCCTGCTGCGTGCGATGGACATGCCGGCGCGCTACGCCGCCTGCTACGCGCCGGGCCTGCGCCCCATGGACTTCCACGCCGTGGCCGAGGCGTACCTCGACGGCGCCTGGTACGTCATCGACGCGACCCGCCTCGCGAACCGGAGGTCGCTCGTGCGCATCGCGACGGGGCGCGACGCCGCGGACTGCGCGTTCCTCAGCTACCACGGCGGCTACGTCGGCCTCACGCGCCTGCGTGTGGACGCGTGGGTGGTCCCCGACGACGCGACCCTCGACGGATTCCACGCGCTGCCCGACGTGCTGCCCGCGGCATCCGATCCCGCCGCCGACGACTTCGGCGCGCTGGTGCAGATCTCCTGACCCCGCAGGGCCGAGGCCCACGGGCCGCTCCAATTAGACTGGGGCGGTTATGAATCCCGAAGCCCTCTCCGCCGCCCTGCTCGCCGTCGTCGCCCCGCTCGCCGAGGCACGACGACCCGGTGCGGCCGAGGGGCTGACTCCCGCGGATCTGCCGCTCGAGCGGCCCAAGAACCGCGACCACGGCGACTGGGCGTCCAACGCGGCGCTCAAGCTGGCGAAGGTCGTCGGCGCGAACCCGCGCGAGTTCGCGGCCGACATCGCCGCCGGGCTCGCCGAGGTCGACGGCGTCGCGGGCGTCGAGGTCGCCGGTCCCGGCTTCATCAACATCCGGCTGGATGCCGCCGCTGCGGGCGCGCTCGCGAAGACCATCGTCGATGCCGGCGCCGCCTTCGGCACGAACGAGTCGCAGCGGGGCAACACGATCAATCTCGAGTTCGTCAGCGCCAACCCGACCGGTCCGATGCACATCGGCCACACCCGCTGGGCCGCGCTCGGCGACTCGATGGCGCGTCTGCTGCTGGCCAGCGGCGCGACGCTCGTACGCGAGTTCTACGTGAACGACGCGGGCGCCCAGATGGACCGGTTCGGCCGTTCCGTCCTGGCAGCCGCGAAGGGCGAGCCGACCCCCGACGACGGCTACCCGGGTTCGTACATCGACGACCTCGCACAGCGCGTCCTCTCCGCCGTGCCCGACCTGCTGTCGCTGCCGGCCGACGAGCAGCTCGCCGTCGCGCGGGACCGCGCGTACGAACTCCAGCTCGGCGACCTGCAGGCCTCGCTCGAGAAGTTCAACGTCCACTTCGACGTGTTCTTCAGCGAGCGGACGCTCCACGCGAAGGGATCGAACGGCGAGCCCAGTCTCGTCGACGAGGCGGTCGACCGCCTGCGCGAGCAGGGCCACGTCTTCGACGACGAGGGCGCCGTCTGGGTGCGCACCACCGACTTCGGCGACGACAAGGACCGCGTCATCCGCCGATCCAACGGCGAGTACACCTACTTCGCCGCCGACGCCGCGTACTACCTCAACAAGGGCGACCGCGGCTTCGCGCACAAGATCTACCTGCTCGGTGCCGACCACCACGGCTACGTCCACCGCCTGAAGGCGCTCGCCGGCGCGGCGGGTGACGATCCCGACAAGGACATCGAGGTGCTCATCGGCCAGCTCGTGTCGGTCAACGGCGCACGGCTGTCCAAGCGCGCGGGCAACATCATCGAGCTCGACGACCTGCGCGACTGGATCGGCACCGATGCCCTGCGGTACTCGCTCGCGCGCTATCCCGCCGATTCGCCGCTGACGCTCGACCCCGAGATCCTCCGCAAGCGCACGAACGACAACCCCGTCTTCTACGTGCAGTACGCGCATGCGCGTACGCACAACGTCGGGCGAAACGCCGGGGCATCCGGGGTCGACCGCTCCGAGTTCGCGCCGGAGCTGCTCACGCATGAGACCGAGTCGGCGCTTCTCGGCGCGCTGCAGGAGTTCCCGCGCATCGTCGGGTTCGCCGCCGAGGTGCGCGAGCCGCACCGCGTCGCCCGCTATCTCGAGGAGCTCGCCGGGCTCTACCACCGCTGGTACGACAACTGCCGCGTCATCCCGCTGGGCGACGAGCCCGTCGAGCCGGTTCACCGCACCCGCCTGTGGCTCAACGACGCCACGGGACAGGTGCTGCGCAACGGACTCGATCTGCTGGGCGTGACGGCGCCGGAACGGATGTAGACATGGCCCACGGCGACACGCAGGCGACCGAGCCCCTTCCCGACGACATGGTGCCCGCCGCGCCGGCGCCGGCTCCGCGGCGCCGCGTGTGGCCGTGGATCGTGGCGTTCGCGATCGTCGCGGTGCTCGCCGTCGCCGCGTGGTTCGCGGCTGACGCGATCGCGCGTCAGATCGTGACCGGTGTGGTGCGCGACCAGGTGCGCACGCAGCTGGCGCTGCCGGCCGATCAGCAGATCGACGTCGAGGTCGCCGGCGCCGTGATCCCGCAGCTCATCGGCGGCAGCATCGACGACCTCACGATCGCGTCCGACGACGTCACCTTCGGCGGCGTCACCGGCGACGTCACGGTCACCGCACACGATGTGGCGGTGCGTGCCACCGGCGAGATGAGCGGTGCGACCGCCACGGTCTCGTTCGACGAGGCCCAGCTGCAGACGCTGCTGGCGACGGTCGAGGGCTTCCCCTCCGACACCGTCGGCCTGGCGGCCCCGAACGTCACGATGTCGCTGGATCTGCAGCTGTTCGGCGTCGCCATCCCCATCGGGGTGGCGCTGACGCCCTCGGCGGCGGAGGGGCAGATCGTCCTCTCGCCCGCGTCCTTCCAGCTCGGCGACTCAGAGGTCACCGCCGACGCGCTGCGCGACCAGTTCGGCGGACTCGCCGATGCCGTGCTGCGCGACTGGAACATCTGCATCGCGCAGTATCTGCCGGCGGGTGTCACGCTCAGCGGCGTCGAGGTGGACGGCGACCTCCTGGTCGCCGATTTCGACGTCGACGGCTCGATCGCCACGGATCCCGCCCTTCAGCAGAACGGCACGTGCGCCTGAGACGCCGCGGGGCGTCACACGGCACGGGGGCCGGGAGCCGAGTGCCCTAGACTTCTAGCACCGCCGGAGACCCGTGTCACCGCCAGAGCGTGACCCCTCCGGCCGGCAACGCCGTACCACCATCCCCGGACGGCCACGCGTCGAAGCTCCCACCGATTGGTCCACCGTGTCCGCCGACCCGCATACCCGTTCCGTCGCTCCCGCATGGCTGGAACGCCCCGCCGACGCGAACGCTCTCGCCCCGGCGGTCTGGCCGACCGCGGCGACGCGCGACGAGGAGGGCGTCCTCGAGCTCGGCGGCATCCCGGCGACGGCATTGCGCGACCGGTTCGGAACGCCGCTCTACGTCGTCGACGAGGACGAGGTGCGCGCCACGGCACGGCGCACGCTCGACGCCTTCCGCGCGGCGGCGGCGCTGCACGGCGTGCAGGCCCGCGTGTACTACGCCGGCAAGGCGCTGCTGACCACCGAGGTGGTGCGCTGGGTGACCGAGGAGGGGCTCGCGGTCGACGTCTGCACCGGCGGCGAGCTGGCGGTCGCCCTCGCGGCGGGTGCCGATCCGGCGCGCCTCGGCTTCCACGGCAACAACAAGTCCGTGCCCGAGCTCGAGCGCGCCGTCGAGGCGGGCGTCGGGTCCATCGTCATCGACAGCCTCATCGAGATCGAGCGTCTCGCGGCGATCGTCGAGCGCCGCGGGGTCTCACAGGCGGTGCTGCTGCGGGTCAACAGCGGCGTGCACGCCGAGACCCATGACTTCCTCGCGACGGCCCACGAAGACCAGAAGTTCGGCTTCACGCTGACGGATGCCCCGGCCGCCGTGGCGCGCATCCGAGAACTGCCGGGCCTTGAGTTCGTGGGTCTGCACTGCCACATCGGCTCGCAGATCTTCGGCACCGCCGGGTTCGAGGAGTCCGCCGCGCGCATCGTCGAGCTCCACGCCGAGCTGCGGGAGGGCGGCGAGCTGCCGGTGCTCAACCTCGGCGGCGGCTTCGGCATCGCCTACACGTCGGTCGACGATCCGACGCCGATCGAGGCGCTCGCGCTCGGCATCGCCGAGGCCGTCGCGCGGCAGTGCGAGGTGCGCGGCATCCCGGTTCCCCACCTCGCCTTCGAGCCCGGTCGTGCGATCGTCGGCCGCGCGGGCGTGACGCTCTACGAGGTCGGCACGACCAAGCCGGTCGCGCTCGAGAGCGGCGACACGCGGCTGTACGTCAGCGTGGACGGCGGCATGAGCGACAACGCCCGCCCCGCCCTGTACGGCGCACAGTTCTCGGCGCGGATCGCGTCGCGCACGAGCGACGCCGAGCCGGCGCTCGCGCGGGTCGTCGGAAAGCACTGCGAGTCGGGCGACATCGTGGTCGACGCCGAGTACCTCCCGGGCGATGTGTCGCCTGGCGATCTGCTCGCCGTGCCCGCGACCGGCGCCTACTGCTTCTCGCTCGCGAGCAACTACAACTACGTCCCCCGCCCGCCCGTCGTGGCGCTGCGCGGGGGAGAGGCGCGCGTCATCGTGCGCGGCGAGACGATCGACGATCTGCTCGCCCGCGATGCCGGCCTCGAGACGGCTGTGTTCGAAGCTGGGCGTCCCCTCGCGGACGCACCGATGGAAGGGAAACAACGGATGCCCGTACTGAGCGAGCGAAGCGAGTCGAAGTGACCGACTACCGCCGCCTCCGCGTCGCACTGCTGGGAGCCGGAGCCGTCGGCTCGCAGGTCGCGGCGCTGCTGCGCCAGCACGCCGACGAGCTCGCCGACCGGGCGGGAGCACGGCTGGAGCTGGTCGGCATCGCGGTGCGCGACGTCGACGCCAAGCGCGACGTCGAGCTGCCCTCGGAGCTCTTCACCACCGACGCGGACTCGCTCATCGTCGGCTCCGACATCGTCATCGAGCTCATGGGCGGCATCGAGCCGGCGCGCACGTACCTCCTGCACGCGATCAACTCGGGCGCCGACGTCGTGACCGCCAACAAGGCGCTGCTCGCGACCCACGGCCCCGAGATCTTCGACGCGGCCGACCAGGTGGGCGCCGAGGTCTACTACGAGGCCGCGGCGGCCGGTGCGATCCCGATCATCCGGCCGCTGCGCGACTCGCTCGCCGGCGACCGCGTGCAGCGCATCATGGGCATCGTCAACGGCACGACCAACTACATCCTCGACCGCATGGACACCGAGGGCGCCGAGTTCTCGGCGGTGCTCGCCGACGCGCAGCGGCTCGGATACGCCGAGGCCGACCCGACGGCCGACGTCGAGGGCTACGACGCCGCGCAGAAGGCCGCGATCCTCGCGAGCCTGGCGTTCCACACGACGGTGCCGCTCGAGGCGGTGCACCGCGAGGGGATCTCGTCGATCGACTCGTCGATGATGGATGCCGCGCGCCACGCCGGCTACGTCATCAAGCTGCTGGCGGTGTGCGAGCGCCTGACCGAGGAGTCCGGCGAGTCCATCTCGGTGCGGGTGTACCCGGCGCTCATCGACCGCGCCCACCCGCTCGCCAGCGTGCACGGCGCCAACAACGCGGTGTTCGTGCAGGCCGAGGCCGCGGGCAACCTCATGTTCTACGGCGCCGGCGCCGGCGGCGTGCAGACCGCGTCGGCCGTGCTCGGCGACGTCGTGTCGGCGGCGCGGCGCCACATCGCCGGCGGCGTGGGCGTCGGCGAGTCGACGCTGGCGAACCTCCCCATCGTCCCCGTCGGCCGTGTCACCACGAGCTACCAGATCACGCTCGAGGTCGACGACCAGCCGGGGGTGCTCGCGACTGTCGCCGGCATCCTCAGCGAGGGGCGCGTCTCGATCGCCACCGTCGAGCAGACGGTCGTCGAATCGGGCGACGACGAGGGCGGCGTCGCCCGACTGGTGATCGGCACGCACAAGGCGTTGGAGCAGGACCTGAGCGAGACGGTGGACCGACTGGCCGCCAGCGGCGTCGTGGAGCGCGTCGTCTCGGTTCTGCGGGTCGAAGGCAACTGAGGGTCTGAAGGAGACTGACATGGCACATGTTTGGCGCGGAGTCCTCCGCGAGTACGCAGATCGTCTGGGCGTGACGGATGCCTCGACCGTGGTCACGCTGGGAGAGGGCGGCACCCCGCTGCTGCCCGCACCGGCGCTGTCGCGCCTCACCGGCACGGACGTGTGGGTGAAGTTCGAGGGCATGAACCCCACCGGGTCGTTCAAGGACCGTGGGATGACGGTCGCCGTGTCGCGCGCGATCGACCACGGCGCCAAGGCCGTGATCTGCGCGTCGACCGGCAACACGTCGGCCTCGGCCGCGGCCTACGCGGCGCACGCCGGCATCACGGCGGCGGTCCTCGTTCCCGAGGGCAAGATCGCGATGGGCAAGCTCAGCCAGGCCGTCGCGCACAACGGCCGCCTCATCCAGATCCGCGGCAACTTCGACGACTGCCTCGAGATCGCACGCGAGCTCGCCGACAACTACCCGGTCCACCTCGTGAACTCGGTCAACCCCGACCGCATCGACGGACAGAAGACGGCGGCGTACGAGATCGTCGAGCAGCTGGGCGACGCACCGGACTTCCACCTCATCCCCGTCGGCAACGCGGGCAACTACACCGCCTACACGCGCGGCTACACCGAGGAGGCCGCGGCGAACGTGTCGACCCGCGTGCCGCGGATGTTCGGCTTCCAGGCCGAGGGCTCCGCGCCGCTCGTGCGCGGCGAGGTCGTGAAGAACCCCGAGACGGTGGCCAGCGCGATCCGCATCGGCAACCCCGCATCGTGGGACCTCGCCCTCGAGGCGCGCGCGGCGACCGACGGCTACTTCGGCGCCATCGACGACGACCGCATCCTCGCGGCGCAGAAGCTCCTCGCCGGCCAGGTCGGGATCTTCGTCGAGCCGGCGTCGGCGATCAGCGTCGCGGGACTCCTCGACCGCGTCGAGGCCGGCGTGGTGCCGCAGGGCGCGCGCGTCGTGCTGACGGTCACCGGCCACGGCCTCAAGGACCCGCACTGGGCGCTGCGCAACGCCGACGGCTCGGAGGTCCAGCCCACCGTGGTCGACGCGACGACGTCGGAAGTGGCATCGGTCCTCGAACTGGCGCCGGCCGCCGCTGCCGCCGAGGCTGTCGAAGCTCAGGGACCGCGCGCGTGAGCGCAGCCGTCGCGGCCGCATCCGGCCACGGCGCCCTCCCCGGGCGCCGGGTCGTGGTGCGGGTTCCGGCGACGAGCGCGAACCTCGGGCCCGGTTTCGACACGCTCGGCCTCGCGCTGAGCCTGTACGACGAGCTCGACGTGACGGTGCTGCCCGAGGGCGAGCTCGAGATCGAGGTCGAGGGGGCCGGTGCCGCGGACGTGCCGCGCGACGCCTCGCACCTGGTGGTGCGGGCGATCGCGTACGCGTTCGAATCCGCAGGACGACGGATGCCGGGGCTCCGCCTCGTCGCCCGCAACGTCATCCCGCACGGCCGCGGCCTCGGCTCGTCGGGTGCCGCGGTGGTGTCGGGCCTGCTGGCCGCCAAGGGCCTGCTCGAGGGCGACGTGGAACTAGGCCCGGATGCCCTGCTGCGTCTGGCGACGGAGCTGGAGGGCCACCCCGACAACGTGGCGCCCGCGCTGTTCGGCGGTCTCACGATCGCCTGGGTCGATGACGGCGGACCCCAGCACAAGAAGCTGCTCGTCCATCGGGGCGTGTCGCCGCTCGTCTTCGTGCCGGAGTTCACGATGTCGACCAAGCTCGCGCGCAGCCTGCAGCCCATGCAGGTGCCCCGCGAGGACGCCGTCTTCAACGTCTCGCGCTCCGCGCTGCTGATCGCGGCGCTCACGCAGAGTCCCGAGCTGCTCCAGGCCGCCACCGAGGACAAGCTCCACCAGAACTACCGTGCGAGCGCGATGCCCGAGACCGACGGTCTCGTGCGGGCACTCCGTGCGGAAGGCTTCGCGGCGGTCGTGTCGGGGGCGGGTCCGAGCGTGCTCGTGCTCGCCGACGGCCCCGGTCGACGCCTCGAAGCGGCGGCCCTGGCCGCCGCCGTGACCGACACCCCGTGGGAGGCGCTCATGCTCGCCGTCGACTTCAAGGGTGGTACAGTGAGGGAGTACGCGGAGGGTTCCACGTAATACGTGAATCTGGCCTCCGTCGCAAATCTGCGAAACCACCGCACGGCATTCTGACCTGCCGACGTCCGCTGAGCACCCTCGCGGTCCCTCACCCCGTCGGCGGGAGTTTCGACAGGCGTGACAACTGATCGAGACGGGCAGACGCTACCCGCAGTGCTGTGCGAGTCGTGCACATTCGTTCGTTTTTCACAAGGGAGAACTCGTGGAGTCCATCTCCGAGGTCCATGCTGACGTTCCGGCCGACGAGCGCGCGGAAGCGCCCGAGGGTGTCGAGAACGCCGAGACCATCGAAGCCCCGGCCGACGCCGTGGCTGAAGAAGCCGTGATCGAGGCCGTCGCCGCCGAAGAGATCGCCGAAGAGGCCGTGACCGAGGCCGTCGTGGCCGACGCCGTCGCCGATGAGGCCGTCGTCGAGGCCATCGTCGCCGAAGAGGTCGCCGAGGAGGCGGTCGCCGAGGCGATCGTCGCCGAGGATGCCGGCGATCAGGCTGCGGCGGAGGCCGCGGAAGCCGTCGCCGAAGAGGCCGTGGCCGAGGCGCTCATCGCCGACGCCGTCGCCGAAGAGGCGGTCGCCGAGGCGGCTGCCGCCGACGCCGTCGCCGAGGAGGCCGTCATCGAGGCGGTCGTTGCCGAGGCCGTGGCCGAGGAAGTCGTCGCCGAAGAGGCCCCGGCAGCGCCGGTGAAGGCCCCCCGCAAGCGCGCGCCGCGCCGTGCCAAGAGCACCGACGTCGCACCGGCCGAGCCCGTCGAGGCACCGGCCGAGGCCGCTGCCGACGTCGCACCGGCCGACGCCGCCGCGGCAGAGGCCCCGCAGACCGAAGCCGCGCCGGCCGAGTCCGCGCCGGCCGAGTCCGCGCCGGCCGAGGGCGGCGAGAACGCCGCGGAGGCGGCATCCGTCGCCGCAGAGGCGACCGAGGCCGACGCCGAGACGCCCGCCGAGTCGGGTGACGGCGAGCAGGCCGCCGAGGGCGAGGGCGGCGAGGCGCCGTCTCGTGGGCGCAGCCGCAGCCGCAGCCGCAGCCGCAACCGCAACCAGAACGCCCAGAACCAGAACGCCCAGGGCGGTCAGGGCGCGCAGGCGCAGAACACCCAGGGCGATCAGAACCAGAAGGCGCAGCCCGCCGCGGCCGAGCCCGCCAAGGCAGAGACGCCCGAGGACGACCAGCAGTCGCAGGGCAACGGCCGTGGCCGCCAGCGCAACAAGCGCCGCGGCACGCAGGCCAGCAGCGGTGACGAGTTCGACACCGAGATCGGCGAGGACGACGTCCTCATCCCGATCGCCGGCATCCTCGACGTGCTCGACAACTACGCGTTCGTCCGCACGTCCGGCTACCTGCCCGGCCCGAGCGACGTCTACGTCTCGCTCGGACAGGTCAAGAAGTACAACCTCCGCAAGGGCGACGCGGTCGTCGGCGCCATCAAGCAGCCGCGCGAGGGCGAGCAGTCCAGCCGCCAGAAGTACAACGCGCTGGTCAAGGTCGACGCCGTCAACGGCCTCTCGGTCGACGACGCCGCGACGCGTGTCGAGTTCGGCAAGCTGACGCCGCTGTACCCGCAGGAGCGCCTGCGCCTCGAGACCGGGCCCGAGAAGCTGACCCAGCGCATCATCGACCTCGTCGCGCCCATCGGCAAGGGTCAGCGCGGCCTCATCGTCGCGCCGCCCAAGGCCGGCAAGACGATCGTGCTGCAGCAGATCGCCAACGCGATCTCGATCAACAACCCCGAGGTCCACCTCATGGTGGTGCTGGTCGACGAGCGGCCCGAAGAGGTCACCGACATGCAGCGCACCGTGAAGGGCGAGGTCATCGCCTCGACCTTCGACCGTCCCGCCGAGGACCACACCACGGTCGCCGAGCTCGCCATCGAGCGCGCCAAGCGCCTGGTGGAGCTCGGTCGCGACGTCGTCGTGCTGCTCGACTCGATCACGCGTCTGGGCCGTGCGTACAACATCTCGGCGCCCACCTCGGGCCGTGTGCTCACCGGTGGCGTCGACGCCTCGGCGCTGTACCCGCCCAAGCGCTTCTTCGGCGCCGCGCGCAACATCGAGAACGGCGGATCGCTCACGATCCTCGCGACCGCGCTCGTCGAGACCGGCTCCAAGATGGACGACGTCATCTTCGAGGAGTTCAAGGGCACCGGCAACAGCGAGCTGCGCCTGTCGCGCCAGCTCGCCGACAAGCGCATCTTCCCGGCGGTCGACGTCAACGCGTCGAGCACCCGCCGCGAGGAGATGCTGCTCTCGCCCGACGAGGTCAAGATCACCTGGAAGCTGCGTCGCGCGCTGGCGGGTCTCGATCCGCAGCAGGCCCTCGAGGTCGTGCTCGGCAAGCTCAAGGAGACGTCGTCGAACGTCGAGTTCCTCGTGCAGATGCAGAAGTCGATCCCGGCTCCCACCACCGGCCACAGCGGCGGACGCAGCCACGCGGACGACAACAGCATCCGCTGATCCCCGATGGTCGAGCCCGCGATGTTCGATTCCGTCCGGGCGCTGATCGACGAGCACCGCGCGGTGCAGGAGGAGCTCTCCGACCCCGCGGTGCACGCCGATGCGGCGCGCGCGAAGCGGGTCAACCGGCGCTACGCCGAGCTGTCGCGCATCGTGAAGGCGAACGAGGACTGGCTGGCGGCATCCGATGATCTGGATGCCGCCCGCGAGCTCGCGCGTGAGGACGAGGCGTTCGCCGAGGAGGTGCCCGCGCTCGAGGCGCGGCTCGGCGAGGCGCAGGAGCGGCTGCGCAGGCTGCTGATCCCGCGGGACCCGGACGACGCGCGTGACGTGATCATGGAGATCAAGCAGGGCGAGGGCGGTGCCGAGTCGGCGCTGTTCGCCGCCGATCTGCTGCGCATGTACCTGCAGTACGCGGCGTCCAAGGGCTGGAAGACCGAGCTCCTCGAGCGCAACGAGTCCGATCTGGGCGGGTACAAGGACGTCCAGGTCGCGATCAAGGGGTCCTCGTCCGACCCCGCGCAGGGCGTCTGGGCGCACCTCAAGTACGAGGGCGGCGTGCATCGCGTGCAGCGGGTGCCGGCGACCGAGTCGCAGGGGCGCATCCACACCTCGACGACCGGGGTGCTGGTGTTCCCCGAGGTCGACGAGCCCGAAGAGATCCACATCGACCAGAACGACCTGAAGATCGACGTCTTCCGCTCGTCGGGTCCGGGCGGCCAGTCGGTCAACACGACCGACTCGGCGGTGCGCATCACCCACGTGCCGACGGGGATCGTCGTGTCGATGCAGAACGAGAAGTCGCAGCTGCAGAACCGCGAGGCCGGCATGCGCGTGCTGCGTGCGCGCCTGCTCGCCAAGCAGCAGGAAGAGCTCGAGGCGGCGGCATCCGACGCCCGCAGGTCGCAGATCCGCGGCATGGACCGGTCCGAGCGCATCCGCACGTACAACTTCCCCGAGAACCGCATCGCCGACCACCGCACCGGGTACAAGGCCTACAACCTCGACCAGGTGATGGACGGTGCGCTCGAGCCGATCATCGAATCGGCGATCACCGCCGACGAGGAGGCGCGCCTCGCCGCCCTCGGCGGCGACGCCTGACCCCCCGCCCCCGCTGCGCCGCCCGCGCCCCCGTCGCCCGCGTCGCCCGCGCCCGTTCAACCCTGTTCACTTGCGCTGAACGTACGCGAAAACGGCGGATCGGTGTACGTTCAGCGCAAGTGAAACTGACTCGGAAGGGCGCCGGGGGTGCGCGGCCGCACCGCCTGGGGATAACTCAA
This sequence comes from Microbacterium sp. LMI12-1-1.1, assembly GCF_040676455.1. Classification (NCBI taxonomy): domain Bacteria; kingdom Bacillati; phylum Actinomycetota; class Actinomycetes; order Micrococcales; family Microbacteriaceae; genus Microbacterium; species Microbacterium sp. LMI12-1-1.1. The sequence continues at coordinate 199,670 of NZ_JBEGIA010000016.1, read as the reverse complement.
CGGATGCGCCGGCCCAACGTGGGAGAGTTCACAGATGCCTGCGATCGACGGTCCGGCCTTTCGGGTCGGGGATGCCCTCCGTGCAGGAATGCCGCGGCGAGCGGTGGACGCCGACACGCTCGACCGCCCGTTCACCGGACTGCGGGCGCACCCCGAAGACGACCGCGATCAGGAGGGCGGGCATCCGCTCGAGGTCGCACGCGACGCGCATCGTCGCGCCGCGCGGCAGTTCACCGCGCACATGCATCCGCACGAGTTCTTCTCGCATGCGACGGCGGCGCTGCTGTGGGACCTGCCCATGCCCGCAGTGGCGGACCGCATCGACGTGTCGGTGATCGCGCCGCATCGAGCGCCCTCCGGCCGTGGCGTGCGAGGCCACCAGCTCGCCGGCCCGCAGGTGACGACGACGCCGCACGCCGAAGGCTTCGCGATCACCTCTCCCGCATCGACATGGGCACAGCTCGGCGCGACCGTGAAGCACCCGTACGACCTCACTGCGATCGCCGACGCGGTCATCCGAACACCTCGCATACCCGGCCCGCAAGGCCGCGTGCTCAGAGCGGCGCACTCGACGGTCGCCGACCTCGTCGTCGAGCTCGGGCGGGGTCGGCGGATCGGCATCCGCGAACTCGAGGAGGCGGTGCGCCGCACGCGCCCCGGTGCGGCGTCGCGCCCCGAGACGTGGACCCGGCTCACCCTCGTCGACGCGGGACTGCCGGAGCCTACGCTCGACCACGACGTCTACGACGAGCGGGGCGTCTTCGTCGGCTGCGTGGACCTTGCATACATCGCACTGAAGATCGCCATCGAGTACGAGGGCGATCACCACCGCGTGGACGCTGCGCAGTGGGCCCGGGACATCCAGAAGCACGACCGACTGGCGGAGCTCGGGTGGCGAGTGATCCGTGTCACCAGGGCAGACGTGTTCGAGCATCCCGGAGAACTGGTCGTGCGGGTCCGCGGCGCTCTCCGTTCCCGCTCCTGACGCATGCGCGCCCTTACCGCCGGCACACGCCCCAGTTCACTTGCGCTGAATGTACGCAGAAACGGGCCCCTGGCGTACGTTCAGCGCAAGTGAACTCATGCCGCGGGGGACGGCACGCCGGGGGGACGGCACGCCGAGGGGACGGCACGCGGAGTGAACACGCGCGGACGGGAAGGATGCCGCGGGGGAGGGATGCCGCGCCACTAGGCTTCGAGCGTGCTCACGTTCCTCATCCGCGCCCTGATCTTCCTCGTCTCGGCGGCACTCGGCCTCATCGCGGCCGACCTGATCCTCCCCGGGTTCTCGCTGCACTGGGACGACTGGTGGGGGATCCTGCTGGCCGTCGTGATCTTCGCAGTGCTCCAGAGCATCCTGGCGCCGTGGCTGTTCAAGATCACGCGCCGGCACGCCAACGCGCTCATCGGCGGCATCGGCCTGCTCTCGACGTTCGTCGCACTCCTGATCGCGGTGCTCATCCCGGCGGCCGGCATCGGGATCGACGGTCCGGTGGCATGGATCATCGGCACCCTCATCGTCTGGCTCGTGACGGCGCTCGCCACGTGGCTGCTGCCGCCCCTGTTCATCAAGAACAAGGTGCAGGAGCGCCGCAGCTGACGACGGAAGATAGGGATTCCTCCCGATCCGCCACGGACTCCTGGGGCGCCAGGCTGATGGGATGATGGGCGGTATGCAGATCGGCCGCGTTCCCCTCGTCGGCCGGCAGGCGGATCTCGACGCCCTGCGCGACGAGATCGCCGCCGTCGGCTCGGAAGGGCGAGCCGTGGTGGTGTCGGGCGACGCGGGCATGGGAAAGACGCGCCTGCTGCGCGATTTCACCGAGTCGCTCGACGAGGGCGTCATCGTGCTCCACGGCGCATCCGTGGACTCGGGCTCGGGCCCCGCCCCGCTCACCGCGATCACGGATCTGCTGCGGGATCTGGTCGACGCGCTGGGAGTGGATGCCGTGCGCGAGGCCGCCGGCCCCGCCGCCGACGCGCTCGGCGTGCTCGTGCCCGCACTGGCGGACAGTCCCGGCGACGCCGAGCGTCTGGCCGACGTCGTCGTCGAGACGTTCTCGAACCTCGCGCGGACGCATCGCCTGGTGGTGATCATCGAGGACCTCCACTGGTCCGACAGCACCACGTGCGAGATCGCTGCACGCCTCGTCCGCCGCGCCGCGGTGCTGCCGCTGTTCGTGCTGCTGTCGTACCGCACCGATGACGTCGGGCGCGGGCATCCGCTGCGGCCGGTCCTCGCCGAACTCGACCGGGCTCGTCTGCTCACGCATCGACCGCTCGCACGCCTCAGTCCCGCCGAGGTCGGCGCGCTCGCCACCGCCGTGCACGGCGACACGCTCGCCGCCGAGGTGCTGCTCGACATCGCGGCCCGCAGCGACGGCATCCCGTTCTACGTCGAAGAGCTCGCGAGCTTCTCGGGCGAGCGGCTGCCGATATCACTGCGCGACGTCCTGCTGCTGCGTTACGAGCGATTGGATGCCGAGGCCCGGCGTTTCACCCGCGTGCTGGCGACCGGCGGAGTCGAGGTGGCCGACCCGGTGCTGCGGGCCGTCTTCGAGGGCGAGGAGTCCGCTCTGGAGGCCGCGGTGCGCAGTGCGGTCGACGCGCAGGTCGTCGTGATCCGCGACGACGCGTATGCGTTCCGCCACGCCCTCATGCAGGAGGCGGTGTATGCCGAGCTCCTTCCCACAGAGCGCACGCGCCTGCACACCGCGTACGCCGTCGCCTGGGAGGCGGCGGCGCCCACGGCGCGTGTGCTCGCCGACATCGCCCACCACTGGCGGGCCGCCCACGTCCCCGATCGGGCGCTCGCGGCCGCGGTGGCCGCGCAGCGCGCCGCGAGCGGTGCGTCGGCGTGGTCTACGGCCGCCGAGGCGGGGGAGCGGGCGCTGGAGCTCTGGGATGCTGTCACCGACCCCGAGACGGTCAGCGGGACGACGCGCGTGAAGCTGCTCCGCCGGACCTCAGCAGCGCTCGTGTCGGCGAACCGGAACGACCGAGCCCTCGCGTTCGCGCGGGAGGCCGTGGCTCTCTGGCCCGAGGAGGACGTCGTCGGTCGCGCCGACATGCTCGGCGACCTGGCCACGATCGAGTTCCAGGCGGGCGTGTCGGACGGCGTCGAGAGCATCGAGCAGGCGCTCGCGATCCTCGAGGACGATCCGCGCCACGACGTGCAGCGCGCGGGGCTCCTCCTCAGCTCCGCGCGCGTGCACATGCTCAACGGGCGTCAGAGCCTCGGCACCGAGGTCGCGGCACGTGCGCATGCCACGGCCGAGCCCGCGGCCACCGCGGGCGACCGCTTCGCCGCCGAGATCCTCGTGCAGGCTCTGCTGATCGCGGCGACCTGCCGGACGACTGCGGGCGACGAGAGCGGGCTCGCGCTGTTCGCGCAGGCGCGTGCGCAGGCGGGCGGGTTCGTCCGCGCGATGATGCGCTACTACATCAACTACTCCAACGCGCTGATGCTGGTCGGCCGGTATGAGGAAGCTGTCGCCGTGGCACGTGAGGGGCACGAGTACGGGCGCACGCACGTGGCGGATCTCGGCCCTCTCGTGATGATCGAGGCCAACATGATCGAGGCGCACATCTACGCGGGCCGGCTGCGCGAGGCCGAGGAGCTGGGCGCCCTGCTCCCGATGGTCGAGCCGGGGCTGTACTCCGCCTTCCTGCGCGAGCGCCTGGTGTGCCTCGCGATCTGGCGCGGACGCATCGACGGCGCCGAGGCCGCGCTCGAGGCCGCGCGCCTCGAGCTCGACATGTTCGGCGCCTACGAGTTCCAGACCCGGTTCGGCATGGCCTACGACCTCGGAGAGCTGGCGCTCGCCCGCGGTGACGCCCGCGAGGCGCTCTCGCACGCGCGGGCCGCGTGGGAGACGCCCGCCGGCGGCGTGCTCGCGCTGCCGCTCACGGCGGTCGCGGCGCGCGCCGTCGCGATGCTCCGCGAGCGCGGCGAGGATGCCGACATCGAGCCGTACCGCGCGGTGCTGGCATCCTTCGCCGACTGGCCGGTGACCCCGCTCTGGGCAGCCGTCTTCGCCGCCGAGCTCGGCGAGGGCTCGTGGGGATCGGCGGTGGACGCTGCCGGTCCGGCGTACGTCCGCGCGTACGCCCGGGTGCGCCGAGGCGAGGAGGTGCTCGCCGCGGGCGACCGCACGGCGGCGCGCGAGATCCTGTCGGCGGCCGCGGCGTACGCCGCGGAGCTGGGTGCGGACGGCCTGGCCGCACGCGCCCAGGAGGTGATGACGGATGCCGGACTCGCCGGCGTCGCGCCGCGCTCGGTGCTCACCGCCCGCGAGGAGCAGGTGCTCGAGCTGGTCGCTGAAGGCCTCAGCAACGGACAGATCGCCGAGCGCCTCTACATCAGCGTGAAGACCGTGTCGGTGCACGTGTCGGCGATTCTCCGCAAGCTGGAGGCGCCGTCACGCACCGCCGCCGCGGCGATCTATCGCCGCACCGCCGCCTGAGGCGGCATCCGCTCTGCGCAGATCCGCGTCAGATGTGGTACTCGGGCGTCGTCAGCAGCGCGCGCGTGTCGTCCCCGGCACGACGGGCGCGCGGCTTCGCCGGCACGCCGACCAGCACGGAGTCGGCGGGCGCGTCCTTGGTGACGACGGCGTTGGCGCCGACGACGGACCCTGCGCCGATCGTGATGGGCCCGAGGATCTTCGCGCCCGCGCCGACCGCGACGCCGTCCTCGATGGTCGGGTGCCGCTTGCCGCCCTCGCGCTGGCGGCCGCCGAGCGTGACGCCGTGGTAGAGCATGACGTCGTCGCCGACCTCGGCGGTCTCGCCGACCACGACGCCCATGCCGTGGTCGATGAAGAAGCGGCGGCCGATGGTGGCGCCGGGGTGGATCTCGATGCCGGTGAGCCAGCGCGTGACCTGCGACCCCGCGCGGGCGACGAACCGCACGTCGCGGGTCCACAGTGCGTGCCACACCCGGTGCGCCCAGATGGCGTGCAGGCCCGGGTACAGCACGGCGATCTCCAGGCCGCCGCGTGCCGCGGGGTCGCGCAGCTTCGCCGCGGCCACATCCTCGCGCACGCGCGCGACGAATCCGATGCGCTCGTCGGTCATTTCGACTCCTCCTCGGGGTCGCGCAGGTGCGCATACAGTGCGGTCGACAGGTAGCGCTCGCCCGAATCGGGCACGATCACGACGATGCGCTGACCGGCGGCCTCCGGGCGCGCCGCGATCTGCAGCGCCGCCCACACCGCGGCGCCCGCCGACATCCCGGCGAGGATGCCCTCGCGGGTGGCGAGCTCGCGCGCGACGCGGATCGCGTCGTCGAACTCGACGTCGAAGATCTCGTCGACGACCGAGCGGTCGAGCACGTCGGGCACGAAGTTCGGGCCGATGCCCTGGATGCGGTGGCCGCCCGCGCGGCCCTCGGTGAGCACGGGGGAGTCCTTCGGCTCGACCAGGACGATCTTCACGGCGGGGTTGCGCTCCTTGAGCACCTGACCGACGCCGGTGATCGTGCCGCCCGTGCCCGAACCCGCGACGAACCAGTCGACGTGACCGTCGGTGTCGCGCCAGATCTCCTCGGCCGTGGTGCTGCGGTGGATCGCGGCGTTCGCCTCGTGCTCGAACTGGCGGGCGAGGATCGCTCCCGGCGTCTCGTCGACGATGCGCTTGGCGGCGTCGACCGCCTCGGTCATGCCCTTGTACGGATCGGTCAGCACGAGCTCGGCGCCGAATGCCTTCAGGAGCGTCCGGCGCTCCTTCGACATGGACGCGGGCATCGTGAGGATGACCTTGTAGCCGCGGGCGGCGCCGATGAGAGCCAGCGCGATGCCGGTGTTGCCGCTGGTGGACTCTACGATCGTCCCGCCCGGCTGCAGCTCTCCGGCCGCCTCCGCGGCCTCGACGAGGGCGTAGCCGAGACGGTCCTTGACCGACGAGCCGGGGTTGTAGAACTCCAGCTTGGCGAGCACCTCCGCGCCGAGACCCTCCGTGAGCGCGTTGAGGCGCACGAGCGGGGTCTCACCGAATGCGGTGGTGATGTCGGGATGGATGCCGGGCACGTGGTGCTCCTCGGTTCGGGCGGCGCGGGAAGACGACGGCGCGCCGGCGCCCGAACGGGTCGGGGTGGCCGGCGCGCCGTCGTGACGTGTCAATCTTCGCGCAGATCCTCGAACAGCGCGGTCGACAGGTAGCGCTCGCCGAACGACGGGATGATCACGACGATGTTCTTGCCCTCCGCCTCGGGACGGGCGGCGACCTGCAGGGCGGCCCAGATGGCGGCGCCCGACGAGATGCCGACCAGGATGCCGTCCTTCTCGCCCACCGCACGCGCGGTGGAGATGGCGTCGGGGAACTCGACGTCGATGACCTCGTCGATCACGCTCTGGTCGAGGATCTCGGGGACGAAGTTCGGCCCGATGCCCTGGATCTTGTGCGGCCCGGGCGTGCCCTTGGTCAGCAGCGGGGAATCGGCCGGCTCGACGGCGACGACCTTGGCTCCGGGCACGCGCTCCTTGAGCACCTGGCCGACGCCGGTGATCGTGCCGCCCGTGCCGATGCCGGCGACGAAGTAGTCGATCTGGCCGTCGGTGTCGCGGAGGATCTCCTCGGCGGTGGTCTTGCGGTGGATCTCGGGGTTCGCCTCGTTCTCGAACTGACGCGCGAGCACGGCGCCGGGGATCTCGGCGACGAGCTCCTCGGCCTTCGCGATGGCGCCCTTCATGCCGCCGGCGGGGTCGGTGAGCACGAGCTCTGCGCCGTAGCCCTTGAGGAGCAGCCGGCGCTCGATCGACATCGACGAGGGCATGGCGAGCACGACGCGGTAGCCGCGGGCGGCGCCGACCATCGCGAGCGCGATGCCGGTGTTGCCGCTGGTGGCCTCGACGATCGTGCCGCCGGGCTGCAGCTGACCGGATGCCTCGGCGGCGTCGACGATGGCGATGCCGAGGCGGTCCTTCACGCTGGAGGCCGGGTTGTAGAACTCGAGCTTCGCCAGCACATTCCCGCCCACACCCTCCGCGACGCGGTTCAGGCGCACGAGCGGCGTGTTGCCGAAGGCGGAGGTGATATCGGGATGAATGCCGGTCATGTCGGGGCCTTTCGCGGGTCACGGCTGGTCGAGAAACAGCCTAGGGGGCGCGTTTTCGTGTGAGTCCTTCTGTGACGAAAGCCTGGTCGCGCACGGGTACCCTTGCGCACCCGAGAGCAGGTGAGACCCCGTCCGGAGGCGGCTGCGAGAGCGCCCGACGGGCCGGGAGCGGTGAGAGCCGGGCCTAAAGTGGATGCGGTCATGGCTTCTCCCGACGATTCCCCCTTCCTCTCCGACGCGCTCGCGCGCGCGACCGCACGCCTGGCCGCCGCAGGCATCGCCGACCCCGCCGTCGACGCGGAGCTGCTGGCCGCCTTCGTCCTCGACGTCGGTCGCGGGGGAGTGCAGGCCGCCGCCTTCCGCGGCGACGCGATCGCCGCGCGGGACGAGCGCCGGCTCGACGAACTGGTCGCGCGTCGCGCCACGCGCGAGCCGCTGCAGCACATCACCGGCTCCGCACCCTTCCGCCACCTGGAGTTGCGTGTCGGCCCCGGCGTCTTCGTGCCGCGCCCCGAGACCGAGATGGTCGCGCAGCTGGCGATCGACGCGCTGCGGGCCGCGGCATCGCCGTCCCCGATCGCCGTCGATCTCGGCACCGGCAGCGGTGCGATCGCGCTCGCGATGGCGACCGAGGTGCCGCACGCGCGGGTGTTCGCCGCCGAGAACTCGGTCGACGCGTACGTATGGACGAAGGAGAACTTCGCGCAGGTCGGCGCCGACAACGCCGCGCTCGCGTTCATCGACCTCGCCCATGCGTTCCCCGAGCTGGACGGAACCGTCTCGGTCGTGGCATCCAACCCGCCGTACGTTCCGGATGCCGCCATCCCGCGCGACCCGGAGGTGCGGTTCTTCGACCCGCCGGCCGCGCTCTACGGGGGAGAGGACGGCCTCGACGTCATCCGCGTGCTCAGCCGCGTGGGCCTGCGCCTCGCACACCCGGGCGGCACGATCGTGATCGAACACGGCGAATGGCAGGGCGAGGCGATCCGCGGGATCCTCGCCGCAGACGGGTGGCGCGCGACCGCGACGCACCCCGATCTGACGATGCGCGACCGCGCCACGACGGCCCTGCGCCCCTGATCATGGGGTCGGTGCCGCTCGCAATTAGACTGGCGGGCGACATGTCCCCCATCTTCGACTGCCGTGACGAGGCGCAGCTGCTCACCGGCATGCGCCAGGCGCGCCAGGCCATCGCCCGCGGCGAGCTCGTCGTCATCCCCACCGACACCGTGTACGGCGTCGCCGCCGACGCCTTCGACCATCAGGCCGTCGCGCGCCTCCTGGCCGCCAAGGGACGCGGGCGCCAGTCGCCGCCGCCCGTGCTGGTCGCCGGTGCCACGACGCTCCGCGCGCTCGTGGCCGAGGTGCCCGAGCCGATCGAGCGCCTCGTCGAGGAGTTCTGGCCGGGGGGCCTCACCATCGTGCTCCCCGCGCAGCCGTCGCTGTCGTGGGACCTCGGCGAGACGCGCGGCACCGTCGCGGTGCGCATGCCCGCCCACCGCATCGCCCTCGAGCTCCTGGAGGAGACCGGGCCGCTCGCCGTGTCGAGCGCCAACCTCACCGGGATGGCCGCCGGGATCACCGCCGAGGACGCGCAGGGGATGCTGCACGACAGCGTCGCCGTCTACCTCGGTGACGGACCCTCCAAGACCGGCATCCCGTCGACCATCATCGACGCCACGAGCCTGATCGGCGGCACGGAGCCGCGCGTGAGAGTCCTCCGCGAGGGCGCGGTGAGCCGCGCGCAGCTGCGCGACGTGCTCGGCGACCTCCTCGAGCCCGATCCGGGCTCCGACGAGGAGGACATCCCGGCCTCCGAGCCCGGCTCCGGTGACGCCTCGGGAACCGACGCGGCCGGCGCGGGCACGCCTGAGGCGCCGGAGCCCGGCAGCTCGTGAAGCAATACGTCTTCACGATCCTCCTCACGGCGGCGGTCACCTTCGTCCTGTCGTGGGCGGTCTGGCGACTGAGCCTCCGGTACAAGCTGTATCCCGGCATCCGCGAGCGCGACGTCCACACGACGCCGACGCCGCGTCTGGGCGGCATCGCGATGTTCCTGGGCGTGCTGGCGGCCTTCGCGGTGTCGTCGCAGCATCCCTACTTCTCCATCGTCTGGGCGCAGCCGCAGCAGATGTACGCGCTGCTCGGCGCGACGGCGCTCATCGTGGTGGTCGGGGTGCTCGACGACCTGTGGGACCTCGACTGGATGATCAAGCTCGGCGCGCAGTTCCTCGCCGCCGGCGTGATCGCGTGGTTCGGTCAGCTGCAGATCTACACGCTGCCGCTCGGCGGCATGACCATCTTCTCCAGCTGGGCGAGCTTCACCCTCACGGTGTTCTCCATCGTCGTCGTCATGAACGCCGTCAACTTCATCGACGGCCTCGACGGCCTCGTGGCCGGTGTCTGCCTGATCGCCAACGCGGTCTTCTTCGCGTACTCCTACATGGTCTTCCGTGACATCGGCTCGAGCACGTACTTCACGCTGTCGTCCCTCATCGCCGCGGTGCTCATCGGCGCCTGCATCGGCTTCCTCCCGCTGAACTGGAGTCCCGCGCGGCTGTTCATGGGGGATGCCGGCGCCCTCATGCTGGGGCTGCTCATGGCGTGCTCGGCCATCTCGATCACCGGCAACTTCGATCCCGCCATGATCGCCGACAACGACGCGTTCGGCCGGTCGCAGCTGCTCGGTGCCTTCATCCCGATCCTCCTGCCCGTCGTCGTCGTGCTGCTGCCGCTGCTGGACTTCGGCCTCGCGGTCGTACGCCGCATGAGCAGGGGCAAGTCGCCGTTCTCGCCGGACCGCAAGCACCTGCACCACCGCATGCTCGACATGGGGCACACCGATCGCGATGCCGTGCTCATCTTCTACGCCTGGACCGCGCTGGTCAGCCTGTCCGTGCTGCTCATGTACATCGGCACGACCCTCGAATGGCCGGGCGACTACCTCTTCGGCGTGCTCTACGGCGTCGTCGGCATCGCGGCCTGCCTCGTCGTGACCTTCCTTCCCTCGCACCGTCGCGCGCCGCGCGCGACGGTGGCGCACACGCCACCCGAACCGCAGCCCGATCCTGCGCCCGCACAGGAGGACGCCCGATGAGCGCCACCCCCATCTCCAGCACCCCGATCCTGCGCACCGTCCTGGTGTGGTCCGGGACGGTGACGGCGATCCTCGCGGTCGTCGGCGCCGTCGTCGGATTCCTCGTGGCGGGCACGGAAGGCCTGTGGAGCGCGCTGCTCGGCGTCCTCGTCGCAGCGGTGTTCCTCGGCATCACGGGCGCCAGCATCCTCATCGCGAATCGCTGGTACGCCAGCGACCTCTACGTGCCCGTCTTCTTCGGCATCGTGATGGGCGGCTGGATCCTGAAGTTCGTCGTGTTCATCGCCATCCTGTTCATCATCCGCGGTCAGCCGTGGATCGAACCCGCCGTGTTCTTCGTCGCGGCGGTCGTGAGCGTGCTGGCATCGCTCGTGGTGGACGTCGTGGTGATGATGCGGATGCGAGTGCCCCACGTGAGCGACGTGCAGCTGCCGACCGACCCCGACGCCGGAGACCGCCGCGACGGGCCGCCCGAGGCGGGGTGACCCCCTGGGCGCGGATTCAGGAACCTTTCAAGTTTGATAGGCTGATCAAGCGCCCGCCGCTCGCTGTGCGAGTACTTGCGGAGTGACGCTCATCGACCATCGTCGCAACGGTTCTCGACCGGTGCCCCGAAGCTGGAGCCAGCGCTGTTTACTCATGCTGCGACCCTGATCGCCCCCATTGCCGCGGACGCTCCGCCGGAGTTCCACGGACCCTCGATCGACGAGTTCTTCCCTGAGATCCTCTTCGAAGCCTTCGGCGTCATCCCGATCCACCGGATCCACCTGATCCAGTTCCTCGCGACGATCGCCGTGGTCGTGATCTTCTGGCTCGGCACGCGCCGCATGAAGGTCGTTCCCGGGCGCTTCCAGAGCCTCGTCGAGATGGGCCTGGACTTCGTCCGCGTCAACATCGGCGAGGACCTGCTCGGCAAGAAGGACGCCCAGCGCTTCCTTCCGATCCTCACGACGATGTTCTTCATGATCCTGTTCATGAACATCACGGGCATCATCCCGTTCCTGAACATCGCCGGAACCAGCATCATCGCCGTGCCGCTGACCCTCGCGATCGTGAGCTACGTCACGTTCATCTACGCCGGCATCAAGAAGAGCCCGAAGAACTTCTTCAAGAACTCGCTCTTCCCGTCGGGTGTGCCGTGGCCGATCTACATCATCGTGACGCCGATCGAGCTCATCTCGACCTTCATCATCCGGCCGGTCACGCTGACGCTGCGACTCCTGATGAACATGATGGTCGGCCACCTGCTGCTGGTCCTGTTCTTCGCCGCGACGCAGTTCTTCATCGTCGACCTCGGCGGCTGGTGGACGACGCTCGGCGCGGGCAGCCTCGCATTCGGCTTCGTCTTCACCCTGTTCGAAATCCTGGTGGCCGTCCTCCAGGCGTACGTCTTCGCCCTTCTCACCGCGGTCTACATCCAGCTCGCGGTCGCCGAAGAGCACTGATACGGGACGGCCGGAAGGCCGCCCACAACCGAAAGGAAACACCCCCGTGGACGCAACTACGGTTCTCGCAGAGGTCTCCGGCTCGATCGCGACCGTCGGATACGGTCTCGCCGCCATCGGCCCGGCCATCGGCGTGGGCATCGTCGTCGGCAAGACGATCGAGGGCGTGGCCCGTCAGCCCGAGCTCGCCGGCCGCCTGCAGGTGCTCATGTGGATCGGTATCGCCTTCACCGAGGCGCTCGCCTTCATCGGCATCGCGACCGGCTTCATCTTCGGCTTCTGATCCCGATAACCAGTCTTAAGGAGACAGGATGCTGAACGCTCTTGTCACGTACGCCGCGGAAGAGGGCGCCGAAGCGCACAACCCTCTGCTCCCCGCCTGGTACGACATCATCTGGTCGTCGGTGTGCTTCATCGTCATCCTCGTCATCTTCTGGAAGGTCGCCCTTCCCCGGATGAAGAAGCTGCTCGACGAGCGCTCAGCGGCGATCGAGGGCAACATCGCCAAGGCCGACGAGGCCCAGCGCAAGGCCGAGGCGGCGCTCGAGGAGTACACCGCTCAGCTCGCCGACGCGCGCAAGGAGGCCGGTGAGATCCGAGACGCCGCCCGTGAGGACGGCAAGAAGATCGTCGCCGAGGCCAAGGAGACCGCTGCGGTGGAAGCCACGCGTCTGACGACGACGGCACACGCCCAGATCGAAGCCGAGCGCCAGACGGCACTCGTGTCGCTGCGCAGCGAGGTGGGCACGCTCGCCCTCGACCTCGCCGGCGGCGTGATCGGCGAGTCGCTCTCCGACGACAAGAAGGCTCAGGCCGTCGTCGACCGCTTCCTCGCCGAGCTCGAGGAGTCCGAAGGGGCGAAGGCGTAATGGGCAGCGCGTCCACTCAGGCCCTGGCGGCGACGACGGCGGCGCTGCGCGCCGCGTCGGGCGTCGACCTCGACGTCGCCGGCGAGCTGTTCGCCGTCGCGCGCGCCGTGGGCGACTCGTCGCAGCTGAGCGGCGCGCTCGCCGACTCCGCCGCGCCGGCCGAGGCCCGCCGTCAGGTCGTCGCCGACGTGTTCGGCAAGACCGTGAAGCCCACGACGGCGTCGCTGCTGACGACCGCCGTCGACCAGCGCTGGTCCTCGTCCGACGATCTCATCGACGGCATCGAGGAGCTCGCGGTGCGGGCAGCGGCGGTCGCCGATGCGAACGCCGACGTCGAGGCCGAGCTGTTCGCCTTCACGCGCACCGTGGCGGACAACCCCGAGCTCGAGCTCGCGCTGGGTCGCCGCCTGGGCGACTCGGCCGCCAAGGGCACGCTCGTCGAGTCGCTGCTGAAGGGTCGCGCGAGCGCGGGGGCGACGCTGATCGCGGCATCCCTCGTCCGCCAGCCCCGCGAGCGGCGCATCCGTCAGCTGCTGACGCGCGCGACGGACATCGTCGCCGACCAGCGCAACCGGGCCGTCGCGACGGTCGTGGCCGCAGCGCCCCTGAGCGCCGCGCAGAGCGAGCGACTCACCGCGGCGCTGTCCAAGCGGTATGGAACCCCGGTGTCGCTGAACACCATCGTGGACCCGACCGTCGTGGGCGGCGTGCGCGTGCAGATCGCGGACGACGTGATCGACGCGAGCGTGTCGGCGCGACTGGCCGACCTCCGTCAGCGGCTCGCCGGCTGACACAGACTTCCCGCACGGGGCCGAGACAGGAACCGCGCGGAGCTTTCGGGGCCGAGGCCCCATGAACGAAGGAAAACAATGGCAGATCTCTCTATCAGCCCCGACGTCATCCGTGACGCGCTGAAGGACTTCGTCGCCGCTTACGAGCCCACCGGGGCTGCGGCCACCGAGGTCGGCACCGTCGTCGACGCCGCGGACGGCATCGCCCACGTCGAGGGCCTGCCCGGTGTCATGGCGAACGAGCTCGTGACGTTCGGCGACGGCACGAGCGGCCTCGCGCTGAACCTCGACGAGCACGAGATCGGTGTCGTCGTCCTCGGCGAGTTCTCCGGTGTCGAGGCCGGCCAGCAGGTCACCCGCACCGGCGAGGTGCTCTCGGTCGCCGTCGGCGACGGCTACCTCGGCCGTGTCGTCGACCCGCTCGGCAACCCGATCGACGGACTCGGCGAGATCGCCACCGTCGGACGCCGCGCCCTCGAGCTCCAGGCGCCGGGCGTCATGCAGCGCAAGAGCGTGCACGAGCCGCTGCAGACCGGCATCAAGGCCATCGACGCGATGATCCCGGTCGGCCGCGGCCAGCGCCAGCTCATCATCGGCGACCGCCAGACCGGCAAGACCGCCATCGCGATCGACACGATCATCAACCAGAAGTCCAACTGGGAGTCCGGCGATGTCGACAAGCAGGTGCGCTGCATCTACGTCGCGATCGGCCAGAAGGGCTCGACGATCGCGGCCGTGAAGGGCGCACTCGAAGACGCCGGCGCGCTGGAGTACACGACCATCGTCGCGGCTCCCGCCTCCGACCCCGCCGGCTTCAAGTACCTCGCGCCGTACACCGGCTCGGCCATCGGCCAGCACTGGATGTACGAGGGCAAGCACGTCCTGATCATCTTCGACGACCTGTCGAAGCAGGCCGAGGCCTACCGCGCCGTGTCGCTCCTCCTCCGCCGCCCGCCGGGCCGCGAGGCCTACCCCGGCGACGTCTTCTACCTGCACTCGCGTCTGCTCGAGCGCTGCGCGAAGCTGTCGGACGAGCTCGGAGCCGGCTCGATGACGGGTCTGCCGATCATCGAGACCAAGGCGAACGACGTCTCGGCGTACATCCCGACCAACGTGATCTCGATCACCGACGGCCAGATCTTCCTGCAGTCCGACCTGTTCAACGCCAACCAGCGTCCCGCGGTCGACGTGGGCATCTCGGTGTCGCGCGTCGGCGGCGACGCTCAGGTGAAGTCGATCAAGAAGGTCTCCGGCACGCTCAAGCTCGAGCTCGCCCAGTACCGCTCGCTCGAGGCGTTCGCGATGTTCGCCTCCGACCTGGACGCCGCATCCCGTCGCCAGCTCGCCCGCGGTGCGCGCCTGACCGAGCTGCTCAAGCAGCCGCAGTACTCGCCGTACCCGGTCGAGGAGCAGGTCGTCTCGATCTGGGCCGGCACCAACGGCAAGCTCGACTCGATCGAGGTCGAGGACGTGCTGTCGTTCGAGCGCGAGCTGCTGGACTACCTGCGTCGCAACACGACGATCCTCGACACGCTGCGCGACACGAACGTCCTCGACGACGACACCGTCGCAGAGCTCACGAAGCGGACCGACGACTTCATCCTCGAGTTCCAGGCCGGCAAGGGCCAGGCCATCGGCAAGCCGGGCCACGAAGAGGTCGCGGTTGCCGAGGCGGACGACGTGAACCAGGAGAAGATCGTCAAGGGCCGCCGCTAAGGCGGGCCTGGGTCACAACCATGGGCGCACAACTCCGGGTCTACAAGCAGAAGATCAGTTCTGCTCAGACGACCAAGAAGATCACGAAGGCGATGGAACTCATCGCGGCTTCGCGCATCCAGAAGGCGATGGCGCGTGTGCGCGCGTCCTCGCCCTTCGCGCGGGCCGTGACGCGTGCCGTCTCCGCCGTGGCGACGCACTCCAACATCGACCACCCGCTGACCGTCGAACGCGAGACGATCCGCCGCTCCGCGGTCGTGATCTTCACGTCCGACCGGGGCCTGGCCGGCGCGTTCAACTCGCAGATCCTCCGCGAGGGCCTGGAGCTTGCTCAGCTGCTCCGGCAGCAGGGCAAGGAGCCGGTGTTCTACCTGATCGGGCGCAAGGCCGTCGGGTACTTCCAGTTCCGTCGCATGGAGAGCGCGGCCGAGTGGACGGGTGACACCGACACGCCGCACTTCACGACGGCCGAAGAGATCGCCGCCACCCTGCTCGACGCGTACGACCGCGGTGGCGACGAGAGCGGCGTCGACGAGATCCACCTCGTCTACAACCGCTTCGTCAGCATGATGACGCAGTCGCCCGAGACGGTGCGCCTGCTTCCGCTCGAGGTCGTCGAGGCCGAGGAGCAGTCGTCGGCGCAGGTGTACCCGCTCTACGAGTTCGAGCCGGACGCCGAGACCGTGCTCGACGCGCTGCTGCCGGTGTACATCCAGAGCCGCGTCTTCAACGCGCTGCTGCAGTCGTCGGCCGCCAAGCACGCCGCGACGCAGAAGGCGATGAAGTCCGCCAGCGACAACGCCGACAAGCTCATCACCGACTACACGCGCCTGCGCAACAACGCGCGCCAGGCCGAGATCACGCAGCAGATCGCCGAGATCGTCGGCGGCGCTGATGCCCTTTCCTCGGGCAAGTAGCGCGCATCAGACCACACGAAAGAGAAGAAGCCATGAGCCTCACCGCTGACAAGACCGAGACGGCGGTCGTCGGGCGCGTCGCCCGCGTCACCGGCCCCGTCGTCGACATCGAGTTCCCGCACGACTCGATCCCCGACATCTACAACGCGCTGAAGACGACGATCGTGATCGGCGACGAGTCGACCGAGATCACCCTCGAGGTCGCTCAGCACCTGGGCGACGACCTCGTCCGTGCCATCTCGCTGAAGCCGACCGACGGCATGGTCCGCGGCCAGGAGGTGCGCGACACCGGCGGCCCGATCACGGTCCCCGTCGGCGACGTGACCAAGGGCAAGGTGTTCAACGTCACGGGTGACGTGCTGAACGGCGTGCCGGGCGAGACCATCGAGGTCACCGAGCGCTGGGGCATCCACCGCAAGGCGCCCGCGTTCGACCAGCTCGAGTCCAAGACCGAGATGTTCGAGACGGGCATCAAGAGCATCGACCTGCTCACCCCCTACGTCCAGGGTGGAAAGATCGGCCTCTTCGGCGGTGCGGGCGTCGGCAAGACGGTCCTCATCCAGGAGATGATCCAGCGCGTCGCGCAGGACCACGGCGGTGTGTCGGTGTTCGCCGGTGTCGGCGAGCGCACCCGTGAGGGCAACGACCTCATCGGCGAGATGGAGGAGGCGGGCGTCTTCGACAAGACCGCGCTCGTCTTCGGCCAGATGGACGAGCCGCCGGGGACGCGTCTGCGCGTCGCCCTGTCGGCCCTGACGATGGCGGAGTACTTCCGCGACGTGCAGAAGCAGGACGTGCTGCTCTTCATCGACAACATCTTCCGCTTCACGCAGGCCGGATCCGAGGTCTCGACGCTGCTCGGCCGCATGCCGTCCGCGGTGGGCTACCAGCCGAACCTCGCCGACGAGATGGGTGTGCTCCAGGAGCGCATCACCTCGACGCGCGGTCACTCGATCACCTCGCTGCAGGCGATCTACGTTCCCGCCGACGACTACACCGACCCGGCGCCGGCCACCACGTTCGCGCACCTCGACGCGACCACCGAGCTCTCGCGCGAGATCGCGTCGAAGGGTCTCTACCCGGCCATCGACCCGCTGACCTCGACGAGCCGCATCCTCGACCCGCGCTACATCGGCGAGGACCACTACCGCGTGGCCACCGCCGTGAAGCAGATCCTCCAGAAGAACAAGGAGCTGCAGGAGATCATCGCGATCCTCGGTGTCGACGAGCTCTCCGAAGAGGACAAGATCGTCGTCTCCCGCGCGCGCCGCATCCAGCAGTTCCTCTCGCAGAACACCTACATGGCGAAGAAGTTCACCGGTGTCGAGGGTTCGACGGTCCCGATCAAGGAGACCATCGAGTCGTTCGACGCCATCGTCAAGGGTGACTTCGACCACGTCGCCGAGCAGGCCTTCTTCAACGTCGGCGGCATCGCCGACGTCGAAGAGCAGTGGGCGCGCATCCAGAAGGAGAACGGCTGACATGCCGCTCAAGGTGAGCCTCGTCTCCGCGGACGCGGAGGTCTGGTCGGGTGAGGCGTCGCTCGTCGTCGCTAAGACAGTCGAGGGCGAGATCGGCTTCATGACCGGTCACGAGCCGGTGCTCGCGATCCTCGCCGAGGGTCAGGTGCGCATCACCGAGACCTCGGGCACCAAGATCGTCGCCAACGCTCAGGACGGCTTCCTGTCGATGGAAGGGGACGACCTCACGATCGTCGCCGGAAACGCTGCGCTGATCTCCTGATGAAGCTCGGTCGTTGAGCGCGGAGCGCAGCGACGAGACGAAACGCCCCGGCCCTCTGCGGAGGCCTGGGGCGTTTCGTCTCGCTTCGCTCGCTCAACGACCTGAAGTGGAACACGCATGCTGATCCTTCTCCCGCCGTCCGAGACCAAGCGGACGGGCGGCAGGCCGGCACCGCTCCACGTGGGCGGGCTGGCGCTGCCCCGGCTGACGCCGCAGCGCGAAGCGGTGATCGATGCCCTGGTGGACCTGTCCGCCGATGCGGACGTGGCCGCCCGCGTGCTCAAGCTGGGCCCGACCCAGCGGGGCGAGATCGCCGTGAACGCGGGAATGCGGGACGCCCCGACGATGGCCGCGATCGACCGCTACACGGGCGTGCTCTACGACGCGCTGGACGCGGCATCCGTTCCCACCGCCGGCCGTCGCTGGCTGGGCGCTCACGTGGTGGTGCACTCCGCGCCGTTCGGCCCGGTGGGGGCGCTCGACGCCATTCCCGCCTATCGGCTCGGCGCCTCGACGTCGCTCCCGGGCATCGCGGCGCTGCGGCGCGTGTGGGCGGATCCGGTGACCGCGGCGATGGAGGAGCTGGCGCCGCGCTTCGTGCTCGACCTCCGCTCCGAGGCGTACGTCGCTCTCGGACCGGTGCCGTCGGCGACCGCCTCACGCTACGTGCGCGTCGTGAGCGAGGGCGCCGACGGAGCCGTCCGCGCACTCAACCACTTCAACAAGCACGCGAAGGGCGCGCTCGTGCGCCGGCTCGCCGAGGAGCGTCCGCGCATATCGTCGGCGGCGGGGTTCGTCCGGTGGGCGGATGCCGCGGGCCTGCGCGTGCGCGAGAGCGGCGCGGGCGAGCTCGAGCTCTTCGCCTGAGCCCCGTTACACCGGCGTCCGCACGGCGGCGAACCTGTTGCGGCGGCGCAGCGCGAACCCGAGGCGTTCGTATGCCGCGATCGCACCGACGTTGGAGGCCGCCGCGTGGAGCAGTGCGCGGTCGCCGCGCTGCTGGATGTGGAAGGCGACGTCCAGCACCAGGCGGGAGGCGAGACCCTGCCGCCGGTGCTCGGCGTCGACGGCGACGGCGCTGATCTCTGTCCACCCCTCGGGGTGCAGGCGCTCACCCGCCATGGCGATGAGTCGCCCCTCGCGGCGGATGCCGACGTAGCGGCCGAGCTCGTACGTGCGCGGCCGGAACGGCCCGGGCTGGTTGCGCTCGACGATCGCCAGCATGTCGGCAGCGTCCTCGGCCCCGAGCAGGATCGCCTCGGCGTCGGGGCGGGTCTGCAGCGCGTCGGTCTCGACCAGCTGCACGCCCTCTCCCTGCCCGACCACC
The DNA here is from genome assembly GCF_040676455.1 of Microbacterium sp. LMI12-1-1.1. Classification (NCBI taxonomy): domain Bacteria; kingdom Bacillati; phylum Actinomycetota; class Actinomycetes; order Micrococcales; family Microbacteriaceae; genus Microbacterium; species Microbacterium sp. LMI12-1-1.1. Next base: position 180,708 of record NZ_JBEGIA010000016.1, on the reverse strand, counting down.
TCCCACCCGTCGGGAACATCACCGTCGTACCCCGACAGTCCGATCTCGGTGCCGGGGCCGACGAGATCGACGAGTGCCGGCCAGACGTCGGGATCGTCCCAGGTGCGCACCGCGACGAACGGCGCGACATCCTCCGGGTAGCGACGGACCAGGTCGTTGCCGATCGCGAACGAGGCATGCGGGCCGGTCAGCGCGTGCCAGGGGGCGTTGTCGAGCACGGTGGCGCCGGCGTGGGGAGCGTCGAGGGTCGTCGAGGGCGCGAGTTCAGGCATCCGTCCACTCTGCCCCCGCGCTGCGGGAGCTGCAAAACGCAGCCCGTCACCGCGCGCAATGCGGGCGTATATGCACCGCCCGCGCCTCGGGCGGACCGGCAGATCCGCTCGTCAGCGCCGGGTGTGCTCGGCCGTGCGCTCGGTGTTCTCGGCGATCGCGATGAGGGCGACGACCGCCTCGATGACGAACCTCAGCAGGATGATCGCGAGGAAGGTGAGAACCGGCACGACGATGATCGTCGCGACCAGGCCGCTGATGCCGGCGCCGACGTCGAACCACATGATCGAGATGGCGCCGATGAGCCCGCTGACGAAATACACGATGAACCCGATGCCGATCGCGATCAGTCCCACGAAGTAGAAAACGCTCGCGAGGCGGCGGGTGATGAAGGTGCGGAACGACAGGTCGAACAGTGCGGCGAAGAAGCCCTTGCCGACCTCGCTGCTTTCGCCCCGGACCGTCGGGACGCCGGTGTCGTCGGGGTCGGCGCCGCGCGCGGCATCTGCCGCCGACTGCGGGGGCAGCGGCGGGGGAGTGGGAGCGGACGGAGTCTGGTCGGTCATGGCGGCCCTTCGGTCGAGAGTTGCTGCTCAGGCTATCCACCGGCGCTCGAGGGGGCCATCCCCCCGATATGACCTCAATGCTGACAGGCGGCTGAGAGCGTCGCTAGCATGTGTCCAGCGGAGCAGGGGCTCCGCGGATGCGCCCGACGCGTCCCGAATCGACTCTCTCGGAGGTCGCTGCACCATGACCATGGACTACAACGACGGCAGCGGGGCAGGGGCGCTCATCGCCTGGCTCGTCCTCGCGCCATTCTTCTTCCTGCTCGCGATCGCCGGATACGTCATCGGCTCCTGGTTCCTGATGAAGGTGTTCGACAAGGCGGGTGTGCAGGGGCGCTGGCGCGCGTGGGTGCCGGTGTACAACACCCTGATCTTCGTCAAGCTCGGCGACCTCAACCCGTGGTGGCTGCTGGTGCTGTGGGGCGGCGGGATCGTGCTCGGCTGGGTGCCGGTGCTCGGCTCCCTCATCGGGCTCGCCGCATTCCTCTACACCCTCCTGGCCGCGTGGCGCGTCGGGCTGAAGCTGCAGAAGGAGGCCGTCTGGCTCATCCTCTACTTCTTCCTCGCCATCGTCTGGCTGGGCATCAACGCGTTCGACCGCTCGCGCTGGAACACCGCGATCCCCGCGGCGCCGTGGGCGGGCACCTTCCTCGCCGACAAGACGGTGTGGTCGGGCATCCCGCCCCAGACGCCTGCCGGCGGCTACCCCGCCAACCCGGCCACCGCGCCCGGCTACGGCGCCCCTGCCGGCTACCAGCCCCCGGCCGGCTACACCGCGCCGCCTGCCCCGCCCGCCGGGTACAGCGCGCCGCCGGCGCCGCCCGCCGGCTACACGCCGCCGCCTGCTGCTCCCGCCGCACCGGCTGCTCCCGTGCCGCCGCCGGCCGCGCCGCCGGCCGCTGCCGAGCCTCCCGTGGCGCCGGCGTCGGCACCCGAGGAGCCCTCGGCACCTGAGCCGCCGGCGACCGAGCCGCCTGCCCCGGAGGGCCCGAAGCAGTAGGCACTTCCGGCAGCCCCTCGTCGCACGGCGAGGGGCTGTCGTGCGCATGAGGGCGCGGCCGCGCATCCCGTGGACACGCACGCGAGCGGGCGACGCCGACAGCGGCGGAGCAGCATCCGCAACCGGGGATAACGTGGACGTATGACCTCCACTGTTCCCCTCCGGCGCGTCGGCGCGTCCGGCCTGCTCGTCTCCGCTGTCGGCCTCGGCTGCAACAACTTCGGCCGTGAAGGCACGCGCACCGAGACCCTCGAGGGCACGCGCGCGGTGCTGGATGCCGCGATCGACGCGGGTGTGACGTTCCTCGACACGGCCGACATGTACGGCGGCGAGCCGGGTCAGTCCGAGACGCTCATGGGCGAGGCGCTCCGCGGGCGTCGCGATCAGGTGACGCTGGCCACCAAGTTCGGGCACCCCGGCCGCGACATGGGGTATCCGCCGTCGGGCGCCAAGGGCTCGCGGTCGTACGTGCGACGCGCGGTGGAGGCATCCCTCACGCGCCTGCAGACGGACTGGATCGATCTGTACCAGCTGCACGTGCCCGACAACGACACGCCCATCGAAGAGACGCTCGACGCGCTGGCTGACCTGGTGCGCGAGGGGAAGGTGCGCTACATCGGGCACTCGAACTTCTCGGGGTGGCAGATCGCCGACGCGCACTTCACCGCCCTCATGCGCCACGGCGTGCCGTTCGTCTCGTCGCAGAACCAGTACAGCCTGCTCTCGCGCGGCGCCGAGCGGAACGTGCTGCGGGCCGTCGAGCGCTACCGCCTCGGCTTCTTCCCGTACTTCCCGCTGCACAACGGACTGCTCACCGGGAAGTTCACCCGGGATGCCGCGCCCGCCGACACGCGCATCATCCGGCAGCGCCGGCACATCTACGACGACGCGCCGTGGGACGCCCTCGAGGCCTTCCAGGCGTTCTGCGACGAGCGGGGCATCACCATGCTCGAGGCCACCTTCGGATGGCTGCTGTCGCACCCCGCGCTCTCGAGCGTCATCGCCGGTGCGACGACACCCGAGCAGGTCCGGGCGAACGCGGCGGCGGCATCGGCGTGGACGCCTTCGGGGGCCGATCTCGCGACCATCGACGGCCTGTTCCCACCGCCGGAGACCGCGGCCTGACGGCTGTCGCACACGCCCGAGGGCGAGTTCGCGCACGGCGTACGCCACAGCTTGTCGCCGCGGCGAGCGCAGGCGTAGCGTCACTTCTCGTGCGCGGTCCGCGGGAGCGGACGGGTTCCGCGCCGAAAGGACCGTCGTGCTCGGGAAGCTCCTGGTTCGGTATCTCAGCCCGGCATGGCCGCTCATCGTGGCCGTCGTCGTGTTCCAGCTCGCGCAGTCGATCGCGTCGCTGTGGCTGCCGACGCTCAACGCCGACATCATCGACAACGGCGTCGTGACCGGCGACATCCCCTACATCTGGTCGACCGGCGGCTTCATGCTGATCGTCAGCCTGGTGCAGGTCGTGTGCGCGATCATCGCGGTGTACTTCGGCTCGCGGCTGGCGATGGGCATGGGCCGCGACCTGCGCGGCGATCTCTTCCATCGCGTCGTCGCGTTCTCGCAGCGCGAGGTGGGGCAGTTCGGCGCGCCGTCGCTCATCACCCGCAACACCAACGACGTGCAGCAGGTGCAGATGCTCGTGCAGGTGTCGGCGACGCTGATGATCTCCGCGCCGATGCTCGCGATCGGCGGCGTGATCCTGGCGGTCAGCCAGGACGTCGGCCTGTCGTGGCTGATGGCGGTGGCGATCCCGGTGCTGCTCATCATCGTCGGGCTGATCGTGTGGCGCATGGTGCCCGCGTTCACCCAGATGCAGAAGCGGATCGACCGCGTGAACCAGATCATGCGCGAGCAGCTCACCGGCATCCGCGTGGTGCGCGCGTTCGTGCGCGAGCGTCAGGAGCGTGCGCGCTTCGAGCGCGCCAGCGACGACGTCAAGGACACGGCGCTGCGCGCCGGCAACCTGATGGCCCTGATGTTCCCCGCCGTCATGCTGGTCATGAACCTCTCGAGCGTCGCGGTCATCTGGTTCGGCGCCTTCCAGGTGCAGAACAGCGGCGTGCAGATCGGCACGCTGTTCGCCTTCCTCACCTACCTGATGCAGATCCTCATGGGCGTCATGATGGCGACGTTCATGTTCGTCATGATCCCGCGTGCCGCCGTCTGCGCGAACCGCATCGGCGAGGTGCTCGAGGCCGAGCCCTCGGTGTCGGCACCGGCGGTGGCGGCATCCGCTCCCGCTCCCGAAGGACGGATCGAGTTCGACCACGTCGACTTCGCCTACCCGGGCGCCGAGGACGCGGTCCTGCACGATCTGACGTTCACGATCGAGCCCGGCACGACGACGGCGGTCATCGGCTCGACCGGTGCGGGCAAGACGACCCTGATCAGTCTCGTACCGCGCCTGTTCGACGTCACGGCGGGCAGCGTCCGCATCGACGGCGTCGATGTGCGCGACTACGACCCCGACGAGCTGTGGACGCGCGTCGGACTCGTGCCGCAGCGCGCCTTCCTGTTCTCGGGCACCATCGCGTCGAACCTGCGCTACGGCGACCATGACGCGACCGACGAGCAGCTGTGGAACGCGCTCGAACTCGCCCAGGCGGCCGACTTCGTCCGGGCTATGCCCGACGGCCTCGAGGCGCAGATCGCTCAGGGCGGCTCGAACGTCTCGGGCGGGCAGCGGCAGCGGCTCGCGATAGCGCGAGCCCTCGTGAAGCGCCCCGAGGCCTACATCTTCGATGACTCCTTCTCAGCCCTCGATCTGCGGACGGATGCCGAACTCCGGCGAGCGCTGGACACGCACCTGCCCGACGCGACCAGGCTCGTCGTCGCGCAGCGCGTGTCGACCATCCAGCACGCCGATCAGATCCTCGTGCTCGACCACGGACGCATCGTCGGCATCGGCCGGCACGACGACCTCGTCGAGACGTGCGACACGTACCGCGAGATCGTCGATTCCCAGCTCGCGGCGGAGGCGGCAGCATGAGCAGCGCGCAGAACTCGCGGCCGGCTCCGGTCGGGCCGCGCGGCGGTCCCTTCGGCGGCGCCGGCGCACCGGCGGCGAAGGCGAACAACTTCGGCCCGAGCGCCAAGCGCCTTCTCGGCACCCTGCGCTCGGAGATGCCGCGGCTCATCGTCGTGCTCGTGTTCAGCATCCTGTCGGTCACCCTGTCGGTGATCGGCCCGAAGCTGCTCGGCGAGGGCACCAACGTCGTCTTCGCCGGCTTCATCTCGCTGCAGGTGCCGGAGGGGGCGACCCAGCAGCAGGTGGTCGATCAGCTCGCGGCCTCGGGCAACCAGGACCAGGCGAACATGATCGCCGCGATGGACTTCGTCCCGGGCGCCGGCATCGACTTCGATCAGCTGGCGCGCATCCTCGCGCTCGTGCTCGCCGTCTACGTCTTCTCGAGCATCTTCGGATGGCTCCAGGCGCGCATCCTCAACGGGGTGGTGCAGCGCTCGATGCATCGCCTGCGCCTGCAGGTCGAAGACAAGGTGCACCGCCTGCCGCTGTCGTACTTCGACCGCGTGCAGCGCGGCGAGCTGCTCAGCCGGGTGACGAACGACGTCGACAACATCGGGCAGACGATGCAGCAGACGCTGTCGCAGGTCGTCATCTCGCTGCTGACCGTGATCGGCGTGCTGACGATGATGTTCATCATCTCGCCGCTGCTGGCCGTCATCGCCCTGGTCACGATCCCGCTGACGATCCTCATCACGGTGCTCGTCGCCCGACGCTCGCAGAAGCTCTTCGTGCAGCAGTGGAAGACGACCGGCGTGCTCAACGCCCGCGTCGAGGAGACGTTCTCGGGCCACTCGATCGTGAAGGTGTTCGGCCACCAGAAGGAGGTCGAGTCCGACTTCCGTACCGAGAACGAGGAGCTGTACCGCAACAGCTTCGGCGCGCAGTTCCTGTCGGGCGTGATCATGCCCGCCATGATGTTCATCGGCAACCTCGTGTACGTCGCGATCGCCGTCGTCGGCGGCCTGCAGGTGGCCGCAGGACTGCTGTCGATCGGCGACGTCCAGGCGTTCATCCAGTACTCGCGCCAGTTCACGCAGCCGCTCAGCCAGCTCGGCTCCATGGCGAACCTGCTGCAGTCCGGCGTCGCGAGCGCCGAGCGGGTGTTCGAACTGCTCGACGAAGACGAGCAGACGCCCGATGACGACCCCGCCGAGACGGCGCCCGAAGCGGCCAGCCGCCTCGAGTTCGAAGACGTCTCGTTCCGCTACGTCGCCGACAAGCCGCTCATCGACGGCCTGACTCTCGCCGCACGGCCGGGGAGCACGGTTGCGATCGTCGGCCCGACCGGTGCCGGCAAGACGACCCTCGTGAACCTCATCATGCGCTTCTACGACGTCGATTCGGGATCCATCACGCTCGACGGCGTCGACACCCGCCGCATGACGCGCGACGACCTGCGTGCGCGCACGGGCATGGTGCTGCAGGACACGTGGCTCTTCTCGGGCACCATCCGCGAGAACATCGCCTACGGACGCCCCGAGGCCTCGGAGGAGGAGATCGTCGCCGCGGCGACGGCCGCCTATGTCGACCGCTTCGTGCACGCGCTGCCCGAGGGCTACGACACGGTGCTCGACGACGAGGCGACGAGCCTGAGCGTGGGGGAGCGGCAGCTCATCACCATCGCGCGCGCGTTCCTGGCCGATCCGCGCATCCTCATCCTCGATGAGGCGACCTCGTCGGTCGACACCCGCACCGAGCTGCTGATCCAGCGTGCGATGTCGCGACTCCGCGAGGACCGCACGGCCTTCGTCATCGCCCACCGGCTCTCGACGATCCGGGATGCCGACCTCATCCTCGTGATGGAGGACGGCGCGATCGTCGAGCAGGGATCCCACAACGAGCTGCTGGCGGCGAAGGGCGCCTACTGGCGGTTGTACAACGCCCAGTTCGAAGGCGCGGCGGAAGATGAGGACCTGGTGCCGGTGTCGACCGTGCCGCTGGCGGCCCCGCCGACCACGGCGCAGATCGTGGTGGAAGCGCTCGCCGAGTCCGAGGACGCCGTGGAGTAACCCACTAGTATGTGAGGACGCGGGGCGAAGGGTCACCGTGCATCGGACGGGGAGGACACGGCGTGCCGGAGCTTTCCACCGAGTCTCTCGCCGTTCCGGTGCCTGGCGGCGTGCTGGAGCTCTCGTGGGCCGCCGTGACCGACACCGGTCGCCGCCGTGAGGTGAACCAGGACGCGATGTTCGCCTCGTATCCGCTCTTCGTCGTCGCGGACGGCATGGGCGGACACGTCGGCGGTGAGATCGCCAGCGCGAGCACCATCGAACGCCTCCGCGCGGTCGCCGACAGCGGCCATGTGTCGACGAAGACGATCGAGAAGGCGCTGGCGCGCGCGGTCAAGGACATCGCGTCGCACCCCGAGGCCACCGACGACGGCACCGGCACCACGGTCACCGGCGTGTTCCTCGACACGACGGGCGACGCGGCGCATTGGGTGACGCTCAACATCGGGGACTCGCGGGTGTACCTGCTGCGCGACGGCGCGATCGTGCAGATCACGACCGACCACTCGGTCGTGCAGGAGCTGGTCGCCGCCGGCCGCCTCAGCCCCGAAGAGGCCGAGAACCACCCCTACGGCAACGTCATCACACGCGCCGTCGGCCCGAGCGAGGGCGTCACGCCCGACTACGTCCGGCTGGACGTGGCGGAGGGCGATCGCTTCGTCATCTGCTCGGACGGGTTGACCAAGGAGCTGACCGACTACGGCATCCGTCACTTCCTCGACGAGAACGCGGATCCCGCCGACGCCGCATCGGCGATGCTCGAGGCCGCACTCGAGAACGGCGGGCGCGACAACATCACGGTCATCGTGCTCGACGTCGGCCATCCTGCGGAGGCTTCCTCCGACGATGGATCGTCGGATGACGACTCCTCCCCAGCCGGGGAGTGAGCCAGGGGATCCACAGATCCCCGTCCTCGTCGTCCACGACAGGTCCGTGCCCGATGGACTGGGTCCATGCGCTCGACCGCTCCCTCACCCCTCGATGCGGGCATCCTCCACGACGAGCCGCTGACCCTTCCCGCCGCGTGGCGCCCGCCCGCGCGTGCGCCGCTGCCCCTCGTGGCAGCGGTCGTGCCGGTCATCGGCGCCGTGGCGCTCTGGCTGGTCACCGGCTCGGTGTTCACGCTCTGGTTCGCGCTGCTCGGGCCGGTGATCGCGGCGGCGACCGTTCTCGATGCGCGCCGGGCAGCTCGGAAGGACGGCAGGCGCGCGTCCGCCGACGCCGCCCGCGCCCGAGATGAGGTCGCATCGGCGGTCGCCGCACGCCATGCGCATGAGCGCGCCCAGCTGTGGGGCCGGCATCCCGACGTCGCCCGCCTCGCCGCGCGCGACGACATCTGGCGGGGTGCTCGTGCCGCGTCGATCGTGGTCGGCACGGGCGAGCGCGCCAGCGTCGTGCGCGTGACCGGTGGCGACGGGGATCCGGATGCCGCAGAGCTGCGTCGTCGTGCGGCTCGGGTCGCCGGGGCGCCTGTCACCCTTCCTCTCGACTCGGGGATCGCGATCGTCGGGGGCGAAACGCTCGCCGCCGCGGTGCAGCGGTCGCTGGTGCTGCAGCTGTGCCTGATGCTGCCACCGGGCGACCTGCGCATCGTCGGCGCGCTCGGCGAGGGTCTCGACTGGATGGAGGCGCTGCCGCACCGCGGCGCGCGGAGCGGACTGGCGGTCGCTGCGATCGCTCCGGGCGAGCTGGTGCCGGCGGATGCGGACGTCGTGATCGCCAGATGCCGGCCCGGTGAGCCGCTGCCGCCGCGGTGCCAGGCCCTCCTGGTCGTCACCTCGCCCGGCGTCGCGCTTCTCGAGCACGCGGGCGAGGCGGTGCCGGTGGGGATCGAGGCTGTCGCGCGGGAGCAGGCGGAGGAGATCGCCCGCGACCTCACCGCCCGGGCCGAGCGCAGCCTCGGCCTGCAGCGCGACGGCGGCGAGCCCCTCGCGCTGGCGCCGCTGCTGGCAGCGGCGCCAGCAACGACGAGAGGACTCCCCGCGGCGATCGGCGTGGCCGGCGGTCAGACCGCTGTCGTCGACCTCGTTGCCGACGGGCCCCACGCCGTGGTCGCGGGCGTGACGGGCGCGGGCAAGAGCGAGCTGCTCATCACATGGATCCTCGCGCTGTGCGCGACGCGGACCACCGACGAGGTGACGTTCCTGCTCGCCGACTTCAAGGGCGGCACCGCCTTCGACGGCCTCGCCGGCGTGCCCCACGTCACCGGCGTGATCACCGATCTCGACGGCTCGGGCGCGCGGCGCGCCATCGAGAGCCTCCGCGCCGAACTCCGCCGCCGGGAGGCGGCCATCGCCGCAGCAGGGGCCCGTGATGTAGGGGATCCGCGCGTGCGGCTCCCGCGGCTCGTCGTGGTGGTCGACGAATTCGCCGCGCTGCTGGCGGATCATCCCGAACTTCACGGGCTCTTCGCCGACATCGCCGCCCGGGGCCGGGCCCTGGGCATCCACCTCATCCTGGGCACGCAGCGCGCCGCGGGCGTGATCCGCGACAACCTGCTCGCGAACTGCCCGCTGCGGGTCAGCCTGCGTGTGACCGATCCCGCCGACAGCCGGACGCTGCTCGGCACCGACGACGCGGCTCGGCTTCCCGGCGATGCCGCGGGCCGGGGAATCGCGTTCCTGCGTCGTGCGGGCGACACGGCGCCACAGCAGGTACGGATCGCGCTGTCGGGTGCCGACGACGTCGCGGCCGCTGCGCTGCGGACCGGGCACCGGCCACCCAGCCGCCCCTGGCTGCCGGAGCTGCCCGTGCGGGTGTCGATCGAGGAGCTTGCCGTCCGTGCGAGCGCCGAGCGCAGCGCGCCAGGCGCGGGAGTCGCGATCCTCGGGCTGGCGGACGAACCGGAGCGTCAGCGGCAGCCGGTGGTGGCCGTCGGCCCGGCCGACCGGGCGATCCTCGTGCTGGGCGGGCCGGGAAGCGGCGTCTCCAACGTCCTCGAGGTCATCGCGGCCCAGGCGCGGGAGTCGACCATCCGCGTGCCGGCGCATCCCGAGCTCATGTGGGACGCCGTCGCCGCCCTCCACGACGCGCTGCCACCGGCAGGCACTGCCGTGCTCATCGACGACCTCGACGCCGTGGCGCTGCGTCTGCCGCCGGAATACGCGCACTCCGTCCTCGAGCGTGTGGAGAGCCTCGTCCGCCGTGCCGCGGGCGCCGGGGTGCTCGTCGTGGCGGGTGCGCACCGCATGACCGGTCCGGTGTCGAGGGTCGCCGAGCTCTTCGCACGGCGACTCGTGCTGCCGTATCCCACTCGCGTCGACCATGCCGCGGCCGGCGGCGATCCGTCGGCGTTCGACCGCTCGGCCCCTCCCGGTCGGGCGCGTCTCGACGGGCGCGCGGTACAGGTCGCCCTGGCGCGGGCGACGTCGGCGGAGCCCCACCCGGCGGACGCGTGGTGGATGCCGACGGCGCGGCTCACCGGTGTCGTCGCCCGCCGGTCGCCGGCCGGCCGGCAGGCCCTCGCCGCCTGGGAGGACCACGGCGTGCGTGTGCGCGAGGTCGACGACCATGTGGCCGATCCGGCCGCCGTGGCGGAAGGGCGTGTCGTGCTCGTGGGGGAGCCCGACGACTGGCAGCGGCACTGGCGGCTGCTGGCGGACGTGCGCGGCGACCACGACCTGGTGGTCGACACGTCGTGCGCACCCGAGCTGCGCGTGCTGGCCGGATTCCGCGGCGTGCCGCCGTACTGCGAGCCGGGATCCGGGCGTGCGTGGCTGATCTCGTCCGGAGCGGACCCCGTCCGCATTGTCCTTCCCGTCGGCGATGTCCGGCCGAACCGTCGGAGCGGTGTATTGACCGGCCCTTCCCGCACGCCATAGCGTCGCCCTGTGGCTACAACCCCGATCGATCTGCAACGGCCCGAGGGCAAAGGGCTCGCCGCCGGCACGCTGGGGCTGTGGGGCTCCACCGTCATCGGCCTCGCGTCCACCGCGCCGGTCTACTCCCTGGTGGCGACCCTCGGGTTCGTCGTCCTCGCGGTGGGGGCGCAGGCGCCCATCGCGTTCGTCATCGCCTTCATCCCGATGCTGTTCATCGCCTTCGCCTACCGCGAGCTCAACAACGACGTGCCCGACTGCGGCACGACGTTCACCTGGGGCACCAAGGCGTTCGGCCCGTGGGTGGGCTGGATGGGCGGGTGGGGCGTCGCCGTCGCCGGCATGGTCGTGCTCGCGAACCTCGCGCAGATCGCCGGCATCTACTTCTGGGCGCTGATCGACGGGATCGTGCGCAGCCCCGAGGACGCCCTGCTCTCGGACAACGTTCCGCTCGTCACGGCGACCGGCGTCGTGTTCATCGCGGCGATGACCTGGGTGAGCTGGCGCGGGGTCGAGATCGGCGAGCGGATCCAGAACATCCTGCTCGGCATCCAGTACCTCGCCCTGGCGATCTTCGTCGTCGCCGCGCTGTGGCACTTCTTCGCGGGCACCGCCCCCGACCCGACCCCGTTCGACTGGTCCTGGTTCAACCCGTTCGCATTCACCGAGTGGGGCGGCTTCGTCGAGTCGATCCTGCTCGCCCTCTTCATCTACTGGGGCTGGGACACCTGCCTCGCGCTCAACGAGGAGACCAAGGACCCCAAGCGCATCCCCGGCCGGGCGGCGCTGCTGACCACCGTCATCCTGCTGATCACCTACGTCGGGGTCACCGTCGCGGCGATGATGTATGCAGGGCTCGGCAGTGACGGAACGGGCCTGGGCAACGAGGCGAACGCCGACGACTTCTTCCTCGCCATCAAGGACGGGCTTCTCGGCCCACTCGGCTGGGTGCTGGTGGTCGCGGTCATGATCTCGGCGATCTCGTCGACGCAGACGACGATCCTGCCGACCGCCCGCGGCACGCTGGCGATGGCGGCGTACAAGGCGCTGCCCCGACGGTTCGCCTCGGTGCACCCGCGCTACAAGACGCCGTCGTTCTCCACCCTCGTCATGGGCATCGTCGCGTCCGTCTACTACGTCGGGATGACGCTGATCAGCGACAACATCCTGCAGGACTCCATCCTCTCGCTCGGGCTCGCCATCGCGTTCTACTACGCGATCACCGGGTACGCCTGCGTCTGGTACTTCCGCCGTGAGCTGTTCACGTCGGCGCGGAACTTCTTCTACCGGTTCCTGTTCCCGCTGCTGGGCGCGCTCATGCTCACGTACGCGTTCGTGCAGTCGGCGATCGACATGTACGACGTCGACTACGGCTACACCGTCCTCCTCGGCATCGGCGGCACCTTCGTCCTGGGCATCGGCGCCCTCGCATTCGGCGTGCTGCTCATGCTCCTGTGGTTCGCGTTCCCGCGCTCGAAGCCGTTCTTCCGCGGCGAGAGCCTCAACCGCGACACCGAGGTGCTCGTGCCCGAGGACCCCGCCGACTACTCCCGGTCGATCGACGGCGGCCTCGCCTGAGCATCGGTGCGGCCCCGCGGTGCTGCGGGGCGTCGACCGGATAGGACGTCGTCACCGGCCGAGGTGCGCTCCGCAGCCCACCTCGTACGCCTCCCGCAGCCACGACGCGACGGTCTCGTCGAACTCGCTCTCGTCGGCGAGGTGGAACTGGTGCACGAACAGGCGGCGGCCGTACGGCGAGACACCGAGGATCCGCGGGTCGGGTGGCAGTTCGCGCATGAGGTCGAAGTAGCCGCGCACGCCTTGGCGCACCGGCCGCGCGCCGGCGAACCCTCGCCGTGGTCCGCGGAAGGTGATCGTCGTCTTCGCGACGGAATGCGTGACCGGGCCGAACGACGTGATGAGCTCGTCGATGCGGTGCCACAGACGCACGGCGTCGGGATCGGCGTCCCGCAGGTGGTCCGCCACCGTCCATTCGCGTTCGTCCGTCATGGCACCAGTGTCGCGTGGCGGACCGACATCCGCAGCCTCACGCGCATGCGGAAAGGCCCGGGTGCAAGGCACCCGGGCCTTCGATGGCCTGGTTCAGACCAGCGCGGCGTCCAGCGGTGCGAGCTCGAGATCGTGCGCGGTCGCGACGCCCGCGTTCACGATGCGCCCGCCCACCGTGTTGAGCCCCGCAGCGAGGGCAGGATCCGATCGGAGCGCCTGCTGCCAGCCGTGCCGGACGATCTGACGGATGTAGGGGAGCGTGGCGTTCGTGAGCGCCGAGGTCGACGTGTTCGGCACGGCCCCGGGCATATTCGCGACGCAGTAGAAGATACTCCCGTGGACTGGGAACGTCGGGTCGGCGTGCGTCGTCGGGTGCGTGTCCTCGAAGCAGCCGCCCTGGTCGACCGCGATGTCGACGAGCACCGAGCCGGGACGCATGCGCGCCACCATGTCGTTCGTGACGAGCTTCGGGGCTTTCGCGCCGGGAATCAGCACAGATCCGATGACGAGGTCCGACGAGACGACCGCGCGGTCGAGATCGAGCGGGTTGGACGCTGCCGTCTTCACGCGACCCTGGAAGTGGTCGTCGAGGTATCGGAGCCGCTGCACGTTGGTGTCGAAGACGGTGACGTCGGCACCCATGCCGACAGCGATCACTGCGGCGTTCGCGCCGGCGACACCGCCGCCGATCACGGTCACCGTCGCCGGTCGCGTGCCCGGCACGCCCGACATCAGCAGGCCCAGTCCACCCGCGGACCGCATCAGAGTGGCGGCGCCGACGGTCGGCGCGAGCCGGCCCGCGACCTCGCTCATGGGCGCGAGAAGCGGGAGCCCACCGCCCGGAAGCTGCACGGTCTCGTAGGCGATCGCCGTCACGCCGTCCGCCACCAGGCGCTCGGTCAGGGGGCGGTCGGCCGCCAGATGCAGGTACGTGAAGAGCACGAGGCCGTCGCGGAAGTAGCCGTACTCGCTCGCGATGGGTTCCTTCACCTTCAGGAGCAGCTCGGCGCGCGCCCACACCTCCGCAGCATCGTCGAGCAGCACCGCCCCGGCGGCCTCGTACTCGGCATCCGGCATCGACGAACCCTCGCCCGCGCCGCGCTGCACGAACACCTCATGGCCGGACGCCACGAGATCGTGCACTCCTGCAGGAGTGAGGGCGACCCGGTACTCGTTGTTCTTCACCTCGGTGGGGACGCTGATCCGCATCGTGTGATCCTTTCCGCTCCGCCATTGGAGCGCTCGGGCTCCTTGTGGGAGCGCCTCTAGAAGGCGGGGCGGATGACCCCGACATCCTGCCCGCCGCCGGTGACGGCGAGCGGAAGCTTCGACAGCGCGTCGGCGACGTCGGACGACGCGAGCGCGCCGTGGCGCTCCAGCAGTCGAAGTGCCACGGCGGTGGCGGCGCGGCCGCTGCCGTCGAGCATCTTGAGCGCCACCGTGGTGCCGTCGGGAGCGACCATGACCATGACTCCCTCAGCGCCGCCCTTGGCGAAGACGCCGAGTCGTTCGATGACGATCGTGTCAGCTCGGCCGGGACCGTCGATGGTCCACGGGTCGGCCCGCACCGCATCGACCAGCGCGCCGGCGCTGCGGTGCAGCGCGAAGGGCGAGGTCGTCGACGAATTGCCGATGCGATGGATCGCGCGTGCCAGCCCGAAGAGCGTCATGGCGTAGACGGGAGCGCCGCAGCCGTCGACAGCAGTGGCGGCGGTCTTCTCGCCGATGAGCCGCTCGATCGTCTCTCGGATGAGGATCTGCACCGGATGCTCGGGTGCGAGGTAGCCCTCCGTGTCCCAGCCGTTCACGACGCTCGTGAGGAGCATCGTCGCGTGCTTGCCCGAGCAGTTCATGCGGATGCGCGCGGGCTGGCCGAGTTCGCGCACCATCTCGTCGCGAGTCGTGGTGTCGCTCGGCCAGGCGGCCGGACACCCGAGGTCCTCCTCGCCGAGCTGGGCGAGCGCGAGGATGTCGCGGACGACCGCGATGTGGCGGTCGGTGCCGGCATGGCTCGCGGTCGCCAGCCCGAGCCGCTCGCCTTCGAGGGGCGCGCCGGCGGAGAGGCAAGCCAGCGCCTGGAGCGGCTTGAGACTGGAACGGGGGAGGATCAGCGACGACGGATCGCCCAGCTTCTGGGCGATCGTGCCGTCGGCGGCGAGCACGAGGGCGATGCCGGCGTGCCGCGACTCGACGAATCCGCTGCGTTCGACAACGGCGAGTTCGACGGCGTCGGCTGCGGCGAAGGTCTGCGGCACCCAGCCAGCCTACCGCCGGAGCGGGCGTCGCCTCGCATGACAGACTGTGCTCATGTGGGGCGAGCATCGATACTCCGTCCGGACGACATGGACGGGTGACCGCGGCACGGGCACCTCCGGGTACCGGGACTACGACCGGGCCGTGACGCTCGAGATCGACGGCAAGCCCGCGCTGCTGGCGTCGTCGGACAAGCCGTTCCGCGGAGATCCGTCGCGGTGGAATCCCGAGGACCTGCTGCTCTCAGCCCTCAGCGAGTGCCACCTGCTGTCGTACCTCCACGCGTGCGTGCAGGCGGGAGTCGTGGTCGTCGGCTACGAGGACGACGCCTCCGGGCTGATGGTCGAGGACGGGCGAGGCGGCGGTGCCTTCCGCGAGGTCGTGCTCCGGCCGCGCGTGACCGTCGCGGAAGCGTCGATGGCGGATGCCGCGACCGCCGCGCATGCGCAGGCGCGGGAGTGGTGCTTCATCGCGAACTCGGTGAATTTCCCGGTTCACCACGAGCCGACGATCGTCGTCGCCCCTGCCTGATTCCGCCGGCCCCGGCATCCACCTCAGCTCCGTGAGGGGACAGGGCACCGTGGCGGCGTCAGCGGCGCTCGTGGGGGAGGACTTGCTTGATGCGGTCGATCGGGTTCTGCGCGGGCACCTCGTTGTAGGCGTTCGCGAGCTCCTGTCCCGACAGCGCGTGGATCGCGGCCATGATCTCGTCGGTGGCGAGCCGGCGCGCCTTGCCCGATGACGCCGGACCGTGGTGCGCGAGATCAAGGGGCTCGCCGAACTTGACGGTGACACGGTGCGTGAGCGAGGGCATCTTCGCGCCGACGGGCATCACGTCGTCGGTGCCGATGAGACCCACGGGAACGACCGGCGCACCGGTCTGCAGCGCGAGGAACGCGACGCCCGTGCGGCCTTTGTACAGGCGGCCGTCGAGCGAGCGCGTGCCCTCGGGGTAGAGCGCGACAGTGCTTCCCTCCTCGAGCAGCGTGCGCTGCTGATCGAGGGCGTCGAGCGCTGCCTGTCCGGCGCCGCGCTGGACCGGGATGGCGCCGATCGCGGTGAAGAACCAGCGCGATGCCGGGCTGTCGAAGTAGCTCGCCTTGGCGAGGAAGTGAACGGGTCGAGGAGCCGCCACCGGGATCGCGATCGAGTCGATGAACGACAGGTGGTTGCTCGCGAAGATGACCGGCCCGGACTTCGGGACGTTGGCCTTGCCCTCCACGCGCGGGCGATAGATCACACGGGCGAGGGGCCGGATGATCTGGCGTCCCAACGCGTACGTGAAGCCCATGCGCCGAGCGGGCGCGGCCGGCGGGTCGGGAGTTTCGACGGTCTCGTCGGCGGTGTCGTCGGCGCCGGGCACGAGGTCGGAAGTCACCCGTCGAGGGTACTCCCGATTGCATTCCGGTATCGGCATAGCCCTTTCCCAGCGCGAACAGAGCAAAGATGCGAAAAGATGGAGGCTTCCCTTCCACGTCTCGAGGTTGTTCCGTGCGCATTCGCCCGCTCGCCGCCCTGTCCGTCGCCGCGATGTCGGCACTCCTGCTGGCCGGCTGCTCCGGCTCGGCCGAGCCCGACGCCAGCCCCACGCCGTCCTCCAGCGCCGCGTCGGATTGCGGCCTCGATCCGCAGCCTGGTGCCGATTCCGACGCGATCACCGTGTCGGGGGCTGCTCCCGAGCTCACCGCGGAGGTGCCCGCCGATCTCGAGTTCGCCGATCTGCAGCGCACGATCGCCGCGGACGCCGACGGTGACGACCTCGCGATCGGGCAGCTCGTCTCCGGGCAGTACCTCGTCATCGACCCCACCACCGGCGAGGTCCTGCTCGATTCGGCGACGACCACCCCGGACGATTCGGGTCTCATCCCGATCATCGTCGACGGCAGCAGCATCTTCGGCAGCAGCGTGCTCTGCACGCCGCTCGGTTCGGCCACGGCCTTCACCATTCCCGGCTCGATGCTGGGCGAGGGCGCTGCCAATGCCGTCGTCGTCGCGCAGTCGGTGGGCGAGCTGCCGACCGTCGCCACCGGCGCGGATCAGGACCCGGTGGCGGGGATGCCGGAGGTCGAACTCGACGATGACGGGGCGCCCGCCATCACCATTCCCGACCAGGACCCGCCGACCGAGGTGGAGATCGCGGAGCTCAAGCTCGGCGACGGCGCGACCGTCGAGTCGGGCGACACCGTGTTCGTGCAGTACAGCGGTGTGAAGTGGTCCGACGGCTCGGAGTTCGACTCCAGCTGGAGCCGGGGAGCCCCCTCGCAGTTCCAGACGACCGGCGTCGTCCAGGGCTTCCAGCAGGCGCTGGAGGGCCAGACGGTGGGCTCGCAGGTGCTCGTGGTGATCCCGCCCGCGTTCGGCTACGGCGAGGGCGAGATCAACGACGAGGACCTCACGGGCGAGACCCTCGTCTTCGTGGTCGACATCCTGGGCGTGCAGCGCGCCGCTGCCGCCGAGTAGCACGCGGCCGCAGCCGGCCCGCCGCTAGGCTGGCCGGATGCGGCGCGTCCTGATCCTCGGCTCGACCGGCTCCATCGGCACGCAGGCGCTCGACGTCGTGCGGGCCAACCCGCGGCGGTTCGAAGTGGTGGGGCTCGCGGCGGGCTCGGATCGCGCCGCCCTCGACGCGCAGGCCGCCGAGTTCGGCGTCGAGAGCACGGCGCTCGGCGCCGTCGAGGCCGAGCAGCTCGTCCGCGACGTCGAGGCCGACGTCGTGCTCAACGGCATCACCGGCTCCGTCGGCCTCGGTCCGACGCTCGCGGCCCTCGAGACGGGCCGCACGCTGGCGCTCGCGAACAAGGAGTCCCTGATCGTCGGGGGCGATCTGGTCACCGCGCTCGCGCGTCCGGGACAGATCGTGCCCGTGGACTCCGAGCATTCGGCGATCGCGCAGGCGCTCCGCTCGGGAGAGCGCAGCGAGGTCCGCCGGCTCGTGCTGACGGCATCCGGCGGCCCGTTCCGTGGGCGCAGCCGGGAGTCCCTTGAAAGGGTCACACCGGCCGAGGCGCTCGCGCATCCCACGTGGGATATGGGGCGAGTGGTCACCACCAACTCGGCGACGCTCGTCAACAAGGGCCTCGAGGTGATCGAGGCGCATCTGCTCTTCGGCGTGCCCTACGCCGAGATCGATGTCGTCGTGCACCCCCAGTCGATCGTCCACTCGATGGTCGAGTTCGTCGACGGGTCGACCATCGCGCAGGCATCGCCGCCCGACATGCGCCTTCCGATCTCGCTCGGGCTCGACTGGCCTAACCGCATCGCCGGCGTCGGGCGCCCGCTCGACTGGACGACGGCGACGTCCTGGACGTTCGAGCCGCTCGACGATGCAGCGTTCCCCGCGGTGCGGCTCGCCAAGCAGGTCGGCCGCGCAGCAGGCACCTACCCGGCGGTGTTCAACGCCGCGAACGAGCAGGCGGTGGACGCGTTCCACGAGCGCCGTCTGAGCTTCCTCGGGATCATCGACGTCATCGACCGCGTGGTCGATGCGCACGACGCGCCCGACCCGCTGACGCGCGCGGCGCTGGCCGACGCCGAGGACTGGGCGCGCCGCGCCGCCGACAAGGCGATCGCCGCGGCATCCTGATCCCACTCGCCGTCCTCTCGCGCAGCGCTGAATGGTTTCACTTGCGCTGAACGTACGCTGAAACCGCCGAAGGGCGTACATTCAGCGCAAGTGAACTGACCCCGCAGCGCACGAGGTGCCACAGCGGTGAGCGGGGCGCGGGCGAGCGACGTGGGCGAGCGCCGCGGGCGAGGGGCGCGGGCGAGGGGCGCGGGTGAGGGGCGCGGGCCAGAGCCGGCGAAGGCTCGGGGTGCTCAGGCCTCGGGATACACGGGCCGCAGCGGGTCGGATGCCGGAGTCTCGTGCTCCGGATACGGCACCGGCCAGTGCGGCTCGGGCACGGGCCAGCCAGCCTCGCGCAGGGCGCGACGGGCGAGCTCGCGCGCCGAGTACGGCGTGCGGACACCGCGGATGTCGCGATAGTCCTGGTGCCCGGGACCGGCCCAGAGGATGGCGTCGCCGTCGCCGACGAGCGCGACGGCCTCGATGATCGCGCGCTCGGGCGGGGAGAACTCGTGGATCTCGGCATCCGGCTGCGCCCGGCGCGCGCCCTCGACGAGGGTGGCCCGGATCGAGTCGGGATCCTCGTGGCGCGGGTGGTGGTCGGTGATGACGAGGATGTCGCTGCCCTCGACGCCGGTGCGGCCCATGTCGTGCCGCTTCGTGGCGTCGCGGTCGCCGTCGGCGCCGAACAGCATGACGACCTTGCCCGGTGTCACCCTGCGGACCGCGGACAGCGTCTTCTCGAAGGCGTCGGGGGAGTGACCGAAGTCCACGTAGACGGCCGGTCCCGTCTCGCCCGAGACGAGCTCGGTGCGCCCGGGGAGGTAGGCGTCGATGCGGCCGCCGTCGAGCGCGTCGACCAGGCGCTCCCACGTGTAGCCGCCCTCGAGGATCATGACGATCGCGAGGCCGGCGTTGGCCGCCATGTGCCGCCCGATCACGGGTACGAGGGTCGTCAGCGTGCGCCCGTCCCGGGCGGTGAGGCGGAACTCGGTACCGACCTGACGTTCGTCGAGGATGTCGACGACCCAGTCCGCGGCGGCTGCGGCATCCGCGTCCGAGGCGAGCGCGGGCGTGCCGACCGTGACGGTCGGCACCTCGCTGCGCGCCACGACCTCGGCGCCGGGCTCGGAGTCGATGCAGACGACGGCGCGGCGCGCGCGGTCGGGACGGAACAGCGGCAGCTTCGCCTCGAAGTACTCGCGCATGTCGGCGTAGTCGTCGAGGTGGTCGTGCGTGAGGTTGGTGAAGCCGGCGACGTCGAACACGATGCCGTCGACGCGGCGCCGGCTGAGCGCCTGCGCGCTCACCTCGACGGCGACGGCTTCGACGCCGCGTTCGCGCATCAGGGCGAGGAGCGCGTGCATCTCGTACGCCTCGGGCGTCGTCAGCCGCGACACGACGACCTGTCCGGCGATGTGCCGCTCGGCGGTGGATGACAGCCCCGTCGTCACGCCCAGCTGGCCGAGGATGCCCTCGAGCAGGTGCGACACGCTGGTCTTGCCGTTGGTGCCTGTGGTTCCGAAGAGCGTCGGGAGGTCATCGTCGCGACCGGTGCTGTACACCCACGCCGACAGCTCGCCGAGCAGCGCGCGCGGGTTCTCGACCAGCACGACGGGCAGCCCGCTCGCGGCGGCGACGTCGGCCCCGGCGGCATCCGTCACCACGGCGACGGCGCCCTTCTCGGCTGCCGTCGCGGCGAATTCGGCGCCGTGGCGGTTGACGCCCTGCACCGCGACGAACACGTCGCCCGGCCGCAGATCGGCGGTCGCGAGGGTGATGCCCGTGAGCGTGGCGCCGGCGACGTCGCCGCGGACGTCGACGGCGAAGCGCGCCGCGAGGTCCGCGAGGGAGTGGGTCGGCGGCGCGTCGGGGCGGAGTACCGGGGGCAGGTTCGAAGGCGCGTCGGTCGGCATGGCGCATCCATCTTCGCATGGCGCCCGTGCCCCCGCCCGCGAGCCTGTGCAAGGGCGCCGGCAGGCCCTGCAGCGGGCTCGTCACCGTGGCCGGACGCGCCCGGCACCCCGGTCGCCGAGCGGGATGTTCGCGCTCGGCGACCGGGGCACGGAGAGCGGCTCAGGCCCTGCGGCGTCCGCGCACGAGCACGACCGCGAGTGCGGCGATCCCCGCGACGAGTCCGCCCGCGGCGAGCCACCGTGCGACCGGGTCGGCGGACGTGCCGGATGCCGCCTCCTCGGTGTCGGCGGCCGCCTCGGCGCTCTCGTGGGTCGCGTGGTCCGCACCCTCGGCACCGGTCGCATGCCCGGCATCGGCGTCGTCCGCGGCGTCGCCCACCTCGACGAGCGGCGCGGGCGCGTCGAGGTCATGCGGATCCTCGCCGTCCTCGGCGATCTGCGTCCACGCCGTCTCTCCCTCCGCGCACGTCTGGGTGACGGGGAAGGCGAGAGTGGTGTCCGCGGTCGCCTCGGTGAAGAGCGCATCCATCGAGACGGTCGCCTTCAGCCCGTCCTCGACGGGGGTGTCGGGGGTGTAGACGACGCGCGTCGGCACGCCGTCGGCGCCGAGCTCGCGCGTGATGGTCCAGCCGCCCTGCACGACGGGTGTCGCGTTGCCGACGCCCTCGGGGATGTCGACGGCGAGGGCGGTCGTGGGCGAGCCGTCACAGCCGTGCGAGAACGAGAAGGTGAGGGGCTCGGTCCCGCCGGCTGAGGCGGTCTCAGGTGTCACGTGCACGTGGGCGGACGCGGCGAGCGGCGCGGCGAGGACGAGGGCCAGACCGGCGGTGGCGCCGATCACGAGGCGGCGGGTGGGGGACATGTTCGTGAGCGTGTTCATGGTGTGTGCTTTCGTCTGTCGTCGGGGGTGATCGGCGCGAACGGCCGACCGGCGGTACGCGGCGGGAGCGCGTACGCGAGAGGACCCGGCGCACGCATCGGGCGCGGCCGGCGACGGGCGCGGCGCTCGGTGCGCCGCTCAGACGAAGGCGGGCGGTCCGCGCCGGGAGGTGTCCGAGAGGACGACGCGCAGCGCGGCGCCGGACGGACGCGTCTGCGGCGTGACGAGCCGGGGCATCGGCGCACGCGGGGCGATGCCGCGGACGCGGGTGAACACCGAGCGGATGCCGCGGCCCAGGGCGCGCAGCATCCGCTCTGCGCTCTGCAGCGCGGCGACGGTCGCGAACGCGGCGAGCACATGGGCGGCGAGCATGGGGGCGTCGGGGAGCACGACGGTGCTGAGAGTGCCGCCCAGGTGCGTGACGTGGTGCCCGTGCAGTGCCGCAGGGTCGGCGTCGGCGGTCAGAGCGAACGCCACGTGGAACAGGGACTGGCTCGCAAGGACGGTGGCGCCCATCCGCCACGCGGAGAGGCGGCGCCCGATGAGGCCCACCGCGAAGGGCGACGAGAGGATGCCGACGGCGACGACCAGGGCGGGGGAGGGAGCCCCGCCGCCGGCGAGCGTGTGAGCCGTGGCGGCGACGACGGTCGCGACCCATGCCGCGGCGGTGCCGCGCAGCGCGCGCACGTGGCGTGGGGTCACGGCTCCTCCTCACGTCGAGCCTACGGGAGGGGCGAGGCATCGCCCGAACGCACCGTCACACCCAACTCAAAGCATCACGCGGGTACCGTGAGCGTGTGGAGATCCTCGCGTTCGTCATCGGTGTCGTGCTCATGGTCGTGGGCCTCGCCGTCTCGATCGCGCTGCACGAGCTCGGCCACCTGTGGCCCGCCAAGAAGTTCGGCGTGCGCGTCGGCCAGTACATGATCGGGTTCGGGCCGACGCTGTGGTCCCGGCGCATGCGCGGGACCGAGTACGGCGTCAAGGCGTTCCCGGTCGGCGGCTACATCTCGATGGCCGGCATGTATCCGCCGTCGCCCGGCGAGCGGGCGCGCGCTGCCGAGGCATCCGCAGCCACCCAGGCCTCGGGCTCCGGGTCACGATCCGGGCGTGCCGGCGGCGGGTTCTTCGCCACGATGGTCCAGGACGCGCGCGACGCCAACGACGAGACGCTGCACGGCGACGACGACGTGCACGTGTTCTACCGGCTGTCCATCTGGAAGCGCATCGTCGTGATGCTGGGCGGCCCGGTCATGAACCTCCTGTTCGCCATGGTGCTGTTCGCGATCCTCCTGACCGGCATCGGCCTGCAGACCGCCACGACGACGGTCGCCCGCCTGTCCGAGTGCGTCCCGACCACGAGCTCGACCGAGTGCGCCGAGTCCGCGCCTGCGGCCCCCGCCGAGGCGGCAGGCATCGAAGCCGGCGACACGATCGTCTCGATCGACGGGCAGCCGGTCGCCGACTTCGACGAGGCGACTGCCATCATCCGCTCGTCGCCCGGCGAGCAGCTGACGTTCGTGGTCGAGCGCGACGGCTCCGAGCAGAGCATCCAGGTCACGCCGGCGACGATCGAGACCGAGGTGACCGCCGCAGACGGCACGACGACGACCGAGGAGGTCGGCTTCGTCGGCATCGGCCCGTCGGTCGAGTACGTCACACAGCCGATCTGGGCGGGACCACAGATGGCCGTGCAGAACGTCGGCGCCGTCGCCGGCATCATCTGGCAGCTGCCGGCGAAGGTGTGGGACACGGCCGTCGACCTCGTCACCGGGCAGGACCGCGATCCGAACGGCCCGCTCAGCATCGTCGGCGCCGGGCGCCTGTCCGGCGAGGTGGCAGCGGCCGACTCTCCGATCCTCAACCGGGTCGCCGGCTTCCTCTCGCTGCTCGCCTCGCTCAACATCGCGCTCTTCGTCTTCAACCTCATCCCGCTGCTGCCGCTGGACGGCGGACACGTCGCGGTGGCTCTGTGGGAGGGACTCAAGCGCGCCTGGGCGAAGCTGTTCCGCCGCCCGCCGCCGAAGCCGGTGGATGCGACCAGGCTCGTGCCCGTGACGTTCGTCGTCGTGATCGCCCTCATCGTGATGGGGGCTGTGCTGATCCTCGCCGACCTCTTCAACCCGGTGACGCTCTTCTGAGCCGCCGACGGTCGCCGGACCACCGAGGATCCGTTCGCCGAGCCTGTCGAAAACGGCCTTGCCCGTTCGCTGTAGGGATGCAACGGTTCCACTGACGGAAGGACGACGACCGTGAAGTACGTGATCATGTTCACCTCGACACCCGAGCTCGACGACGCGGTGCCGGAGGAGCGCCGCCAGGAGGTCTACGGGCGGATCTACGAGTGGTTCGGCACGAACGCCGACAAGATCGACGACTCGGGGGCGGAGCTGCATCCGGTCAGCACCGCGACGACGGTGCGGGCGGGCGACGACGGGCCCGTCGTCGCCGACGGCCCCTTCTCGGAGGCGAAGGAGGTCGTCGGAGGATTCAGCGTGATCGACGTCCCCGACCTCGACGCGGCGATCGCGCTCGTGAAGACCTGGCCCTCGCTCGAATTCCCCGGAGTCGCCGTCGAGATCCGGCCGATGGTCGTCGACTACAGCCAGTTCGAGTAATGCCCGAGCCGGATGCCGCGGCCGGGCCGGGCGCGGACGACCCGCGTCCGTCGTACGCTCGCGCCGCGGCATCCGATCGCATCCTCGCCGCGGTCGTGCGTGAGGAGTCGTCACGCATCACCGCGGCGCTCACCGTGTCGTTCGGCAGCTTCGACGTGGCGGAAGAGGCCGTCGCGGAGGCGGTCGTGGAGGCGCTGCGCGAGTGGCGGGCGCGGGGGATGCCGCCGAAGCCCGGAGCCTGGCTGATGCAGGCGGCGCGGCACAACGCACTCGACCGGGTGCGCCGGGAACGCGTGCTGCGAGACAAGGTCGCGCTGCTCGCACCCGCTCCCGTGGTCGGAGGGCCACCGGCCGACGAGCGCCTGCCGCTGCTGTTCGGCTGCTGCCACCCGGCGCTCGCGCCCGATGCGCAGCTCGCGCTCACTCTCCGCGCGGTGTGCGGACTCACGACGGCGCAGATCGCCCGCGCCACGTTCACGGCCGAATCGACCACGGGGCAGCGCATCTCGCGCGCCAAGCGCAAGATCGCCGAGAGCGGCATCCCGCTGAGGGTCCCCGAAGGGGCGGATGCCGCCGCGCGGCTCGACCTCGTGCTGACCGTGGTCTCGGTGATGTACAGCGAGGCCCACTTCGTGGCGGGGTCGGATGCCGCGGCCGACCGTGACCTCGCCGACGACGCGCTCTGGCTCGCCCGAGTGGTCGCCGAGGCGCTGCCGCGCGCCGCGGAGGCGCAGGGACTCCTCGCGCTCCTGCAGTTCCACCGGGCCCGCGAGTCCGCGCGATCGGTGGGCGGCGAGCTGGTGCTGCTGGCCGACCAGGACAGGTCGCGGTGGGACGCCGCTCTTCTTGGCGAGGCCCGCGCGTCGCTGGAGGGCGCGGCCCGGCTGCGGCACCCGGGACGCTGGCAGCTGCACGCGGCGATCGCGGCGTGCCACGCGGATGCCGCGGACGAGGCGTCCACCGATTGGCTGCAGGTCCTGACGCTCTACGACATGCTGCTCGCGTACGACCGGTCGCCTGTGGTGCGACTGAACCGCGCCGTCGCGCTGGCGCGCGTGGCAGGCGCCGGCGTCGCGCTCGCCGAGGTCGACGGGCTCGCGGATCCGCTGGCCCGTTCGCACCTGTGGCACGCCGTCCGGGCGTCACTGCTGCGCGAGCTCGGCCGCGACGACGACGCGCTCGCCGCTGACCTGCGCGCACTCGAGCTCACGGCGAACGAGGCCGAGCGACGCCTGCTGGCTGCCCGCGCGGGCGCATCTTCGGCTCGCTGAAGGCGGACTATCCGGCAGATCGGGCCTCGACCGGCATCAGGGCCTGCTCCACCAGCCGCTGCAGCGTGGTCATGCCGTCCCGCGACAGGATGGACTCCAGGTGCCCCTGCACCGATGCGAAGCCCTGCCCGCGCAGCGCGTAGACGTCGCCCGAGGCGTCCGCTGCGATCTCGGCCTCGCCGGCGCGCGTCGTGCCCGCGGGTACGCGGGCGGTGAACGTGTTGTAGAAGCCGATGGATGCCGGCATCCCGAACACGTCGACCGACTTCTGCAGCCCCTGGTGCGGTGCGTCCAGCGGTGCCAGGTCGATGCCGAACGTGTCGGCGAGGATCTGGTGGCTGAGGCACACGGCGAGGATCGGCCGGCCGCTCTCGCGCCGCCGCCCGACCACCTCGCGCATGCGCCGGATGCGGGGGCTGGACACATCACGCGGATCGCCCGGCCCGGGGCCTGACACGAGCAGCTCGGCGTCGTCGATCTGGGCGTCGGTCACCTCGTCCCACGGCGCGATCCGCACGTCGAGCCCGAGATGGCGCAGCTGATGGGCGAGCATCGTGGTGAAGCGGTCCTCGGCGTCGACGACGAGCGCCGACCGGCCGGCGAACGGCGCAGGCCCGTCCGAGCCCTGCGGGTTGAGCCAGAACTCCGCCAGGCGTCCGTTGCGGGAGGCCAGCAGCTCGGCGATCGCCGGGTCGTCCGCGAGACGGCGCGGCGCGGGAGCGGGGGCGTCCTCGTCGATGACGTCGGCGTCGGGCACGGCGACGACGGCGGCCTCGGCCGCAGCGTCACGGGGCACGGCGCCGATGGCGCCGAGCACGCCGGCGGCCTTGCCGTGCGTCTCGCCGACCTCGCCGTAGGGGTCGGAGTGGCGCACCAGCGTCGCCCCGACGGGAACGCGCAACCGGCCGTCCTGCAGATATGCGGTGCGGATGAGGATGGGAGCGTCGAGGTCATGGGTCGCCTCGCCGGCCGCGAGCGTCAGGCGGGGGGTGAACAGGGCGGCCACGCCCGAGTAGTAGCCCCGCGGGGTGCTCTCGTGCCGGGTGATGACCGTGCACGCGTTCTGCATCGGCGAGCCGGTCACGGTCGGCGCGAACATGGTCTCGCGGAGGATGTCGCGGGGATCCAGCCGGCTGCGCCCGCGCAGCACGTACTCGGTGTGCGTGAGTCGCGACATCTCCTTGAGATGCGGACCGGTGATGCGGCCGCCGTCGGAGCAGACGGCGCTCATCATCTTGAGCTCCTCGTCGACGACCATGAACAGCTCCTCGGTCTCCTTGGTGGAGCGGAGGAACTCGGTGAGCGTCTCGGCGGTCGCGCCGCCGGCGGGGTGACGGAACGTGCCCGAGATCGGGTTCATCGTCACGACGCCGTCGCGTGCGCTGACGTGCGCCTCGGGGCTCGCGCCGACGGCGACATGGCCGGGTGTGACGACCGCGAACGTCCAGTACGCGCCGCGCTCGTGCTCGAGCAGGGCGCGGAACCACGTGAGGGCGGCGGTGGCGGCATCCGTGGACACACCAGCGGTGAAGTCGCGGCGGATGACGAAGTTCGCGCCTTCGCCGCGTCCGATCTCGTCGGCGATCACCCGCCGCACGATGTCGGCGTAGTCCTCGTCGGCGATGTCGAAGCCGGCGCCCTCGAGCGCGACGGGCTCGGTCGGCAGCAGCGCCATGGTCTCGTCGCGCGGGAGCGAGGCTCGGTCGCGCACGACGAGGCAGCGCAGCGGGGCTCCGTCGTCGTGGCACTCGAATCCGCGCTCGCGCACCTGCCGGAACGGCACGAGCGCCAGCACCTCCCGCGGCGAGCCCGAGGCGTCCGTCAGCGGGATGTCGGCCAGCAGCTCGACGTCGACGACATCGCCGGTCAGCACCTCGACGGTGCTGTCGTCGCGCGCGATGAGCGCGAAGGGGATGCCGCTGGCAGCGAGGTCGCGAGGGGACATGGGGGCAGGCCCGGTCATGGTGTGTCGTCTTTCGTCGTGGGGCGGTGTCCCGTACGAAAAAGAAGACCGCCCATGGGCGGTCTGTGGTCGCGCGAACACACCGCCTATGCGGTGAGCCACCAGGAGAGGTGCGCGGACATGCGCCGAACCTACCACACGCGCGAATCGGTCACCGCGACGCATCCCGGCCCACTGTCCCCGGATTCGGCACCATACTGGGGCCGACCCGTTTGCCCGCATCCCCGCGCCGCGGAGGTACGCCATGACCCACCTCACGATCACCGACCGATCAGCCGAACCGGAGCAGCCGGATCGGCGGCCCCGACGGCGTCCCTCGATCGCCGACCGCATCCGAAACATGGGGGAGCAGCGCACGGGCGCGCTCCTGCTGGTGCTCGCGACGCTCGTCGCGATCGTCTGGGCGAACGTCTCCGCGACGTCGTATCACGACTTCTGGGAGACGCAGCTGACGATCAGCTTCGGCGACATCCATCTCGCGTTCACGCTGCACGCGCTCGTCAACGACGCGCTCATGGCGATCTTCTTCTTCACAGTCGGCCTCGAGGTGCGGCGCGAGTTCGCGATCGGGGAGCTCACGAGCTGGTCCCGCGCCATGATCCCCGTGGTCGCCGCGGTGGCGGGACTGCTGGTGCCGGCCGGGCTCTACCTCGCGATCGCGAGGGGGTCGGGATTCGAGCACGCGTGGGGGGTCGTGATCTCGACCGACACCGCGTTCCTCGTCGGCGCACTCGCGCTGATCGGGCCGCGCGCCTCTGGCAGGCTCCGGGTGTTCCTGCTCGCCCTCGCGGTGGTGGACGACATCGGCGCGCTGAGCATCATCGCCCTCTTCTACACCGACAGCTTCACACCGCTGCCGCTTCTCGTCGCTGCCGTCGGCCTGGCCGGGATCTTCTTCACCCGCTACGTCCCGCGTGGCCGCGGCCCGATCTACGCCACACTGTCGATCATCGTGTGGCTCGCCTTCCTCGCGTCGGGCGTGCACCCGACGCTCGCGGGTGTGGCGATCGCGCTGCTGATCCCCGTCTACCGGCCGAATCGGCGCGACGTCGAGCAGGCGCTCGAGCTCGCGCGGATGTTCCGCCAGTCGCCGAACAGCGAGTACGCGCGGCAGGCCGCCAACAGCCTCCGAGAGTCGATCTCGATCAACGAGCGCCTGCAGTCGGCGTACGCGCCGTACGTCGCCTACGTCATCCTGCCGCTGTTCGCCCTCGCCAATGCCGGCGTCGAGATCTCGGGGCCGATCCTCGTGGCCGCCGCGCAGTCCCCGGTCACCTGGGCCATCGTCGTCGGTCTCGTCGTGGGCAAGTTCGTCGGCGTCTTCGGCGCCGCGGCCATCATGAAGGTGTTCAAGCTCGGCGATTTCGGACTGGGCCTGACGCTCGACCGCATCGCGGGCGGCGCGATGCTGTGCGGCATCGGGTTCACGATCTCGCTCTTCATCATCGACCTCGCGATCGAGGACCCCGACGTGCAGAACGAGGCGCGCGTCGGCGTGCTGGCGGCGTCCGTCCTCGCCTTCGTGCTCGCAGCGATCGTGTTCCGCATCTCGGACGCACGGCGGCCCGACGACGACGGGGGACGCGCTCTGGTGCGGCCGGTCGACCCCCAGCGCGATCACATCTACGGTGACGTGAACGCGCCGCTCACGATCGTGGAGTACGGCGACTTCCAGTGCCCCTTCTGCCTCAAGGCGTCGGGCTCGATCGAGGAGGTCCGCAAGGAGCTCGGCGACCGCCTGCGCTACGTGTGGCGACACGCGCCGCTGGAGCGCCAGCACCCGAACGCCCTGGCGGCGGCCGAGGCCGCGGAAGCCGCGAACCTGCAGGGGAAGCTGCCGGAGTTCTCGCGGAGCCTGTTCGCAGATCAGGACCACCAGCTCCCGTCCGACATCATCCGCCGCGCACGCGACCTCGGTCTCGACGTCGATCGCTTCGAAGACGACCTCAGCTCGCCGAAGGTCACCGCCCGCGTGCGCGACGACATGCTGGATGCCGAGGCGATGGACATCACGTCGGTGCCGACGTTCTTCATCAACGGCGTCCGTCACGTGGGCCCCTACGACGCGCAGACCTTGATCCGCGCGCTCACCGGCTCGGAGCCGGGGGCGCCCGCTGCACCGTCGCCGGCCGCGAGCGAATGAGCCCGGCGGGGGACGAGCGATCCCGTCCCGCCCCGCGCTCTCACGGTCCGGTCGCGGCCACTCAGCCGATGCCCTGCACCGACGCGTAGGCTGGAGCACGTGCCAGCCGTCAATCTCGGGATGCCCAAGGTCCCCGAAACGCTCGCCCCCCGTCGCAAGACCCGCCAGATCAAGGTGGGCAAGGTGCTGGTCGGCGGCGATGCGCCGGTGAGCGTGCAGTCGATGACCACGACGCCGACCACCAACATCAACGCCACGCTGCAGCAGATCGCCGAGCTCACCGCGTCGGGCTGCGAGATCGTGCGCGTCGCCGTGCCGTCGCAGGACGACGCCGACGTGCTGCACATCATCGCGGCGAAGAGTCAGATCCCGGTGATCGCCGACATCCACTTCCAGCCCAAGTACGTGTTCCAGGCCATCGATGCCGGCTGCGGCGCGGTGCGCGTGAACCCGGGCAACATCCGCAAGTTCGACGACCAGGTCGGCGCGATCGCCGCCGCCGCGAAGGCTGCCGGGGTGTCGCTCCGGATCGGCGTCAACGCCGGCTCGCTCGACCGGCGCCTGCTCGAGAAGTACGGCAAGGCGACTCCCGAGGCTCTCGTCGAGAGCGCTGTCTGGGAAGCGTCGCTCTTCGAGGAGCACGACTTCCACGACTTCAAGATCTCGGTCAAGCACAACGACCCGATCGTGATGGTCAAGGCCTACCGGCTCCTCGCCGAGCGCGGCGACTGGCCCCTCCACCTCGGTGTGACCGAGGCCGGACCCGCGTTCCAGGGCACGATCAAGTCGGCGACCGCCTTCGGCATCCTGCTCGCGGAGGGCATCGGCGACACGATCCGCGTGTCGCTGTCGGCCCCGCCCGCCGAGGAGGTCAAGGTCGGCCACCAGATCCTGCAGTCGCTGAACCTGCGCGAGCGCAAGCTCGAGATCGTGTCGTGCCCGTCCTGCGGCCGTGCCCAGGTCGACGTCTACACGCTCGCCGACAACGTCACCGAGGGCCTCAAGGACATGACGGTGCCGCTGCGCGTCGCGGTCATGGGCTGCGTCGTCAACGGACCCGGGGAGGCGCGCGAGGCCGACCTCGGCGTCGCCTCGGGCAACGGCAAGGGACAGATCTTCGTGAAGGGGCAGGTCATCAAGACCGTGCCCGAGGCCGACATCGTCGCCACCCTCATCGAGGAGGCCAACCGTCTCGCCGCCGAGATGGGCCCGGACGCCGCAGTCGGCACGGCGCAGGTCGTCACGTCCTGATGGGCTTCGGCCGGCTGTCGGCCGTGCAGCGGGATCGGGTCGACGAGTGGCTGCCCGGAGCCGAGGCCGTCGCCGACCTCAGCTGGAACCAGGTGGAGACGGTCGTGCTGCGGGTGCGGCACGCCGGTCGCGAGCTGATCGTCAAGGCGTCCGGCGACGGCGACCACCATCTCGGTCGCGAGCTCGATGCGCACGAGGGCGGCTTCGTCGCGGTCTGGCAGCAGAGGGGCCACGCGGCGCGCCTGGTGCACTCCGACCGTGCGGCGCGGGTGCTGGTGCTGGAGTGGGTGCCGGGTGAGCTCGCGTACCGGACGCCCGCGGGCGGGGACCCCGAGGTGCACCGCGGCGCGGGTGAGCTGCTGCGGCGGTTCCACGACCAGGCTTCCCGCCCGTCGGACGGAGCGGATGCCGCGGCCACGCGTCGCGCTCTGCTCTGGCTAGACACGTCCGACGCCATCACGCCGGAGGTGCAGGCACGGCTGCGACACGCGCTCGACGCTCTGCCGCCGATCGACGCGGACCTCGTTCCCACGCATGGCGACTGGCAGCCTCGCAACTGGCTGGTGGACGCCGGCGTGGTCCGGGTGATCGACTTCGGCAGGTTCGCGTTCCGCCCCGCCGCGACCGACTTCGTTCGGCTCGCGGCGCAGGAGTGGCGTGAGAACCCGGCGTGCGAGACCGCCTTCTTCAAGGGCTACGGTCATGATCCGCGGCTCGGATCCGGCACGTCCGAGCGAGCCTTCGGTCCGTCGCACTGGCTTCTGCTGCGGCTGCGCGAAGCCATCGGCACCGCCTGCTGGGCGCATCAGGTGGGGGACGAGGAGTTCGAGGCGCAGGGCCACCGCATGATCGCCGACGCGCTCGCCGAGTTCGAGCGCTGACGGCCGTGCTCGCTCCGAGAGGCGTGGCATGATCCGAAGATGGCTCTCGACCGGATCGCCCTCATCTCCGACGTCCACGGGAATCTGACCGCTCTCGAAGCGGTGCTCGACGACATCGCCGGCCGCGGCATCCGCCGGATCATCAACCTGGGCGACAACGTCGGCAAGGGCCCGCGGGGCGGCGCCGCCACCGAGCGCGTGCGCGACGTGTGCGAGGTGAACATCCGCGGCAACTGGGACGACTTCATCGGCACCGTCGGTGACGACCAGCCCGAGGAGATGCGGTGGTGGCGTGACGAGCTCTCCCCGGAGCAGCGGCGCTGGCTGGGCGGGCTGGCGCTCAGCCACGACCTCGTGATGAGCGGGCGGCGGATCCGGCTGTTCCACGCGTCCGCCGAGAGCCCACACGTGCGGGTGCGGTTCCGTCACACCGACGAGGAGTTCGACGGCATGTTCCGCGCCACGCAGATGACCGGGGACGGCCCCGAGCCGACCGTCGTGGGCTACGGCGACATCCACGACACGTATCTCGAGTCCCGCGACGGTCGCACCCTCTTCAACGCCGGCAGCGTCGGCAACCCGCTCGACGAGCCGACGCCGAGCTATGTGATCCTCGAGGGTGTGCTCGGCGCGTCCGAACGGGCGCCGTTCGAGGTGCGCTTCGTGCGGGTGCCGTACGACGTCGACGCCGAGGTCGCGGCGGCGCAGGCCGTCGGCATGCCTCGGCGCGACGTCTGGGAGGTCGAGCTCCGCACCGCCGTGTACCGCGGACGGCAGGGCGCGTGAGCGCCGCCGCAGGCCCCGCGCCGACCGAGCCCGCCGCGCCGCTCTCGCGGCCGATCGTCGCCGGGATCGTGACTGCGCTCGTCGGAGTCACGAGCTCGTTCGCCGTCGTGCTGACAGGTCTCGACGCCGTCGGGGCGACGCGCGCGCAGGCGGCGAGCGGCCTGCTGGTGCTGTGCCTGACGATGGGCGCCTCGGCGATCCTGCTCGCCTGGCGGTACCGGATGCCGATCACGGTGGCGTGGTCGACGCCGGGAGCCGCCGTGCTCGCCGCCACGGGCTCCGTCGAGGGCGGCTGGCCCGCGGCCGTCGGGGCATTCCTCGTGACGGCTGGCCTCATCCTGCTGACGGCGCTCTGGCCGCAACTAGGACGGCTGATCGCCCGGATCCCGCCGTCGATCGCCCAGGCGATGCTCGCGGGTGTGCTGCTGCCGCTGTGTCTCGCGCCGGTCACCGGAGTCGTGCAGAACCCGTGGGGCGTCATCCCCGTCCTCCTCACCTGGCTGGTGTTCGTGCGCGTGGCGCCGCGCTGGGCGGTGCCGCTGGCGTTCGTCGCGGCATCCGTCGTCATCGGCGTGCATGTCGCGGTCACCGGCGCGACGATCGACCCTGCCCTGCTGGTGCCGCGGCTCGAGTTCACGGCGCCCGTCTTCACCGTCGGAGCCGTCGTGGGTCTGGCGCTGCCGCTCTTCCTCGTGACGATGGCCTCGCAGAACGTCCCGGGCGTCGCCATCATGCGCAGCTTCGGCTACGAGGTGCCCTGGCGGCCGGCGATGCTCGTCACCGGCCTGGGCACCGCCCTCGGAGCGACCGCGGGCGGGCACGCGATCAACCTGGCGGCGATCAGCGCGGCGCTCGCCGCGGGGCCGGAGGCCGACCCCGATGCGAAGCGGCGCTGGGTCGCCGGGGTGTCGACGGGAGCCGGTGGCATCGTTCTCGGTGGCCTGTCGGCGGGGCTCGTCGCCCTCGTGGTGGTCTCTCCGGATGCCGTCATCCCGGCGGTCGCCGGCATCGCGCTGTTCGGCGCGTTCGGTTCGGCCGTGCAGCAGGCGATCGATGACCCGGGGGAGCGGCTGCCTGCCGTGGTGACGTTCCTGGTCGCGGCGTCGGGTGTGGCGATCGCGGGCGTCAGCGCGGCGTTCTGGGCGCTGGTCGCGGGACTCGTCGTGCGCGAGGTGCTCCACGCGGGACGCCGCTCGCGCTGACGGGCAGACAGCCGGCGTCAGTGGAGCGTGCCGCCGGGCATGCGCGCGTCGGCGGTCACGGCGAGGCTGGTGCGTACGGCGATCTCGAGCGCCCGGGCGATGTCGGCGAGCGGAAGAGCTGCGGAATCGGATGACGGGGCGTGCTCTGCCGACCAGGGAACGTGGACGAATCCCGCTCGGGTTCCGGATGCCGCCGCCTCGAGCGCCGTGAAGAAGACGTGGTTGCAGACGAACGTGCCCGCCGAGTACGACACCTCCGCGGGGATGCCGGCCGCGGCGATCCGCCGTGCGATCTCCTTCACCGGCAGCGTGGCGAAGTGCGCCGCCGCGGCCCCTGGCACGCTCGGCACGTCGACCGGCTGCTCTCCGACATTGTCGGGGATGCGGGCGTCCACGAGGTTCACGGCGACGCGCTCGACCCCGATCGCGGCGCGTCCACCCGCCAGGCCGGCCGCGATCACCACGTCCGGCCGGTGGTCGGCGAGCAGCTCTCGCAGGCGGCCTGCGGCGCCGGTGAACGTCACCGGCAGTACGGCCGAGACGAGCACCTCGGGTCCCTCCCAGCGGGAGGCGACACGGTGGACGGCCTCGCCCGACGGGTTGGCGGCGTCGCCTCCGAAGGGCTCGAACCCGGTCAGGAGCACGGTCGTCGTCACGACACCAGGCTAGGCGGTCGGCTCCAGAACGATGGATCCCGTCGCGATGGAGGCGCTCCTGAGACGCAGCCGCACCGTTGATCCCGGGGCTGCGTCGAGCCCGGCCACCTTGGCGGTCACCGGTGGATCCGTCAGCTGCACCCGTGCGCCGTCGTTGCGTCGGCCGAGCACCACGGCCTCGAAGGCCTGCCCTTCACGTCGCGACAGCAGTGCCGCCTCGACCCGGTCGAGGGCGGCGGCGTCCAGCCGGTTCGCCACTCCATCGCTGCGTGCCATGAGCGGGGGAAGCGTCGGCAGGCTCTCTCGCGCCCACGACGGCACCTCGCGCTGATTCGCCAGCGCTTCGCACACCACGAGCGACCACCGGTCGACCAGCCGGCGCAGGGGAGCGGTGGCGTGGGCGTAGGGCGCACCGATCGCCGCCTGCAGCGGATCGGCGGGCGCGCTGCCGTCGAAGGCCACGTAGCCGGCGCCCCGGAACAGACCGGCCGCGGCGTCCAGGATCGCGAGCGCGGCCGGGCGATCGCGATCCAGCGAGCGGAGGTAGTCGCCGTACGAGACGCCGGCTGTCCAGGGGATGCCGAGTGCCACGGTCTGCGCCCGGAACGCAGCGACGTCGTCCGGATCGGCGGCCGGCATGGTGCGGAGGATGCCGACTCCTCCGCGCAGCATGAGGTCGGCCGCGGCCGTGCCCGTCAGCAGCGACAGCTGTGCGTTCCAGTCCTCGACCGCGAGCGGGCCGTCCCGTTCGAGGCGGTAGCCGGAATCGTCGGCGACGATGCGGGTCTCGGGCACGTTGAGGCTCACGCCGCCGCGCTCCGCCTCGCGTTCCCGGCGCAGCGGCCCGAACCAGGCCAGCGCCTGCAGGGCATTCGGCGCGGTGCCCGCGTCGATCGCGGTCTGGGCATCCATGTAGGTCCACTGGGCGCGCGAGCGGATCACCGCGCGGCGCAGGGTCGTCTCGACCGGCCGTGCGCCGTCGTCGAGCACGAATCGCCACACGAACGCGCGCCGCTCGCGCCCGGGCAGCAGCGAGGCGGCGTCCTCGCTGAGGGCGACCGGATGCAGCGGAATCCGGCCGTCGGCCGCGTAGAGCGTCTGTCCCCGCAGGCGCGCCTCGCCGTCGACGGCGCCGCCCGGCGTCACGAACGCCGGCAGGTCGGCGATGGCGTAGTGGACCACCGCACCGGTGGGCGTGCGCTCGAGGTGGAGCGCCTGATCGAGATCCGTCGAGCCCGCCGGGTCGATCGTGAGGAACTCGATGTCGCGCAGGTCGTCGAGCTGCGCCGCTGCCGGATCGGCAGGGACGCTGCGCACCGCTGCTGTGCCTCGGCCTCCACCGCCGCCGGGAAGCCATCCGGAAGGTCGAGCTCGGTCCGCAGCTGCGAGAGCGACTCGGTCAGGTCGTCGTGGGCCCGCGCGGGGACCACTCGGGGGCGACGTGCGGGCACCCGCTCAGTGTAGGCAGACGCCGGTCCGAGCGCGCGGCGCGCGGAATGACGTCACGCCCCTTCGGAGCGCCACACGGTGGGATATGAACCATCTGCGGGAACGCGGACACTACAGGGTATGGACGATGATGACGCCTCCCTCTGGGAGCGGGTCCTGACCGGCGACGAGGCCGCGCTGGCAATGCTGTTCGACCGCCACGAGGCACGTCTCTTCCGTCATGCCCGCCGGCTGCTGACCGCGCGAGAGGATGCGAAGGATGCGGTGACCATCGGATTCTTCGAGCTCTGGCGCAAGCGCGAGTCGGTCCGCCTCGTGGACGGTTCGCCACTCCCGTGGCTGCTCAACACCGTCTCGAACTGCGCCCGCAATCTTGAGCGCTCCGGCCGCCGCTACCGGACGCTCCTCGCTCGGACGCCTGTCGCATCGAACCCGGGAGCACCGAAAGGCCCGGACGAGACCGGCGTGCTCGCCGCCCTGAAGAGGCTTCCCGCCCGCGAGCAGAGCGTCGTGGTGCTGACCGTCCTCGAGGGCTATCCCGACCGGGCGGCGGCCGAGACGCTCGGCATCCCCGTGGGCACCGTGAAGTCGCGGCTCGCCCGAGCCAAGGCCAAGCTGCGCGAAGAGATGGCTTCGATCGAGGGAGCATGGGCATGAACGACGACCTCACCCCGTACGAGCAGTCCGAGATGCGCGACCTCGTGCTCGCCGGCGCACAGCGCATCCGCCCGGCGGGGAGACACCGCATGCAGCTGGTGGCCGGTGCGGTGGCACTCGTCCTCATCGGCGTGGTGAGCGGCGGTGCCATCACGACCGCCGCGCTGCTCGGGTCCGACGCCCGGCCGGCGCCCGCGCCGACGACGAGCGAGACCCGGCCGGCGCCGTCTCCGTCGCCGACCCCCGAGACGACCCCCGCCCCCACCCCGACGCCGTCACCTCCCACTCCGGTCGTATCAGCAGCGGGCGTCACTCCCTTCGCCGGCGAATGCGCGAACGCGCTCGACGAAGCGAGCGTGGAGGCGGTCGCGAAGATCGACATGATGCTGTCGGACTACCGCTGGAAGACGGGCGCGAACGAGGTGCTCGGGGGAATCGACTGCGTCTGGGTGTCGGACGGCGTCTACCTGGCGGCCACCGCACACCTGATGGCCTATCCCGAGGCCGTGGTCGACGACGCTCTGCAGGCGGGCACCGCGACCGGGTGCGCGCCCGTCACTGAGGACGGAACCCAGGTCGAATGCACGGAGGCGGGCGTCGTGGGCGGCACATGGATGGTCGTCCGGGCGGCAGGCGAGAAGGATTCCGTGACGGCGCCGGGTGTTGCCGGACTCTTCGCCGAGGCATCGCGCCGCCTGGCCGATCACCCGGCCCCGACTCCCGCCGCCCGTACCGCCGAGTGGTGGGCGCTGCCCGACTGCGCCGCGATCGTCGCATCCATCGACCCGGCCGTGTACGGCTTCGAGCGGGTGGCACTGCTTGCCCAGAGCAGTCGCGGCGAGGCGACCGAGCGACTGGAGGGGGTCGCGCTGTTCGCGGGCGCCGCGAGCTGGTGCGAACTGCACTTCACATCGGGGAGCGGAGATACGACCTCAGGCGAGGTGGTCCGCGTCGACGTCGTCCCCGGCGGCGCGATCGCGTTCCAGACGGCGCTCGACGCGGCGGACGCGCAGCCGGTGACGGTCGACGGGGCAGAGGCCGCCGTCATCGCGCCGGGGCTCGACCGCTACGAGGGGTCCGGCTCCGTGGTCGTCGCGACCGATGGGGTCAACGTCCTCATGGTGACGCCCGATTTCATCCGGAGCACGACCGACGCGCTCCCGCTCACCGCGGCGGTGCTCGCGCTGATGCGTCCTTGACCCCGGCACCTCGGCAGGTCTACCTGACTCCATGACGCGGCCAGGGCCACCCCCGCGGCAGCGCGCCGGCGCTGTCGTGAGTGGGCGTGGGGACCGTGCGTCCTAGACTTGACCCTCGTGGTCACCCGTCTGTCGCACTTCTTCCTCCGCACGCTTCGTGAAGACCCCGCCGACGCGGAGGTGACGAGCCACCGGCTGCTCGTGCGCGCCGGCTATATCCGGCGTGCCGCGCCGGGCGTGTTCACCTGGCTGCCGCTCGGGCTCAAGGTCAAGGCGAAGATCGAGAAGATCATCCGCGACGAGATGACGAGCGCCGACGCGTACGAGGTGCACTTCCCGGCCCTGCTGCCGCGCGACCCGTATGAGGCGTCCGGCCGCTGGACCTCGTACGGCGACGGCATCTTCCGCCTGCAGGACCGCAAGGGCGCCGACTATCTGCTCGCACCGACGCACGAGGAGATGTTCACGCTCCTCGTCAAGGATCTGTATTCGTCGTACAAGGACCTTCCGCTGACGATCTATCAGATCCAGGACAAGTACCGCGATGAGGCCCGCCCGCGTGCCGGGCTCCTGCGCGGGCGCGAGTTCACGATGAAGGACGCGTACTCGTTCGACTACACCGACGAGGGGCAGGACGCCTCGTACCAGTCGCAGCGCGACGCGTACGAGCGGATCTTCCAGGCGCTCGGACTCGAGTACGTCATCGTCGCCGCCGACAACGGACTGATGGGCGGCGCCCGCTCCGAGGAGTTCCTGCACCCGACGGCCGTCGGCGAAGACACGTTCGTCCGGTCAGCGGGCGGCTACGCCGCGAACGTCGAGGCGTACACGACGACCGCGCCGGCGTCGATCCCCTTCGACGGCATCGGCGCACCGGTCATCTTCGACTCGCCGAACACCCCGACGATCCAGACGCTGGTCGACCACGCGAACGCGCACCTCGATGCTCCCGCGTCGGGGATCGCCGGCCCCGCAACGGACGGCGCCGCGGAGTGGACCGCGGCGCACACGCTCAAGAACGTCGTGCTCGCCCTGACCCATCTCGACGGCACCCGCGAGCTGGTCATCGTGGGCGTGCCCGGCGACCGCGACATCGACGACAAGCGCGTCGAGGTGGCCTTCGCCCCCGCGGCCGTGGAGCCCGCGACCGAGCAGGACTTCGAGAGGCACCCGCTGCTCGTCAAGGGCTACATCGGTCCGTGGTCCGAGACCGGGGCGGTGCTCGGCGAGGAGTCGGCGACCGGCATCCGCTACCTCCTCGATCCGCGTATCGCCGACGGCACGGCGTGGATCACCGGGGCCAACATCGACCAGAAGCACGTCCACACCCTCGTCGCCGGCCGGGACTTCGCCGGTGACGGCTTCGTCGAGGTCGCGAACGTCCGCGCCGGAGACCCGGCGCCCGACGGCTCCGGGCCCGTCGAGCTCGCTCGCGGCATGGAGATCGGGCACGTCTTCCAGCTCGGGCGCTTCTTCGCCGAGACGCTGGGTCTCAAGGTCCTCGACGAGAACGGCAAGCTCGTCACCGTGACGATGGGCTCGTACGGCATCGGCGTCACCCGCATCCTGGCGATCATCGCCGAGCTCAACAACGACGACAAGGGCCTCATCTGGCCGCCGTCGGTGGCGCCGTTCGACGTCCACGTCGTGGCGGCCGGGCGTGAGGCCGTCATGTTCGACGTGGCCGAGAAGCTGTCGGCCGATCTGGAGGCATCCGGCCTCGATGTGCTCTACGACGACCGGCCCAAGGTGTCTCCGGGCGTGAAGTTCGGCGACGCCGAGCTCGTCGGCGTGCCGAGGATCGTCATCGTCGGCCGTGGCGCCGCCGATGGCCAGGTCGAGGTCTGGGACCGCCGCACCGGCGAACGCGAGGTCGTGTCCAGCGCGGACGCGGTGGCGCGCCTGACGGCACGCTGAGCCTCGTCCGACCTTCGGGTCGGAACGGTTGATCCGGGCGCTCCGCTCGCGTCCGCCCGCACACGGACGGGACATGGCAACGTGGAGGCATGAACCACAGCGCCGCGGTGCCCCCTGAAGTGACCGAGGACATGCGGGGGATGCTCGCAGATGCCGGGATCACCGACAACGCCGATCTCGTCGCCCGCATCCTCGCGACCGGGATCGGGCTGGGCCTGGACCGCGCCGACCGGCTCGACCTGAAGATCGCGAGCGCGGCGCTCACCGAGATGCGCGCGGCGTTCCAGCTGTTCGCGCCGTACGAGGACCTGCCGAAGGCGACGATCTTCGGCTCGGCTCGCACCCTCCCCGACGACGCGCTCTACCGTCAGGCCTCGGAGGTCGCCGCCGCGCTGGCCGCGAGCGGGTGGATGGTCGTGACGGGCGCAGGCCCGGGGATCATGCAGGCGGCGGCGGAGGGAGCGGGTGCCCACAACTCGCTCGGCGTCTCGATCCGGCTGCCGTTCGAGGAGAAGCCGAACGCGATCGTCGGCGAGAACGCGCGGAACGTCACCATGAAGTACTTCTTCACGCGCAAGCTCATGCTCGTGAAGGAGTCGAAGGGCTTCGTGTGCGTGCCCGGCGGGTTCGGCACGCTGGATGAGATGTTCGAACTGCTGACCCTGCAGCAGACGGGAAAGGCCGACCCGACGCCGATCGTGCTCCTGGACGCCCCCGGTGGAAGGTTCTGGTCAGGACTGCGCAGCTTCGTCGACGATCACCTGCTGTCGTCGGGGGTCATCTCCGAGGGCGATTTCGATCGCGTCGTGGTGACCGACTCGGTCGAGTCCGCCGTGGCCGCATTGACCGGCTTCTACCGCAACTATGACTCGCTGCGGTGGGTCGGCAAGCGCCTGGTGCTGCGTCTGAAGAGCGAGCCGACGGATGCCGAGGTATCGGCGTTGAACGCCGAGTTCGGCGCCCTGCTCGCAGAGGGCCGCATCGAGCGCCGCGGCCCGCTCACGATCGAACGTGAGGACGACGACCGTGTGGAGCTGCCGCGCCTGGTGCTGCGGCTCAACCAGTTCCGCGTGGGTGAGCTGTACCGCCTGATCGCGGCGGTCAACGCGCTGGACTCTGCACCGCCGGCCTGATCCACGGCGGCTGAGGCCGCGGCATCCGTCCCGGGAATGAGGTCGTTCTCATGCGTCCGTCGTCGGCTGTTCACCTGCGGTTCCGGTGAGCGTCGCCGCACGGGGCGAGGCTGACGGCATCCCCGGCCGACGCCGCCATGCCTGCAGAGAGGACCCTCGTGAGCATCATCGAAGGATTCCGCCGTTCCCTTCCCCTCGCCGACCACGCGCGCGGCAAGCGCCTCGCGGCGACGTGCCAGTACAAATGCGCGAACGCGTGCCTCGGGCCGGAGTGCAACTCCTCGCACAACGAGACCTTCCAGGAGGTGGCCTCGGCTGCGCTGTCGCGCCGTGCGCTCCTCGGGCTCGGCGCGGCCGGGGCGCTCGCGATCGCCGTCGGCGGTCTCCGCTCGCAGACGCCGCTGTCGGCGCCCGGCTCGGCGGGCGTCGGGGGAGCGGGCGCGGCATTCGCTCGCCCCGCCGGCGGCAGCCTGCCGTTCGACCCCATCTCCCCGGTGAACCGGCTCGTCGACGAGTTCACGGTTCCGTCGGGCTACACCTGGCGGCCCGTCATCCGGTGGGGCGACCCCCTGTTCTCGAACGCTCCCGCCTTCGACATCGACGGCCAGTCGCCCGCGGCTCAGGCTCTGCAGTTCGGCTACAACTGCGACTACCTCGACATCGTCGCCGACCCGAGCGGCAAGACCGGCGTCCTGGTGACCAACCACGAGTACGTCAACCCCGCGATCATGTTCCCGCCGTCGTCCGACCCGGCTGAGCTCCAGCGCCGCGGCGACGTGTTCAAGGCCGCGCAGGGCATGTCGGTCGTCGAGATCCGCCGCAAGCGCACGGGTGAGCCCTGGTCGTATGTCGTCGGTGGCCCCCGCAACCGCCGGATCACGGTCGAGACCGTCTTCGAGCTGACGGGCCCTGCGGCCGGGAGCGACCTGGTGAAGACCGCGGCCGACCCCGAGGGTCGGTGGGTGCACGGCACGCTGGGCAACTGCGCAGGCGGAACGACCCCGTGGGGCACGATCCTGTCGGGCGAGGAGAACTTCAACGGGTACTTCGCGTGGGCAGCGGACACCCCGGCTCAGAAGCGGTACCAGGCGTCCGCCTCCACCTCGACGTCGACGGGATGGGAGAAGTACGACCCTCGCTTCGACGCGCACAACCCCGACTTCGTCAACGAGCCCAACCGGTTCGGCTACATCGTCGAGATCGACCCGCAGGATCCGACGTCGACGCCCCGCAAGCACACCGCGATGGGCCGGTTCAAGCACGAGGGCGCGAACGTCATCGTCGCGGAGGACGGCCACGTGGTCGCCTACATGGGCGACGACGAGCGCAACGACTACCTCTACAAGTTCGTGTCGAAGAACAGGATCTCGGGTTCGCGCAAGAAGAACCTGCAGCTGTTGAGCGAGGGCGACCTGTATGTCGCGAAGTTCTCGGGCAACTCCCCGGCCGGCGAGATCCTCGGCACCGGAGCGCTTCCCAGCGATGGGCTGTTCGACGGCTCCGGCAGCTGGCTCCCGCTGACGCAGAACGGGCAGAGCGCCGTGCCCGGCTTCACGACCGAGCAGGTCCTCGTCCACACGCGTCTCGCGGCGGATGCGGTCGGCGCGACGAAGATGGACCGTCCGGAGGACGTCGAGCCCAGCCCGAAGACCGGCAAGGTGTACCTGGCGCTGACCAACAACTCGGCTCGCTCGGCGGCGACGCTCGACGAGACCAACCCGGTCACCGGCAACCGCTACGGGCATGTGGTGGAGCTGACCGAGACGGCGGGGCAGTCCGGCACCACGTTCGGCTGGAGCATCCTGCTCCTCTGCGGCGACCCGGCGACGTTCGCCAACTCGTACTTCGCAGGCTTCCCCAAGGAGCTCGTGTCGCCGATCTCGTGCCCCGACAACGTCGCCTTCGACTCGTCGGGCAACCTCTGGATCTCCACCGATGGCGCGCCCAGCACGATCGGCTACAACGACGGACTCTTCCTCGTACCGCTCGAGGGCGCCGAGCGCGGCCACGTGCAGCAGTTCCTGTCGGTGCCGCGTGATGCCGAGACCTGCGGGCCGGTGATCCACGACAAGGAGGGCCTCGTCTTCGTCGCGGTGCAGCACCCCGGTGAGGACGGCACGTTCGCGGCGCCGACCTCGCTGTTCCCTGACTACGGCTCGACCCTGCCGGGCGCCGTGCCGACGGCGCCGCGCCCGTCGGTGGTCCAGGTCTACCGCGCCTGACCGGCCGCCGCCGAGAGCGCCGCGCCGCCTGACCTCAGGCGGCGCGGCGTCCGGCTCCGGTCAGCAGCTGACCTTGCCGTGCGACATCGTGTCGTCGGGCGTGTCCTTGGTCACCAGCGACTTGAGCATTCCCGCGGCGGTGACGAGCTTGCCGTGCCGCGGCTCCCAGAACTCGCACTCGACCGGCGTCACGCGCAGCAGCACGATGCCGGGGGTGTCCAGTCCGTCCTCGAACCAGATGTCGAGGTCGGGGGAGTAGAGCTCCTTCATCTTCGCGTCGTCGCGGACGACCTCGGCACGCCCTGCGACCGACACGTACCGGTGACCCTTCGGGTCGAGGTACGACAGTCCGACGTCGTGCTGCGGGTCGGCCTGCGCCTCGGCGACCTTGCCGGTCCCGGCGAGGGTGAAGAACCAGATGTCGCCGGCGTCGTCCATCTGCCGTGTGCTCATCGGCCGACTCACGAGATTGCCCGCGGCATCCCGGGTGGTGAGCATCGTGAAGTCGATGTCCTCGACCAGCTCCTTGACCCGGGCGATCGCCTCCGGGCCGGTGACGAGATCTTCTTCTGCGTGTGTCATGCCCTCAGACTCGACGATGTCGCGCATGTCCTCCAGGGCATTGACAGCACGGATGCCGCGCCTCAATGGATCCCCTGCCGCCCGGGTCGCCGCTGTCCGCGTTGTCACATCCGCGCGACGCGGGCCCGCACGACGGTGAAGATCCCATAGGCGATGAAGCCCACGCCGACGATCCAGGCGAGCCATGGGCCGAGCGGCAGGGCGAGCAGCGCGTCAACCGCGCCGTCCAGCCCACCGGCGGTCTCGGCGTCCGTCGCCACCGCGGCGATGACGAGCAGCACCCCGACGATCGTCAGGGCGACGCCCTTCGCGACGAAGCCGACGACCCCGAGCGTCGTGAGCGTGCGTCCGCGCTTGCCGTCCGGGATCCGCACGCGCGTGCGGAAGCTCCGCATGACGCCCATCACCACGAACGAGATCCCGCCGATTGCAATACCGAGGCCGATGAGTCCCAGCAGGATGGGTCCGCCAGGCACCTCCAGCAGTCCCCGGCTCGCGCCCTCTGCCGCCTCCTCGGCGTTGGGTCGCGCGCCCATCGCCACCGCCGCCGAGATGAGGCCCAGCGCGATGAAGACCGCCGCCTGCCCCCATTCGGCCATCCGTCGGCCCCACTTGCGCGCGGCGCCCTTGGCGTCGCCCGATCGGTCGCGCGCGAGGAGGCCTTCGGCCGCGTGCCACACGCCCAGCGCCCACAGTCCGACCGCGATGAGCCACAGGACGACGAAGCCGGCGGGGGCGCCTGCCACCGCCTTCATCGCGCCCGCCTGGTCGCCTTCGCCGCGCCCGCCCGCGGCGAGCACGATGACGATGACCCCGATGAGGATGTGGATCACGCCGTTGGCGACGTATCCGGCGCGGGCCATGGCCTCGAAGACGGCGCTGGACTCCGCCTCGCGCGCCAGCTGCTTCGCGTTGGCTTTCACGCCCTCACGCTAGACCCGTGATCGCGCGGAAGGCGGGGGTTGACGCGGGTCCGGCGGGATGCGATGCCGACCACGACGGTTCGCCGCGCGCGGTGCGGCCTCAGGGTGCCATCGGCGGGCGCACCTATCATGGGGCGGATGATCCGCGAGGGCCGTCGACAGCTCCCGTCCGGATGGAGCGTCGTGCCGCGACTCGTGCGCGGAGCTCCTCCGGCGGTGCTCGTCGTGGTGGGCGCGCTGTCGCTGCTGGTCGGACTCCTCATCGTGACGCGGCCGCTCACCTCGCTGGTCCTGCTCACCGTCTATGTGGGGCTGAGCGCCATCTTCTCCGGCGTGGCACGGATGTTCGCGGCGCCCGAGACGGCGCTGTGGTCCCGCGTCGGATTCGGCGTCGTGTGGATCGCGCTGGGCCTGGCGATCCTCCTCGGCCTCGGCCGTACCCTCGAGCTGCTCCCCGAGATCATCGCGGTGCTT
Organism: Microbacterium sp. LMI12-1-1.1; assembly: GCF_040676455.1. Taxonomy (NCBI): domain Bacteria; kingdom Bacillati; phylum Actinomycetota; class Actinomycetes; order Micrococcales; family Microbacteriaceae; genus Microbacterium; species Microbacterium sp. LMI12-1-1.1. The sequence continues at coordinate 136,060 of NZ_JBEGIA010000016.1, read as the reverse complement.
CTCGTGCTCGGCGGTCTGGCGTCGATCTACGACGCGGTGCGGCGGGGGAGTGTCAGCCAGCGGGTGCTCGCCGGCGTCTGGGGCGGAGCGCAGATCGCGTTCGGCATCCTGTCGTATGCCTGGCCCGACGTGACGGTGCTCGTCGTCGCGCTGATCTTCGGCGTGCGGACGGTGATCTTCGGTGCGTCCATGCTCGTGCGTGCCGTGCGCGCGTTCGTCGAGGGCAGACGCTCGGTCCCCGCCACCGGTGAGCCCGCCGGGCCGGTCCCGGCGAAGACGCACGCGTCGGCGCGAGACGTACCCGACCTCACGGGCGCGGCTTCCGCCGCGGCAGAGTCGGCGCCTCCGGCCGCGGCATCCGTCTCGGCCGCAGCTGCGGGTGCCCCGAGGCGGCGTCGCGCCCGCGCGGCGTGGCTGGCCGCCGGCCGGTACGCCCTCTCGGCACTGCTCGTAGCGCTCGCCGCCGGTGGCTGGTGGGCGAACGCGTGGTTCGAGGACGGCGCGCAGGTCGTGGACGCCTTCTACGACCCGCCGGCCGTCGTGCCGTACGAGCACGGGCAGCTGATCCGCACGGACGACTTCTCGGGGCAGAAGCCCTCCGGCGCCGAGGTCATGCGCATCCTCTACACGACCCGCGACGCGAACGGGCAGCCCGCGGTGGCGAGCGCTCTCGTGATCGTGCCGCAGCAGGCGCCGCCGGGTCCGCGACCGGTCGTCGTCTGGAACCACGGGACGACCGGCGTTGCCCGTGGCTGCGCGCCCAGCCTGCGCGACGCGTCCGCGACGAAGTGGGCGATACCGGGCCTCGACCAGGCGCTCGCACGCGGGTGGGTCGTCGTGGCGTCCGACTACTCCGGCCAGGGCGCGCCGGGCGTCTTCCCCTATCTCATCGGGCGCGGCGAGGCGCGCTCGTCACTCGACGCGGTGCTCGCCGCAGGCGAGCTGGACGGCCTCACGCTGTCGAGCCGGACCGTCGTCTGGGGACACTCGCAGGGCGGACACGCGGCGCTGTGGACGTCGCAGATCGCCGGCGACTACGCCCCCGACCTCGACATCCGGGGCACGGCGCTGCTCGCACCGGCCGCCGAGCCTGTCGAGCTGGCCGAGGAGCTGACGAGGGGCGATGCCAATGCGCTGCTGTCCATCCTCATCTCGTGGGTGCTCGTGCCGTATGCCGACACCTACGACGACGTGGAACTCAGCGACTACATCGCCCCGGGCTCGGAGGCCATCGTCCGCGAGATGACGCAGCGGTGTCCCTCCGAACCCGGCGTCGTCGTGTCGGTGGCGACGGCGCTCGGCGTCTCCGAGGACCGCCCGCTGTTCGAGGGCGACCTCACCACCGGCGCCCTCGGCCGTCGTCTCGAGGACAACACGCCGACGGGGCCCTGGGAGCAACCGATCCTCATCGCCTGGGGCGACGAGGACGAGGTCATTCCACCCCACCTCCAGCACGAGTTCGTCGAGCGGCTGTGCGCGCAGGGCGATCAGGTCCGCAGCCTCGAATACCGTGGCTACGACCACCTGCGCACCCTGCTCCCGGGCTCGCATTTCGTGCCGGTGCTCATCGCCTGGACAGACGCGCGGTTCCGTCACGCCGACACGCACGTCGACGACTGCCCGACCGACTAGGCGTCTCAGAACCGGCCCCCGGGGCGACGTTGGCCGCGCCCTCCTTCGAGCACCCCCAGCCACGCGCAGCCGTGCATCGGACTCCCAGAACCGTGCGCCGCGGCATCGGGTAACGTTGTAGGGTTCCGGCGCGCGTCGACGTGCCGGTGAGAGCTGAATACGGAGGCCACTGTGGACATCGATCTCGGACTGCTGCGGACTGTCGAGCGCGAGAAGGAGATCCCCTTCGACGAGCTCGTGCGCATCATCGAACAGGCGATCCTGACCGCCTACGCCAAGCACACGTCGCCCACCGGCGAACTGCCTGAGGGCGCGCGCTCGGAACTGGACCGCAAGACCGGTCACGTCGCCGTGTTCATCCCCGTCCTCGACGACGAAGGCGCCGTCATCGGCGAGGAGGAGTCGACTCCCGAGGACTTCGGCCGCATCGCCGCGTTCGCCGCGAAGCAGGTCATCAGCCAGCGTCTGCGCGACATCGCCGACGACGCCGTGCTGGGCGAGTTCCGGGGCAAGGAGGGCGACATCGTCGCCGGCATCGTGCAGCAGGGCCCGAACCCCCGCATGGTGCACGTGGATCTCGGCTCGGTCGAGGCCATCCTGCCGCCCGAGGAGCAGGTGCCCAGCGAGGACTACGCGCACGGTGCCCGCCTGCGCGTCTACGTCACGTCGGTCGCCAAGGGCACGAAGGGGCCGCAGATCACGGTCTCCCGCACCCACCCGGGCCTTGTCCGCAAGCTGTTCGCGCTCGAGGTGCCCGAGATCCCCGCCGGACTCGTGGAGATCGTCTCGCTGGCGCGCGAAGCCGGCCACCGCACGAAGATCGCCGTCAAGGCGAACGACCCGTCCATCAATGCCAAGGGCGCCTGCATCGGCGAGCTCGGCCGCCGTGTACGCGCGGTGACCGAGGAGCTCGGCGGCGAGAAGATCGACATCGTCGACTACGACCCGGAGCTGGCGAAGTTCGTCGCGAACGCACTGTCGCCCGCGAAGGTGACCTCGAGCTTCGTCCTGGATGCCTCGAACAAGGCCGTACGAGCCCTCGTGCCGGACTACCAGCTGTCGCTCGCGATCGGCAAGGAGGGGCAGAACGCCCGCCTGGCCGCCAAGCTCACCGGTGCCAAGATCGACATCCAACCCGACAGCATCCTCGAGGAGGGCTGAGCGCCGCGTGCGGCGCGTGCTCCCAGACGCGAGGTGTACGATGGAACCTGTACGAACGTGCGTCGGATGCCGCACGCGTGCTCCCCGGTCCACTCTCCTCAGGGTGGTCTCCATCGATTCCGTCCTCGTCCTCGACGAGCGCGCATCGATGCCCGGACGAGGCGCGTGGGTGCACAAGACGCCGGAGTGCATGGATGCCGCCCTTCGGCGCCGTGCCTTCGTACGCGCATTGCGTGTGTCAGGCCCGCTTGACACGCAGACCATCGACCAGTACCTACAGCGAACAAAAGGCTGAACGGCTATGGAAACAAAGTGAACGGCTCGAAATGAGACCCGTCCGCGATTAACGGTCTGCCCTGCCTGGGTGGACCCAGACAGGAGAATTTGTGGCTGCCAAACCACGCGTGCACGAGATCGCTTCCGAGCTCGGCGTCGACAGCAAGGTCGCGCTCGAGAAGCTGAAGGCGCTCGGCGAATACGTCAAGAGCCCCTCGTCCACCATCGAACCCCCCGTGGCGCGCAAGCTGCGCGCCGCGCTCGAGGCCGACGGCGTCGGCAAGTCGACGGATGGCGCGCCTGCGGCGAAGCCTGCCGCCGCGTCGCCCGCCCCCGCGGCGGCGAAGCCCGGTGCGTCCGCGGTCAAGCCCGGTCCGGCCGTGAAGCCCGGCCCGGCGCGTCCGGCTGCCGCCCCGACGGCTCCCGCCGCTCCGGCTGAGCCCGCGGCTCCCGCGGCCAAGGCTCCCGCGGCCAAGGCTCCGGCAGCGCCGGCGGCTCCCGCGGCCCCGGCTGCGGACGCCCCTGCGGCTCCGGCTGCGCCGGCCGCACCCGGTGCCCCCAAGCCCGGCCCCGCTGCAGCGACGCCGCAGCCGCCGCGCCCGGGTGGCTCGTCGCGCCCCGGCAACAACCCCTTCGCATCGTCGCAGGGCATGGGTCAGCGTCCTGCCGGCCCCCGTCCGGGCAACAACCCCTTCGCGTCGGCACAGGGCATGGGCCAGCGCCCGAGCCCCGGCAACATCCCGCGTCCGCAGGCCCCGCGTCCGGGTGCTCCTCGCCCCGGCGCTCCGCGTCCCGGTGGCGCAGGTCGCCCCGGTGGCGGCGGTCGTCCCGGTGCGCCGTTCCAGCAGCGTCCCGGCGGTGCCGGTCGTCCCGGTGGCGGCGGTGGCGGTGGCTTCCAGCGTCCTGGCGGCGCTCCCGGTGGAGCGCCCGCGGGCGGCTTCGCGGGTCGTCCCGGCGGTGGCGGCGGTCGTGGCCGTGGCCCCGGCGGTGGCACCGCGGGCGCCTTCGGCAAGGGCGGCGGCAAGTCGAAGCAGCGCAAGTCGCGTCGGGCGAAGCGCCAAGAGTTCGAGATGCGGTCGGCGCCGGTCGTCGGTGGCGTCAACGTCTCGAAGGGCAACGGCGAGATCATCCGCCTGCGCCGCGGCGCATCGATCGCGGACTTCGCGGACAAGCTCGAGGCGCTGCGCGGGTACACCGTGCAGCCCGGCACGCTCGTCACCATCCTGTTCAACCTGGGTGAGATGGCGACCGCGACCGAGTCGCTCGACGAGGCCACCTTCGAGGTGCTCGGCGCCGAGCTCGGCTACAAGATCCAGATGGTCTCGCCCGAGGACGAGGACAAGGAGCTCCTCGAGGGCTTCGGTCTCGATCTCGAGGCCGAGCTGGAGGCGGAAAACGAGGAAGACCTCGAGATCCGGCCTCCGGTCGTGACCGTCATGGGTCACGTCGACCACGGTAAGACGCGACTGCTCGACGCCATCCGCCAGACCAACGTGGTCGCGGGCGAGGCCGGCGGCATCACGCAGCACATCGGTGCGTACCAGGTCTGGACCGAGCACGAGGGCATCGAGCGTGCGATCACCTTCATCGACACCCCGGGTCATGAGGCGTTCACCGCCATGCGTGCCCGCGGTGCGCAGGTGACCGACCTCGCGATCCTCGTGGTCGCCGCCGACGACGGCATCATGCCGCAGACGGTGGAGGCGCTCAACCACGCCCAGGCGGCCAACGTGCCGATCGTGGTCGCGGTGAACAAGGTCGACAAGCCCGACGCCAACCCGGCCAAGGTGCGCCAGCAGCTCACCGAGTACGGGCTCGTGGCCGAGGAGTACGGCGGCGACGTCATGTTCGTGGATGTCTCCGCTCGTCAGAACACCGGCATCCAGGAGCTCCTCGACGCGGTCCTGCTGACCGCGGACGCGGGTCTGGACCTCACGGCGAACCCGAACAAGGACGCGCGCGGTGTCGCGATCGAAGCGAAGCTCGACAAGGGTCGCGGTTCGGTCGCCACGGTGCTCATCCAGTCCGGAACGCTGCGGGTCGGCGACGCGATCGTCGCCGGCACGGCCTACGGTCGTGTGCGTGCGATGGCCGACGAGAACGGCGACGCCGTCGAAGAGGCCTTCCCGTCGCGTCCCGTGCAGGTGCAGGGTCTGAACTCGGTGCCGCGCGCCGGCGACACGTTCATCGTGACCGAGGAGGACCGCACGGCCCGCCAGATCGCCGAGAAGCGTGAAGCGGCCGAGCGCAACGCCCAGCTCGCTAAGGCCCGCAAGCGCATCTCGCTCGAGGACTTCACCCGTGCTCTCGAAGAGGGCAAGGTCGAGTCGCTCAACCTCATCATCAAGGGTGACGTCTCGGGTGCCGTGGAGGCGCTCGAGGAGTCGCTCCTCAAGATCGAGGTCGACGACTCCGTCCAGCTGCGGATCATCCACCGCGGTGTGGGTGCGATCACCGAGTCCGACATCAACCTCGCGACGATCGACAACGCGATCGTCATCGGCTTCAACGTCCGTCCCGACACGAAGGCGCGCGAGCGCGCCGCTCGTGAGGGTGTGGATGTCCGGTTCTACTCGGTCATCTACAACGCGATCGACGATGTCGAGCAGTCGCTCAAGGGCCTGCTCAAGCCGGAGTACGAAGAGGTCCAGTCGGGCGTCGCCGAGATCCGCGAGGTGTTCCGCTCCTCGAAGTTCGGCAACATCGCCGGTGTCATCGTCCGCTCGGGCACGATCACGCGCAACGCCAAGGCGCGCGTCATCCGCGACGGCGTGGTCCTGGCCGACGGCCTGGCCATCGAGTCGCTGCGCCGGTTCAAGGACGACGTCACCGAGGTCCGCACGGACTTCGAAGCCGGTATCGGCCTCGGCAAGTACAACGACATCCAGGTGGGCGACGAGATCGAGACCACCGAGATGGTCGAGAAGCCCCGCGGCTGAGTCCGCGTGACGTGATTCCGGATGCCTCGAATCGAGGCATCCGGAATCATCCCCTTAAGGAGCAATCATGGCCAGCGAACGTCAGGCCCGGCTGGGCGACCGTATTCGTGTGATCCTCGCTGAACGGCTCGAGAAGGGCCTGCGCGACCCGCGGCTCGGATTCGTGACCATCACCGATGTGAAGGTGACCGGCGACCTCCAGCACGCCTCCGTGTTCTACACGGTGCTCGGCTCGCCCGAGGAGCGCGAAGGATCCGCTGCGGCGCTGAAGTCCGCGACCGGGATGCTGCGCTCGGAGGTGGGCAAGCACCTCAACGTGCGTCTCACCCCCTCGCTCGAGTTCATCCCCGACGCGATCCCCGAGAACGCCGGCCACATCGCCGATCTGCTGCGCGAGGCGCAGGAGCGGGATGCCGCCGTGGCGGGTCTCGCCTCGTCGGCGACGTACGCCGGCGAAGCCGACCCGTACGTCAAGCCGCGCGAGCTCGACGGCGAGGACTGACTCCTCGCCGCCATCGACACGCCGTGACCGGTCCGCCGGTCGCGGCGTCTGTCGTTGCGGCGGCTCGATGCCCAGGCCCAGTGCTCTGAGCCGCCTGCCCGGTACGAGTGCTCAGAGCGGCAGACGCAAGAGACCGTCGGACGCCTCGGCGAGCCCGTCGGCGATGAGCGAGTCGATGGCACGGTCGCGCTGGAGCGGGTCCGGCCAGTCGGGCAGCATCTCGGCGAGCGGGATCGCGTGGGCTGCGGCATCCCGCAGCGTCTTGAGCACCGCCCCGCGCGCCTGCCGGTCGCTGCCTTCGTAGCGTGCCTGCTTGCGGCGGTCGTCGCCGGTGTCGGGATACCCTGCCGCGCGCCATGTGCAGCGGTCTCGTAACGGGCATGCGTCGCAGCGCGGAGTTCGGGCGGTGCAGATCACCGCTCCGAGCTCCATCGCCGCCGCGTTGACGACGGCCGCGGTGTCGAGCTCGTCGGGCAGGATCGCCGCCATGGTCTCGAGGTCGCGCCGCGAGGGCGGGCCGGGTTGCGACCTGCCCTCGATCGCGCGTGCCAGCACCCGCCGGGTGTTGGTGTCGACGACGGGATGCCGGTCGCCGTATGCGAAGACGGCGACGGCACGTGCGGTGTAGTCGCCGATGCCGGTCAACGCCAGAAGCTCGTCGACGTCACGCGGCACGATTCCGCCGTGGCGGTCGCGGATCTCGACGGCCGCGCGATGCAGCCACAGGGCGCGCCGCGGATAGCCGAGGTTCGCCCACTGCCGCACCGCGTCGGCGGGAGCGGCGGCCGCCAGGTCCGCCGGCGCCGGCCAGCGCTGGAGCCAAGCCTCCAGATGGGGGATGACCCGCGTGACCGGCGTCTGCTGCAGCATGAACTCACTCACCAGCACGCCCCAGGCCCCGAATCCCGGCCGCCGCCACGGCAGATCGCGCGCGTTAGCCGAGTACCACTCCACGAGCGGGGGAGCGAGATCGGGCATGCGCTCCAGCGTAAGCGCGCGGCGGGACCGGCGGCGTCGCCGCCGTAGGCTGGGACCATGCGCCTTCCCGTCACGCCGACCACGACGCTGTGGCGCGAACTGCGCGACCGCGTCCGGCGCCGCAACGCCGGCGGCCGCATCATCGTCGCGGTCGACGGGCTGGACGGCGCCGGCAAGACGGTGTTCGCCGACGGGCTCGCAGAGGTGTTCGCCGAGACCGGCGACGCGGTGTTCCGAGCCGGTATCGACGGTTTCCACCGGCCCCGGAGCGAGCGCTACCTGCGCGGCCGCCGCAGCCCCGAGGGCTTCTACCGCGACTCCTTCGACTATGCGACCTTCCGGCGCGTCCTGATCGACCCGTTCCGCGACGGCGCGCAGACCGCCGGCACGACCGGCTTCCAGCTGGCGGCGTTCGACGTCGTCCGCGATGCTCCCGTCGAGTCGCAGTGGGTCACCGCGCCCCTGGATGCGGTGCTCGTGGTGGACGGCGTCTTCCTGCACCGGCCCGAGCTTCGAGACCTGTGGGACTGGTCGATCTGGCTCGACGTGCCGTTCGACGTGTCCTACGCGCGCATGGCGTTGCGAGACGGCTGCGACCCCGACCCCGATGCGCCCTCGAACGCCCGCTACCGGCAGGGGCAGGAGATCTACCTCCGCGAGGCGCGGCCGCGGGAGGCGGCATCGGTCATCGTCGACAACGTCGATCTCGCGCACCCCCGGATCGTCGGGCCCAGCTGATGGCGGCACCCGGAATCCTGCTCGTCGACAAGCCCGGTGGCATCACCTCGCACGACGTCGTCGCACGGGCGCGCCGCGCACGGGGCACGCGCAAGATCGGCCACGCCGGAACGCTCGACCCGATGGCGACGGGCCTGCTCGTCCTCGGCGTCGAAGGCGCGACGCGGCTGCTCACGTTCATCGTCGGACTCGACAAGACCTACGAAGCCACGATCCGGCTGGGCGTCGCGACCGACACCGACGACGCGGAGGGGACGGTCGTCTCGGTGACGGATGCCGCATCCCTCGACTCCCAGGCCATCACGGCCGGCGTCGCGGCTCTCACCGGCCGGATCTCCCAGGTTCCCAGCACGTATTCGGCGATCAAGGTCGACGGGCGCCGTGCCTACGACCTCGCGCGCGCGGGAGAGGATGTGCAGCTCAAGGCGCGCGAGGTCACGGTGTCGCGGTTCGAGGTCCTCGCCGAGCGGCGCCGCTCGACAGGCTCGCAGGCCGCGATCACGGACGGAGGAACCGCGAGCGTGGACTCGGCGATGTCGGGCGTCATCGACCTCGACGTCGTCGTCGACTGCTCGAGCGGCACGTACATCCGCTCGCTCGCGCGTGACCTCGGCTCGGCGCTCGGCGTGGGCGGGCACCTCACGGCGCTGCGGCGCACGCGCATCGGCCCGTTCGACGTGGCCGGGGCGCCCGGCGTCGAGGACCTCGCCGACGCGACGATGGTCGACCCGGCGACCGCGGCAGGTGCGGTGCTCGGCCGGTTCGAGGTGACCGCCGACGAGGCGCGCGACCTCCGCCACGGCAAGCGGCTGATCGGGGCTGCCGGACGCCTTCACGCGACACCGGCGGCGGCGATCGACCCCGACGGCGCCCTCGTCGGTGTCGTCGAGCGCCGGGGCGACGATGTCAAGAGCGCGATGAACATGCCCGAGGAGGCCGCCCGATGATCCTGTGGTTCACGATCGCGCAGGTCGTCGTCGCGGTCGCGGCAGGTCTCTTCTGCGTCATCGCCGGGCTCGCCGGCCGGCGGCCGAGCGACTGGACGGTCGGCGCTCTCGCCCTGGTCGAGCTCCTGCTCCTCGCGCAGGTCGTCATCGCGATCATCGCGCCGTTCGCGGGCAATCCGCCGTCGGGGAGCCTCCTGGAGTTCTGGGTCTACCTCATCTCCGCCGTGCTGCTGCCCGTCGCCGCCGTCGCGTGGGCGCTGCTCGAGCGCAGCCGTTGGAGCACGGTGATCATGGGCATCGCGGCGCTGTCCATCGCGGTCATGGTCTGGCGTATGCAGGTGATCTGGACCGTCCAGCTCGCCTGACGGCCGTCGCGCGTCGCCGCGGCCGCCGGCGCCCAGCCCCCGGAATGCCGTCGCGCGTCGTCGTGGCGGAACCGGTGCCCGCGGCACGAACTAAACTCGTCTGGTTATGTCGTCTTCCGCCCGCCCCCGCATGACCGGCATCGGCCGCGTGCTCGTGATCGTCTACGCGATCATGGCCCTCGGCGCCACCGGTCGGTCCTTCGTGCAGATCGTCGAGCGCTTCGACGAGGCGCCGCTCGCCTACACGCTCTCGGCGCTCTCGGCGCTCGTGTACATCGTCGCCACGCTGGCTCTGGTCTTCGCCGGCCGACGCGGGTGGTACGTGGTGGCGTGGGTCGCGATCGTGTTCGAGCTCGTCGGCGTGCTGATCGTCGGCACGCTGAGCTTCGTGATGCCGGAGCTGTTCGCCCACCCGACCGTCTGGTCCTGGTTCGGCTCGGGCTACCTCTTCGTGCCTCTCGTGCTGCCGTTCCTCGGTCTCTGGTGGCTGGCTACGCATCGTCCTGTCGCGCAGCGCACTGCGGCAGCGCCTGCGGCGGTCGCGTCGTGATCGTCTTCCGGGACCCCCGCGACGTGCCTGCGGGCTTCGGGCCGTCCGTCGTCGCGATCGGCAAGTTCGACGGCGTGCACTCGGGCCATCGAGCCGTCATCGATCGGGCACAGGTGGATGCCGAAGCCTCAGGTTCGCGCGTCGTCGCCGTGACGTTCGACCGCAATCCGCTCGCGCTGCTGCGCCCCGAGCTGTGTCCTGACAGCCTGGTCGGCGTCGACCAGAAGCTGCGTCTCCTCGCCGATGCGGGAGTGGATGCGACGCTGATGCTCACGTTCGATCGCGCTCTCGCCGACCTCGGTGCCCGGGAGTTCGTCGAGCATGTGCTCGTCGGAGCGCTGGGCGTGCGGATCGTGATGGTCGGCGCCGACTTCCGCTTCGGTCGCGGCGGCGCGGGCAACCCCGAGCTGCTGCGCGAGCTCGGCGCCGAGTTCGGCTTCGAGGTGGACGTCGTCGACGACGTGCGTGCGATCGACGCCGGGCGGCGCGTCTCGTCGACGTGGGTGCGCGAGCTCCTGGACGCCGGAGACGTCGCCGGCGCGACCCGCCTGCTCGGACGCCCTCACGCCGCCCGCGGCGAGGTCGTGCACGGGCTCAAGCGCGGACGTCAGCTCGGCTTCCCGACGGCGAATCTGTCGCCGGGCCTCGAGGGGTTCGTCCCCGCCGAGGGCGTGTACGCCGGCTGGCTGGTCGACGAGGGGATGCCGCAGGACGGCGCATCCGCGCCGCGCAGCAGCGTGCGCTATCCGGCGGCGATCAGCATCGGCACGAACCCGACGTTCGACGACATCGACGTGCGTCAGGTCGAGGCATATGTGCTCGACGAGACGGACCTCGACCTCTACGGACACGTCGTCGAGATCGAGTTCGTCTCGCGGATCCGCGGTATGGTCGCGTTCGAGGGGGTCGACGCCCTCATCGCCCAGATGTCCGACGACATCGTTCGGGTTCGGGGGGAGCTCAGCTGACCCGCTGGGTGGCGGCATCCTTCGCCCGTTGCGGCCAGCCATAGACCGGCGTACGTGGTCGGCCTACGATCGAGGCGTGCACGCGCTGGTCCTCATGGCCGCCGACGCAGCGGCCTCCGACTCCCCGAACCTGTGGGGTGCCCTCGGGTGCGCGGTCGCGTTCTCGGCCTCGCTGCTGGCGACGCTCGACGCGTTCGCCGACCTGATCCTCGCGCGTGGCGGCTCACCCGCCGGCCGGCTCACCCCGGGTATCGGGATGAAGTTCGCCTCCAAGCTGATCGCCGCGGCGATCGCGGTCGTGTCGTCGGCGATCGTCCTCGTGCTCGACGACAACTGGTTCGCGTTCACGACTCTGTCCATCGCCTTCGTCGTGGTCGTCGGCATCGGGGTGGTCGTGCTGCTGCGGCAGGCGAAGACCAGCGTCGCCGACCCGGCGCGGCCGGGACCCGGCGGCTGAGATCGCCACCACGGCACAGATGCTCGCGACGTCCGGGCGAGCAGCGGTCGTGACGGTTTGCTCATCTGAGCAAACTCTGTGCAGATGTTGGTGACGGCCGCGCGGGTGTGTCAGCCTGGAGGGGACGACGAAGGGAGGATCGTGGACGCCGTCGACGAACTTCTCTCGATCCGAGCCGCCGAGCTCTACTACGAGGAGAACCTCACGCAGGAGGAGATCGGCCGGAGCCTGCAGATCACCCGGTGGAAAGTGGGCCGCCTCCTGACGCAGGCAAAGGAGGAGGGGTTCGTCCGCATCGAGATCCTTCACTCGCGCGCACGGCGTCCGCAGCTCGAGCGTCGGCTCCGCGACGAGCGCGGCGTCTCAGCGGTCGTCGTCTCGCGCGCCGGCGTGCGCAACGAGGACGAGCTCCAGCAGCGCGTGGCACAGGCTGCCGCCGACTATCTCACCGCCCTGCGACCCAGCCCCCGTGTGCTCGGCGTCAGCTGGGGGCGCACGCTGTCCGACATCGCGCACCACCTCCGCGACGGCTGGTCCTCCGGCACCGACGTCGTGCAGATCAACGGCGGCGTCAGCATGAGCCAGCGGCCGGGCACAGCAGCCGCCACTGCGGTCAGCATCGCCCAGAAGGGCGGCGGTGCCGCGGCCCTGCTGCCCAGCCCCGCGATCCTCGAGCACCGCGCGACCAAGGAGGCCATCGAAGCGGACCGCATGGTCGCCCGCGTCCTCGAGACGGCGCGCTCCGCCGCCGCGTACCTCTTCAGCGCCGGTGCGGCAGATCACCGCTCGGTCCACGTCGACAGCGGGTATCTCACTCCGGCCGACATCGACCGCCTCGTCGCGGCCGGCGCCGTCGGCGATGTGCTCGGGCGCTACATCGGCGCGGACGGCCGCGTCGTCGACCACGACCTGGACGCCCGCACGGTGGGTATCTCCCTCGACGAGCTCCGCGGCGCCGACGTCGCGATCGCCGTCATCGCGGGCGAATCCAAACGAGAGGTCGCCGCCGCAGTGGTCGCCTCAGGCCTGTGCTCGGTACTGGTCACCGACGAATCCACCGCACGCCACCTGCTCGATTCATGAGCAGCGCAGCGCGACTTCACTCCCATCCCACAGACGAAAGCCAGGTCAGGACATGTCAGGCACCTCCATCGTGACGCTCCCCGAGCGGGCCGTCGAGCTGCTCGGCGGGCAGCCGGACGACACCACCCTGCGGCGATATCTGCACGGCCTTCCCGGCGTCGACGCGGTCGGTCTCGAACAGCGTGCCGCCGGGCTGGGCACGCGATCCATCAAGACCACGTCGAAGGCGTGGGCGCTCGACAAGATCATCGAGCTGATCGACCTCACGACCCTCGAAGGCGCCGACACTCCCGGCAAGGTGCGCTCGCTGGTGGCGAAGGCACTGAATCCGGATGCCTCGGATCCGACGTGCCCGCGCGTGGCCGCGGTCTGCGTGTACGGCGACATGGTGCCGCATGCCGTAGAGGCGCTCGGGTCGGCCCACGGCGACCCCGACGAGGGCGGAGTGAGCGTCGCCGCCGTAGCCACCGCGTTCCCGAGCGGTCGGGCATCTCTCGACATCAAGCTCGCCGACACCGCCGAGGCGGTGGCGCACGGCGCCGACGAGATCGACATGGTGATCGACCGCGGTGCCTTCCTCGCCGGCCGCTACGGTCTCGTGTTCGACCAGATCGCGCGGGTGAAGCAGGCGTGCCGCCGCGAGGACGGCAGCTACGCGTCGCTCAAGGTGATCCTCGAGACGGGCGAGCTCAACACCTACGACAACATCAAGCGCGCCTCGTGGCTCGCGATCCTCGCGGGCGGCGACTTCATCAAGACGTCGACGGGCAAGGTGCAGCCCGCGGCGACGCTGCCGGTGACGCTGCTCATGCTCGAGGTCGTGCGCGACTGGCATCGGGCCACCGGTGAGAAGGTCGGCGTCAAGCCGGCCGGCGGCATCCGCACGTCCAAGGACGCCATCAAGTACCTCGTCACGGTCGCCGAGACCGTCGGCGAGGAGTGGCTGCAGCCGCACCTGTTCCGCTTCGGAGCGTCCAGCCTCCTCAACGACGTGCTGCTGCAGCGCCAGAAGCTGAAGACCGGCCACTACTCCGGTGCCGACTACGTGACCATCGACTGAGCCGGGAAGAAGACATGAGTTTCCTCGAATACGCGCCCGCCCCCGAGTCGCGGGCGATCCTGTCCCTCAAGCCCGAGTACGGGCTGTTCATCGACGGCGACTTCCGCGCCGGGTCCGGCGAGCCGTTCGCCACCATCTCGCCCGCCGACGAGAAGCACATCGCCACGATCGCCTCGGCGAGCGACGCGGATGTCGACGCCGCCGTCGCGGCCGCGCGCCGCGCCTACGACCGGACGTGGTCGAGGATGAGCGGGCGCGACCGCGGCAAGTACCTGTTCCGGATCGCCCGGCTCGTGCAGGAGCGCGCGCGGGAGCTCGCCGTCGCCGAGAGCCTCGACAACGGCAAGCCGATCAAGGAGAGCCGCGACGTCGATGTGCCGCTCGTCGCGGCGTGGTTCTTCTACTACGCCGGGTGGGCCGACAAGCTCGACTACGCGGGCCTCGGCGCCGACCCGCGATCCCTCGGTGTCGCCGGTCAGATCATCCCGTGGAACTTCCCGCTGCTCATGCTGGCGTGGAAGATCGCCCCGGCGCTCGCTGCCGGCAACACCGTGGTCCTGAAGCCCGCCGAGACCACGCCGCTGTCGGCGCTCATCTTCGCGGAGATCCTGCAGCAGGCCGATCTGCCGCCCGGCGTCGTGAACATCGTGACCGGCGCCGGCGCCACGGGTGCGGCGCTGGTGCGGCATCCCGACGTGAACAAGGTCGCCTTCACCGGTTCGACCCCCGTCGGGCGCGAGATCGCGAAGGCCGTCGCCGGCACCGACAAGAAGCTCACGCTCGAGCTCGGCGGCAAAGCGGCGAACATCGTGTTCGAGGACGCCCCCATCGACCAGGCGATCGAGGGCATCGTCAACGGCATCTTCTTCAATCAGGGACACGTCTGCTGCGCCGGCAGCCGCCTGCTGGTGCAGGAGTCGATCCACGACGAGGTCGTCGACCGGCTGAAGTCCCGCCTGTCGACGCTCCGCCTCGGCGACCCGCTCGACAAGAACACCGACATCGGAGCGATCAACTCGCGCGAGCAGCTCGACCGCATCCGCGAGCTCAGCAAGATCGGCGAGGACGAGGGCGCCGAGCGCTGGAGCGCGCCCTGCGTCATCCCCGAGAACGGGTTCTGGTTCGCGCCGACGATCTTCACGAACGTGCAGGCCAGCCATCGCATCGCCCGTGACGAGATCTTCGGACCGGTGCTGTCGGTGCTGACGTTCCGCACGCCCGCCGAGGCGATCGAGAAGGCCAACAACACCCCGTACGGTCTCTCGGCCGGGATCTGGACCGACAAGGGCTCGCGCATCCTCGCCGTCGCCGACCGCCTGCGGGCAGGCGTGGTGTGGGCGAACACCTTCAACCGGTTCGACCCGTCGTCGCCCTTCGGCGGCTACAAGGAGTCCGGCTACGGCCGCGAGGGGGGCCGTCACGGCCTCGCCGCCTACCTGAAGGGCGCGGCGAGCGTCGGCCCCCGGTCGTTGAGCGAGCCTGGGAGTCGAAACGCAGAGACGAAACGCGTACCCGCCCGTTCCAAGAAGGAGGTCTCCGCATGAGCAAGCGACTGACCGTGCCGAAGACGTACAAGCTCTACATCGGCGGCGCCTTCCCCCGCAGCGAGTCCGGCCGCACCTACGAGGTCGCGACGCCGAAGGGCGAGTTCCTCGCGAACGCGGCACTCGCGTCGCGCAAGGACGCGCGCGATGCCGTGGTCTCGGCCCGCGGCGCCGTCAAGGGATGGTCGGGGGCGACCGCCTACAACCGCGGCCAGGTGCTCTACCGGGTCGCCGAGATCCTCGAGGGCCGGCGCGCGCAGTTCGTGGACGAGATCGTGCAGCAGACGGGTGTCTCGGCATCCGTGGCCGCCGCCGAAGTCGACGAGTCGATCGACCGCTGGGTCTGGTACGCCGGCTGGTGCGACAAGTTCGCCCAGGTCGCCGGCAACGGCAACCCCGTGGCCGGACCGTACTTCAACATCTCGGTGCCCGAGCCGACCGGGGTCGTGGGCGTCGTCGCCCCGCAGGACACGGCGCTCGTGGGTCTCGTCTCGGCGATCGCGCCGGCGCTCGTGACGGGCAACGCGGTGGTCGTCGTCGCGTCGCAGCGGTATCCGCTGTCGGCGATCTCGCTGGCCGAGGTGCTGGCGACGAGCGACGTGCCCGGGGGAGTGGTCAACGTGCTGACCGGCTCGCCGGCCGAGATCGCACCGTGGCTGGCATCCCACCCCGACGTGCACGCGCTCGACCTCGTCGGCGCCGGCGACCTGGACTGGGTCGACCTGCAGATCGCGGCCGCCGACACCCTCACACGCGTGCTCCCTCCCGAGAACGGGACGGATGCCGCGGCCCCGAGCCTCGCGCGCATCACCGCGTTCACCGAGACGAAGACGGTGTGGCACCCGAAGAGCCTGGTCTGACACGAGCGTGAGAGCCTGACGGAGCGCCTCGAACCCACCGCGTGCGGAAGTTCGGGGCGTCTCGTCTCGCTCGTTCCTCGCTCGCTCAACGACCGGGGCATGGGCAACCGGTCGTTGAGCGAGGGAGCGCCAGCGACCGAGACGAAACGCCTCGGGGACGCAGCGCAGACCTCGGCTCGTCGCGCCGCTCCCTATTCGAGCGCGAGCCCGCCCCACTCGCCCGGGTGCGTGAGCTCGCCGTAGTGCACGTCCACGTCGTGCGCCGACACCGACGCGACGCACGCGAGCAGCGACAGCGTGGGGTAGCCGTACGGACGGTTGTCGCGGATGATCGCATCGTCGTCGGTCGGTGCGAGCTCGGCGGACCGCTCGAGCACCTCGACCCACGGCATCCACCAGCGTCCTTCGCCCGTGGGCTCCGCCGAGCGGAACTCGTCCAGCCACCGGGCGATGCGCGGCGTTGCGCCGTCGTCGACGTCGTCGTGGGCGATCATGTGCGTGCCGGGCGGGAGGTCGACCGTGCGCAGGGCCACGCCGTCCCACGTGAGCACGCGTGCGTGCGCGCCGTCGACCTCGACGAGATTGAAGCCGTGCGTCGCCGGTTCGCCCGCCGGCGCGCGGCCCGCGACGGAGTCCAGCACGATGCCGCCCCGCGACACCAGCTCGGACTCGGGGCGCTTCGACTCGTCCGCGCGGTTGAGGAGCACGGCGAGCCGGCCGGCTGCCGGGTCGGCCGCCAGCCACGCGCCGCCGGCGCGGACGTCGCGCACCCCGACGACGCCGTCGTGAGGCTCTGGCCACCACCGGCCGAGCGGGTTCCACGGCCGATCCGGGTCCTCGTCGCGGATCGCGAGCACGCGTGTGGGCTCGTCGGCCGACGCCGGGACGCGGATCACAACGGTGCACATGCAGAGGGCTCCTCGGGGGTGTCGTCCGGCTGTGGGGCCGGGGAGTCGGGCGGGCGTGCCAAGATCGGAGGGTGTTCGTCGTAGTCGGGGTCACCGGTGGCATCGCCGCCTACAAGACCGTCCAGCTCGTGCGCCTGCTGGTCAAGGCGGGGCACGAGGTGCATGTCGTCCCCACGGACGACGCCCTCCGGTTCGTCGGGCTGCCGACATGGGAGGCGATCAGCCGTCACCCCGTGACGACCTCCGTCCACGATGATGTCGCGCGGGTCCGTCACGTCTCGCTCGGCCAGGCGGCCGACCTCGTGATCGTGGCGCCCGCGACGGCGAACACCCTGGCGAAGATGACCGCGGGACTCGCGGACGACCTCCTGGGGACGACCCTACTCGCCACCACGGCACCGGTCGTCGTGGCGCCGGCGATGCACACCGAGATGTGGCGCCACCCCTCGACCGTCCACAACATGGCGACGCTGCGCGAGCGCGGGGTCATCGTGGTCGGCCCCGAGAGCGGCGAGCTGACCGGCGGCGACAGCGGGCCGGGACGGATGTCGGAGCCCGAGGCGATCCTCGACGCCGCGCTCGCCGCGGCCGGCGGCCGGCCCGCCGACCTCGACGGGCTCCGCGTCGTCGTGAGCGCCGGCGGCACCCGCGAGCCCATCGATCCGGTGCGCTACATCGGCAACCGCTCGAGCGGCCGCCAGGGCGTGGCCGTCGCGTTGGCCGCCGCCGACCGCGGCGCCGACGTGGTGCTCGTCGCCGCCCATGTCGACGACGGCGTGCTGGCCACGGCATCCGCTGTCCCGCGTGTGCGGGTGGTGCGCGCCGGAACCGCGGCAGAGCTCGGTGCCGCCGTCGACGCCGAGGCCGGCGCTGCCGACGTCATCGTGATGGCGGCGGCCGTCGCCGACTACCGCGTGGCCGAGGTGTCGCCGCTCAAGCGATCCAAGGACTCCGCGCCCGCGGGCGGGATCACGCTCGACCTCATCGAGAACGACGACATCCTCGCCGGGCTGGTCCGCCGCCGTCGCGGCGGCCAGACGATCGTCGGGTTCGCCGCCGAGACGCCGGGCGATGGCGAGACCCTCCTCGACCGCGGACGCCGCAAGGCCGCGCGCAAGGGCACCGATCTGCTGGCCGTGAACGAGGTCGGCTGGGCGAAGGGGTTCGAGGCCGCCGACAACGCGGTCACGGTGATCGACGCGGACGGCGAGGTCGTCGCGGCGCGCCGGGGGAGCAAGGGCGACGTCGCCGAGGCGCTGTGGGACGCCGTCATCGCCGTGAGGCGAACCAGCGCGAATCCTAAGTAACGAAACAGTAACGGCGCATGTAGAGTGATCCGCACCACGTCGACGGTGACGTGTGAACGAACCTCGGAGGACATGCCCGATGCCCTACTCCGCGGCTTCCGATCGCGCTCGCGACCGGATCCACGCCCTGTCCGTCATGTGTGTGCTCGCCATCGCGAGCGTCGTCATCGCCGTCCTCGGCGCGACCCCCGCACGTGTCAGCTCGCGCGAGTTGATGGGGGATGAGAGGACGCCCGGCGAGGCCGCGTTCATCGCCAGCCATCGCGGCGGCGCCGCCACCGCCCCCGAGAACACGCTCCCCGCGATCACCGCCGCGCTCGCCGCCGGATTCGATTACGTCGAGGTCGACGTCGCGCTCACCGCCGACCGCCATCCGGTGCTCATGCACGACAAGACGGTCGACCGCACCACGGACGGCCACGGCCGGCTGTCGTCGCTCGCGCTGGCGGAGGTGCTCGCGCTGGATGCGGGCTCGTGGTTCGATCCCGCCTACGCCGGAACGCCCGTTCCGACGCTGGCCGAGTTCCTCGACGCGCTCGTCGCCGCCGACGGCCGCGCGATCGTCGAGCTGAAGGGCGGATGGGATGCCGCCGCCGTCGACGCGGCCGTGGCCGAAGTCGCCGCGCGCGGCCTCGAGCGGCGAGTGGTCTTCGCCAGCTTCGACGCCCGGACCCTGGCGCTCGCCGCGACGGAGTCGGAGGTGCTGTCGCGGCTGCTCATCCTCAAGCATCTGCCCTCCGATGTCGTCAGCGCCGTGGCCGAGTCCGGCGCACGGGGCGTGGTGGTCAGCCGCAAAGCGGTGCTGGCGCGCCCCGGCATCGTCGACGAGCTGCACGCGGCCGGCGCGCGCGTGGTCGTGTACACGCTGAACAACGACACGCAGTGGGATGCCGTCACCGCGCTCGGCGTCGACGGCATCGTGACCGACGACCCCCACACGCTCTCGGAGTGGCAGAGCGCGTACGCCGGACCCTGAGTCCGTCCCGCGTCGGGTGGCCGGGCGGCGTGGCCGGCGGCATCCGTCCGTCCTCGTCGTTAGGGTCGATATCGCGGCGCCCTCCGGTGGCGCGAGAGGACGGGTGACGTGGGAACGGTCGAGCAGAGCCGGTGGAAGCGGGTCGTGGTCGGGTGCGTGGCGCTCGCTGCGCTCGCCGTCGTCGTCGCGGGCTGTCGCCCCGAGCCGGCTGCCACGCCGTCGAGCAGCCCTTCGATCACCGTGGAGGAACCGACCCCGGCCCCTTCGGTGTCACCGGTCGAGACCGAGGAGCCGCAGGCGGGCTTCCAGCTGCCGGCCGCGTGCGAGGAGATCTACTCCGCCGAAATGCTCGCCGGCCTGCAGTCGGCCAATCCGCCGCTCAACGACCCCGGCGTCACGATGCTGTCGACCGAGAACGCCGATCTTCTCGAGATCATCCACAGCGGCGCTCCGACGCTGCGATGCTCGTGGGGCCAGCCGAGCGAGTACGGTCTGGCGACGAACGTCACCGTGATCGACGGCGACCAGGCAGATGCGGTCCTCGCGGCGCTGCCCGCGGCCGGCTTCGGCTGCGAGGCGCTCGGCGACGGCACCGTGTGCCGGATCGAGCAGAAGGGCGTGACGCTCGACGACAACGAGTACACCCGCGGCGAGACGCACTACGTCGGCGACGGCGGCCTGGTGACGACGGCGTGGATCAACTTCGCGCCCGACGGGTACACCGAGGACGTGGTCGCGACGCTCTGGGGCTGATCCCGCGGCGCCCGCATCTCGAATCTGCATCCCTTCGGCGGGCCTGCTTCCCTCGACCCGGCCCCCGTCCCGTAGAATGGCACGAGGGAAGAACCGCTGACGATGTCGCAGCTCGCAGAAGCGAGTGCCCGCGACCGCCGACGCAACATCCCCGATCCCGCGTTCGCGACGGCGCTTGCGCCGCCCGCGGGAGCACGCAGAACCATCGGTGTCATCCGATCCTCGCCGGTCCCGAGCCGGCACTCACGCTCAGGAGGAGCATGCCGACCACGGCACCCGCCCAGACGGCGCAGCGTCGCCGCAAGACCTCGTCCGCACGTCGCGACGACGAGGCCCCGATCATCCCGATCCTCGCCCGCAAGGTGCGAGAGGTCGAGGCCAAGGCCCAGCGCGGAAAGCTGGGCCCGACCAACCGCGTCAAGTTCCAGGTCATCGCGTTTCTGGTGCGCGAGGAGCGCGCCCGTGTGAAGGGCGACACCGAGCTGACGGATGCCGCGCGCGCCGAGCTGCTGAAGCGGCTCGACGGCGTCGCGACCATCCTCGCGAAGACCGCCGCCCGCGACACCTCGCTCATCCAGCTGCTCGAGGTCGACCAGGCCACCTCGCCGGTCGCGCGCCGCATGCGCCGGGACTGGCTGCTCGAGTCGGGCGCCGAGCTCGCACCCGACGAGCTCATCATCACCGACGTCGCGCCGGTCGCGACGCCCGTCGTGCCGGCCGCGCTGGTCGAGCGCCAGGTCGTGCCGCAGCAGGTCGTGGCGCGGCGCGAGGCGAACCCGTTCCTGGCGCCCGACCTGTCGGCGCGAGGCCCCAAGCAGACGCCGCGCCGCCGCCTGGACAGCTGGGAGCTCATGGGCCCGCTGTACAAGGCGTTCGAGATCGGTGCCGGTGGCGGCAGCGCCACGATGGAGCTCCCGCCCGTGCCCGAGTTCGACCGTCTGTCGCCCAGGGGCCTCGAGGTCATGCCGCACCAGTCGCGGTTCCTCGAGTCCGTGCGCGCCGGGCACCGCACGTTCCTCCTCGCCGATGAGCCGGGCCTGGGCAAGACGGCGGAGTCGGTGCTCGCGGCATCCGTCGCGAACGCGTACCCGCTCCTGGCCGTCGTCCCCAACGTGGTGAAGATGAACTGGGCGCGCGAGGTCGAGCGCTGGACGCCGCACCGTCGCGCGACGGTGATCCAGGGCGACGGCGAAGACATCGACGCGTTCGCCGACGTCTTCATCGTCAACTACGAGATCCTCGACCGGCACCTGTCGTGGCTCAGCTCGATCGGGCTGAAGGGCATGGTCGTCGACGAGGCGCACTTCATCAAGAACCTGACGTCGCAGCGGTCGCAGAACGTGCTGGCCCTCGCGACGCGCATCCGTGAGCAGGTGCGCGATCCGCTCCTGCTGGCCCTCACGGGCACGCCGCTCATCAACGACGTCGAGGACTTCGACGCGATCTGGCGCTTCCTGGGCTGGACCACCGGCGAGAAGCCCGGTCCAGAGCTCATGGAGAAGCTCGACGAGACGGGGCTGACGCCCGCCGACAAGTCGTTCTACCCGGAAGCGCGCGACGCCGTCATCTCGATGGGCATCGTCCGGCGCAAGAAGAAGGATGTCGCCGCCGACCTGCCCGACAAGCTCATCGCCGACCTGCCCGTTCAGCTGGACGATGAGTTCGGGCGCTCCATCCGTCAGGCCGAGCGCGAGCTCGGTGAGCGCCTCGCCGCGCGTTACCGCCGCATCATCGACGCCCGCGGAGACCGCGGCCACGGCCCCGGCCACATCGACGAAGACATCGTGCGCCTGGTCGCGCAGAACGAGCTCGAGGAGTCGAAGGCCGCCGGCACCGGCTCGGAGAACGTCTTCACGATGGTGCGCAAGATCGGTCAGGCCAAGGCCGTGCTCGCGGCGGACTATGCGGTGCAGCTGCAGCGTTCGGTCGGCAAGGTCGTGTTCTTCGCCAAGCACATCGACGTCATGGACGCCGCCGAGGCGCACTTCGCCGCGGCCGGTCTGAAGACGGTGTCGCTGCGAGGCGATCAGGCGACGGTCGCCCGCCAGCAGGCGATCGACGCGTTCAACACGGACCCCGACGTCGGCATCGCCGTCTGCTCGCTCACTGCTGCGGGCGTCGGCGTGAACATGCAGGCATCGTCGAACGTCGTGCTCGCTGAGCTGTCATGGACGGCCGCCGAGCAGACGCAGGCCATCGACCGTGTGCACCGCATCGGCCAGGACGAGCCGGTCACCGCGTGGCGCATCATCGCGGCGCACACGATCGACACCAAGATCGCCGAGCTGATCGACTCCAAGCAGGGGCTGGCAGCGCGGGCGCTCGACGGCGAGGCCGTCGACCCGCAGTCGAGCGACTCGGTGCAGCTGTCCGCGCTCATGCATGTGCTGCGGCAGGCGCTCGGCGCGGCGTAGTCCGTAGAGCGAGGAAGGGCGGCGCGGATTCGCGCCGCCCTTCGTCGTCGGCGCAGGGCAAGGCGGTTCGTGTGGCAGGGCGGCGCGTCCGGCACTAATGTCGGGGGAGGCAGCGTCGCCGACTCTCTTCACCCGACAGCGAGGATCACAGCTATGAAGATCGGCATCCTGACGAGCGGCGGCGATTGCCCCGGACTCAACGCGGTCATCCGCGGCGTCGTGCTCAAGGGGACGACGACATACGACCTCGAGTTCGTCGGCATCCGCGACGGCTGGCGTGGTGTCGTCGACGGCGACTTCTTCCCGCTGACCCGGCACGAGGTGAAGGGCCTGTCGAAGGTCGGCGGCACGATCCTCGGCACGAGCCGCACGAACCCGTACGAGGGCCCGCGCGGCGGCGCCGAGAACATCGCGAAGACGATGTACGGCCACCGCCTGGACGGCATCATCGCGATCGGCGGCGAGGGCACCCTCGCCGCGGCGAACCGCCTCGCGAACGACGGCATCAACGTGCTGGGCGTCCCCAAGACGATCGACAACGACCTGCGCGCGACCGACTACTCCTTCGGCTTCGACACCGCCGTCAACATCGCGACCGACGCGATGGACCGCCTGCGCACCACCGGCGACTCGCACCAGCGCTGCATGGTCGCCGAGGTCATGGGCCGCCACGTCGGCTGGATCGCCCTGCATGCCGGCATGGCCGCCGGTGCCCACGCCATCTGCATCCCCGAGGTGCCGATGTCGATCGACGAGATCTGCGCGCAGGTGACGAAGGCCCACGACCGCGGACGTGCGCCGCTCGTCGTGGTCTCGGAGGGGTTCACCCTCACCGGCATGGACGAGGCGTTCAGCGACAAGGGCCTCGACGCGTTCAACCGCCCGCGCCTCGGCGGTATCAGCGAGGTCCTCGCGCCCGAGATCGAGCGCATCACCGGCATCGAGACGCGCTCGACCGTGCTCGGCCACATCCAGCGCGGCGGCTCGCCGTCGGGCTTCGACCGCGTGCTCGCCACCCGCCTCGGCCTGCACGCCGCCGACGCCATCATGGACGGCGCGTGGGGCCAGATGGTCGCCATGCGCGGCACCGACATCGTGCGCGTCCCCTTCGCCGAGGCCCTCGGCGAGCTCAACACGGTCCCCCTCTACCGCTACGAGGAAGCCGCCGCCCTCTTCGGCTGACGTCTCTGGCGTCGAACCGGACGACGAAGGGATGCCTCGCCTCGAGGGACCCGCTCGATCTGCGGGATCCGCTGGTCGGCCGGCGGGATCTGGCGCTCGCATCGCGACCCAGCGAGAACGTCGATGAACTTCCGGTTCGCACGGTTCACCTCAGGTCGGTGGGCACCAGGATGTCGATGAACTTCCGGTTCACACGGCTCACCTCAGGGCTGTGTGAACCGGAAGTTCAGTGGCGATTTTCAAGTGTTCGGACCCGCGGTGCCGGTATCGCCCCTCTCTGGGAGGAATCGAGACCACTCACCGGGCGGAGTCGCGACTGACCGCCGGCGTGCCGCGCCGCCCGTCAGGCGTCGGCCACGCCGAGCACGTCGAGGAGCCAGGCGAGCTCGAAGGAGCGCTCGCGCCAGGCGTTGTAGCGACCGCTCACGCCGCCGTGACCGGCCACCATTTCGCACTTCAGCAGCGCGTCGGCACCGACCTCGCGCAGCCGCGCGACCCACTTGGCCGGCTCGACGTACAGCACGCGGGTGTCGTTGAGCGAGGTGACGGCGAGGATGCGCGGGTAGGCGACATCCGTCCGCACGTTCTCGTAGGGCGAGTACGACTTCATGTAGTCGTACACGTCGGCGTTGTGCAGCGGGTCGCCCCACTCGTCCCACTCGATGACGGTCAATGGCAGCGACGGGTCGAGGATCGTCGTGAGCGCGTCGACGAACGGCACGTCGGCGAGAACGCCGGCGAACAGCTCGGGCGCCAGGTTCGCCACCGCACCCATCAGGAGTCCTCCCGCCGAACCGCCCTCGGCGACCAGCTGCGACGGGGTCGTGTAGCCGTGGTCGATGAGATGCAGGGCGCTGTCGACGAAGTCGGTGAACGTGTTGCGCTTATTGAGCAGCTTGCCGTCCTCGTACCACTGACGGCCCATCTCGCCCCCGCCGCGCACGTGGGCGACGGCGAACACGACCCCGCGGTCGAGCTCCGACAGGCGCGGAACCGAGAACCCGGGCTCGATCGAGTGCTCGTACGACCCGTAGCCGTACAGGTGCACGGGGCGCGGCGCGGCGCCGGCGTCGCCGAACGACCGCTTGTAGACCAGCGAGATGGGGAGCTGGGTGCCGTCCTGGGCGGTCGCCCACACTCGCGCCTGCGCGTAGTCGTCGGGCTCGTAGCCGCCCAGCACCGGCTGGCGCTTGCGCAGGTGCAGCTCGCCGGTCGCGACGTCGAGGTCGTAGACGGTGCCCGGCGTGACGAATGATCCGTAGCCGAGGCGCAGGAGCGGGGGAGCCCACTCCGGGTTGCCGCCGGTCCCCACCGAGTACAGCGACTCGTCGAACGCGATCTCGCTGACCTCGCTGGTCGCGTAGTCCAGCATGCCGAGCCGGGCGAGCCCGCCACGGCGATAGCCGACGACGCCCCAGTCGCGGAACGTCGACACGCCCAGCAGCCGCTCGCCAGGGCGATGCGGGATCACGAC
Organism: Microbacterium sp. LMI12-1-1.1; assembly: GCF_040676455.1. Lineage (NCBI taxonomy): Bacteria > Bacillati > Actinomycetota > Actinomycetes > Micrococcales > Microbacteriaceae > Microbacterium > Microbacterium sp. LMI12-1-1.1. The sequence continues at coordinate 110,986 of NZ_JBEGIA010000016.1, read as the reverse complement.
CGCGCGCTCACCGGCCGGGTCGGATGCCGCCACCCGCACCAGCTCGAAGTCGAGGGCGTCGTCGTTGTGGAGGATGAAGAGCACGTCCTCGCCGTCGACGACGGCGTGCTCGGAGTCGTACTCGACGCCCTCGGTGCGCGGCCACACGACGCGCGGCTCGCCCCGCAGGTCGTCGGCATCCAGCAGCCATTCCTCCGAGGTGATCGACGAGCCCAGGCCGATGACGAGGAACCGGTCGCTGCGGGTGAATCCGGCGCCGACCCAGAACCTCTCATCGGATTCGTGGAACAGCTTCGCATCGTCCTCGACGGCCGTGCCGAGCTCGTGGAGCCACACGGTGTCGGGCCGCCACGCGTCGTCCACGGTCGTGTAGACGATGAAGCGGCCGTCGGGGGAGAAGGTGGCACCGGCGAAGGTGTCGGGGATCTCGTCGGGCAGCTGCTCGCCGGTGACGAGATTGCGCACGCGCACCGTGTAGCGCTCGTCGCCGGCGACATCGACGCCGAAGAGCATCAGGGTGCCGTCGCTCGTGACCTCGAAGCTGCCCAGCGAGAAGAACTCGTGACCGTCGGCCTCGATGTTGCCGTCGAGCAGGATCTGCTCACCGGGCACCTCGACGTCGGGGGAGAGCTCGGGCGGCGTCCAGTCGTCGGGCGAGGCGAGCGGCGCACGGCACTGGATGCCGTACTGCTTGCCCTCGACGGTGCGGCCGTAGTACCACCACTGGCCGCGGCGGGTCGGAACCGACAGGTCGGTCTCGAGCGTGCGGCCCTTGATCTCGCCGAAGATGCGCTCGCGGAGCCCCTCGAGGTGGGCGGTGCGCTGCTGCGTGTAGGCGTTCTCCGCCTCGAGGTGGGCGATGACAGCGGCGTCCTCCTTCTCACGGAACCACTCGTAGCGGTCCTCGACGTCGTCGCCGTGGTGCGAGCGGACGGTGATCCTGCTGTCGGCGACCGGAGGACGGATGCCGGCGGCAGGGGCGGACGGGGCGGGTACGGGGTCGCTGAGAGTCACCGTTCCACGCTAGTCGCCTCCGAGTTGACCGTCAGGGTCGCCGATGTAGGATTCTTCCTGGCCGGTTGCCGGTACCTGAATTCTTGGTGAACTGTTCGTTCGTCGCGCCGATCTCGTCGGCACCATCTCTCCACTCCTCCTCACCGAAAGCGAACGGTGGAAACCGCAACCCTCATCATCGTTCTGGTGATCGCGCTGGCGCTGTTCTTCGATTTCACGAACGGCTTCCACGACACGGCGAACGCGATGGCCACGCCCATCGCCACCGGTGCACTCAAGCCCAAGACCGCGGTGCTCCTCGCAGCGGTCCTCAACCTGGTCGGCGCGTTCCTGTCGACGGAGGTGGCTCAGACCATCTCGGGCGGGATCATCAACGAGGAGCAGATCTCCCACGACATCTTCCCGGAGATCATCCTCGCCGGCCTCATCGGCGCCATCACCTGGAACATGCTCACGTGGCTGCTGGGGCTTCCCTCATCGTCCTCACACGCGTTGTTCGGCGGGCTCATCGGCGCCACGATCGTCGGCGTCGGCGTCACGGCGGTCGACTTCGGTGTCGTGATGTCGAAGGTGATCCTGCCGGCGTTCATCGCCCCGGTCACCGCCGGGCTCATCGCCTTCACCGCGACGAAGCTCGCCTACGCGCTCACCCGGCGCTACGACAGCAAGCCCGACGGGCGCGACGGCTTCCGCTTCGGGCAGATCTTCACGTCGTCCCTGGTCGCTCTGGCGCACGGCACGAACGACGCGCAGAAGACCATGGGCATCATCACGCTCCTGCTCATCACGGCCGGCCTGCAGTCCGCATCGAACCCCGAACCGCAGACCTGGGTGGTGTTCGCCTGCGCGATCACGATCGCCCTCGGCACCTACATGGGCGGCTGGCGCATCATCCGCACGCTCGGCAAGGGGCTGACCGAGGTCAAGCCGGCTCAGGGCTTCGCGGCCGAGGCGTCGACGGCCTCGACGATCCTCGCCTCGAGCGCCCTCGGCTTCGCGCTGTCGACCACCCAGGTCGCGTCGGGCTCGGTCATCGGATCCGGCCTCGGACGCCGGGGGTCCCAGGTGCGGTGGCGCACGGCGGGCCGCATCATGGTGGGCTGGGTCCTGACCCTCCCTGCCGCGGGCGCGGTCGGCGCCGTGGCTGCTCTGATCGTCGTGTGGCTGCCCGTCTGGGGCGTCATCATCGACGCCGTGCTCGCCGTCGCGATCATCCTGTTCCTCTTCCTGCGCTCGCGCCGCGACGAGGTGACGGCGGCGAACGCGATGAGCGAGGTCGCCGACTCGGGCCGCGCGGTCAAGGTCAAGCGCAACCCGCCGCCCACACGCCGCCAGCGTGCCATCGCCCGTGAAGAGGCGCGGCGCGTGGCAGCCGCGCAGACCGCGGCCAATACCGCGGCGAAGAAGGCGGCGAAGGCGGCGAAGGCCGCCGAGCGATCCGCGAACGGCCCGAAGAGCGGAGGCCCGCGATGACCATCCACTGGGAATCGTTCGTACAGGTCTTCATCGCGGCCTTCACCTCGGCCGTCCTCGTCGTCGGCTTCTACGCGCTCGGCCTGCGTCTCCTCGTGCGCGCCGGCCGCGCGCCGGTCGTCGCGCCCGCCGAGTTCACCGACGCCATCACCGTGATCACCGAGAAGGAAGCGCGCCGCGCCGAGAAGGCTGCCGCGAAGGCCGCCAAGCGCAGTCCGCTGACCGATGGTCAGAAGCGTGTGGCCCTCGTGGCCGCCTATCTCTGCTTCGGCGTCTGCGCCGCCGCCGTCCTCGGCGGGCTGCTCCTCATCCTGTTCAACCACTGAGGCGCAACGGCCGTCCGCCGCATGAGCGGTGTCGGCACGAGCGCCTAGGCTGGGGCCCATGGTCCCCACGCCCGCTTCCGGCGCCGCCGGTGCAACGCCCGATTCCGCCGGGCGCGTGGGTTCCGCCGCGTCCGTGCAGTTCGGTCAGCATCCGGCCGCCCGGCGCACGCTGCTGCACATCAGCGACACGCACCTGCTGGCGGGCAACCCGCCGCTCGGCGGGCGCTTCGACACCGCGGCGAACCTGGCACGCACGCTGGTCGCGGTCGAGGCCACCGGCATCCGTCCCGATGCGATCGTGTTCACGGGCGACCTGACGGATCTCGGCGAGCCGGCGGCCTACCGGGCCCTGCGCGAAGCCGTCGAGCCGGTCGCCGAGCGCCTCGGTGCTCCCGTGGTGTGGGTGGCAGGCAACCACGACGAGCGGCCGGCGCTGCGCCGCGACCTGCTCGGACTCGAGCCGACGCAGGAGCCCGTCACCGGAGTGTGGGATCTCGGCGGCCTGCGGCTCATCGGGCTGGACTCGACGGTGCCCGGCTGGCACCACGGCGATCTCGACACCGCACAGCTGGAGTGGCTGCGCGCCGTGCTCGAGACCCCTGCCCCGCTCGGCACGATCCTCGCGCTGCACCACCCGCCGCTGCCGTCGCATGTGCCCCTGTTCGACATCCTCGAGCTGCGAGACCAGGGGCGCCTCGCCGAGGTGATCGCGGGCACCGACGTGCGCGCGATCCTCGCAGGGCACCTGCACTATTCGACGAGCGGCACGTTCGCGGGCGTCCCGGTGAGCGTCGCCGCCGCCACCTGCTACACGATGAACCTGGCGCGGGCCGCGGTCGACGTGAACGGCATGGACGCCGGCCAGTCCTTCCACCTCGTGCACGTATACGACGACACGATCACCCACGCCGTCGTCCCCGTCGTCGAGGCGCCCACCGCCGACGTCTTCTCCGCGGAATGGGTGGAGCGGATGTCGCGGCTCACGCCCGAGCAGCGGCTCGAGGCGTTCTCGCGCAAGCCCCACTGAGCGCGCTCGAACTCCGCCGGCGGGCCGCCCCCGTGTACGCGGCGACCCGGTTCGCTGTACGCCGCGTATAGGCCGGCGCGAAGGTGTCGCGAGTAGTCTCGAAGCATCCCGGCACACCGCTGTGAACGACCCACGAGGACACCACACACATGTCACTGGACGCAATGACGCGAACCCGCATCGAGACCGACTCCCTGGGATCCCTGGAGATCCCCGCTGACGCGTACTGGGGCATCCACACCGCCCGCGCGCTGGAGAACTTCCCGATCTCGAAGAGGCCGATCTCGGTCTATCCCGACCTGGTGCGCGCGCTCGCCATGGTGAAGCAGGCCTCCGCCCGCGCGAACCGTGAGATCGGGGTGCTCGATCCGGCCAAGGCCGATCTCATCGATCGTGCCGCGCAGCTCGTCATCGACGGGCAGTTCCACGACCAGTTCGTCGTCGGCGTGATTCAGGGCGGCGCCGGCACCTCGACGAACATGAACGCGAACGAGGTCATCACGAACCTCGCCCTCGAGCTCGCGGGGCGACCGAAGGGCGACTACGCGTTCCTGTCGCCGATCGACGACACCAACCGGAGCCAGTCGACGAACGACGTCTACCCGACCGCGGTCAAGGTGGGGCTCGGTCTCGACCTCAAGACCCTGCTCGAAGAGCTCGACCTGCTGCGCCGGGCGTTCCTCGCCAAGGCGGTGGAGTTCCACGACGTCCTGAAGGTCGGCCGGACGCAGCTGCAGGATGCCGTGCCGATGACCCTCGGTCAGGAGTTCCACGGCTTCGCGACCACGCTGGGCTACGACCACCAGCGCCTCACCGAGAACGCGTACCTGCTCTACGAGATCAACATGGGCGCGACGGCCATCGGAACAGGCATCACCACCGACCCGTCCTACGCTCCAGTGGTGCTGCGGCACCTGCGAGAGATCTCCGGCCTCGACCTCGCGACCGCGAACGACCTCGTCGAGGCGACGAGCGACACCGGTTCGTTCATGTCGTTCTCGGCGTCGCTGAAGCGCAACGCGATCAAGCTGTCGAAGATCTGCAACGACCTCCGGCTGCTCTCGTCCGGCCCGCAGGCAGGGTTCGGCGAGATCAACCTCCCGGCTCGCCAGGCAGGCTCGAGCATCATGCCCGGCAAGGTCAACCCGGTCATCCCCGAGGTCGTCAATCAGGTGGCGTTCGCCATCGCCGGCGCCGATCTGACCGTGACGATGGCCGTCGAGGGCGGGCAGCTGCAGCTGAACGCGTTCGAGCCGGTGATCGCGCACTCGATCTTCCAGTCGATCACCTGGCTGCGCCAGGCCATCCTCACGCTGCGCGTCAACTGCGTCGAGGGCATCACCGCGAACCGCGAGCGTCTCGGCGCCATGGTGGGCTCGTCCGTCGGCGTGATCACGGCGCTCACGCCGTTCATCGGCTACGCGGCCGCGGCGGCACTGGCCAAGACGGCCCTGCTCACCGGCCACAGCGTCGCCGACCTCGTCGTCGAGGCGGGTCTCATGTCACGCGAGCAGGTCGCCAAGCAGCTGTCGCCCGCCCGACTCTCCGGGCTCGAGACGGTGACCGCCGCGATCCCGATCCAGCAGGCGCCGGAGGACGTGGTCGTGGAGCAGGCCGCCGACTCTCGCTGATCTGTTGCCGCGGGAGGCTCCGGATCGATAACGTCAGGAGACTCGAACGAAAGGCGAGAAATGACCGATCCGCAGAACCCGGCCGCACCCGAGCCGCCTCAGCAGCCCGCGTCGGAGCCGACTGCGCCTCAGCCGCCCGCCGATGCGCCTGCCGCGCCCGCAGAGGCGCCCGCTCCCGCCGCGCCGGAGTACGCGGCCCCCGCTGAGCCGGAGGCCGCGCCCGCCGCTCCCGAGTATGCCGCCGCGCCTGCCGCGCCGGAGTATGCCGCCGCGCCGGCCGGCCCCGCCCAGCCCGACTACGCCGCAGCCCCGCCTGCGTACGCGGCGGCCCCGCCGGCCGCCTACGGCGCGCCCGCGGACGCTCCGGTGCCGGGCAAGACCCTCGGCATCGTCGCCCTCGTCGTGGTGTTCTTCGCGTCGCTGGTCGGCCTGATCCTCGGCTACGTCGCGCGCTCGCAGAGCAAGAAGGCGGGCGTGAAGAACACCCCCGCGAAGGTGGCGATCATCCTGGGCTGGATCTTCCTGGTCCTCAGCATCATCGCGACGATCATCATCGTCATCGTGCTGGTCAACGGTGCCGGCGCGGCCCTGCAGGAGCTGTGCGAAGGGATGGCTCCCGGAGAGTACGAGCTCAACACCGGCGGCACGATCACCTGCCCGTGACCCGCTGAATCAGCTGCACGCGATGCCCCCGCTCCCGATCGGAGCGGGGGCTTCGTCGTGCGATCAGCCGAGGATGCGGCAGTGGGTCGTCAGTGCGCCGATGCCGTCGATCCCGACGGTGACTGTCGAACGGTCGCGCAGGAACACCTGCGGATCGCGCGAGTAGCCGGCGCCTCCGGGGCTGCCGGTCGAGATGAGCGTTCCGGGCAGCAGGGTCGCCGATTTCGACAGGTGCGAGATGAGCGTCGCGACGGGCCGCACCATCTGGCCGGTCGTCGCATCCTGCAGGGTCGTGCCGTCCAGCACGGTCCAGATGTGGAGGTCCTGCGGATCGGGGATCTCGTCGGCCGTGACCACGAACGGGCCGGTGGGCGTGAAGCCGTCGAACGACTTGCAGCGCGACCACTGGGCCTCGGAGTACTGGATGTCGCGCGCCGTGATGTCGTTGACCACGGTGTAGCCCCACACGTGGTCGAGTGCGTCGTCGGGGGAGACGTCCTTCGCCGGGGTGCCGATGATGACCCCGAGCTCCGCTTCGTAGTCGACGGACTCGCTCAGCGAACGCGGCCAGATCGTCGTGCCGTCGTGCCCCGCCAGTGAGTTCGGCCAGAGGACGAACACGGTCGGGGTGGAGTCCGTCTTCAGTCCCAGCTCGCTGGAGTGCGCGGCGTAGTTCAGGCCGATCGCGAGGATCACGGGCGGTGTCAGGAGCGCCGACGCGAAGCCCATCGTGTCGAGCGGATGCCGCGTGCCCCGGCCCGCGGCATCCCGCACGCGTGCGAGCAGCGCGTCGCCGCCGGCGATCAGCTCCTCGAGGACGCGCGGAGCTCCGTCGAACAGTGCCTCCACGAGGATCGCCTCGTCGCCCTCGATGAGTGCAAGCCTCGGTTCGGCCGACCGCGGCGGCACGACATGGGCGAAGCGCATTCCCCCAACCTAGCCGGACGCCCGCGCCGACGGGCGACCTGCATTCGCGCGGCGGTGGAGCGTTGTGCAGCCATAGGCTGAGCGCATGACGCACGACCCCGGTGCCGCCCGGCCGCGGCCCTCGCTCACTCCGCCCGAGTTCGCCTCCGCCCTCGCGCAGCCGCGCAACGCGACTCCCGCGACGATCGCGCCGCCGGCGACCTCGCCGGCCCCGGTGCAGATCCCCACCGCGGTGGCGCCGCGCCGCGGGCGCACGGCGTCGATCTGGATCGTCGGCATCCTCGTCCTCATCCTGATCGCCCTCATCGGCTACTTCCTCAACGCGCTGGGACCGGGCGCCTCGCTGATCGGGATGCTGCTGGCAGTGGTGCCGCTGATCGGCGTGCTGTTCGCCGTGCGCATCGTCGACCGATGGGAGCCCGAGCCGCGCTCGCTGCTGATGCTGGCGGTGGGCTGGGGCGGCATCGCCGCCGTCGGCATCGCACTGGGCATCGACCTGCTGCTGTCCATGGCGTTCGGCCCCGCCACCGGCGCCCGCGAGGTGCTCCAGACCGTGGTGCAGGCCCCGGTCGTCGAGGAGTTCGCGAAGGGCCTCGGGGTCTTCCTCATCTTCGCGACCGCGCGACGCGCCTTCGACGGCCCGGTCGACGGCATCGTCTACGGCGCGCTCATCGGGGCCGGCTTCGCGTTCACCGAGAACATCCAGTACTTCGCGGTGAGCTTCATCCAGGGGGGCGCTGCCGAGACCTCGATGACGTTCTTCCTCCGCGGCATCCTGTCGCCGTTCGCGCACGTGATGTTCACCAGCGTCACCGGCTTCGCGCTCGGCCTCGCCGCACGCCGCGGCCTCTCGACCGGGCAGGCCGTCGGTCCCTGGCTGGTCGGGCTCGCCGGCGCCATCGCGCTGCACGCCTTCTGGAACGGCTCCGCGATGTTCGGCGATTTCTTCGTGCTCTACCTCACGCTGCAGGTGCCCCTCTTCATCGGCTTCATCCTCGGCATCATCGCGCTGCGGCGCGAGGAATCCCGGCTCACGAGGCGCCGGCTCGGCGACTACGCGGCCGCCGGGTGGTTCACGCCGCAGGAGGTCGACATGCTCGCGACCTCGGCCGGCCGCAAGGCGGCGCTGGGCTGGGCGCGCACACTGCGCGGCGACCGCACGGCGCTCATGAGGACCTTCATCGCCGATGCCACCGCGCTCGCCGCCACCCGCCAGCGCGCCATCACCGGCCGCGACCCGCATGCGGTCACCGAGGAACGGGCACTGCTGGAGAAGACGGCCGCGACGCGCGCGGCCATGTTCGCGCCGTAGGGGCGGACATCGGCGGGAGCCGGTCATATCAAGACTCAGCGCTCGGTGCCGCGGCGATGCCTGCGTGTCTACCGAGCGCTGAGTTGGTCTGCGACCAGGATGCCGGGGGGCCGCGCGAGTGTCAAGAGAACGCTCGGCGGTTCCCCTGACGGCGAACTGATCCGGCATCCGCGATCACGGGATGGTTGGATGGTGTCATGACTGACGACCGCACCAAGCCCGAGATCGACGCACCCGCCGGACCGGCGCCTGCCGACCTGGTCGTCCGCGACATCGTCGTGGGCGAGGGCGCCGAGGCGAAGCCCGGCGACACCGTGACCGTCCACTACGTGGGCGTCGAGTACGAGACCGGCGAGGAGTTCGATTCGTCGTGGAACCGCGGCGAGAGCATCCAGTTCCCGCTGCGCGGTCTGATCCAGGGTTGGCAGGACGGCATCCCCGGCATGAAGGAAGGCGGGCGCCGCGAGCTCGTCATCCCGCCGCACCTCGCGTACGGACCCGCCGGAGGCCACTTCCTCGGCGGCAAGACGCTGATCTTCATCATCGACCTCATCAAGGTCGGCTGAGCCTGTCGAAGACTGACGGAACCTCGTCGTTCGGAGGGGCGGATGCTGCGGCATCCGCCCCGTCGTCGTGTCCGGCATGAGAAATCTTTCATTCACCGGAATAGATCTCCCCATCGACCGCGTTGACGTCCATCGAGCCCATCGCCGCAGCTGCGGTGATCCACCCCACACGAAGGACGGCCATGACCGACACCACCACGATCGACGTTCCCGGCTACAAGGCAGGCACCTGGGTGCTCGACCCCGCGCACAGCGAGGTCACCTTCAGCGTGCGCCACATGATGATCTCGAAGGTGCGCGGCACGTTCGGCATGAAGAGCGCGACGCTCGTCGCCCCCGAGAACCCGCTCGACGCGCAGGTCGAGGCGAGCGTCGACGTGACCTCGGTCGACACCAAGGACGAGGGGCGCGACAACCACCTCCGCTCCGGTGACTTCTTCGACGCCGAGAACCACCCGACCATGGAGTTCCGCTCGACCGGCGCCCGCATCGCCGACGGCGACTTCCTGGTCGACGGCGACCTCACGATCCGCGGCGTCACCAAGCCGGTGACCTTCGAGTTCGAGTTCGGCGGCTTCGGCACCGACCCGTGGGGCAACTACAAGGCCGGCGCCACCGCGAAGACCGTCGTGAACCGCGAGGACTTCGGGCTCACCTGGAACGCCGCACTCGAGACCGGCGGCGTGCTCGTCGGCAAGGACGTCACCATCACGCTCGAGCTGCAGGGCGCCCTCCAGCAGGACTGACCGCAGCGTCGCATAAGAGCGGATGCCTCGATCCGAGGCATCCGCTCTTCTGCATGTGCGCGGATCAGCCCGAGACCGACACCGTCTCGCGTACCCGGTCGGTGCTCTCGACGAGCTCGGCATGGACACGAGCGACGCCGCGGCGGGCGACTCTGTTGCGGCGGATGCTGCCGTCGGTCGACGTGAAGTGCTCGGCGGACTCATCGTCGGTCAGGTACACCGGCTGGACGATGGTCCAGTCGAGCTCCGATCCCCGCAGGACCCCCTCTTGAATCTCGGAGTCGATGATCTGCGGGCGGATGAGCAGTGCGAACAGGATCCGATCGGTGAGCCGCAGCAGGGCGCGCGTGTCGCCGACGCCGTACGACGACTGCACGACGAGCCGGCTCACGCCCGCGCGCCGCGCCGCCGCCACGATCGCGGCCGTGCCCTTCGAGCGCACGTCGTCGGCGGTGCCCTGAGCGCCGCGCAGCCGCACCCTCAGCGGGGGCTCCGAGATGCCGAGCGTCACCACGATGGCGTCGTGGCCGGGCACGACGCCATCGAGCACGGAGGCGCGTGTGGCGTCGCCGTCGACGCGCGCCAGACCTGCGCGGCTCGGCAGCGAGGAGGCGTGGCGCGCGAGCGCCGTGACCCGGTGGCCGCGTTCGAGCAGGGCATCGCAGACGGCGCGGCCGGATCCGCCGGTGGCGCCGATGACGAGGATGTTCATGAGGTTCTCCCTTCGGTGGTGAACCCACCCTCGCAGTCGCACACAGGATGATCTATCGTCAAAAGTACGTATTCCATGACTGATCGTCCGGGAGGCTTCATGAGTGTCACCATGCCGTGGGACACGGAGGACGCCCTGACTGCTGCGCTCTACCGCGTCCGCATGCGCGGCGCGTTCTATTCGTGGACGGAAGCGTCCGCGGAGGGTTCCGTGGAGATGCCGCAGTTTCCGGGCACGCTCAGCTTCCACATCGTCGCGCACGGGACGGCACACCTCGAGGTCGAGGGTGCCGATACTGTCCCGCTCGATGCCGGGATGCTCGCGCTCGTGCCACGGGGGATCGGGCACCGCATCTCGACGAGTCCCGGTGCGCAGGTCGTGGGACGCGCCGACCTCCTGCCGCAGACGATGCTCGGCGACGCCTTCTCGGTGCTGAGGATCGGGCCGGAGGCCGCCGATCCGCCCCTGGCGATGCTGTGCGGCGTGGTCGCGTTCGACTCGCCCGCGGTCGATGACATGCTCGCGGTGCTGCCGTCGGTCGTCATCGTCGACTCGGCCAGGCATCCGGTGATGGCGGCACTCCTGCCGCTGCTCGCGCGCGAGCTGCGGGAGCCGAAGCCCGGGGGAGATGCCGTCGCCACGCGGCTGGCGGACGTGCTCGTCGTCGAGACCGTCCGGGCATGGCTGGCCGACCAGGAGTCGGAATCGAGCGGGTGGCTCGCTGCGCTGCGGGATCCGCAGCTGGGCGCCGCACTCGCCGCGGTCCACCGCGATCCGGGGCACCCGTGGACTCTCGACGCGCTCGCGCGCCGCGCGACGATGTCACGCTCGGTCTTCGCGGCGCGGTTCACCGCTGTGGTCGGCACGCCGCCGATGACCTATGTGTCGGCGGCGCGGATGCGCGCCGCGCGCGCGATGCTCGCCGGAGGACGCAGCGTCGCGGCGGTCGCCGCCGCGCACGGCTACGGATCCGAGGCCGCGTTCAGCCGCGCCTTCGCGCGCGTGATCGGTGAGACGCCGGGGCGCGTCCGCCGGGCCGCGGCCTGAGGAGAGTCGATCGGGCGCGTGTCAGGAGCGCGGTCGCCGGCGCAGGCGGTCCTGCGCGAGCAGGATGCCGAGGAAGACGACGAGTGCGCCGAGGGGCTCGTTCCACGAGATCGTCTCGCCCAGGATGACGATGCCGAGGATGACTCCGACCACCGGCGTGATGTAGGTGACGGTGGAGGCGCGCGTGGGACCCCACGCTCGGACGGTGTTCTGGTTCCAGACGTACGCGATCCCGGTGCCGAGGCAGCCGAGCAGGACGAGGCTCACGACGATGGGCACGTCGAGGCGTACCGGGGTCAGGACGAGGAACGGCGTGAGCACGACCATCACCGCGCCTGCCATGGCGATGTAGCCGAAAGTGAACGCCAGTGCCGACATCCCCGTGTTCGAGACGAAGCGCCGCATGTACGCGAAGCTGAAGCCGTAGCTCGCGGTCGCCCCGAGGATCGCCAGCTCGGCGACGAGGCTGCCGCCCAGCGCGAGGCCTTGCCACGGCGCGATGATCGCGATCACGCCCAGGATGCCGACGCCGATGCCGATGACCTGCACCGCCTTGAGGCGCTCCACGCGGAACACCAGCCAGGCCATGATCGCGGTCATGATGGGAGTCGTCGCGTTGAAGATGCTCGCGACGCCCGAGCTCACGTGCTGCTGCGCCCACGAGAACAGCAGGAACGGGATGACGCAGAAGGTCATCCCGAGCACCGTCAGGTGGCCCCAGACGCGGAGGCTGCGCGAGAGCTGCTCGCGGCGCAGGAGGACGAGCGCGCCGAGCGTGAGGGCGCCCAGCAGGATGCGGGTCCAGGCGACCTGCGCCGGGGAGATGCCGGTCAGCGAGACCTTCATGAAGAGGAAGCTCGAGCCCCACACGATTCCGGCGAGCACGAACTGCACCGTGATCCAGCGCGCGGAGGGCAGTCGCTCTGCGCGTGTCACGGGAGCCATGTCGGTCGTCGATGCCACGTGGCCACCCTACGGTCGCCCTGCGACGCCGGGGCGCGCGGTCGGCTGCGACGTCCGAAATCCGCCGATCTGCGGCGGTTCGGCTACGTTGCGGCGACGGTCAGGGGACGGGATTCTCGACGTCGTACGCCCGGATGCCGGCGAGCGTCGACCCGATTCGGACGTACCCGGGCTCAGCGTGAGCGCGTTCGCCGCGGCATCCGTCTGCTGGTAGACTCTTCAGGTTGCCGTTAGATCGGCCGCGGATAAAGAGAGCTCGCGCATCAGGCGTCGGGCGCCGCGCAACGACGAGAAAGGGGATCCCATCTATGCCACTCGAATCAGACGCCAAGAAGGCGATCATCGAAGAGTACGCGACGCACCCCGGTGACACCGGATCCCCCGAGGTGCAGGTCGCGATGCTGACGCAGCGCATCAAGGACCTTACAGAGCACCTGAAGGAGCACAAGCACGACCACCACTCGCGTCGTGGTCTGTTCCTGATGGTCGGTCAGCGCCGTCGTCTGCTCGGCTACCTCCAGGACATCGACATCAACCGCTACCGGTCGCTGATCGAGCGCCTCGGACTCCGCCGCTAAGGCATCGCGCACCAGCGTTCTATCGCGCGAAACATTCTTGGAGGGCCTCCCCACGGTGTGGGGAGGCCTTCATCTTTTCCGCTGATCGCTGAGCCCGCGGGGTTCGCCTCACGCCTCGCGCTGCGAGGCTGCCGACCGCGACGGGCGGGCGGATGCGCGTGACGCCTCGAAGCCGAGTGGCAGCTGCGACACCGTATCGAGGCCGGTGAGCGTGACCCATCCCTCCGCCAGGAGTGCGGCGTCGCTGCCGGGCTGCGGGGTGTTCGGCAGGTCCTCGACCGCCAGGCGGATGTGGCCGGCGTCCCGCTCGCTCAGCGTCGTCTGCACGATGCCGAAGGGGGCGAGGGCGGCCTCGACCGCCCCGCGGTTGTCCGGCGCGTTCGGGACGTTGACGTTGACGACGGTCCCGCGTGGCCGCTCGAGCAGGAACGGCAGGACGCCGATCGCGGCGGCGGAGGCGGCATCCCAATGGAACTGCTCCGGATTCATGCCGACGTCCAGTGACACCGCGGCCGCCCATGCCCCGTTGAGGCCGCCGGTCAAGGCAGCGCCCACGGTTCCGGAGTGCAGGATGGCGCGGCCGACGTTCGCGCCGTGATTGACTCCCGACAGCACGAGCTCGGCCGGGTCGCCGAAGGCGCCGTGCGCCGCGATGAGGGCGATGAGCCCCGGGCCGCCGCGCACCGCGAAGGCGGCGATGCCTTCGAGCCCGGGAAGCTCGCGGCGCTCGATCGCGATACGGCCATCCTCCTCGGCGGCCACGATCGACGCGCTGGAGCCGCTGGACTGCCGGACGGGCGCCGCGATGGTCACCTCGAGACCGGCGTCACGGGCGGCACGGGCGAGGGAGTGGAGGCCCGGGGCGTCGATGCCGTCGTCATTGGTGATGAGCGTGCGGGTCATCGCGGGTTCCCCGATTCCGCCGTCTCGGGGTGCCCGGCCCGCGGCGAGCCGCCCGACGGCGCCCCGCCCGGCGGATGCTCCGCCGGCTCTGCGAGGGCCGCGAGCCCGTCCGGACTGACGTGGCCCGTCACCGGCTGATCCATCCCCGCCTCGGCCTCATCGAGCAGCTGCCTTACTGTCACCGCCGATCGCAGCGCCGCGATCGCGTCGGGATCGCCGGTTCCCAGCCCGTGTCGCGTGACGTTCAGCGCGGCCGCGGCGGCGCCGGTCAAGATCGCATCGCGCACGCTCTCGCCGCGCGCGATGCCGGCCGCCACGCCTGCGGTGAGCGAATCACCGGCGCCGCGCGTGTCGGCGACCTCCAGGCGCGGTGCCGTGACCTCGAGGAATCCGTCCGGATCGAGCAGGAGCATGGGTTCGGGCGAGCGCGAGACGATCACGGCACGCGCCCCCTCCTTCCGGAGCCGCCTCATCGCGGCCATGATCCCCGCTGCGGAGTCGTCGTCGATACGCCCGTCGCTCGCCAGCTCCTCGTCGCTGACCTTGAGCACGTCGACGCCGCCCTCGACAGCCGCGTCGAGCCGTGCGCCGGCGAGATCGACGACGACCGTGGCGCCCCCGGCGTGAAGATCGGCGGCCAGCCGGCGGTAGGTGTCGGCAGGGAGCGTCTCGTCGCCGGCCGGTCCGCTGAGGATCGCCAGGCCGGAGGCGAGTCCCTCGCGGAGGGTCACACCGTAGAGCTCGTCGAGATCGTGCCGGGCGAGGGGGTCACCGCCCGTCTCGGCGATGATGCGACGCTCGCCGCCGCGGCGATCGTGCACGTAGGCCGAGCCCTTCCCGGGCCGCTCGACGCCTGCGACGGTGAGGCCCTCGTCTTCGAGCAGATGCCGCAGCATCCGCCCGATCTCGCCGGTCAGACTGCAGCACATCGTCACCGAGACACCGAGTCGCAGCAGCATGCGCGCCTGCCAGACGCCCTGGCCGCCGGCGTGGACATGGATGTCCGGCTCGTCGTCGTGCTCCTCGACGGTGACGGTGAGCGTCGGGGAGGGGGCGAAGATCGTCACGTCGCTCATACCGCCACGCTAGGCGCGCGTCCCGCCGTCGAGGACCCCCTTGCACGGCGCGGGGAGACCTGCAAGAACGTCAGGCGGAGGAGCCCGATGCCACCGCTTCCCGGGCGCTCGGCTCGGAAGCCGCCGCACGCGCCGCCACGAGGTCCGCATGGTGGATCCCGGCGACGTCGGGGTGGGCGCGCAGGCGCGACTTGAGCGCGTTCTCGCCGTAGAGCGCGTGTATCGGATTCGACGGGTCCTGCGTGACACCGCGCGCCTG
The DNA here is from genome assembly GCF_040676455.1 of Microbacterium sp. LMI12-1-1.1. Taxonomy (NCBI): domain Bacteria; kingdom Bacillati; phylum Actinomycetota; class Actinomycetes; order Micrococcales; family Microbacteriaceae; genus Microbacterium; species Microbacterium sp. LMI12-1-1.1. Next base: position 95,763 of record NZ_JBEGIA010000016.1, on the reverse strand, counting down.
CGCGGCGAGCTCGTCGGGCAGCTCGATCAGCGGGAGGCGCTTGTCCAGCGCGGGGTTGAAGAAGAACGGGACCGAGATGCGGTCGTCGGGGTACTTCGGCGAGATGACCCGGTGCTTGGTCGCGATCAGGTAGCCCTGCGTGGCGTGCTCGAGCAGCTCGCCGATGTTGACGACGAACGCGCCCGGTACCGGGGGCGCATCCACCCACTGTCCATCACGCTCCACCTGGAGTCCGCCCTTGCCGGGCTCGACCCACAGCAGCGTGAGCACCCCGGAGTCCTTGTGGGCGCCGACTCCCTGCTGGGGCGTCGGGTCCTCCTTGCCGGGGTAGCGGACGATCTTGATGAGCGTGGACGGCTCGCCGAAGTGCTCGTCGAAGTAGTTCTCCGCCGCCCCGAGCGACAGCGCCCAGGCGCGCAGCAGCTTGCGCGCGACGCCCGACAGGTGGTCGTGCCACTCCGTCACGACGTCGCGCAGCTCGGGCTGCGCTTCGGGCCAGAGGTTCGGCCCGATGAGGCGCGCGAAGTCCGGGGCATCGGGCTCCGTCACGGCCTCGCGCTCGGGGCCGATGTCGATCTGCTCGCGCCAGTCGACCTTGCCCTGCGTGCGCTCGCCGCCGATGCGCGTGTATCCGCGGAAGTGCGGGCTGTTGACGTTCTCGATCGCGAGCTTGTCGGCTTCGGGGAGGGCGAAGAACCCGCGGGCGGCGCGGTGCAGACGTGCTTCCAGCGCGGGCGAGACGCCGGTGCCGGTGAGATAGAAGAACCCGACGTCGTGGGTCGCCGCGCGCAGTTCGTCGCGGAACTGCGCGGCCGCCTCGGCACCCGCGTCGAGCCGGGAGAGGTCCAGGATCGGCAGATTGAGCTCGGTCATGAGGCGAGGCTAGGCGGATGCCGCGGCATCCGCTCGGTTTGTTGCGTACCGTTTCTGCCCCCCCACGTTCACTTGCGCTGAACGTACGCGACATGCCCGGCGTGGCGTACATCCAGCGCAAGTGAACATAGGGGGCGGGGAGCACAGGGGGCGTCAGGCGCGGGCGAAGAAGGTCCGGATGTCGGTGACCACCAGCTCCGGCACCTCCAGCGCCGCATAGTGGCCGCCCGTCTCGAAGCGGCTCCAGTGGACGATGTTCGTGTTGTCGCGTTCCGCGAACACCTTGATCGTCTGGAAGTCGTCCTTGAACACGGCGACACCCGTGCGGGCGCCGCTCACGCGCGGCTCGGCATCCGCCAGCGCATTGTCGCGGTAGGCACGGCTCATGCCGGCCGACGCGTTGGCGAACCACGCGACGCTCACCTCGGTGAGGATGGCGTCGAGGGGGACGAGGCTGGTGCCGTTGCCGAAGGAGTTGAACAGCTCGGCGTAGGCGAGGTGCCCCACCGGCGAGTCCGACAGCGCCGCGGCGATGGTCTGCGGACGGGCGGCGTTCATCGTGTTGTAGGCGCCCACGGACTGGAACCACTGCATGTGCTCGAGCCCGGCGTAGTCCTGGGGCTCCAGCTTCTCGAACTCGGCCGGGTCGCCCGACGGGAACGAGAACAGCTGCAGCACGTGCAGGCCGAGGAACCCCGCGGGATCGAGCAGCCCCAGCTCGCGCGCGACCATCGCACCGTTGTCGCTGCCGTGGATGCCGTACGAGTCGTAGCCCAGACGGCGCATCAGCGTGTCGTAGGCGGCGGCGACGCGCGCGGTGGTCCAGCCCGGCTGCGTGACCGGCTGGCTGAAGCCGAACCCCGGCGCATCGGGCACGACGACATCGAAGGCGTCCTCGGCGCGGCCGCCGTGTGCGACGGGGTCGACGAGCGGGCCGATCATGTCGAGGTAGTCGACGAACGAGCCCGGGTACGTGTGCGCGAGGATCAGCGGCGTGGCGCCCTCGTGCGGCGAGCGCACGTGCACGAAGTGGATCGGCTGCCCGTCGATCTCGGTGAGGAAGTGCGGGAACTCGTTCATGCGCGCCTCGGCATCGCGCCAATCGAAGTCGTCGCGCCAGCGTGCGACGGCATCCGCGAGGTACTGGTGGGGCGTTCCCGACTCCCAGTCATCGGAGGGCGCCGGCTGGGGGAGCCGGGTGCGCGCCAGGCGGTCGGTGAGGTCGTCGAGGTCGGCCTGCGGCACGTCGATGCGGAAGGGGCGGATGTCGGTGGTGGCGGTGGTGGCGGCGGTTGCGGTGTTCATGTCTACGACGCTACGGTCGAAACAGGCAGGTTCTCTTCCTGATATCCGAGATCACGAAACGAGCGAGATGGCCGACACATCCGCGCGGATGCTCGCACTCCTCGCGCTGCTGCAGAGCCGCCCGCGATGGCCGGGGCCGGAGCTGGCCACGCGACTCGACGTCTCGGTGCGGACCATCCGCACCGACATCGAGCGCCTGCGCTCGCTGGGCTACCCCGTCGAGGCCGAACGCGGCCGCGCCGGGTCGTACCGGCTGGCGGCGGGCGGCAAGCTTCCACCGCTGCTGCTGGACGACGAGGAGGCGGTCGCCGTGGCGATCGGGCTGCGCGTGGCCCGCGGCGTGGCCGGCGTCGACGAGGCGGGCGCCCGCGCGCTCGCGAAGCTGCTGCAGGTGCTGCCCGAGCGCCTTCGGCCCACCGTGGATGCGGTGGCGGCGACCATCGACAGCGGCCCCGAGAACGTCGGCACCGACGCACCCGATCCCGAGGTCGATCCCCGCGTGCTGAGCGCGGTCGCGCAGGCGGTGCACGCGGGGGAGTGGCTGCGCTTCGACGACCGCGGCACGGCTCGACGCGTCGAGCCGTACCGGCTGCTCAGCTGGCAGCGCCGCTGGTACCTCGTCGCGCGCGATCCCGACACCCAGGAGTGGGAGACGTTCCGGCTGGACTGGATCGAGCCGCGTATGCCGACGCGGCGTCGCTTCGACCCCGTGCCGGTGCCCGGGGGAGACTTCACCGCCTTCGCGCTGCGCTCGATCGCGGCCGCCGGGTGGAACGTCCATGCGCGTCTGCGGATCGCCGCGCCTGCGGAACAGGTGATCGCGCGCATCAACCCGACCGTGGGCGTCGTCGAGGCGGTGGGGCGGACGACGTCCGTGCTGGTGACGGGCGCCGACAGCCTCGAGACCATCGCCGCCTACATCGGCATGCTGGGCATGGACTTCACCGTCGACTCTCCGCCCGAGCTCGTGCCGCACCTGCAGCGCCTCGCGGAGCGCTACGCGCGCGCCGCAGGCTGATCGCGAAGGCGCAGTGACGGTGCGCCACGCCGGTCAGCCGTTCTGGCGGGGATCGGGCCGGGGCGCCCGCGGTTGCTCGCGCGGCCGGCGCGAACCGGTGGGATCGCTGCGACGACCCTCGCGTCGCGCCAGCGTGCGGTCGGCGAACAGCCACGCCGGGCGCGGCTCGACGAGCGGGCGGAAGACGCGGCGCACCGGGCGCGTCGCCAGCCCCAGTGCGATGAGCACCGAGCCGACGATGACCAGCGGCAGCCAGAGCCAAGTGGGCTCGGCGTTGCGCAGCAGGCCGTTCTCGCGGAACGGGTACAGCACGAACGAGTGCAGCAGGTAGACGTACATCGTGTACTGGCCGAAGTGCGTCCACCAGTGGGTGTCGCGCGGAAGCAGCGCGAAGAACGCCGTCGACAGCAGCACCGCCACCATCATGAGGACGAGGCGCACGCCGCCGGCCCACCACTGGGTGCCGCCGATGGACGCGTAGTTCTCGTCGTAGAAGAGCCACTCCCGCAGGTTCATGGCTCGCCAGTCGTCGACGAAGAACCACGCCGCCCAGGCGGCGATGGCGAACAGGCCGATGCCTCCGGCGAACACCCACCACGGGCGGCGGTCCAGCAGCCGCAGCCGTGCGACGACGTCGTGCTCGCGCAGCCACCAGCCGAGGGTGAAGAAGGGCAGCAGGCCCAGGGTGCGCGACAGCGAGAACGTCGAGTCGATGTTGGGCAGGTAGCCCGCGCCGATCGAGATCACCACCGTCCACAGCAGTGGCCAGCGCAGCAGCGCGAGGTAGGGGAGCACGACGCGGAAGATGCCCAGCGCCAGCAGGAACCAGAGCGTCCACGAAGGCTGGGTGAGGTTGGGGTTGGCCTGCCCTTCGACGAGCCACTTCGTCAGGGTCCACAGTCCCTCGAACACGACGTACGGCACCAGGATGTCGGTGATGACACGCGCCATCTGGGTCTTCGTGGGGGCATCCGACTTGGAGAAGTAGCCCGAGATCACGGCGAACGCCGGCATGTGGAACGCGTACACGACGAGGTAGAGGCTCAGCGCGATGTCGGAGTCGTACGTCAGCCGCTGCACGGCGTGACCGAGCACGACCAGGACGATGCAGGCGAAGCGGGCGTTGTCCCAGAAGGGCGTGCGCCGTCGGGGGCGGGCGATCGACCCCGTCGGGGTGGTCGCCGTGGGGGGAGCGCTGCTGCCGGTCATCGTCACCTCTCGCCGGGGCGCAGACCAGACTATCCGGGGATGATCCGCTTCGCCTCCGCTTGACACCGAGTCCCACGCGGGCTGAGTCTGAGTACGGCAGCGCCGCCGACGTGCGCCAGGAGGAGACCACGATGACGGTGCCCATGCCCTCTGCCCGCGGCGCCCAGCCGGTGCAGGACGCCCCTGCGCGCACGAGCACCACGACGACAGAAGTCGCGGCCGGCGCGCCGGACGACGCGCGTCCCGTCGTGCGGATCGGCGGCGGTCTCGTTCGCGGCACCCGGGAGGGAACGCTCGATCGTTTCCTCGGCATCCCTTACGCCGCCGCGCCGGCCGGCGGTCTCCGCTTCCGCGAGCCACAGCCGGCACCGCCATGGGAGGGGGAGCGGGATGTCTCGGCCTTCGGTCCCACGGCTCCGCAGGCGCCCTATGGCGGCGGCCTCGAGAAGTACCTGCCGACCGTCGAGATCGCCGGCGACGACATCCTCACGGTGAACGTGTGGACGCCGGCCGACCGCCCGGCAGATGCGGCGCTGCCGGTGCTCGTCTTCGTGCACGGCGGCGCACTCACCCGCGGCGCGGCAGCGCTGCCGGCCTATGACGGGCAGACGTTCGCACGGCACGGCATCGTGTACGTCTCGATCCAGTACCGGCTCGGCCAGGAAGGCTTCGCGGTGCTCGACGACGTGCCGCAGAACCTCGGCGTGCTCGACCAGCAGGCGGCGCTGCGCTGGGTGCGGCGCGAGATCGCGGCCTTCGGCGGCGACCCTGCGACGGTGACCGTGATGGGCCACTCCGCCGGCGCCAACACCCTGACCGCACTGCTCGCCCTGCCACACGCCACGGAACTGTTCGACCGCGCGATCCTCCAGTCAGGGCCGCTCTCCGCGCAGTCTTCGAAGAAGGCCGGACGCATGACGCGCGAGATCGCGAAGAGGTTGAAGGTCTCTGCGACGCGCGCCGGAATCGCCGCGGTGAAAGCGGAAGAGCTGGTGGCGCAGCAGCGGGCGATCGCCGCGGGCGGCTCGCCGCTCGGCCGCGGCCCCAGCGTTGCGCTCGCCATCGGCGGCGACGCCGTGCCCCGCAATCCCCTCGACGCCCTGCTCGCCGGCGCCGGCCGCGGCATCCCCGTGCTGATCGGCTCCACGAGCGAGGAGTACCGGCTCTGGTTCGTGCCCAGCGGAGTGCTCGACCGGATCACGAATCGCACCCTGGCCCTCGCCCGCCTCGCGTCGCGGGTGCCCTCGCGCATCGTGAAGGCGCACCGTGCCCGCCGGCCCGATGCGACACCGGGCGAGGTGCTCGGTGAGGTGGTGACCGACGTTCTCCTGCGCGGCCCGATCGCGAGGTTCGCCGACAGCCGGACAGACGACCCGGCTGCGCCTCACAGCCGGGTGGTCGATTCGGCAGCCGCCTCCCCGACGTGGGTCTACGAGTTCCGGTGGCGCAGCCCCGTCGACCGTCTGGGCGCCGCGCACGGAATGGAGCTCGGCTTCGTGTTCGATCGCATCGACACGCCCGACGCCGCGGCTCTGGGCGGCCATGCCGGTCCGCAGACGCTCGCCGACGCCATGCACCGCGCCTGGGTGTCGTTCGTGGTCACGGGCGATCCGGGATGGGAGGCCTGGTCGAGCCGGCGGCCGGTGCAGGCGTTCGATGCCGACGGCGGCCACATCGACTACGCGCCGCGTCAGGACGAGCTCGACGGTCTTCCCGAGCGGTAGTCTCACAGTCGCGATGACGACGATCGACGACGCGCTCGAGCGCGACCAGGCCCTGCCCGACCTCGACTGGCACGTGTTCCCCGACGGTACCGAGCGCGATCTGTTCCGTGCCCCGAGCGGCGGCCTCGCCAGGGTCCGTCTGGGCGACCCCGCCGCGCCACGCGTGGTGCTCGTGCCCGGCGTGGCGGGATCGAAGGAGGATTTCGTCCTGCTGTTCCCGCTCCTCGCGGCCGCCGGTTACCGCGTCGAGGCGTACGACATCGCCGGACACTACGAGTCGATGGACGCGGGGCCGCAGCACCTCGATCCGCCCCGCGAGTCCTACGACTACCCGCTGTTCGTCGACGACCTGATCGCGATCCTCGAAGCCGGCGGACCGGCGCACGTGCTCGGCTACAGCTTCGCGGGCCTGGTGACGGAGCTCGCGCTGGTCGCGCGCCCCGACCTCTTCCGCAGCCTCACGCTGATGGCGGCGCCGCCGGCGACGGGCCAGGTGTTCCGCGGCGTGAAGCACATCGGCCCCATCTCCGACATGTCGCCGCACCGTGCGGCGGGGCTCATCCTCTGGGGCATCCGCTACAACCTCAACCGCACGCCCCCCGGACGCATCGCGTTCGTGCGCGAGCGGCTCGGGGTCACCGGCCGCGCCTGCATCGACGACGTCGTCGGCCTCATGATGGCCACGCCCGATTTCTCGGACGACGTCGCCGGGATCGAGATCCCGAAGCTCATCGCCGTCGGGGAGCATGACCTGTGGCCGCAGGCGCAGCACGACGCCTATGCGCTGCGCATCGGCGCGCGTGTCGCGACTTACGCTACGGGACACGCTCCCTGCGAGACGGCCCCGCACCAGCTCGTGCGCGACATGCTGCGGCTCTTCGCCGACGCGCAGTGACAGCACGGTCCCCACGGCCCCTCCACTCGGAGAGGCCGTGGGGACCGTTCCCCTGATCACTTGATCGAGCCGCGCGTGACGCCGGAGATCACCCAGCGCTGGCTGAAGATGTAGACGATCAGCAGCGGTGCCATCGCCATGAGGTAGGACGCGAACGCCACGGTGTAGTCCGTGTTGAACTGCCCCTGGAACACGTACTGCGCGAGGGAGAGCGTCCGTGCGGAGGGCTCGGTCAGCACCACGAGCGGCATGATGAAGTCGTTCCACGCCCAGACGCACGTGATGATGCCGACAGTCGCGTTCATCGGCATGAGGAGCGGGAAGATCACCGACCAGAAGATCCGCCAGGTGGAGGCGCCGTCGACCCGCGCCGCCTCCTCGAGCTCGATCGGGATCGAGCGGATGTAGGCCGTGTAGATGAAGATGTTCAGCGACAGCCCATAGATCGTGTAAAGGATGATCATGCCGGCCTGGTTGTCGAGCCCGAGGATCGACGTCTGCTTGACCAGCGGCAGCATGATGATCGGGAACGGGATGAACAGCGCGGCGAGCAGGTAGAAGAACACGCCCTTGAAGAACGGCCGGTGGATGTTCCGGGCCAGGGCGTACGCCACGATCGAGCTCGTCAGCAGCGTGAAGACCACCGAGCCGACGGTGATGATCGCCGTGTTCAGCAGTGCCTGCGGGAAGCTCGTGCGTACCCAGGCGTCGGCGAAGTTCTCCCACCGGATCGGGTTGGGAAGCTCGAACCCGGTGCCCTGCGTCAGCTGATCCGGTGTCTTGAGGGCGACGACGACGGCCAGGTACAGCGGGATCAGCACGGTGAGCGAGCACACCGCGATCAGGGCGGTCGCCCACCAGTTGGTCCTGCGGGTGTCGTCGTCGGGCGCACCTCGCCGCTTGCGTCCGGTGTTGGCCGTGACGGCGTCCACATCCTGTTCCAGCTGTGATGCGGTGTTGGTCATGGTGGTCATCAGAAATCGGCCTCTCTGCGCTGAAGGACCCGGAATTGGAAGAGCGAGACGATCGTGATCACGATGAAGAACACCACCGCGTTGGCCGTCTGGTAGGCGAACTCGCCGCCCGAGAAGCCGCCCCGGAAGATGAGCAGCGTCACCGATTCGGTCGACGTTCCCGGTCCGCCGTTGGTGAGCGCGACGATCGGGTCGAAGACCTGCAGGAAGCCCTTCAGGCTCAGCACCACGTTGATGGTGAAGAAGGCGCCGATGAGCGGGAACGTGATCGAGCGGAACTGCCGCCACGGCGACGCGCCGTCGAGAGACGACGCCTCGTAGAGCTCTGCGGGGATCGTCTGCAGCCCCGAGAGGTAGATGATGATCGCGAACGCGCAGGCCTGCCACACCGCCAGCGCGACGATGGCCGTCCAGGCCCACGTCTCGTTGGTCAGGATGTTGTCTCGGAAGAGCGGGATGCCCGACAGGATCTTCGGCAGCGAGTTCGAGAAGAAGAACTGGAACACGTAGCCGATCACCAGGATCGCCAGGATGTAGGGCACGAAGTACACGCCGCGCCAGAAGTTGCGCGCCTTGATCTTGGCGTTGAGTCCGAGCGCGATGGCCAGCGAGAACGCGTTCGTGAGGATCGTCGCGACGATCGCGAACAGGAACGAGAACCCGTATGCCTGCAGCACGCGATCGTCGCGGAACAGGTTGAGGTAGTTCGACAGGCCCACGAAGTTCCAGGCGCCGTAGCCGGCGTAGTTCGTGAAGCTGAAGAAGATGCCCACGACGACCGGCAGGGTGTGGAAGGCGGCGAATGCGATGACCGCCGGCCACACCATCCAGTAGTAGGTCGCGGGGGCGTGGGACGAGTCCGTGCGCGTGCGGGTGGCGCGCTTGCGGGCGCTGCCGGCCGGAGTGGATCGAACGGCTTCGGTGAGGGTGGCCATGTCATTCTCCCGTCACGGGGATCGTGCGGGCGGCCACTTTGGCCCACTCGCTGTCGAGGGTCTTGAGCGCCTTCTCGGTGTCTCCATCGAAGAGGAACTGCTGGTCGGTGGGGATCAGCGGGACCGCCGGCGGGATCTGATGGTCGATGAAGCCGGTGATCCTCTGGTCTTCGAAGAAGGGCCGCACGGACTGCAGTGCGGGATCGTCGCTGAGCTCGGCCTCCTCGACCGAGGGCACCATGTTCTGCGATTGCGCGAAACGCTCGATCACGTCGGGCTGGAACACGTAGTCGATGAATCGCATCGCCGCATCGTGCTTCGGGTTGTCCTTGCCGAGGGTGAACACCACGTCGACGCCCGAGACGAGCAGGCTCTCACCGGGCTCGTCCGTGGGGTAGGGGAAGATCCCCATCCGGATGTCGGGGTTCACCTGCTTGATCGGATTGGTGGCCCAGATGCCCTGCAGCAGCATCGCGGACTCGCCACGCGCGAACGCCGCGTTGCCGTCGTCGTACGTCTTTCCGCGATAGCCCTCCTGCATGTACGAGTAGAGCTGGTACTGCCGATCCATCGCCTCGGTGAAGTCCTTCTCGAACGACACCTCGGATTCCGGGCCCACGTCCGCGCCCTGCTCGCGCATCTTGTCGAAGAATCCGTCCTGCGCGGGATACGCGCCGAGGGCGTTCCACGAGGGGATGCCGGTCCACGAGTCGGCCAGGGTTCCGTAGAACGGCTGGATGCCGGCATCCATGAGCGCATCGCAGACAGCGATGAGCTCGTCCCACGTTTCGGGGACCTCGAGGCCCTGCTGGTCGAAGATGTCCTGGTTGTAGATGATGCCGTTGGCGTTGTTCACGTACCCGAGGCCGTTCACCTCGTCCCCGTAAGTGCCCAGGTCGGCGAGGATCTCCTGCACAGCCGGGTTGATGGTGTCGAGCACCGGTTCTTCCGAGAAGTCGTAGAACACCCCGGCTTGGGCGAGCCGGCCGAAGTTGCCGTTGGCGTTGAGGGTGATGACATCGGGGACGCGATCCTTCACCAGGAGCGTCCGGATCGCGGTGTCCGCGTCCGCCACCTGGTTCTGCACGACGCGGATGTCGGGGTTCTCCGCCTCGAAGTCCGCGATGATCTCGTTGAAGTCCTCGAGCGCCTCGCCCTTGAACTGGAAGAAGTTCAGGGTCGTGACGCCGTCGGCCGGCTGTTGTGCGCAGCCGCCGACGGCGGCGGCCGTTGCGGCGATGGCGGCGACCGCGAGCGGCCGGATCCATCGTCGGTGAGTGGTTCTCATCGTGCGCCTCCTTGCGCGTGGGGTGGGAAGAGGTGTGTTCAGTTCTCGGCGGTGAGTTCGACGACCATGGCCTGCTGCGGGCGCTGCACGGGTGCGCGGACACCCGCCTCGGCGAGCTCGCGGCCTGTCAGCAGGGGCGCCGCGTCCGCCCAGGCGAGCGGCGACTGCCCCGCGTCGGCGCCGTCGCGCATCAGCACGCGGAGGCGGTAGCTGCGCGCGGGGTCGAGCCCGGGCATGCGGATCCGTCCCGGCGGGTAGGCGGCGCTCGTGGCGGCCTGGACGATCGTGAAGACGGCGGATGCCGCATCCGCGGCGACCATGCCCCGCACATCGATCCCCGGTTCGGTGCCGTCGACGTGGACGACCCGGCCCGATGCGATGAGCGGGCGCAGGCGCTTCGCGAGCGCCACCCACTGCGCGATGCCGGTGCGTGTGGCGTCGTCGAGCGTGGTGAGATCCCACTCGATGCCGAAGTGGCCGAACAGCGCGACGGCGCCGCTCAGGCCGAGGGAGACCGTGCGTCCCGACGAGTGGACGACGGGGCTCGTCAGGTGCATGCCCAGCATCTCGGGCGGCACGACGATGCCGGTGTGCCTCTGGTTGTCGAGGCGCTCGAGCGGATCGAGGCTGTCACTGGTCCAGACACGGTCGGTGCGGTCGAGGATGCCGAGATCCACGCGCGCACCGCCCGACGCGCAGCTCTCGATCTCGAGGCCGGGGTGGGCGGCCTTCAGCTCGTCCAGCAGACGGTAGACCGCGAGGGTGTGCTCGTGCACGCGCGCATTCCCGGCCGGTCCGCCGCCGGCATCCACCAGATCGCGGTTGTGGTCCCATTTGAGATAGGCGATCGGGTACTCGTCGAGGAGGGCGTGAAGGCGTGCGGCGATGTGGGCGTAGGCCTCGGGGTGCGAGAGGTCGAGCACCTGCTGCTGCCGCGCGGACGGCGGGAGCGACATCCGTCCCCGCAGGATCCAGTCCGGATGCCGGCGCGCGAGGTCGCTGTCGGGGTTGACCATCTCGGGCTCGACCCAGAGTCCGAACTCCATGCCGAGCGCGCGGACGTGATCGACGAGCGGGTGCAGGCCGTCGGGCCAGACCTCCCCGTCCACCGTCCAGTCGCCGAGGCCCGCGGTGTCGTCGCGGCGACCTTCGAACCAGCCGTCGTCGAGGACGAAGCGCTCGACGCCGACGGATGCCGCGGCATCGGCGAGAGCCGTGAGCCGCTCGAGCGAGTGATCGAAGTACACGGCCTCCCATGTGTTCAGCGTCACCGGGCGCGGGCGCCGCGGGTGCTGGGGGCGCGCGCGCCACTCGTCGTGGAATCGTCGGGACAGCTCCGTGAGACCGTCGCCCCACGAGCCGATGACCCAGGGGGAGCTGTAGGCGGCGCCGCTCGGCAGGACGATCTCGCCCGGCAGGAGGAGCTCGCCACCGGCGAAGAAGGCGTCGCCGCTCACCGTGCGTTCCGCGAGGACGCGGTGGTTTCCGCTCCACGCCACGTGGATGCCGTGCACGCGCCCGCCCTCGAAGCCGAAGCCGGGGCGGCCCGCAGCGAGGAGGATCGCGGCGTCCGCACCGGTGCGGCCACGGCGGCTCTCTCTGACGTGGGAGCCGAAGGTGAGGCCTCGCCGTTGGGGCGAGCGCTCGCGCAGGTGGTGCCCGGTCGTGTCGAGGACCTCGGTCGCGTCCCAGGGCAAGGGGAAGGTCGGCTGCACCGTCTGCAGGACGTAGGCAGTGGCGCCGGTGTTGCGCACCGTGATGCGCTGGCGGAAGAGCCCGCTCTGCCCGATGCGCAGCTCGGCCCGCACGGCGAGTCCGGCCTCTGCATCGGCGAGGGCGATGCTCGCCCGGTGCTCGCCCGCCTGCACGTCGACGACCCTGAGGAGGATGCTGACCCCCGAACCGTCGCGGTGTCCCTCGAGAGCGGGCGTGCCGAACCATCCTTCGGCGCCCGTCGGCAGGAGCGTCAGAGCCGGCGTGGCGTCGAGGCCGCCCGAGACGCGCTGGCCGCGCGCCGCGATCGCCAGCCCCGCGAGTGTGGCGGGTGTCGAGTCGACGAGCGCGGCACCCCAGTGGACGATCGCGGGCGCGGGGGCGGCATCGAGGTCGACGACGACGCTCGTTCCGCCGCGCCTGAGGTGGAGCACCCGCGCGGCCGGAGCGGGAGCGGTGTGCTCGGCGTCGAGCAGCGGGTCGGTCCTGTGCATGGAGTTAGTTCTAGCATGGAAGTAATAGAGACTGCAAGGGTCGGAATGGTCGATAGAAAGGTGCTGATACCGCGCGATTCGTGCCATGATGGAATCATTGCCCACGGGGAGGGGAGCCGCCGACGATGCTGACGGACAGCGAACGTGCGCTCGCGCGAGCGGTGCTCATCCACGGGCCCATCGCGCGCAGCGCGCTCACGAACCGCCTGGGCCTGTCGCCGGCGAGCCTCACCCGGCTGGCCAAGCCGTTCCTCGACCGCGGCTATCTCGTGGAGCTCGACGATCTCGCGGACGGGTTGGTCGGGCGCCCCGTCCGGCCGCTCGATGTCGCACCCGGGCTCGGCCGTTTCGCCGGTGTCAAGGTCACCGGCGATGCCCTCGAGGTCGTCGTGACCGACGTGCGGGCCGCACTGCTCGCCCAGCGCACCGCCGCGCTCGACACCCATGAGCCGACCGGCGTCGCCGCGCGGATCGCCGAGGTGATCCGCGCGCTCGAGGTCGAGGCGCTGGTCGGCGTCGGCGTCGCGCTGGGCGGTGCCGTCGATGACGGCACCGTGCGCTACGCGCCGTTCCTGGAGTGGGAGGACGTTCCCTTCGCGTCCCTGCTGGAGCAGGAACTGGGTGTTCCGGTCGCGCTCGAGAACGATCTCGTCGCGCTCGCCGAGGCGGAGCGGTGGTTCGGTCTCGGCCGCGGCATCCCGGGCTTCGTCGTTCTGACGATCGGCGCGGGCGTCGGCTATGGCCTCGTCGTGGGCGGCGAGGTCGTGCGCTCGGCCGAGGCGGGCCTCGGGCTGGGCGGACACATCCCGCTGAACGACAACGGTCCGCTGTGCCAGGCGGGGCACCGCGGCTGTTCGCAGGCCATGCTCACGTCGGGCTCCATCGCGGCGCAGGTCTCGGCGGCGATGCAGCGCCCCATCTCGTACGACGAGGCTCTCGAACGCGCCGTGGCCGGCGAGCCGGCAGCTGCCGCGGTCGTCGACGCCGCGGCTGATGCGCTCGGCCGCCTGATCGCGCTCGCCGCGAATCTGACCTTCCAGACCGCTGCGGTGCTGGCCGGCGAGGGCATCGGGCTCTTCGCGATCGCCGAGGACCGTGTGCGTGCCGCCATCGCCGCCGGGCGCGATCCCCGCGCCGAGCCGGTGCGGCTGTACGTCGACGACTCGGGATTCACGGCGTGGGCTCGTGGCGCAGCCGCCGTCGCCATCCAAGCCGCCGTCGATCGGCTGCGACTCGACTGACCCCTCACCGACCAGGACGCCCTCATGAGCCACGACCCCAAGACCGCATCTGCAGACATCGCTGCCGACGACACGCCCGCCTGGTGGACCGGTGCCGTCGTCTACCAGATCTATCCGCGGTCGTTCCAGGACTCCGACGGCGACGGCGTCGGTGACCTGCGCGGCGTGCTGCGCCGCATCGACCATCTCGTGGAGCTCGGCATAGACGTGGTGTGGTTCTCGCCGATCTATCGCAGTCCACAGGACGACAACGGCTACGACATCAGCGACTATCGCGACGTCGACCCGCTGTTCGGCACGTTGGCAGACCTCGACGATGTCATCGCCGCACTGCACGAGCGGGGCATTCGCGTCGTGATGGACCTGGTGGTCAATCACACCAGCGACGAGCATCCGTGGTTCGTCGAGTCGCGATCGTCCAAGGACTCCGTACGGCGCGACTGGTATTGGTGGCGTCCGCCGCGGGAGGGCATGGCGGCCGGCGCACCCGGCGCCGAGCCGACGAACTGGGCCTCGGCCTTCTCGGGGCCCGCATGGGAGCTCGACGAGGCGACGGGGGAGTACTACCTCCACCTGTTCAGCCGCAAGCAGCCCGACCTCAACTGGGAGAACCCGGACGTCCGGGCGGCCGTCTACGACATGATGCGCTGGTGGCTCGACCGCGGCGTCGACGGCTTCCGCATGGATGTGATCAACCTCATCTCGAAGGTGGTCGGCGCGGACGGATCGCTGGCCGACGGCGTGGTCGTGGACGGGCGCTTCGGCGACAGCCGCCTGCAGACGGTCAACGGCCCGCGCCTCCACGAGTTCCTGCAGGAGATGCACCGCGAGGTGTTCGAGGGCCGCCGCGAAGCGCTGCTGCTGGTGGGCGAGACGCCCGGCGCCACCGTCGAGGACGGCCGCCTGTTCACGGACCCCTCCCGCCGGGAGCTCGACATGGTGTTCACGTTCGAGCATGTCCACATCGATCACGGCCCCGGTGGGCGGTTCGATCTGCGCCCGCTCGACCTGCGCGAGCTGAAGGCGACGATGGCGCGCTGGCAGCACGGGCTGTTCGACGCCGGCTGGAACGCGCTGTACTGGGAGAACCACGACCAGCCCCGCAGCGTCTCGCGGTTCGGCGACGACAGCGCGTATCGCCGGGAGTCCGCGACGATGCTCGCGACGGTGCTGCATCTGCACCGGGGCACGCCGTACGTGTACCAGGGCGAGGAGCTCGGGATGACGAACGCGCACTTGCGCGAGCTCTCGGACTATCGCGACATCGAGTCGCTCCGCTTCGCCGCCGAAGCCCGTGCCCACGGCCGGCTCACCGACGAGCAGCTCGTGGAGGCGCTCGGATCGGGCAGTCGCGACAACTCGCGCACGCCGGTGCAGTGGGACGCGACCGCGTCGGCGGGATTCACGACCGGCACGCCGTGGATCGGGGTGAACCCGAATCACGTGACGGTCAACGCGGAAGCGGAGCGCGCGGATCCGGCATCCGTGTTCCACCACTACCGCCGCCTCATCGCGCTGCGTCACGACGACCCGGTGGTGCGGCTCGGCGACTTCGCCCTGGTCGCGCCGGATCATCCTCGCGTCTACGCGTTTACGCGCTCGGGCGAGGGTCCGACCCTCTTCGTCGCCGGCAACTTCTCGGGGGACCCGCAGGACATCGAGGTCGACGGGGTCGATCCGGCGTACGCAGAGCTCGTGATCGGCAATTACGACGACCGGCCGCCGGTGGCGTCTGGCGTGATGACGCTGCGGCCGTGGGAGGCCGTGGTGCTGCGCGCGGCGCCCCACCACCCGTGATCGTGCGGATGCCGAGAGTCGGCGGCATCCGCTCGGGAATAACCTTGGTACGCACGCGTTGCACGAGATACATTCATTTGCATAGATTCGTCCGCGACGGAGATCCCGCACGGCGAACGGAGCCCTGAGTCAGGGGAGCGGAGAAGCGATCGTGAGCGAGAGCACCACGTGGTCGGGAATGCAGTTCGGCATCTTCACGGTGAGCGACATCACCCAGGACCCGACCGACGGCACCACGCCCAGTGAGGCCGAGAGGATCCGGGCGACCATCGAGATCGCCAAGCACGCCGAGGAGGTGGGCCTGGATGTCTTCGCCCTCGGCGAGCACCACAACCCGCCGTTCTGGTCGTCGTCGCCCACCACGACGCTCGCGTACATCGCCGCGCAGACCGAGCGGCTCATCCTGTCGACCGCGACGACGCTCATCACCACGAACGACCCGGTGAAGATCGCCGAGGACTACGCGATGCTGCAGCACGTGTCGGGCGGGCGGACCGACCTCATGATCGGGCGCGGCAACACCGGCCCGGTGTATCCGTGGTTCGGCAAGGACATCCGCCAGGGCCTGCCGCTCGCGATCGAGAACTACAACCTGCTGCACCGCCTGTGGCGTGAGGACGTCGTGGACTGGGAGGGTCAGTTCCGCACGCCCCTGCAGGGCTTCACGTCGACCCCGCGTCCGCTCGACGGCGTGGCGCCGTTCGTGTGGCACGGCTCGATCCGCACCCCCGAGATCGCGGAGCAGGCGGCCTACTACGGCGACGGCTTCTTCGCGAACAACATCTTCTGGCCGAAGGAGCACTACCAGCGCCTGATCCAGCTGTACCGCCAGCGCTACGCGCACTACGGTCACGGCACGCCCGAGCAGGCGATCGTGGGCCTCGGCGGCCAGGTGTTCATGGCGGCGAAGTCGCAGGACGCGGTGACGCAGTTCCGCCCGTACTTCGACAACGCGCCGGTCTACGGCCACGGCCCGTCGCTCGAGGACTTCAGCGAGATGACGCCCCTCACGGTGGGCTCGCCCCAGCAGGTGATCGATCGCTACGCCGCCATGCGCGACACGTACGGCGACTACCAGCGCCAGCTCTTCCTCATGGACCACGCCGGCCTGCCGCTGAAGACGGTGCTCGAGCAGCTCGACATCCTGGGCGGTGAGGTCGTCCCGGTGCTCCGCAAGGAGCTGCAGAAGAACCGCGCGCCGGAGGTCCCGGATGCCCCGACCCACGCGAACCTCGTGGCCGCGGCCTATGGCGACCAGGCGCCGCGCCAGGCGGTGCCCGGAGCGAACCGTGGCGACAACCTCGTGGGAACCAGCCCGTACCAGGACAGCCCGGCGCCCGCGGGCGCCGCGTTCGGCCTCGGCCGGAAGGAGGCGTGACATGACCGCGCGTCGCATCGCCGTCATCTCGGCAGGCCTGTCGAACCCGTCCTCGACGCGCATGCTCGCCGACCGGCTCGCCGCCGCGACGACGAAGCAGCTGTCGGAGCGGGGCATCGAGATCGAGGTCGACGTCTTCGAGCTGCGCGACTACGCGCACGACATCACGAACAACCTCCTGACGGGGTTCGCTCCGCCCGCCCTGGAGTCCGTGATCAACGCGGTCGTCTCGGCCGACGCGGTCATCGCGGTCACGCCGATCTTCTCCACGAGCTACTCGGGGCTGTTCAAGTCCTTCATCGACGTGCTCGACCCCGATGCCCTCACCGGCAAGCCCGTGCTGATCGGCGCGAACGCGGGCACCGCCCGCCACTCGCTCGCGATCGACTACGCGATCCGGCCGCTGTTCACGTACCTGCACGCCGAGCCGGTCTCGACCGGCGTGTTCGCCGCGTCGAGCGACTGGGGTGCGTCGGCCGACAACATCGCGCCGCTCGCAGAGCGGATCGACCGCGGTGCGCGCGAGCTCGCCGATGCGATCGCGCGGCGGGAGCCGGCGACCGACTCGGATCCGTTCGATCCCGCCAACTACCTGGGCGAGGGCCGCTCGTTCGGCCACCTGCTGGGCGGTCTGGCGGGGGAGTAGCCCCGCGAACCCTCAGTCCAGCACGATGTCCTCCGGTGCGCGGAGGGGGCGCCACGCGTCCTCTCCGCGCACCGCGGTGCCGGCACGCCCGACCTGGCGCATCACGTCGGCGTCGACGAGCTCTCCGAGATCGACACCGGTGAGCGTCTCGATGTCGGAGATCGGCACCTGGAACGTGCGGAAGGCACCCAGCGAGGGCACGGCGAGGGCTCCCTGCGTCACGTCGATGAGCTCCGACTGGTCCAGCAGGAAGCCCGCCGCCGCAAGGCGCGGCGATGGCCCTCCCTCCTGTGTCGCCCACGCGGCGACCTTGAAGAAGCGGCGCGGGATGCGGATGCCGCGATACGGCGGGTCGTCGTCGGCGAGGACCGGGGCCGTGAAGACGCTCAGCCGCTCGTCGGTCGTGTCGGCGAACTCCAGCACATGGTCCTCGAGACCCAGCCACAGCTCCTTCGACTGATTGAACCCGCTCGCCTGCGGGGCCGCGTTGGGATAGACGAAGGTGGCCTCCATCGCCTCGCGCGCCTGCACGGTCGTGCCCCATCCCGGATCCCGGCGACGCACCAGGTGCCCGCGATCGAGGTCGTTCGACGCGTAGACGGCGGGGCCGGCCTGCTCCGCCGCGGGTGCCCGGGCATCCAGCTGCCATTCGCCCGTGCGTGGCAGGTCGCGCAGCGAAGAGCCGTCGATGTTCACCGCCGTCACCACGGCGAGCCGCCGCTGCGGCTCGAGCAGGATCGTGAACCGCGGGTAGGTGAGGAGGCGCACCTCACGCGCCGCCGACGGGCGCGGGAGGGGGAGCGGGATGCCGAGGAACCGCTCATCGTATGCGTCAAAGGTCTCGTCTGCCACGAGTCCATCCTGGCTGGTCGCGCCGACGGTCGACGCGCGAGCCGATGGCACGGCCGCCGCGCAGGCGACGCGCGAGCACCGCGTCGATGCCGATGCCGACGCCCACCGCCACCACCACCGAGACGACCACGGCGACCACCGGCCCGCCGGGCAGCAGCGTCGCCACCGCCGCGCCGATGAGCGCCTGATACAGCGCCCACAGGGATGCCGCCAGCGCATCGACGGCCAGGTACCGCGCGGCGCCGATCCGGGTCGCCCCCGCGGCGAGGTTGACCGCGAGACGGGCGAACGGGATGAAGCGCGCGGTGAACAGCACGAGCGCCGTCCGCTGCTCGAGGCGCGCCTGCGCCCACGTCAGCGCGGCACGCACCCGCGGTGCCCGCATCCAGCGCCACCGGTCGAGCCCGATCGTGCGCCCGACGAGATAGCAGGCGGCGTCCCCGGCGATCGCGGCGACGGTCGCGACCGCGATGACCGCGCCCAGGGGCGGCTCCCCGCCGGACACCGAGAGGGCGCCGAACGCCGTCACCGCCGCCTCGCCCGGGATCACCACGAGGAACGCGTCGCCCAGAACCAGCGTGAACAGCACGACGAGTGCCCACGGACTCCGCGCGACCTCGATCAGCAGCTCCTCGACCACGTCTCCTTGGTACTCCGCCGCGGTGAACGGCGACGGAACGGGGCACGTCCGGTGGCGTGCCGAGGTGCATCGGGTGAACACTTCCGTGCGCGCGCCGGTTCGCGGCATCCGCCCCGTTCCACCCGGTCACCCTGGAGGCGTGAGAGTCGCACTGCTCGCCGAGTCGTTCCTGCCCCACATGAACGGGGTGACGGGTTCGGTGCTCCATGTCCTCCGTCATCTCGCCGCCGAAGGCCACGAGACCCTCGTCATCGCGCCGCGCGCCGGCGAGATCACCACCGACCTCCACGGCGCCCGCACCGAGCTGCTGCGGTCGACGCCGCTGCCGTCGTACCCGGAGGTGCGCATCGTCTTCGCCCGGGCCGCGCGCCTGACGGCGATCCTCCGCGAGTTCCGGCCCGACGTCGTGCACCTGGCGTCGCCGTTCGTGCTGGGCTGGCAGGGCCTCGCCGCCGCCGACGCGCTGCGCGTGCCGGCCGTCGCGGTCTATCAGACCGACGTCGTCGCGTACGCGGAGAAGTACGGGATGCCGCAGGCTGCGGCCCTCGTCGGCCGCCACGTCGCGCGGCTGCACCGGCGCGCCACACTCACGCTGGCTCCGTCGACAGCGTCTCTGCAGCAGCTCGAAGCTCTCGGCGTCGACAGGCTGCGCCGATGGGGCCGGGGCGTCGACACCGCCCGCTTCGGCCCGGAGCGGCGGAGCGACACGTGGCGCGCGCGCGTCGCCCCGGGCCGCACGATCGTGGGCTACGTCGGCCGGCTCGCACCCGAGAAGCAGGTCGAAGACCTCGCCGCGCTCGCCGGCATCGACGGCACGCGCCTGGTGATCGTCGGCGACGGGCCCGCGCGCCCCGCGCTCGAGCGGGCGCTGCCCGATGCCGTGTTCACCGGTCACCTCACCGGCAGCGCGCTCGCCGAGGCACTGGCGAGCTTCGACGTGTTCGTGCATCCGGGGGAGAGCGAGACGTTCGGCCAGACGATCCAGGAGGCTCTCGCCAGCGGCGTGCCCGTCGTGGCGACCGGGATCGGCGGGCCCGTCGACCTGGTGCGATCGAGCGTCGACGGCTGGCTGTACCGCCCCGGCGATCTGCGTGACCTCCGCGCCCGCGTCGCCGACCTCGCCGGCGACGCGGGCAAGCGCCGTGCCTTCGCGGTGGCGGCCCGCGATTCGGTGCGCGACCGCTCGTGGGATGCCCTGTGCCGTCAGCTCGTCGGGCACTACGAGGACGCACGGATGCTGCGCCCCCTCGACGACGCACAGCGCCGGCGTGCCGGCATCCGTCCATCGTCGCCCGCCGCCGTGGCCGCGGTCCGGCCGCGCTGGTCGCGTTACGTCGCCCTCGGCGACTCGCTCACCGAAGGACTCTGCGACACCTCCCGTATGCCGGCGGGGCAGTACCGCGGCTGGGCGGATCGCCTGGCGCAGCTGCTCGCGCACGAGGCGACCGGCACGGCGCCGTTCCGCTACGCGAACCTCGCCGTGCGCAGTCGCCGGGTGCGCCACCTCACGGCCGAGCAGCTTCCGCAGGCGCTGTCGCTGCGCCCCGACCTCGTGTCGATCCTGATGGGCGCCAATGATCTCGTCGGCCGGCGCGTCGACATCACCCGGCTCGCGGCGGAGCTCGAGGCGTCCGTCCGCACGCTGCGGGACGCCGGTATCGACGTCCTCCTCGTCACACCGTTCCTTCCACGCCGACGCGCGGCGGTCCTGTTCGAGCGCAGGTTCGCCGCGTTCGCCTCCGAGCTGCGGCGGATCGCCGCGGGCACCGGCGCCCTGCTCCTCGACCTCGACGCGATCCCCGCCATCGGCGACCTCGAGCTCTGGGCGTCCGACCGGGTGCACCTGCGTTCGCGAGGACACCGGTTCCTGGCCTATCGCGCGGCCGAGACCCTCGGCGTCCGCGATGCCGAGGCGCTCGGCGGACTCGACGCCGCCCTCCACGCCGACGACGACCCGGTCGCACAGGGGACGTGGCTGAGCCGCGACGTCCTGCCCTGGGCATGGCGCCGTCTGAGGGGACGCACGGCGGGCGACGGCGTCGCGCCGAAGCACAGCGCGTACGTCGTCATCGGCGGGGGCGGCGAGGTGCGCTCCCGCAGCCGGACCACGTGACCCGCTCCGGGGCTCCCGGAGCGGCGCCGACGCGGCTCCTGCGGTGTCAGGCGCCGTCGCGCCAGGCGTACTCCGACTCGGGCCGGCCCGGGGTGCCGTAGCGCGGCGAACGGCTCACCCGGCCGGCCTCGACCAGGTGCTCGAGGTAGCGGCGTGCCGCGACGCGCGACATCCCGAGCCGCGCGGCGGACTCCCCGGCCGACACCGGTCCGTGCTCCCGCACATCGGCCGTCACCTTCGCGAGCGTGTCGCCCGCGAGTCCCTTGGGAAGGGCCACGGGCAGCGCGGGACGGAATGCGCCGAGCAGCGCGTCGATCTCCGACTGCGTCGGCGACCCCGCCGCCTCCGCCGCCCGCTGGCGATACTCGCGGTACTGCTCGAGGCGCTCGCGGAAGACGCCGAACGTGAACGGCTTGACCAGGTACTGCGAGACCCCCAGGCTGACCATCTGGCGCACCACGTCGGCATCGCGGACGCCGGTGACCGCGATGACGTCGACATCGGACGCCCGCGCGCGGATCTGTCGCAGGACGTCGAGTCCGGTGCCGTCCGGCATCGTGACGTCGAGGAGCACGAGATCGATGTCTGCGGCTCGGCCGAGGATGGCCGCCACGGCCGCCCGCGCACCCGTGCACTCCGCGGCCACGCGGAACCCGTCGAGCCGCTCCACATAGGTGCGGTGCAGCTCGAGCGTCAGCGCGTCGTCGTCGACGAGCAGCACCCCGATCACGGCCGCCTCGCGGGCAGCACGGCCGTGAAGGTGGTCGGCGCGGCGTCGATCGAGATGCTCCCGCCCGCGTCCTCGACGATCGACCGCACGAGCGCCAGGCCGACGCCACGCCCGTCCGCGCCCGCGGGCTTGGTCGAGAACCCGTGCTCGAACACCCGCTCCCGCAGATCGTCCGGGATGCCGGAGCCGCTGTCGGTCACGACGATCCGGAGCCCGCCCGGCAGGGCCGGCTCGAAGGCGATGCGCACCCAGCGCGGCGGCTCGCCCGAGGCCGCGGCATCCAGCGCGTTGTCGATGAGGTTGCCGACCACCGAGACGGCGTCCACGGGCGAGAGCACGCTGCGCGGGGCGGCGGGGTCGATCTCGGCACTCCACTCGACGCCGTGCTCGCGAGCCTGCGCCGCCTTGCCCAGGAGCAGCGCGCCCACCGTCGGGTCGCCGTCGCGGCGCGCGGCGACCTGGTCGACCAGCGCCTGACTCTGGCGGGACGTCTCGGTGAGGATCTCGATCGCCTCGCGGGTGCGGCCGAGCTCGAGCAGCGACACGGCGGTGTGCATGCGGTTGCCGTGCTCGTGCGTCTGCGCCCGGAGCGCCTCGCCCAGGGTGCGCATCGACTCGTATGAGGCGACGGCGTCGCGGATGCTGCCGGCCGGCAGATCCCCCGCCAGCCGGCGCGTGGTGCGCCGGGCGAGGAGGGCGCCCGCGAGGCCCGCCACGAGCACCGCGAGCACGATCACGAT
The DNA here is from genome assembly GCF_040676455.1 of Microbacterium sp. LMI12-1-1.1. Taxonomy (NCBI): domain Bacteria; kingdom Bacillati; phylum Actinomycetota; class Actinomycetes; order Micrococcales; family Microbacteriaceae; genus Microbacterium; species Microbacterium sp. LMI12-1-1.1. The sequence continues at coordinate 73,198 of NZ_JBEGIA010000016.1, read as the reverse complement.
GACGAACGGAAGCCGGGGGAGGAGGTCGGAGGCGATGCTGCCCACAGTCCGGCCCACCGACACCCAGCCGACGACGACGCCGCCCACTTCGACCGGCACGATCGTCCGCACCGACGGGCCGAGCGTGCCCGCGAACTCCTCGGTCAGCGGCACGGGCTCCGTCGGGATCGTTCCGAGATACGTGCGCCCGATCTCGGCGGGATCGCGGTGGGTGACGCGGATGCCGTCGGGCGTCATGATCGTGACGAAGTCCACGCCGGCGCCGGCCATGATGCCCTCCGCGAACGGCTGGAGGACGGCGGTGGCGTCGCCGGCGGCGAGAGCGTCCGCCACGGACGGTGCGACGGCGATCGACGTCGCGACCCCGCGCGTCACCTCCTCTGCCTCCGCCCGGGCGGAGCGCTGCGCATCGAGGACGAGGAGCACCGCGAGCAGCGCGACGAGGACGGCGACGGCGGCCGCCACGGCGACGAAGACCAGCGACGCCGCGCTGACACGGCGAGCGTCTGCGCGCATGCGACCTCCTCGTGGCTGTGCTCGCTCCATCCTCCCCCGCCGGCGTCGATCGCGGGCCCGCGATTCCGCGACCAATACGACCACAACTCAGCGCACCTACCGGCGACGCGCACGCTGGGCACAACGTCGGACCCGCATCCGGTTCCGGCGGCTCGGACAACGACTGTTCACACAGGAGGCGATGATGGCTCTTTCGACCCGGACGACTTCGTTCACCCTTCCCGGCTTCAACTGGCGCCGTGGCAAGCAGGCATGGGACAAGCACACGTGGCTCTATGTCGCGGTGATCGCCGCGGTGGTGCTGGGTGCGGCGGTGGGGCTTCTCTGGCCCGAGGTGGGACAGGCGATGCGGCCCCTCGGCGTCGCGTTCGTCAGCCTCATCAAGATGATGATCGCGCCGATCATCTTCTGCACGATCGTCGTGGGCGTCGGCTCGATCGCGAAGGCCGCGACGGTCGGCAAGATCGGCGGGCTCGCCCTCCTGTACTTCATGGTGATGTCCACGTTCGCGCTCGCGATCGGCCTCGTCGTCGGCAACCTCCTGCATCCCGGCGAGGGCCTCAACATGGCGACCGCGACCTATGAGGCTACGGCCGAGGCCAAGACGACCGAGCAGTTCCTCCTCGGCATCATCCCCACGACATTCTTCTCCGCCTTCACGGGGGAGAGCGTCCTCCAGGTGCTGTTCATCGCCCTGCTCGTCGGCTTCGCGCTCCAGCAGATGGGCGCCAAGGGGCAGCCGATCATGAACGCGGTGAAGCACCTGCAGGCGCTGGTCTTCCGCATCCTGGGCATGATCCTCTGGCTGGCGCCGATCGGCGCGTTCGGCGCGATCGCCGCCGTCGTCGGCGACACCGGCATCGCGGCGATCTGGAGCCTGGGCCTGCTCATGGTCGCGTTCTACATCACCTGCATCGTGTTCATCGTCGGGATCCTCGGCACGCTGCTGTACGCGGTGACCCGGGTGAGCATCTTCAGCCTCATCAAGTACCTCGCCCGCGAGTACCTCCTCATCGTGGGAACGTCGTCTTCGGAGTCGGCGCTGCCGCGCCTGATCGCGAAGATGGAGCACCTGGGCGTCTCCAAGCCCGTCGTCGGCATCACCGTGCCCACCGGGTACTCCTTCAACCTCGACGGCACGGCGATCTACCTCACGATGGCGTCGCTGTTCATCGCCAGCGGCATGGGCGCGCCGATGTCGATCGGCGAGCAGATCGGCCTGCTGGTGTTCATGATCATCGCGTCGAAGGGTGCCGCCGGCGTCACCGGCGCAGGTCTGGCGACTCTGGCCGGTGGCCTTCAGGCCTACCGCCCCGACCTCGTCAACGGCGTCGGCGTCATCGTCGGAATCGACCGGTTCATGTCGGAGGGCCGCGCTCTCACGAACTTCACCGGGAACGCGGTGGCGACGGTGCTGATCGGCTCGTGGACGAAGGAGTTCGACGCCTCGCGCGCCCGGCGGGTGCTCGCCGGCGAGCTGCCGTTCGACGAGGCCACGCTGTCGGGCAGCGACCACGACGGGATGTCGGAGTCGCCGGATGCCGTGGGCGTCCAGGGCCTTGAGGAGGCCGCCGTCGTGGAGGCGGAGGCCAAGGAGCAGCGCGCGCGGGATCGTGCCGCGCAGCTCACGCGCTGACCCGGAGACCTCCGCGCCCTCGTGCCACGGCACCGGGGCGCGGAGTTCTGCGTCGGCAGGCTAGGCGCGCCTTTCGCGGTGCGACCGGTTCACCCCGCCGGGTGACGGCGAAGGCGCTTGAGGATGTCGCCGTGGTGGATGGTGCGGCGTGACAGCACGGCGGCGGCGAAGAAGCAGAGGGCACCGATCGCGGTGCCGAGGTTCGTCCACCTCAGGCTGACGAGATCGCCCGTGGCCGGCACCACATAGGCCGCGACCGCGGACACGCCGAACGCGATCGACCCGAGCATGTTGAGGCCGGTGCCGTGCCAGGTGCGGGCATCGCGATCCCACAGGCGCTCCCGACCGCGGGTGGCCTCGATCGCCAGGAAACTCGACACCAGGAACGCGACCGACCCCCAGGCGTCGGGGCGCCATCCGACGCCGACCGCGTCGGGACGGGCTATCGCGGCGAGCAGTGCGACGAGCGTCGAGGCGTTGAACAGCAGCGTCCCGGCGAACTGGATGGCGGCGGACCACCAGTCCGCGCGGTCGGGCCGGTTCGTGCGTCCTCTCGGCGGACGGCGTCCACTGAGAAGCAGCTGGATCAGCGCCGCGACGGTGAAGAACACGGAGCCGACGAAGAACGTGACGTTGGTCCACACCGTGCCCGCCCAGTCCGCATACAGCGGCAGCGCTCCCGCGAAGAAGCACAGCGAGCCGATCGCGAAGCCCCATGCCTCCCGGCGGAGCCGCCGCACCCTGTCGGGCGCGACGCCCGCGACGTCATCTGCCACGGCTGCGGCGTCCTCCTGGTGCGGGGAGCCGTCGCTCACGCGTCGGGATCGAGCTCGCCGGACTCGACGGCCGACTCCCGCTCCTCCAGATCGAGCTCGTCGACCTGCTTCTCGACCGATTCCATCGGGTCGAGGGTCGCCGGTGGCAGCTCGAACTCGGCGTCGTCGTCGAGCGGCACATCGCGCTCGTCGTCGGGGATCCGCTCACGGAAGTCGCTCATGCCGGCCTTCGATCGTCAGCCGCTCTTGCGGCGGAACTCGCGCTTGGTCACAGCCCCGTGGGTCCCGTGAACGGCCGAGTCTCCGTCGAGGTGGGACTCTCCTTCGCGGTGCTGCGCATTCTTCTTGTCGAGTGCTTCCTTGAACTTGCGCTTCATCTCATCGGATGCCGCGCCCGCCGGCTTCTCGTCGGTGCTCATGACCCCCACCCTACGCACGCCCGGCGACGATGTCATTCGGAGTTTCCCCGCGGCCCGCCGACGGTGAGGCCGGGACGGGCACCACTGATAGGATCGGACAGGCTGCCCTCGGGCATCCGCTCAATTCAATATGAGCTCACGGAGCAGGCCGGCAGCTAGCTGGTCCCCTGTGGTGGTCTCCTCGTCGCACCGGCGCCGGGTGGATTTCTACTGGTGGCCAGTGCTGGCGCGAATCGCGGCGATCGCCGCGCGCCGAGATCTGCCTGTTCCTGCTCCTTCGCACAAGCTCGTGCGCGAAACGCGCGTGCGAGCCTAAACAAAGAAGGAGAGACCTCTTGGAAGGTCCTGAAATCACCGCCGCGGAAGCCGTTCTCGACAACGGCCGCTTCGGCACCCGTACCGTCCGGTTCGAGACCGGACGTCTCGCGCAGCAGGCGCAGGGCGCGGTCGCCGCCTACCTCGACGAGGAGACGATGCTCCTCTCGGCCACGAGCGCGAGCAAGCAGCCCCGCGAGGGCTTCGACTTCTTCCCGCTGACCGTCGACGTCGAAGAGCGCTCGTACGCCGCGGGCAAGATCCCCGGTTCGTTCTTCCGCCGCGAGGGTCGCCCCTCGACCGAGGCGATCCTGGTGTGCCGTCTCATCGACCGCCCGCTGCGCCCGTCGTTCGTCGACGGCCTCCGCAACGAGGTGCAGATCGTCGTGACCGTGCTCTCGATCGCGCCGGGCGAGTTCTACGACGCGCTCGCGATCAACGCGGCCTCGCTGTCGACCCAGATCTCGGGTCTGCCGTTCTCGGGCCCGATCGCCGGTGTGCGCCTCGCGCTCATCCCCGGCCACGGCGAGAACGCCGACCAGTGGATCGCCTTCCCGACCGTGACGCAGCTCGAGGACGCCGTCTTCGACCTCATCGTCGCCGGTCGCGTCATCACCGATGCCGATGGCAACGAGGACGTCGCGATCATGATGGTCGAGGCCGAGGCCACCGAGGGTTCGTGGAACCTCATCAAGGGCGGCGCGACCAAGCCGAACGAGCAGGTCGTGGCCGAGGGCCTCGAGGCCTCGAAGCCCTTCATCAAGCAGCTCGTCGCCGCGCAGAACGTCGTCGCCAACACGGCTGCCAAGGAGATCAAGGAATTCCCGGTCTTCCTGCCCTACAGCCAGGAGACGTACGACTTCGTCGCGGGTCGGGCCTACGACCGTCTCGTGCCGATCTACCAGATCGCCGAGAAGCAGGAGCGTCAGAACGCCGACGACGCGCTCAAGGACGAGGTCAAGGGACAGCTGCTCGCGGCCGTCGAGGCCGGGGAGCTCCCCGCCGTCGCGACGCTCGAGTTCTCGGCCGCCTACAAGTCGGTGACCAAGAAGATCGTCCGCGGTCGCATCCTCGCGGAGGGTGTCCGCATGGACGGCCGCGGCCTCGCCGACATCCGTCCGCTCGACGCCGAGGTGCAGGTCATCCCGCGTGTCCACGGCTCGGCGATCTTCCAGCGCGGCGAGACCCAGATCCTGGGCGTCACCACGCTGAACATGCTCAAGATGGAGCAGCAGATCGACTCGCTGTCGCCCGTCACGCACAAGCGCTACATGCACCACTACAACTTCCCGCCCTACTCGACCGGTGAGACCGGCCGCGTCGGTTCGCCGAAGCGTCGCGAGATCGGGCACGGCTTCCTCGCCGAGCGCGCGCTCGTGCCGGTGCTGCCCAGCCGCGAGGAGTTCCCGTACGCGATCCGTCAGGTGTCCGAGGCTCTCGGCTCCAACGGCTCGACGTCGATGGGCTCGGTGTGCGCGTCCACGCTGTCGCTGCTGAACGCGGGTGTGCCGCTGCGCGCTCCCGTCGCAGGCATCGCGATGGGTCTCGTGTCGGACGAGGTCGACGGACAGACGCGCTACGCCGCGCTGACCGACATCCTCGGCGCCGAGGACGCCCTGGGTGACATGGACTTCAAGGTGGCCGGCACCAGCGAGTTCGTCACGGCGATCCAGCTCGACACGAAGCTCGACGGCATCCCGTCGTCGGTGCTGACCGCCGCGCTGCAGCAGGCCCGCGAGGCCCGCCTGACGATCCTCGGTGTGCTCAACGCCGCGATCGACGGTCCGGACGAGATGGCGCCCACGGCGCCGCGCGTCATCAGCGTGCAGATCCCGGTCGACAAGATCGGCGAGCTGATCGGCCCGAAGGGCAAGACGATCAACGCGATCCAGGACGAGACCGGCGCGCAGATCTCCATCGAGGAGGACGGCACCGTCTACATCGGCGCGACCGACGGCCCGTCGGCCGAGGCCGCCCGTGCCCAGGTCAACGCGATCGCCAACCCCACCAACCCGGAGGTCGGCGAGCAGTTCCTCGGAACGGTCGTGAAGATCGCGACGTTCGGCGCGTTCATCTCGCTCCTGCCCGGCAAGGACGGCCTGCTGCACGTCAGCGAGGTCCGCAAGCTCGCCGGCGGCAAGCGCGTGGAGAACGTCGAGGACGTGCTCAACGTCGGTCAGAAGCTCCTCGTGAAGATCACGAAGATCGACGACCGCGGCAAGCTCTCGCTCGAGCCGGTGCTCGAAGAGGCGGCCGACCAGGAAGGCCGCGCTGCGGCCAGCGAAGGCCCCGAGGGTCCCGCCGAAGGCTGAACGGCAGCGCTGCAGGGCTCGCGCCCCCACTGACCGCGTTCAGCGGGCGTGAAAGCCGCAGGTTCACGGATGCCCGTCCCTCGTCCGAGGGGCGGGCATCCGTCGTCCGGTCTGCAGATCGCTCAATCTGTCCCCCGAAAGGGGGACAAATCGGCAAGGACCCGGGGTTCGTGATGAAAGCGTTATGTAATGTTTATCGACAGTTCGCCTCAGTGACCGGCGTGCTGTCCGGACTGTCCTAGCCTGTGAGTACGCGCCGGGGGGCGCGCGCACAGTGATCACGAAGCCCCGAGGGGCAGTCGTGAGGGGGTGGGACATGGCTTACTTCGGCGTTGACTCGACGCTCCCACCGGCGAGCCCGGATGCCGCGACCACCGCTCCCACGCCGCAGAGCGGCAGCGCACGCGGTCCGCACCCGTCCGCCCCGATCCCCGTCCAGGGCCCTTCGGTGGGCAGCAATGTCCGCGTCGCACTCGGGGAGAGCGGCGCCGACGTGTTCCCCCTGATCCTCGGCGCCGCCGAATTCGGGTGGAACGTCGACCTGGAGTCGAGCCATGCGATCCTCGACGCCTACGTCGAGCTGGGCGGCAATGCGGTGCACACCGCCGACAGCTACTCCAGCGGCCGCAGCGAGCACATCATCGGCCAGTGGCTGCAGTCGCGCGGCCTGCGCGACGACATCGTGCTCGCGGTCCGCGTCGGCGGCCACGCCGACAACCCCGGGCTCGGGCCGGTCAACCTGGTGCGGGCCGTCGAGGCCTCGCTGACGCGGCTGCGCACCGACCGCATCGACGTGCTCTACCTCGATGCGACGACCGACCCGGGATCCTCTCTCGAAGACACGCTCGCGACGGCGGAATGGCTCGTCGAGGCCGGCAAGGTCCGGGCGCTGGGCGCCATCGGATACAGCGCGGCGCAGCTCGTCGAGGCGCGCATCTTCGCGTCGGCGGGCTATCCGCGCATCACGGTGCTGGACGTCCCCTTCAACGTGCTGCGCCGCCACGAGTTCGATGCCGACCTGCGCCTCGTCGCGGGTGCGCAGGGGATGGCCGTGACGCCGTCCCACGCTCTCGAGCACGGGTTCCTGGCGGGCCGGCAGCGGTCGAAGCTGCGGGGCGCCCTGTCGGTGCGCGGCGCGCAGCTGGCAGCGAACCTGAATCGTCGCGGCAGCCGGACGCTCCGTGCGCTCGACGCCGTCGGTGCCGAGCTCGGCGTGCCCGACGCCGCGGTGGCCATGGCGTGGCTGCTCGCGCAGAAGCTCGTCGTCGCGCCGATCGTGAACGCGTACGCGCCGCAGCACGTCGAAGAGCTCGTGCAGGGCGTCGGCGTCCGGCTCAGCCGGGCCCAGCTGTCCGATATCGCGCGCGCCTCGGAGTAGGGCCGAACGCTCCCAGAGCGGGGGCGACGCGCCCCTCCACAGCCTCGCGGGCGGCGTCTATGGGGTGTCGTAGTGTGGAGGAAGTGCCTTCCCCGGCACGTGACCCCCGACGGAGTGAGCTGCGTGACGCACTACATCTACCTCGTGCGGCACGGCGAACACCAGGATGCCGAGCACGGACTGATCGACGGGCCACTGTCCCCTCGCGGGCGCCGGCAGGCGGCGCTGCTCGCGGATCGACTCTCGGGGGTTCCGTTCGACGCGGTGTGGCACTCGCCGCTCGAGCGGGCGAGCCAGACCGCACGGGCGGTGGCCGAGCGCATGCCCTCGCTGTCCCCCGAGCCGTCGGCGCTGCTATTCGACTGCGTGCCCACCGGCATGACCGACGAGACGCCGGCGGCCTTCGAGCCGTTCTTCGGCTCGGTCACCGAGGCCGAGGTCGAGGCCGGACGCGCACAGATGGCCGATGCGACGAGCGAGTTCCTCGCCCGCAAGCGCGGCGAGGTGCACGAGCTGCTCATCACGCACAACTTCGTGATCGCGTGGTTCGTCCGAGAGGTGCTGCAGGCGCCGGACTGGCGGTGGATGACGCTGAACCAGGCGCACTGCGGCCTGACCGTGATCGCGCAGAAGCAGGGGCGCCCGTGGACGCTCCTGTCGCACAACGACATGGCGCACCTGCCCGTCGAGCTGCGCACCGGCCTTCCCGAGGTCTACCCGGTCTGACGCGGCCCACGACCGGCCTGCGCTCAGAGCGCCTTGCCGTACCAGCGGGAGGCGTTGGGGTTGTCGTTGTAGGGCTCGATGGCCTCGAAGCCGGTGCGCGCGTAGAGGGCGCCGGCCGCCTCGAGCGAGTGGTGGGTGTCGAGCACGAGCTCGGCCGCCCCGAACTCGCGGGCTCGCCGCTCCAGGTCCTCGACGATGAGGCGCCCCCAGCCGCGGCCGCGCGTGGACGGGCGGAGGTAGAGGTGCTTGAGCTCGTAGCGGGTGCCGAGCGGCCCCTCCGCGATGAGACGGATGCCGCCGCAGCCCTGGGCGACGCCCTCGTCGTCGTCGAGCACGACGAAGACGCCTGCGGGCGGCATGAACGCCGCCGGATCGGGGAAGGTGGTGCGATACGAGACGCCCTGGACCGCGAACCCTTCGGTGCGGATCTGGAAGTACTCGGCCAGGAGTGCGTGTGCATCGGGTGCGTCGACGGGGGAGGAGCGCAGTTTCACCACCCCTCCAGGGTAGGCGTCGGCGCGGCTGCCGCCCGCCAGGAGTGGTGTCCGGGCGCCGCCTAGGATGGATCCATGACGACACGCGTGGCCATCGTCGGCGGCACCGGGAAGCTGGGCGCGATCATCCGCGACGCGGTCGAGGCCGAGCCCGGGTTCGAGGTCGCGGGCGTCCTGTCGTCGCGCTCCGAGCTGTCCGAGCTCGACGGCGCCGATCTGGTGGTCGACGCCTCGACGCCGGCGGTGTCGATCGATGTCGTGCGTGCGGCGATCGAGCGCGGCATCAACGTGCTCGTGGGCACCTCCGGGTGGTCCGCCGAGCGCATCGCTCTCGTGCGCCCGCTCGTCGAGGCGGCGGGCACCGGCGCGGTCTTCATCCCCAACTTCTCGATCGGCTCGGTGCTGGGCTCCGCCCTCGCGGCGGCCGCGGCGCCCTTCTTCCCCTCGATCGAGATCGTCGAGGCGCACCGCGAGACCAAGATCGACTCGCCGAGCGGCACCGCTGTGCGCACCGCCGAGCTCATCGCGTCCGCCCGTGAGACGGTGGGCCCGGTCGAGTCGCCCCACGTCGACCAGCGCGCCCGCGGACAGCAGGTCGCCAGCGTGCCGATCCACTCGCTGCGCCGCCCCGGAGTCGTCGCCCGCCAGGAGACGATCCTGTCGGGAGCCGGCGAGTCCCTCACGATCGTGCACGACACCGTCGAGCCCGCGCAGGCGTACGGTCCCGGCATCCGTCTCGCCCTCGCGGCGGCGCGCGACGCCACCGGAGTCATCATCGGACTCGACAGCCTGATCGACATCGGCATCGGCGGTCGCGCGGCACCCGCCGACGGGCGACCCGTCGACGAGGGTGGGGTGCCCGGCCAGGTCGCCCGCGCGACCGGCGCATGAGCGCTCGCATCGGCGTCGTCGTCATGGCGGCGCTGCTCGCGCTGTACATCGTGCTCGTCGGGCAGCGCGCGTGGCTGCTGATCGCGAGCGGCGATCCGATCGGCATCGCGATGGGCATCGCCCTCGTCGTCCTCCCGGTCATCGCCGCCTGGGCGCTCGGCCGCGAGCTGTGGTTCGGCGTCCGTGCGCAGCAGCTCGGCCGGCGGCTGGAGGCTGAGGGAGGGCTGCCGGCCGACGAGGTCGCGGTGCGCCCGAGCGGCCGCGTCCTGCGCGAGGACGGGGATGCCGTGTTCCCCGCGTACCGCGCGGAGGCCGAGGCCCACCCCGACGACTGGCGGGCCTGGTACCGGCTCGGCCTCGCCTACGATGCCGCCGGCGACCGGCGGCGTGCGCGCGAGGCGGTGCGGACCGCGATCCGCCTCGAGACCGGCGACCGTCCCCGCTGATCGGCGCCGTCGGCCGGTCGCAGCGAGCCGGCGCGCGGGATCAGGATGCGGCGGGCACGGCGGCGGCGACCGCGTCCTCGACGGTCGGATGCGAGAACTCGAAGCCCGACAGCAGTAGCGCGGAGGGCACGACGTGCGCGTCCGAGGTGAGGAGCGCCTCGGTGGCGTCGGGGCCGAGCACGAGTCTCATGCCCCAGACCGGCGCGCGCAGCAGGAACGGGCGGTTCATCCGCACGGCGAGGGCGAATCCGAGATCGTCGGCCGTGGCGCGCGTGGGGCCGGCGAGGTTGACCGGACCGGTGAGGCGGGCGTCGATGACGTGGCGGATGGCGCCAACCTCGTCGTCGAGCGAGATCCACGGCCACACCTGCGTGCCTCGGCCGATGGGCCCGGCGACGCCGAGCCGGGTGAGGAGCAGCAGGGGTTTCAGCACGCCGCGCGGGTGCACGATCGGTGCGGTGCGGACGACGGCAACCCCGGCATCCGGCCCGGCGTCGAACGCCGCGGCCTCCCATTCGCCGCACAGGTCGGCGAGGAACGACTCGCCGCGCGGTGCGTCTTCCGGGAGCCGCGCGCCCGGCCGGGAGCCGTAGTAGCCGACGGCCGACCCCGACACGAAGTGAGGGGCGTCCGTTCCCAGTTCCCGCACCGCGCGGGCGAGGGCGCGGGTCGGTACGATGCGCGACCAGAGCAGCGTGTTCTTGTACTTCGCGGTCCAGGGGAATCGCCCGATGCTCGCGCCGCTGAGCCCGACGACGGCGTCCGCGCCCGCGAGCACGGCGGGATCGAGCGGCTCGGCCGTCGTCAGCCACTCGACCTCGTCGGCGGTCTCGGGCGGACGGCGCACGAGCGTCGTCACCGTGTATCCATCGGCGCGGAGGCTCTCGACGAGCGCCCCGCCGACGAGCCCTGACGCCCCCGCGACGACGATCCGCCGACCGCCCCCGGCGGGCGGACGGCCTTCAGGCAAGCGTCGCCTCGAGGGTGATCTCGATCCCGGCGAGGGCCTGCGACACCGGGCATCCGCTCTTCGCGCTCTGCGCGATGCGCTCGAAGTCCTCGGGTTCGAGGCCCGGCACCACGGCGTTGACGTTGAGGTGGCTGCCGGTGATGCCGGTGCCCGGCTTGAAGGTCACCGAGGCGGTGGTGTCGATCGATTCCGGGGGAGTGCCGTTCTCGGCGAGCGCGAGCGAGAGCGCCATGCTGAAGCACGACGAGTGTGCCGCGGCGATGAGCTCCTCGGGGGTCGTGACCGAGGTCGAGCCTTCGCTGCGCGCCTTCCAGTTGACGGGGTAGGTGCCCAGGCCCGACGACACCAGGCTGACCTCCCCGGACCCGTCGAACAGTGCGCCCTTCCAGGCGGTGGTGGCTTCGCTGGTGACGGTCATGTGGGGCCTCCTCGCTCGCTCGGCGCCCGCGTGGTGGGCGTCTCGCGTCAGCCTAACCGCGACGGATGCCGTGCCGCGACGGTTCGGCCGCGACGGCGTCTCGTCAGGCCGAGGCCGGGCGGGCGCGACCGACGATTCCGGCGCGCTGCAGCAGCAGATACAGCTGGCAGCCCAGGCACAGTCCGAAGACGGCGTTGAGGAAAGCGGCGACGAAGGCGGCCGCGGCGGCGATGGTGAGAGCCCACGGCACGCCGAGCAGGTGCAGCGCGAGCCCGATGACCGACACGAACAGACCGACGCCCTGTGCGAAGCGCGGCGGGCGCGGGTCCTCGAGTTCCGTCGGAGGCGCCAGGCGCGGCGCGACGACGGTGCGGTACAGCGCGCCCCAGGGCGCAGTGCGGGGTGAGAGGACTCCCCAGAGGAACAGCAGGGCGATCACGAGCAGGAGGAGGAACGCCGGGTCCAGGAATCGCTGCGCCGGAGACGCGAACGTGATGAGCCAGGCAGGATGTCCCGCGACGAAGGCGAAGTCGACGGACCCGACGAAGCCGAAGGGGAGGGTGTCGCCGAGCTGCGCCGTCGACAGTCCCGTCAGCCCGAGGAAGACGTCGATCAGCAGCAGCAACGCGGTGATGCCCGCGACGAAACGCGGACCGCGCGGGTCGATGCCGCGCTGCGATCGCCGTCCGGCGGCGGCATCCGTTCGCTCAGACATTCGCGTCCTCGGAGATCAGCCGGTTGAGCTCCAGTTCGAGCACGTCGCGGCTCGGGGCGCCGCCGAAGCGCGTCTGCACGACCCCGTCGCGGTCGAGCACGAGCGTCGTCGGCGTCTGCAGCACGTGGAAGTGCTTGGCGATGTCGGGGCGGTGCGTCAGATCGACGTCGAGGTGCCGCACTCCCGGATGGCCGTCCGCGATGTCGGCGAGTGTCCGATGCACACCGGGGCAGCGCGCGCACATCTCGGTGCTGAACTGCAGGAGCGTCGCGACTTCGCCGAGCCCGTCTGCGCCTAGCCGGGCGGGCTCGATGACCTCGTGTGCGACGTTGTGACGTGCTCGAGGCTGACGCCACTTCACGAACACGCCGATCGCCACGGTCGCCGCGAGGAGGGCGGCGAGGGCGATGAGGGCTCCGACCAGGGTCACAGCAGATCAGGCTAACCCCTTTCGCCTGCGTACGGGCCGAATGCACCGATATGTCGCCTCCGCCGTAACACGACCGTCGCGTGAGCCCGTCGCGGCGCGGCCCCGACCCGCGCGGCGCGGGCCGCGGGTATCGTGGCAGCCGTGACGACGCCGATCCCGACCCCGTACGAGGACCTGCTGCGAGACGTGCTCGAGAACGGCACGCACAAGGACGACCGCACCGGCACCGGCACCACCAGTGCCTTCGGACGCCAGATCCGGTTCGACCTCTCCCAGGGCTTCCCCCTCATCACCACCAAGCGCGTGCACTTCAAGTCGATCGCGTACGAACTGCTGTGGTTCCTGCGCGGCGAGTCGAATGTGGCCTGGCTGCAGGAGAACGGCGTCACCATCTGGGACGAGTGGGCGGATGCCGACGGCGAGCTCGGCCCGGTCTACGGCGTGCAGTGGCGTTCGTGGCCGACGCCGTCCGGGGAGCAGATCGATCAGATCGCGCTCGTGCTCGATCAGATCCGTGCGAACCCGGACTCCCGGCGCCTGATCGTCTCGGCATGGAATCCCGCCGACATCCCCGACATGGCTCTGGCACCCTGCCACGCGCTGTTCCAGTTCTATGTGGCCGACGGCAGGCTGTCGTGTCAGCTCTACCAGCGCAGCGCCGACCTGTTCCTCGGTGTTCCCTTCAACATCGCCTCGTACGCGCTGCTGACCCTCATGGTGGCCCAGCAGGCGGGCCTCGAGCCCGGCGACTTCGTCTGGACCGGCGGCGACTGCCACATCTACGACAACCACCTCGAGCAGGTGCGCGAGCAGCTGACCCGCGAGCCGTACCCGTACCCGACGCTGCGCATCGCCCGCACCCCCGCCTCGATCCTCGACTACCGCTACGACGACTTCGTGCTCGAGGACTATCAGCACCACCCTGCGATCCGCGGCGCCGTCGCGGTATGACCTCTTCGATCGGCCTCATCTGGGCCGAGGCGCACGACGGCGTCATCGGCGCGCAAGGCGGCATGCCGTGGCACGTCCCTGAAGACCTGGCGCACTTCAAAGCCCTCACGCTCGGTGCGCCGGTCGTCATGGGACGCCGCACGTGGGAGTCGTTCCCGGCGCGATTCCGCCCGTTGCCGGGCCGGCGCAACATCGTCATCACCCGCCAGGAGGAGTGGGCTGACACCGGCGCCGAGCGGGCCGGCTCGCTCGAGGCCGCTCTCGCCGTGGCCGCCGAAGGCCGACCGGAGCGGATCTGGGTGATCGGCGGTGGGCGGCTGTTCCGCGAGGCGATCGATCTCGCCGATCTCCTGGAGGTCACGGAGCTCGATCTCGAGGTGCCTGGCGACACCCACGCACCGGATCGGCGCGGCTGGCGGACGACATCGGTCGACCCGGCCGAGGGGTGGCACACCTCGCGCACCGGCATCCGCTACCGCTTCCTGCGGCTGGTGCCGGAGCATGAGCGCGCCGCTCGCCCGCCCCAATAAGCTGGCGCGCATGGCGAAGACGGCGCTCATCACCGGTGCGAGCTCGGGGCTCGGCGCGGAGTACGCGAGGCAGCTGGCGGCGAAGGGCGCAGACCTGGTGCTCGTCGCCCGCGACAGGCAGGCGCTCGAGCGCCTCGCGGTGGGCCTGCGCTCGACGTACGGCGTGGAGGTCGAGATCCTCGCCGCCGACCTGCTGAAGGCCCGCCAGCGCGAGAAGGTCGAGGCGCGCGTCGCCGACGAGACGCGGCCCATCGAGGTCCTCGTGAACAATGCCGGGTTCGGGCTGCCGCTGGCATTCGAGGCGAATGACATCGAGGACGAGGCCCGCCACCTGCACCTGCACGTCGAGGTGCCGATGCGGCTGACGCATGCCGCGCTGGGCGGGATGCTCGCCCGCGGCCACGGACGGATCGTGAACGTCGCGTCGGTCGCGGCATTCATCCCGCGGTCCACGTACGGCGCCTGCAAGGGCTGGCTCGTGAGCTTCAGCCGCTGGGCGAACGGACGCTACGGGCCGCGGGGCGTCACGGTGACGGCAGTGTGCCCCGGCTACACGCACACGAGCTTCCACGAGCGCCTCGGCCTCGCTCCGGGCGAGGAGGGGGTGTCCGACCTGATGTGGCTGGACGCGCGGGACGTGGTCGCGGAGTCCCTGCGCGACGCCGCCCGCGGCAGGGCGGTGTCGATCCCGTCCCGCCGGTACAAGGTGCTCGTCGCCCTCGCACGCTTCGCGCCGCCCTCGCTGGCGGCCCGCATCGGCGAGCGCGGGCGCTAGACGCCGGGACCGGCCGCGCGCGGCGGGCGCGGCATCCGGATAATCTGAAGTCATGACGCATACGGGCAACCCTTTCGGACAGGTGCTCGTCGCGCTCGTCACCCCCATGACGGCCGACGGCGAAGTCGACTGGCCCGCTGTCGAGAAGCACATCGACGACGTCATCACCGCGGGCGCCGACGGCATCGTCGTCACCGGCACCACCGGTGAGACGTCGACCCTCACCGACGCGGAGAAGATCCGCCTCGTGGAGGTCGGAAAGGATGTCGCGGCCGGCCGGGCGAAGATCATCACGGGCGGCGGGTCGAACGAGACCGCGCACGCGATCGAGCTCTACAAGGCCAGCGAGAAGGTCGGCGCCGACGCCATCATGATCGTCACGCCGTACTACAACAAGCCCACGCAGGCGGGCATCCTCACGCACTTCCGGCTCGTCGCCGACGCCACCGATCTGCCGGTGATCCTGTACGACATCCCGGGCCGGACCGGGGTGCCGATCAGATACGAGACGATCCTGCGCCTCGCCAAGCACCCGAACATCCTCGCCATCAAAGACGCCAAGGGCGACTTCAGCGAGGTGAGCCGCGTGCTCAACCAGACCGACCTCATGTACTTCTCCGGCGACGACGCCAACGTGCTGCCGCACCTCTCGATCGGCGCCACGGGCCTCATCGGCGTGACCGCGAACATCGCGCCCGCGCCGTACCGAGCCATCGTCGACGCCGTGAACGCCGGCGATCTGAAGACCGCGACCGCAGCCCACATGCAGCTGGAGCCGCTCGTGCGCGCGGTGATGACGCACGTTCCCGGCACCGTCTCGGCGAAGTACATCCTGCACGGCCTCGGCCGCATCGGGAGCCCACGCGTGCGCCTGCCGCTCGTGGGGCCCGAGGAGTGGGAGGCCGCCAAGATCGAGGACGAGCTCGCCCTCGTCACGGATGTGCCCGGCGCGGACTTCTCCAACTTCCGCCCCGACCGCAACGCCGCCGCCGGCGGTGCCCTGCCGAAGGTCTCAGGCACCACGAGATGACGACCGTGCCGTCGCCGATCGGGCGATGGCACGCTGATGAACGGATGCCGTGCATCCGGAGGAGGCTTCACAATGCCCACCACCCCGTACGACCCGCCCGAGCTCGCAGCCGGAACCCTCCGGGTCGTCCCCCTCGGCGGCTTGGGCGAGGTCGGCCGCAACATGACCGTCTTCGAATACGGCGGCAAGCTGCTGGTCGTGGACTGCGGCGTCCTGTTCCCCGAGGAGCACCAGCCCGGCGTCGACCTGATCCTGCCGGACTTCGAACCGATCAAGGGGCGCCTCGACGACATCGTCGGCGTCGTGCTCACCCACGGCCACGAGGACCACATCGGCGCGGTGCCGTACCTGCTGAAGCTCAAGAGCGACATCCCGATCGTCGGCTCCGGCCTGACCCTCGCGCTCACCGAGGCGAAGCTCAAGGAGCACCGCATCCGGCCGTACAGCCTCACGGTGGCCGAGGGCCAGCGAGAGCACCTCGGCCCGTTCGAGCTCGAGTTCATCGCGGTGAACCACTCGATCCCCGACGCGCTGGCTGTCGCCATCCGGACACCGGCGGGCACCGTGCTCGCGACCGGCGACTTCAAGATGGACCAGCTTCCGCTCGACGGGCGCCTCACCGACCTGCGGGCGTTCGCGCGGCTGGGGGAGGAGGGCGTGGATCTGTTCCTCGTCGACTCCACGAACGCGGACGTGCCGGGGTTCACCCCTCTGGAGCGCTCGATCGGACCCGTGCTGGATCAGGTCATCGGCAAGGCTCCGCGGCGGGTGATCGTGGCGAGCTTCTCGAGCCACGTGCACCGCGTCCAGCAGGTGCTCGACGCCGCGGCCGCCCACGGCCGCCGCGTGGCGCTCCTCGGCCGCAGCATGCTGCGCAACATGACCATCGCCGAAGACCTCGGCTACCTCCACGTGCCCGAGGGTGTGCTGATCGACTACAAGAAGGCGCGTGACCTCCCCGAGGACCAGATCGTCTACATGTCGACCGGCTCGCAGGGAGAGCCGATGGCCGTGCTCAGCCGCATGGCGAACCTCGACCACGCGATCGAGCCCGGGCCCGGCGACACCGTGATCCTCGCGTCGAGCCTCATCCCGGGCAACGAGAACGCCGTGTACCGCGTCATCGACGGGCTCACCAAGCTCGGGGCGACCGTCGTGCACAAGGGCAACGCCAAGGTGCACGTCTCGGGCCACGCAGCCGCCGGCGAGCTGCTGTACTGCTACAACATCCTGAAGCCGAAGAACGTGCTGCCGGTGCACGGCGAGTACCGCCACCTGATGGCGAACGCCCGCCTCGCGCAGGACACCGGGATCGCGGCCGAGCGCACATTCCTCGCCGAGAACGGCACCGTCATCGATCTCAAGGACGGCGACGCGCGCATGGTCGGCCAGCTCGACCTGGGCTTCGTCTACGTGGACGGATCGACCGTGGGCGAGATCACGGATGCCGACCTCAAGGATCGCCGGATCCTCGGCGAAGAGGGCTTCATCTCGGTGATCGTGGTCGTCGATGCCTCGACCGGCAACGTGATCTCGGGACCGGAGGTGCACGCCCGCGGCTTCGCCGAGGACGACGCCGTCTTCGAGGACGTCAAGCCCAAGATCGCCGCCGCGCTCGCCGAGGCCGCCAAGTCGGGCGTCCGCGATCCGCACGCGCTGTCGCAGATCGTGCGCCGTACGATCGGCCGCTGGGTGAACCAGTCGCTGCGTCGCCGGCCGATGATCGTGCCGCTCGTGATCGAGGCGTAGCCCCCTCGCTCAGGACCGGGTGTTCCGGGGCTGCGCTCTGCGCGCGTCGGAAGGCGATGCGTCGATCGGTCAGCGCCCGTTATCGCGTCGTAACGTGCGCGCCGTAGCATCGCCCTCGTGGCCTCTTCGTTCCGCATCCGTCCCGCCGTGTCGGCAGACGGCGTGTTCCTGGGCGACATGGTCGTCGAGGCGGCGAACTGGCGGCAGGGCGGCGCACGGCCGCGGCACGAGGTCATGAGCGGGGCGGATCACCGGCGCTACGTCTCCGGTTGGATGCGCCCGGGCGACGCCGGCTTCGTGGCGGAGGATCTGAACGGCGAGCCCGTGGGCGCCGCGTGGTATCGGATGCTTCCCCGCAGCGATCCGGGGTTCGGGTACGTCGGAACGGGTGTCCCGGAACTGATCATCGGCGTCCGCCCGATCTTTCGGGCCCACGGCGTCGGGCGGGCCCTGCTGCAGCGGCTGTGCGAGCACGCGGGCGCCCAGGGCTTCGCGCGCATCAGCCTGAGCGTCGAGCGCGGCAATTTCGCGTCGACGCTGTACCGCAGCGAGGGCTTCGCCGTGACGCAGAGCGGCTCGGGTCGCGACACGATGGTGAAGCGGCTGCGCTGATCCTGCGGGGCGCCCGCGGCGCGATTCGGCAGCTGTCCACGACGCCGCGCGTCGATGGCCGGGCGGCGTGGTTGCGCGGAAATGTCGGGCCGCCGCCGTAGCGTGGAGGGATGGCCAGGAGCTCAAGCCCGACCAAGGGTTCGCGCGCGTCTTCGAGCGCGTCGACGAGCGCGCGTTCGAACGCGTCGTCGACGGCTCGCAAGCCCGCAGCCGCCAAGCCGGCCCCCGCGCCCAAGCGCTACGTCGATCAGCCTGAGCGGCCCCCCGTCGTCGTGCGGGCCTGGCTCGGCCTCGCCCACGCGACCGGCGGCCTGTTCCGTGCTTTCGGCCCCGAGACGCTCGAGAAGGACCAGCGCCGCGACGGCTTCCCGTTCCTGCTGGTGCTGCTGGCGGTCGCCGGCGCCGTCAACGAGTGGTTCTTCATCGGCAGCGAGGTCGCGAAGACGATCAGCGCCTACTCGGTAGGCGCACTCATCGGCCGTGAGGCCTTCGTGCTGCCGGTGCTCCTGCTGATGCTCGCGGGCTGGATGTTCCGGCATCCCTCGTCGGTGCACGACAACGGCCGCGTCGGCATCGGCTTCGGGCTGCTGCTGGTTACGATCGCCGGTTTCTGCCATGTCGCCGGGGGTCGCCCTCAGCCGAGCGAGTACCTTCCCGCGCTGAGCGCGGCGGGCGGGCTGTTCGGATGGATGCTGGGCGAGCCGCTCGCCATCGTGCTGACCGACGTCGGCGCGTACATCGTCCTGTCGCTCCTGGCAGTCCTCAGCGTCCTGATCATCACCAAGACGCCGCCGAACCGCATCGGACGCCGTCTCGGCGAGCTGTACGCGTGGATGTTCGGCGCCGAGCCGCGGGAGGAGAAGGCGACGGATGCCGCCGCCGACGCCGCCCGGGAAGACGAGGGCGATCCGTCGATCCCGTTCTGGCGTCGCAACAAGACAGGCCGGGAGAAGGACCCTGAGGGCGGGCTCGGATCCCAGGACCTCACCGAGCTGCTGCCGGCGGGCTCGGCGCAGGGCGGATTCGAGCAGGCCATCGTGCCGCCTGTCACACCGCCGCCCGCGCCGGCTGCGGACGCGCTCACCGAGGTCATCGATCCCGCCGTGCTGTCGGCGGCCAAGGCGGCCACCTCGTCGCGCACGTCGCTGCGCGACGACGCACAGGTCATCGAGGACGACGGGACCCTTCCCGGCCTCGACGGCATCGGCTCGAGCACCGCGGTCGACTCGCCCTCGGCGCCCTACCGGCTGCCGTCCGTCAACGCGCTGGCGGCGGGCTCGCCGCACGTGGCACGCTCGCAGGCGAACGACGACACGGTGCGCGCGATCACCAGTGTGCTCGACCAGTTCTCGGTCGATGCGCGGGTGACGGGCTTCTCGCGGGGTCCGACAGTGACGCAGTACGAGATCGCGCTCGGCCCGGGTGTCAAGGTCGAGCGCATCACCGCCCTCACCAACAACATCGCGTACGCGGTCGCCTCGAACGAGGTGCGCATCCTCGCGCCGATCCCCGGCAAGAGCGCGATCGGCGTCGAGATTCCGAACATCGACCGCGAGATCGTGACGCTCGGCGACGTGCTCCGCTCGACCACCGCCACCAACCAGACGCATCCCATGACGATCGGCGTGGGCAAGGACGTCGGCGGCGGCTACGTGGTGGCCAACCTCGCCAAGATGCCGCACCTCCTGGTGGCCGGCTCGACCGGTTCCGGAAAGTCGAGCTTCGTCAACTCGATGATCACGAGCCTCCTGATGCGCGCCAAGCCCGCCGATGTGCGCATGGTGCTCATCGACCCCAAGCGGGTCGAGCTCACGTCGTACGCCGGTGTGCCGCACCTCATCACCCCCATCATCACGAACCCCAAGAAGGCCGCCGAGGCGCTGCAGTGGGTCGTGAAGGAGATGGACATGAGGTACGACGACCTCGCCTCCTTCGGCTTCCGCCACATCGACGACTTCAACAAGGCCGTCGTGGCCGGCGAGATCACCCTTCCGCCGGGCAGCGAGCGCGTGCTGAAGCCGTACCCGTACCTCCTCGTGGTGGTCGACGAGCTCGCCGACCTGATGATGGTGGCCCCGCGCGACGTCGAGGACTCGATCGTCCGCATCACCCAGCTCGCCCGGGCCAGCGGCATCCATCTCGTCCTCGCGACGCAGCGACCGTCGGTCGACGTCGTCACGGGTCTCATCAAGGCCAACGTGCCCTCGCGGCTCGCGTTCGCGGTGACCAGTGTCACCGACTCCCGCGTGATCCTCGACCAGCCCGGCGCCGACCGCCTGATCGGCCAGGGAGACGGCCTGTTCCTGCCGATGGGCGCCTCGAAGGCGATCCGCGTGCAGGGCGCGTGGGTGAGCGAGAAGGAGATCGAGTCGGTCGTCAAGCACGTGACGAACCAGGCGCGTCCCGAGTACCGCGCCGACGTGGCTGCCGTGGCCGAGAAGAAGGAGATCGACGCCGACATCGGCGACGATCTCGAGCTCCTGCTGGCGGCCGCCGAGCTGGTGGTGTCGAGCCAGTTCGGGTCGACGTCGATGCTCCAGCGCAAGCTGCGCGTCGGCTTCGCGAAGGCCGGACGTCTCATGGACCTCCTCGAATCGCGCGAGGTCGTCGGCCCTTCCGAGGGATCGAAGGCCCGGGACGTGCTCGTGACCGTCGAGCAGCTGCCGTCGGTGCTCGCGCGCATGCGCGGCGACGATGTGCCCGCCGCGGCGCCGGCAGCGCCCGCCGCTCCTCCCGCTGCACCCGCGGACGATCGGTACGGAACGGATGCCGTGGGCTCCCAGTACGACGGCTACCCCGTGGTCGAGGGCGAAGACGGCTCCGAGGACGCGTGGGGGCTCACCGGCCGCGACTGAGCGGCCGCGATCCATCGGCCGCGCTCGGGTGGGCTCGCCCGTGCCGTGGGCGCCGATAGGCTCGGGCCATGGCGATCCCCCGGCAGCTGCCCAACGCGATCACGATCGTGCGCATCCTGTGCGCGCCGGTCTTCCTGTGGATGCTCCTCGCCGACGGGGGAGCGGACGGGGCGCTGCGCTGGTGGGCCGCTGCGCTGTTTATCGTGGCGATCGCGACCGACGGGATCGACGGCTACCTCGCGCGCAAGCACGACATCGTGACCGATCTCGGCAAGCTCCTCGATCCCATCGCCGACAAGGTGCTCACCGGATTCGCGTTCATCGGCCTGTCGATCCTCGGCGAGCTTCCGTGGTGGATCACGATCGTCGTCCTGATCCGCGAGATCGGCATCACGGTCTATCGCTTCATGGTGGTGAGCGACCACGTGCTCGCGGCCGCCTGGATGGGCAAGCTCAAGACTCTCGCCCAGGGCGTCGCCCTGTCGCTCGCGCTCCTACCGCTGTGGACGCTCGTCGGCGACTGGATCTTCTGGGTCAACGGCGCGCTCATGACGATCGCTGTGGTCCTCACGATCGCCAGCGGCATCGACTACATCGTCACGGAGATGCGGGCTGCGCGCGCCAAGCGGAGCGGTGCGTGACGGACACCGCAGCCGGCCGGCCGGCGAGCGGGCGCGAGGCGGCGCCACCGGGAATTCCTCATGCTGCTGCGCTGCTGGGTCGGCTGGCCGGACGAGGCTGGTCGATCGCGGCGGCCGAGTCGCTGACGGGCGGGCGCGTCACGGCCTCGCTCGTCGATGTGCCGGGCGCCTCCGCGCACGTGCGCGGAGGGATCGTCGCCTACGCCACAGACGTCAAGGCCAGTCAGCTCGGCGTCGATGCCGCACTGCTGGCCGAGCGGGGACCGGTGGATCCCGATGTCGCCGCGCAGATGGCGCAGGGCGTGCGACGCGCTCTGCGCGCCGACGTCGGCCTCGCGACCACCGGTGTCGCCGGTCCTGATCCGCAGGACGGCCGGCCGGTCGGCACCGTCCACGTCGCCGTCGCGACGCCCGAGAGGGTCGTCGTATCGTCCCTCGCACTGTCCGGATCGCGCGACGAGATCCGCACGCAGGCCGTGCACCGGGTGCTCGAGCTCGCGCTCACCGTGGTCTGAGGCATCCGGGATCCGTCGCTCCGGCTCCGGGAACAGAAGGTGTTTCGTCTCGGTTACATTCGGTGATTCCCACCCATTGCCCAGTTGTCGGGATTAGATTGGCATCATCCGGTGCTGTACTGTTGGGCACCCGGAAGACGGTGGAATCAGAAGTGAGGAGGGGCCCTGATGATCCTGGTACGTCAAGAAATCGGTGAAGTGCTTCGTGATTTCCGCCAGCAGAAGGGGCGCACCCTCCGCCAGGTCGCCAGTCGCGCGAGTGTCGCGCTGGGCTATCTGAGCGAGGTCGAGCGCGGCCAGAAGGAGGCCTCGAGCGAGATCCTCGCCTCCGTGGCCGAGGCTCTGGACGTCCCCATCTCGACGATCATGCGCGAAGTCGGCGATCGCATCTCGGTGCTCGAGGGAATCCAGACGTTCCCCGACGTGGTCCCCGACGACCTGGTCGCCTCGGTCGACGCCGAGCTCTCCCTGCGCTGATCCGGCCTCCTCGCCTGCAACCGACCTCAGGGACCGACGATCGCCATGCGCCGCAGTGAGTTCGACCGCGCGGTCGCGGACGAATTCGGCGCGCGTGCCGGCGTCGTCGTGACCGATCTCTTCCTGTCGAAGGTCGGCGGACGCACCGCCGCGCAGGCGATCGCGGCGGGCGTCGACCCGCGCGAAGTCTGGCTCGCGCTGTGCGACGAGCTCGACGTTCCCGCCGAACGCCGCTACGGCGTCGGCCGCCTCGAGCCGCGTCGTCGCTGACCCGCTCCGCCCCCTTCTCGGCCGGGCCGCTCTGCGGCGTGTCATCGAATAAGTGTTCGATTACGGCGTAGGCTCCTGCACAGCAGGTGTCGAGAGCGTGTTTTCCACGGACGCGGACGGAGCGAAGACGGATGTCGGAGCCCCTCCCTAACGTGAACAGCGTCGAACGACACCTCACGCCTTGTCGCAGCATCCGTCCCACCGGGCCGGAGCGCGACAGCCTACAGGCGACGGAACGCGAGCATAGAGGAGCACGTCATGCCATCACCCGTTGACCGCGAGAAGGCCCTGGAATCGGCCCTCGCCCAGATCGACCGGCAGTTCGGGAAAGGCTCGGTGATGCGCCTCGGCAGCGACGAGCGCGCTCCCGTCGAGGTCGTGCCCACCGGCTCGATCGCCCTCGATGTCGCCCTCGGCATCGGCGGGCTCCCGCGCGGCCGCATCATCGAGATCTACGGCCCGGAGTCGTCGGGTAAGACGACGCTCACCCTGCACGCGATCGCCAATGCACAGCGCGCGGGAGGCATCGCCGCGTTCATCGACGCGGAGCACGCCCTCGACCCCGACTACGCGCAGAAGCTGGGCGTCGACATCGACGCGCTGCTCGTGTCGCAGCCCGACACCGGTGAGCAGGCGCTCGAGATCGCCGACATGCTGGTGCGTTCCGGCGCCATCGACCTCATCGTGATCGACTCGGTCGCGGCGCTCGTGCCCAAGGCCGAGATCGAGGGTGAGATGGGCGACTCGCACGTGGGTCTGCAGGCGCGCCTCATGTCGCAGGCGCTCCGCAAGCTCACCGGTGGTCTCAACCAGACCAACACCACGATGATCTTCATCAACCAGCTGCGCGAGAAGATCGGCGTGTTCTTCGGCTCGCCCGAGACCACCGCGGGCGGCAAGGCGCTGAAGTTCTACGCATCGGTGCGTCTCGACATCCGTCGCATCGAGACCCTGAAGGACGGCACCGAGGCGGTCGGAAACCGCACGCGCGTCAAGGTGGTCAAGAACAAGATGGCGCCGCCGTTCAAGCAGGCCGAGTTCGACATCCTGTACGGCGTCGGCATCTCGCGCGAGGGCAGCCTCATCGACTTCGGTGTGGAGCACGGCATCGTCAAGAAGTCCGGCGCCTGGTACACCTACGAAGGCGAGCAGCTCGGCCAGGGCAAGGAGAATGCCCGCAACTTCCTCATCAAGAACGCGGACGTCGCGGCCGAGATCGAGTCGAAGATCAAGACGAAGCTCGGCATCGGCGTCCCCAAGGGTGCCGTCGAGGGCTCGGTCGAGGACGAGCTCGCAGCGCGCCGGCCGGCCTGATGGTCCGATTCGTCGACAGCGGGGACGAGTCCGACGTCGAGACCGACGACGGACTCGCACCCGTGACCCCGCTCTTCGGCGGCGGGGGAGCACGTGCGTTCCCGAAGACCGCTGCCGAGGTGCAGCAGGCGCTCGAGGATCGCCTTCACACGCCTGTCGACGATTCGCCCTTCCCCGGCGCGGCAGCTGCGGCGAGGAGCGATCCGACCTCGGAGGGTGTCCAGGAGCGAGCCGAGCCCCAGGATGCCCCGCCGACGGCGGGGGAGGATGCCCCTCCCATCGACCTGGCCGCAGAGCGTGCGGACAGGACGCGCTCGCGTGGTCACAGCAGATCCCGCGAACCATTGGATGGCGACGCCGACGCGGCGGCGACTGCCGAGCGCGGTCTCGTGAAGAAGCTTCGCGGCAGGCAGCTGTCGGTGTCCGAGGCGAAGACGTACCTCGGCCAGTACGACCTCGACGGCGACGCCGTCGGTGCGATCCTCGACGCCTTCCTCGAGCGCGGCTACCTCGACGACGCACGCCTCGCCGAGCAGGTCGTGCACGCCGGAGTCGACCGCAAGGGGCAGGGGCGCCAGGTCATCGCCCAGAGCCTCGCCAAACGAGGCGTGCCTCGCGACGTGGCAGACGCCGCGCTCGCGGAGCTTCCCGACGACGACGCCGAGCGCGCACTCGAGTTCGCGCGGACGAAGGCCGGATCGCTGCGTGGGCTCGAACGCGACGTCGCACTGCGTCGCCTGGCAGGACAGCTCGCACGGCGCGGATACGGCGGCTCCCTGGCGTTGAACGCCGCGCGGACGGCGCTGGAAGAGACGACGCGTCCCGCCGGCCGCGTGCGGTTCGAAGAGCGCTGAGCGGGCGCCGGCGCACCCGTCCGACGTCGCCCGCCGTTCGCCGACGCGGCGGGCACGGCATCCGTCCAGACTCCCTGCCTGCGCGCGGCTCGTAGAATGGCGACATCATGTCTTCGCCTTCCGCTTCCCCGACTCTCATCGCGCCGTCGCCGGCCGCGAACGACGTCGATGGCCGTGCCCGCACCTACGAGGTGCGCACGTTCGGCTGCCAGATGAACGTGCACGACTCCGAGCGCCTCTCCGGTTCGCTCGAGAGCGCCGGCTACGTCCGCGCAGAAGCCGGCGAAGAGGCCGACGTCGTTGTCATCAACACCTGCGCCGTGCGCGACAACGCCGCAGGCAAGCTCTACGGCACGCTCGGCCACCTCAAGTCGCGCAAGGACAAGCACGACGGCATGCAGATCGCCGTCGGCGGATGCCTGGCCCAGATGGACAAGGACGTCGTCCAGCAGAAGGCGCCCTGGGTCGATGTCGTATTCGGCACGCACAACATGGGGTCGCTGCCGAGCCTGCTCGAGCGCGCGCGCCACAACGGCGAGGCCGAGCTCGAGATCCTGGAGTCGCTCGAGATCTTCCCGTCGACCCTGCCCACGAAGCGCGACAGCATCTACAGCGGCTGGGTGTCGATCTCGGTGGGCTGCAACAACACGTGCACGTTCTGCATCGTGCCCAGCCTGCGCGGCAAGGAGAAGGACCGTCGCCCCGGCGACATCCTGAACGAGATCCGCCTGCTGGTCGACGACGGCGCGATGGAGGTAACGCTCCTGGGTCAGAACGTCAACTCGTACGGCGTCGAGTTCGGCGACCGTCAGGCCTTCGGCAAGCTGCTGCGCGCGGCGGGTGAGATCGACGGCCTCGAGCGCATCCGTTTCACGAGTCCGCACCCGGCCGCCTTCACCGACGACGTCATCGACGCGATGGCCGAGACCGCGGCCGTCATGCCGCAGCTGCACATGCCGCTGCAGTCCGGCAGCGACCGCATCCTCAAGGCGATGCGCCGGTCGTACCGCAGCGAGCGGTTCCTCGGCATCCTCGACCGGGTGCGCGCCAAGATGCCCGACGCTGCGATCTCGACCGACATCATCGTCGGCTTCCCCGGCGAGACCGATGAGGACTTCGAAGACACGATGCGCGTCGTCGAACAGGCGCGCTTCGCGAGTGCGTTCACGTTCCAGTACTCGATCCGCGAGGGCACGCCGGCGGCCACGATGCCCGACCAGGTGCCGAAAGAGATCGTGCAGGAGCGCTACGAGCGCCTGATCGCCCTGCAGGAGCGCATCTCGCTCGAAGAGAACCAGAAGCAGCTCGGTCGCGAGGTGCAGGTGCTGGTCTCGATGGGCGAGGGCAAGAAGGATGCCGAGACGCACCGGCTCACCGGTCGCGCCGAAGACAATCGCCTCGTTCACTTCGAGGTGCCCACGGGGTCCGAGATCCCGCGGCCCGGCGACGTCGTCTCGGTCGTCGTGACGCACGCCGCGCCGTTCCACCTGCTCGCCGACGCACCGGACGGCGTGCCGCTGCGCATCCGCCGCAGCCGCTCCGGTGACGCGTGGGACCGTTCGCAGGCGGAATCCTGCGGCGTGCCGACACCGGCGGGCGACGCCGGCGCGCCGCGCGCGGTGTCGCTGGGACTGCCGACCCTCCGCATCGGCGGCTGACCCGACCGTGAGCGACGGCCCCTCCGCAGACGACGCTGCGGCCTTGCAGCCGCGGCTGTGGGCCGTGGTCGGCGCGACGGGGACCGGCAAGACCGCGCTGTCGCTCGATCTCGCCGAGGCGCTGGCCGTGCGCGGTCGAGGGGTCGAGATCGTCAACGCCGATGCGATGCAGCTCTACCGCGGCATGGACATCGGCACGGCCAAGCTCCCCGAGGCCGAGCGGCGCGGCATCCCGCACCACCTCTTCGACGTGCTCGAGGTCACCGACGACGCGGCCGTCGCCTGGTATCAGGATGCCGCGCGCACCGCGATCCGCGAGATCCACGGCCGCGGCGCCGATGCGATCCTCGTGGGCGGCTCGGGGCTGTATGTGTCGAGCGTGCTCTTCGACTTCCGCTTCCCGCCCCGCGACGAGCAGCTGCGGGCGCGTCTCGAGGGCGAGCTGGACGTTCACGGCCCCGGCGCCCTCTACGCCCGCCTGCGAGAGCTCGACCCGGCCACCGCGGCCAGGGTCGATCCCCGCAACGGACGCCGCATCGTGCGCGCACTCGAAGTGCTCGAGCTCGGAGAGCGCACGCACGGCGCGGCGCTTCCTGAAGAGCCGGTGCTGTGGCACGCGGCGACTCGCGTCGTCGGCGTGGCGGTGCCCCGCGACGAGCTGGTCGTCCGCCTCGACGCCCGCGTCGAGGCGATGTGGCGCGACGGGATCCTCGACGAGGTCCGCGCGCTGCGTGAGAGGGGGCTCGAGCGCGGCGTCACCGCGCGGCGCGCGATCGGCTACGCGCAGGCGCTCGCACAGCTGACCGGCGAGATGACCGAGGCCCAGGCGATCGCCGAGACCCAGGCGCTGACCCGCCGGTACGCCCGCCGGCAGGTCTCATGGTTCCGGCGCTATGACGCGCTGCGGTGGGTGGAATCCGGAGCGGATGCCGCTGGCCTGGCAGACTCGTCGGCATGAGCATCGCGATCCGGCCCTTCGAACTGGCCGACACCGAGGCTGTGGTGTCGCTGTGGCAGGCCACGGGCCTCACCCGCCCGTGGAACAACCCCTACCAGGACATCAACCGCAAGCTCTCGGTGCAGCCGGAGCTGTTCCTCGTCGCCGTCGCCGCCGGCGCGATCGTCGGCTCCGTCATGGCGGGATACGACGGGCACCGCGGATGGCTCTACTACCTCGCGAGCGATCCCGCCCGGCGAGGGGAGGGCATCGGACGCCGCCTCGTCGAGGTCGCCGAGGAGCGGCTCCTGGAGCTGGGCTGCCCCAAGGTGCAGCTGATGGTCCGCCCCGAGAACAACTCGGCGCACGGCTTCTACGGGGCGCTCGGCTACGAGACGTTCGAGACGTGGGCCACCGGAAAGCGTCTCATCGCCGACTGACAGGCGCCTCGAGCGCTCGCGTGCTGTCACGCGGCTCGTGATCGGCGGGCTCGGCGTCGATGCGGCCCCCGTTGTAGTACCTGCGCATACCCAGGCGCAGGCGACGCGTGAGCGGACCCGCCTCGCCCGTGATCGGCTCATGAGCGCTTCCCGTCGGATCGTCCGGCATCGCGAGACGAGCCCGCTCGGTCTCGTCGAGTGGTTGGTGGATCTCGACGTACTCGCCGCCCGGGAGGCGGACGATCCGCCCGGTCTCGTACCCGTGCCGGAGCAGGCCGGCGTCCTTCCGCTGCAGACCGAAGCAGACGCGGCGAGCGATCGTGAACGCCACGAAAGGCGCGACGATGAGCGCCACCTGCAGCGCGGTGATCACGTGCTCGATGCTGACCGAGAACGCGGTGGCGATGATGTCGGCGCCGCCCGCCGCCCAGAGGACACCCACGAACACGAGTCCGGCGACGCCGAGGCCGGTGCGCGTCGCCGCGAAGCGAGGCCGGTCGAGGAGGTGGTGGTCCCGACGGTCTCCCGTGACCCACTCCTCGAGGAACGGGTATGCGGCGACGGCGGCGAAGAAGGCGCCGACGACGGCGAGCGGGGCCAGGACCGCCATCGTCCAGGTGCGGCCGAGCCACACGAACTCCCAGCCCGGCGGCACCAGGCGCAGGGCGCCGTCGAGGAACCCGGTGTACCAGTCCGGCTGGCTTCCTGCACCGGCGTTGCCCGGGTCGGCGGGACCGTAGAGCCAGATCGGGCTCACCGTGACGGTCGCCGAGATCAGCAGCAGCAGCCCTGTGACGACGAGGAACAGCCCGCCCGCCCGGGTGGCGGCTGTCGGGACGAGAGCCACGCCGACCACGTTCTCGGGCGTGCGGCCGCGACCGGGGAACTGCGGCGGGCCATGCCGCCACGCCGCGAGGGCGCGGAGCGCGACGAGCGCGAGGAGCGCTCCGGGAAAGACCACGATGTGGAGCGGATACAGGTTCTCGATGATCCGGCCCGGAAACGCCCCGCCGAAGAGGACGGACGCGAGCCACGTGCCGATGACCGGGATGCCGAGGAGGATGCCCTCGACGATCCGCAGGCCGGTGCCCGACAGCATGTCGTCAGGCAGTGCGTAGCCGCTCCACCCGCTCGCAAGGGCGGCGATCAGCGCCAGGAGCAGCAGCACCCACATGGCACGCCGGGGCCGTCGGAAGGCGCCGGTGAAGAAGGTCGACACCAGCTGCACGGTGATCGCGGCGGGCAGGAGCAGTGCTGCCCAGTGATGCGCCTGTCGCAGGACCACGCCGCCCGGCACGTCGAACGTGACGTGCATCGTCGAGGCGAACGCCTTCGACACCTCGGTGCCGTGAAGGGGAGCGTACGACCCGGCGTACACCGTGCCCTCGCTCGACGGTGTGTAGAAGAACATCAGCAGGATGCCCGTCACCGTCACGACGACGAGGGACCCCAGCGTGACGGCCCCGAACACGTTGGTCCAGTGGGTGGGGACGCGGCGGCGACGGAGCTCCGCCCAGGTGCCGTCGATGCGGTGACCGAACACGGTGATGCTCCCGAGGCGCTCGGCGAGCCGGTCGGTCTGCGACCGGCGACGCCCGTCCTCGCCGCGAGCCCGGTCGGTCTCGATCGCGATGCCGCGCATGCTGTCTCCTCCTGATGGTCCTACCCACAAGACACCGCGGCGTGCCGGGATGTGACAGCGCCGGCGCCACCGACAGCGACCGCAGCCGCGGAGGAGGGAGCGCCGGCGACCGTAGACTGTGACGATGCCGCAGACGATCGCGTTCACCAAGGGCCACGGCACCGGCAACGACTTCGTGATCGTCCCCGACCCCGACGGCGCGCTCGATCTCACCGACGACCAGGTCGCCGTGCTGTGCGACCGGCGCTTCGGCATCGGCGGCGACGGCATCCTGCGGGTGGTGCGGGCGAGCGCGATGGCCGAGGGAGCCGACGCGGCGGCTTCCGGAGCCGAGTGGTTCATGGACTACCGCAACGCCGACGGCTCGAAGGCCGAGATGTGCGGCAACGGCATCCGGGTGTTCGCCCGCTACCTCGTGGATGTCGGCTGGGCCGACGTCGACGCTGCACCGCTCGCGATCGGCACCCGGGCCGGCGTCAAGACCGTCACCCGCAGCGATCGCGGCTTCGAGGTCGACCTCGGCCGGTTCGCGGTCGACGACTCGGGCGTGCTGGTCCGCACCCGCGGCGGTGGAGCGCCGCGTCCCGGCATCGGGATCGACGTGGGCAACCCGCATGTGGTCGTGGCGCTCCCCGACGACGTCGAGCTGGAGGGCCTCGACCTCGCGGCGCAGCCGCAGCTGCACCCGGAGCCCGCGCATGGCGCGAACGTCGAGTTCGTCGTGCCCAGCGACCCTCTCGTGCGCGACGGCGTCGGGGCGATCCGCATGCGCGTGTTCGAGCGTGGAGTCGGCGAGACGCTGAGCTGCGGTACGGGCGTCGCGGCCGCGGCGCTGGCCGTGCGGCACTGGGCAGGTCCCGCCGCGCCCGACCACTGGGTCGTTGACGTTCCCGGCGGCACGCTGGGCGTGCGGATGCCGGAGCTCGACGGCGAGCGGCACGTGCTGCTGTCAGGGCCGGCGACCCTGGTCTACACCGGCGACGTCACGCTCGCGTAGCGGCGCTCAGAGTTCGGGCAGCGTGATCGGCTCGCTCTGGGGCGAGCCGTGGCGTCGCACCTTGAGCACCCGGAATCCGCGCGCCGTCGCGGCGCGGTAGACGCTGAAGCGACGATCGAGCGTCGACGCGAGCCATCGCTGGAGCGAGTCCGACCCGAGATTGCGCTGGACCACCAGCCAGGCGTCGGCGCGCTCGTCGAGGCGGGGGATCCACCGCTCGAGCAGGCCGTGCAGCTCGTTCTTGCCGACGCGGATGGGGGGATTCGAGCGGATGGTGCGGAACACGACGTCGTCGGGAACATCGTCGGGCAGCGCGGCGTTGACATTCGTGAGCCCGAGATCCGCCGCGTTGCGCCGCACGAGGTCCAGTGCTCGTTCGTTCACGTCGACGGCCCACACGGTCGCGTGCGGGGCGTCGAGTGCGAGGCTGAGTGCGATCGGTCCCCACCCGCAGCCGAGGTCGAGGAAGTTCCCTCCAGCCGGCGGCGGGGGAGTGTTCGACAGCAGCACCGCGGTTCCCGAGTCCACATGGTCGGGGCTGAAGACGCCCCCGGCTGTGGTGACCTCGAGATCGCGTCCGGCCAGCGAGACGCGGATGCGGCGCAGATTCTCGGGGCTGGCGGGCGTCGCACTGAAATAGTGGTCGCTCCCCATGGCTGACGAGCCTAGCGGAGGTGCTCCCCGGGAGGGGAGCGTAGAATTCACGGATGCCGCGAACCGGCCGATGAGCGTCGGAAAAGGCATCCCGAAAGGAACACATGACGGATACGACGACACCCCAGAGCACCGACGAGACGCCGGTCGACCCGGTGGATCGCGTGCTGGCGCGCGCCGAAGCGCGCTCGGGGGTGCACGTCTTCGGAGCCGCCCAGGCGCTCCAGGACGAGACCACGATCGGGCGCGCAGACACCGACGGCGAGCAGTGGGACCGCGAGGAGCGTGCGGCGCTGCGCCGCGTTCCGGGGCTCTCCACCGAGCTCGAGGACGTCACCGAGGTCGAGTACCGCCAGCTGCGACTCGAGAACGTCGTGCTGGTCGGCGTGCACGCGCAGGGCGAGACGGAGGACGCCGAGAACTCGCTGCGCGAGCTGTCGGCGTTGGCCGAGACCGCCGGCGCCGTCGTGCTCGACGGCGTGCTGCAGCGGCGGCCGCACCCGGATCCCGCGACCTACGTGGGACGCGGCAAGGCCGAGGAGCTGCGCGACATCGTCGCCGCCGTGGGCGCCGACACCGTGATCGCCGACACCGAACTCGCACCGAGCCAGCGACGTGCACTCGAGGACGTGGTGAAAGTCAAGGTGATCGACCGCACGACGGTGATCCTCGACATCTTCAGCCAGCACGCCAAGAGTCGCGAGGGCAAGGCGCAGGTCGAGCTCGCACAGCTCGAGTACCTGCTCCCGCGCCTGCGCGGCTGGGGTGACTCGATGAGCCGCCAGGCAGGTGGCCAGGTGGGCGCCGGCGGCGCGGGCATGGGCTCGCGCGGACCCGGTGAGACGAAGATCGAGCTCGATCGTCGTCGCATCCGCACGCGGATGGCCATGCTGCGCCGGCAGATCCGCGAGTTCGCACCGGCGCGCGACGCAAAGCGCGCCGAGCGCAAGCGGAACACGATCCCCTCGGTCGCGATCGCCGGGTACACGAACGCCGGCAAGTCGTCGCTGCTGAACCGGCTGACGAGCGCGGGCGTGCTGGTCGAGAACGCCCTCTTCGCGACGCTGGACGCGACCGTCCGGCGCAGCGAGACGAGCGACGGCCGCGTCTACACGCTCACCGACACCGTCGGGTTCGTGCGCAACCTGCCGCACCAGCTGGTCGAGGCGTTCCGCTCGACGCTCGAAGAGGTCGGCGATGCCGACGTCATCGTGCACGTGGTCGACGGCTCGCACCCGGATCCGGCCGCCCAGCTCGCGACGGTGCGTGACGTGATCGGCGATGTCGGGGCGCGCGACATCCCCGAGCTGATCGTGTTCAACAAGGCTGATCTCGTCGACGACGACACCCGTCTGCTGCTCCGCGGTCTCGAGCCGAGGGCGATCTTCGCGTCGTCGCGCACCGGCGAGGGCATCGAGGAGCTCCGGACGGCGATCGAGGACGCGCTGCCGCTTCCGGCGGTGGAGGTGCGCGCACTGGTGCCGTACGACCGCGGCGACCTGGTGTCCGCCATCCACGAGCAGGGCATGATCCTGTCGCAGGAGCACGAGGAGGGCGGCACGGCCGTCCACGCTCGCGTGGGCGAGCATCTCGCCGCGCGTCTCGCTCCGTTCGAGGTCTGACGCGCGTCGTCCCGCTCCTGCCGGGCGCAGGAGCGGGACGGCATGCGCGCGTTCAGGCGAGATCGAGCCGCGGTACGCCCGGCGTCTCGAACCCGAGGACCTGGCCGAGGAACGACAGCTCGGCCTCCATCGTGCGCACGAGCGTGTCGGCGCTGCGGAAGCCGTGGCCTTCACCCTCGAACGCCAGGTACGCGTGCGGGACGCCGTTCGCCGCGAGGGCGTCGCGCACGGCCTCCGACTGCGAGGGCGGCACGACCCGATCCTCCAGCCCCTGCTCGATCAGCAGCGGCGTCCGCATCCGGTCGAGGTGCGTCAGCGGTGACCGCTCGACGTACAGCTCCTCGGCCTCGGGGAGCGGGCCGACCATCCCGTCGAGATAGCGGGCCTCGAAGTCGTGGGTGTCTTCGGCGAGACGGCGCAGGTCCGCGACGCCGTAGCGGCTGATGCCCGCGGCGAAGGCGTCCGAGTTCGCGAGTGCGCAGAGCACCGTCCATCCGCCGGCGGAGCCTCCTGCGACGGCCAGACGACTCCCGTCGGCCGTGCCCGACGCGGCCAGGCCGCGCGCAGCAGCGACCACGTCGTCGACGTCGACGACGCCCCACTGTCCGAGCAGGCGCTCCCGGTAGGCCCGTCCGTACCCGCTCGAGCCGCCGTAGTTGACGTCGAGCACGCCGATGCCGCGGCTCGTCAGGTAGGCGATCTTGCCGGATGCCGCGCCGCCGACGTGATCGGTCGGCCCGCCGTGGACGAAGATCACGTACGGCGGCTTCTCGTCGCCGGGCCCGACGACGCGCGGGTTGGTCGGCGGGTAGTCGAACGCGTGCACGGGTCCATGCGGCCCGGGCACGGTGACGGCGCGCGCCCGCGGCATCCAGTCCGCGCCCCAGGGGGAGGCGCCGCCGACGACCAGCCGCGCCGTTCCGGGGTCGTCGACGTCCAGCTCCCAGAGCCCGGCACCGCCGGAGCCGGCGCCGGAGACGAGAACACGGCGGCCGCGGGCGTCCTCGATCGAGAGCCGCGTGACGGCGTCGAGCGGCAGCACGCGCGCCGTTCCGTGGAGGTCGATCAGCACGAGCGCGTCCGACCCGTCGGTCTGCACCGCGACGACGCGGCCGTCGTCCAGGGCCGTGAACCAGCGGGTGCCGAGCACCCACAGCGGCCCCCCGGTGTCGGCATCGCCCGGCGCGACCTGTTCGTGGTGAAGGTCGGCCGTGAGCCGAAGGCGCCACAGGTTCCACCTGCCGGTCGGATCGTCGGCGTACAGCACGTCGTCGTCGCCGACCCACACCGGCTGCAGCGGCGAGTGCGCCTCGGCGGGAGACGATTCGCCGCCCGCCACGGTCGTCCACTCCACGACCTCGCCGCCGTCGAGTCGCCCGACGCGCAGCTCGGCGCGGTCCCAGGCCATGTTCGGGTGGTTCCAGGCGATCCACGCGAGGTGCGCACCGTCCGGCGAGAGCGCGGGATGGGCGACGAAGTCGCTGCCGCCGGCGAGCGACGTGAGGCGTTCGGGATGCTGCAGCGCGGAGCCGTCGAGGGGGACGACGACGATGTCGCGCACCGGCGCGGCACCCGCCGTGTGGTCCTCCCGCACGGCCAGCAGCCGGCCGTGCTGCAGCGTGAGCCCGCCGTAGCGGACGTCGCCGGCGTCGGGCGTGAGCGGGCGCGGCTCGTCGTCGGGGGCGAGGCGCCAGATGCGCTGGTCGGACTTCTCCACGAAGTAGAGCACGCCGTCGTCGTCGGCGGTCCACGATCCGCCGCCGTACTCGTGCACGCGCGACCGCGCACTCCACGGCGCCGGGAGCACATCGACGACGGCGCCGGATGCCGCCCGCCGGCGCACGGCGGAACGTCCTCCCTCCTCGGCGACGGACTCGCCCCACCAGACTTCGGGCCGGCGGCGGCCGCTGCCGACGAAGCGGGCGCCCTCGAGGCGGGGAGATGCGGCCGACACCTCCGCCGCGGCGATCGGAGAGGGCCAGCTGCCGTACGGGAGAACGTCGGGTGTCGTCACGCAGACCACGGTACGACCAACGGTGCGCGTCGAGCGATCGAAACAGAAGGTCACAGGAGGCCGGGCGCGGGACTGCTCCGCTACCGTGGACGCATCGACGCCCGGTCGTCCGCGAGGACGCCCCCGAACCTGGGGGTTCCGGGCAGGAGCGACAGCCGAGCCCGGCACCCGCCCGCGATGACACCCCTTCCGCCGCACGGCGGAGGCGAGGTGCCGCGGCCGTCCGGGTCTTCCCGTTCGGCTGAGCCCGAGTCCGATCCCTGAGAAGCAGGCCCATGTCCATCGACCTGAGCACTCCTCCCGTGCCGATCTCGTTCGAGGTGTACCCGCCCCGATCCGATGCCGGCGTCGCCGCCCTCCACGAGACCATCCGCCATCTGGCGTCCGTCGACCCCCGGTTCATCTCGGTGACCTACGGCGCGGGCGGCTCGACCGGCGGACGCTCGCTCGAGCTGCTGACCCACATCCTGCGCGAGACCCACGTCGAGCCGCTTGCGCACCTGACGTGCGTGGGCAACACCTACGCGGGCGCCAACACGCTGATCCGGGAGTTCCTGGATGCCGGCATCACGAGCTTCCTCGCCCTGCGCGGCGACCCGCCGGCCGGGGCCTCCGAGGACGACGTCTTCCTGGGCGACCTCTCAAGCGCCGCCGAGCTCGTGCAGCTGATCGACCGCGTGCAGGCCGAGCGCGAGCCGTACACCGAGGCGCTGATCCCGGGTGTGCCGGGAGCCGTGCGCGTCGAGAAGCGGGCGCAGGTCGACATCGCGGTCGCGGCATTCCCGAACGGTCACCCCCGCTCGCGCCACGCGCTCGAGGACATCGACGCCCTCCTCGCCAAGCAGGCGGCGGGCGCCACGCTCGCGATCACCCAGCTGTTCTTCCACGCCGACGACTATCTCGCTTTCGTGGCGCGTTCGCGCGACGCCGGAGTGACGATCCCGATCCTCCCCGGCATCATGCCGATCACCTCGGGCGCTCGGCTGCGCCGCGTGCTCGAGCTGACGGGGGAGCAGCTGCCCGCCGACCTCGCCATCGCGCTCGACCTCGAGCCGACCGCGGAAGGGCAGCGCGAGGTGGGCATCGCGCACGCCGCGCGCCTCGCCCGCGAGGTCGTGGACGGCGGCGCGCCCGGCATCCATCTGTACGCGTTCAACAACCACGACACGGTGCTCGACGTGCTGCGTGAAGCCGGGGTGCTCGCCTCGGCGACGCGAATGCCCGACGCCGTCCACTGACCCGGACGCCGCGATCCGTCGGATGCCCCGACGGTCTCTTCGGCGACCCCCGAGAACCCCCACTCCGAGATGAACGAAGCGAAAGAGAGAGCACGATGACCGAACCCCGCATCACCTTCCCCCACGGCACGATCCTGGGCTATCCCCGGATCGGGCGCCGCCGCGAGCTGAAGCGCGCGGTCGAGGCGTATTGGTCCGGCCAGACCGACGCCGAGACCCTCGAGCAGACGGCGGCCGGACTGCGCCGCGCGACGCGCGAGCGCCTCGCCGAGCTCGGCCTCGGTCGCGACGACTCGTCGATCCCGGAGTCGTTCTCGTTCTACGACCAGGTGCACGACGCGGCCGTCACGGTCGGCGCGCTGCCCGACCGGTTCGGCGCGCTCCGCGATGCCGACGGCGGCATCGGCCTGGACGCGTACTTCACCGCCGCGCGCGGTGCGGGCGAGGACGCCCCCCTCGAGATGACCAAGTGGTTCGACACGAACTACCACTACCTCGTGCCCGAGGTCGGCCCCGAGACGGTCTTCGCCGTCTCGAGCGACCGCTTCGCGCGCCAGGTGGCAGAGGCGAAGGCTGACGGATTCACCGTTCGCCCGGTGATCGTGGGCCCGGTGACGCTCCTCGCGCTCGCGAAGCCGACGGATGCCGCGCCCCAGGGCTTCGACCCCCTCAGCCGGCTCGACGACCTGCTGCCGGTGTACGCGGAGCTGCTGGCGAGTCTGCGAGCCTCGGGCGCCGAGTGGGTGCAGCTGGACGAGCCTGCGCTCGTCAGCGAGAGCCTGCCGGCCGACGCGGCCGCGCTGGCGGATGCCGCGGCCCGCGCATATGCCGCGCTGGGGGTGCGTGGCGACCGGCCCGCGATCCTCGTCGCGGCCGGCTATGCGCAGCTGTCGACCGAGGCGTGGACGGCGCTCGCGGCCGCTCCTATCGAGGCGGTCGCCATCGATCTGACCCGCGGTGCGGTGCCCGAGGCTGTGCCGGGCCTGGACCGCAAGACGCTCGTGGGCGGGGTCGTCGACGGACGCAACGTGTGGCGAGGCGATCTCGACGCCGCGTGGGAGCGGCTGCAGGCGCTGCACGCGCTCGGAGCGTCGGAGATCAGCGCGGGCACTTCGACCTCGCTGCAGCATGTGCCGCACGACGTCGAGGACGAGACGACGCTCGACCCGCGCCTGGTGACGTGGCTGGCGTTCGCCGACCAGAAGGTGACGCAGGTGGCGAGCCTCGCGCGCGGACTGGTCAGTGGCCGTCCGGCCATCGCGGACGCGCTGGCCGAGGCATCCGCCGCGCTCACGGATCGGCGCAGTGCGCCTGGCGTGCGCGATGGAGCGGTGCGGGAGCGGGCGTCGGCGCTCGGTGCGGACGACTTCGCCCGCGGCGACTACGACGACCGCGTGGCGGCGCAGGAGGTCGAGCTCGCACTCCCGGTCCTGCCGACGACCACGATCGGATCGTTCCCCCAGACCGGCGACATCCGGCGCGCGCGTGCGCGGCACGGCCGCGGTGAGCTCAGCGCCGACGAGTACGAGAGCTTCCTGCGCGATGAGATCGCGCAGGTGGTGACGCTGCAGGAGGACATCGGGCTCGATGTTCTCGTGCACGGCGAGGCCGAGCGCAACGACATGGTGCAGTACTTCGCCGAGAACCTCGAGGGCTTCGCGGTCACCGAGAACGGCTGGGTGCAGTCCTACGGCTCGCGCGCGACCCGGCCGTCGATCCTGTGGGGCGACGTCGCGCGTCCCGAGGCGATCACCGTCGCATGGTCCGCCTTCGCGCAGTCGCTGACCGACAAGCCGATGAAGGGGATGCTGACCGGTCCGGTGACGATCCTGGCGTGGTCGTTCGTCCGCGACGACCAGCCGCTGGGGGAGACGGCGAACCAGGTGGCGCTCGCCCTTCGCGACGAGATCGCCGACCTCGAAGGCGCCGGCATCCGCGTCATCCAGGTCGACGAGCCGGCGCTGCGCGAACTGCTGCCGCTCAAGCGCGCCGACCAGCCGGCCTACCTGGAGTGGTCGGTCGGCTCGTTCCGCCTCGCGACCGCCGGCGCTGCGCCGGCCACGCAGGTGCACACGCACCTCTGCTACTCGGAGTTCGACGTCGTGATCGACGCGATCGCGGCGCTGGACGCCGACGTGACCTCGATCGAGGCGGCCCGCAGCCGCGGCGAGGTGATCGGAGACATCGCGACGTCCGGCTTCGCCGCCGGCATCGGACCGGGCGTCTACGACATCCACTCGCCGCGCGTGCCGTCGGTGGACGAGATCACTCAGCTCCTCGACCGCACGGTCGCCGAGCTGCCGCTGCGCCGCGTCTGGGTCAATCCGGACTGCGGGCTGAAGACCCGCGGGTACGACGAGACCGTGGCGTCGCTGAAGAACCTCGTGGCGGCGACGCAGGCGGTGCGGGCGACCGTGCCGGCCTAGGAGCCCTTCTTCGATCCGGGTGCCGCGGCCGCGTCGGTCGCGGCATCCGTCTCGATCACGAGAGTGTCGGCGTCGGGGTCGGCGGGATCGCCGTCGACGATCACGACGGTGTCGGCCTCGCCGTCGACGGCAGGCACCGACTCGGCGGCACCGGCGGCAGCTGCTGCTTCGTCGGCGAGTGCAGCGGCGGCCGCGGCCTCTTCGGGACGGCGCTGCAGCAGCTCGAACACCCACCAGACGATGAGCCACACGACGAGCACGAGGAACACCTCGCCGACCGAGAGCGGGCGCAAGAGCATCAGCCACACGATGGCCAGGGCTCCGAGCACGATCCGCACGAGCACGCGCTGGGCGTAGAGCCACGCGCCGAACCGGCCCGTGTCGACACCGCGCTTGAGCAGGGCACCCCGCGCGCCGGCGTTGATGGAGGCGACGCCGCCGCGCGCGGCGCGTGCGCCCCGCCAGCGGCCCGACATCCAGGCGATGACGGCGATCACCACGCCCAGCAGGGTGAGGACCACCGCGGTGTCGCGCATCGCCGAGGTGATCTGTTCGTACATCGATGCGAGGGCGCCCGCCGGAACACCGAGGTTCGGCGCGCTGAGCGCGAGGATCGACCCGCCGATGCCCAGGCCCATCGCCAGCACGCCCGCGCCGAGCGCGATGCCGACGCCGGTGCCCAGCACGGCGGTGGACCGTCGCCGTGCGATGAGGATGCCGGCGAGGAAGAGCACCAGCGCGACGATCGGGGTCCACCAGCCCGCGGCGACCGCGAGGTTGTAGACGGTGCCGACGACGGTGAGCGCGTCGCTCTGCGCGACCACGATGGTCCTGTCGATGACCGGGATCGACTCGGCGAACCCGATCCCGCGGTCGACGAGCCGCTTCTTGACCTCTTCGATGATCGGCCCGAGCTGGATGCCGACCTCGCCGTTCTCGCCGATGACCACCGCACCCGAGGAGGTGCCGCCGGCTGCGACCGCCGCGAGCGATCGGTGGCTCGCGCGCAGCGCCGTCTCCCACACATCCGCGAAGGCGTCGGACTCCACCAGCCGGGTGACCGTGGTGTCGACGAGGTTCTGGAGGCCCTGGGCGGCGGGCGCGCGGAGCAGGTCGAGTGCGGCGAGAGCGCGCGGCGGCAGGTCGAGCTGCTGGATGCCGTCGAACAGGTCGTTGGTGAGGCCTTCGAGGTCGAGGGAGTCCTCGATGGCGACGGTCACCTGATCGGCGACCATCGCCTGCACCTGCGGGTCGTCGGCGAGCGGTGCGAACGTCTCGACGAATCGCGTCTCGTCGACGAGTTCGACGCGCGCCCAGGCGGCGACGATGGAGACCGGCACGAGGATCGTCGCGATGACGATGCACAGCGCCGACAGGAAGGCCCGCCAGCGGTTGCCGTGCGGCCTGTCCGTGGCCGCGGCCGTCACCGGTGGTGAGGGCGGCGTCTCGGCGCGCAGGCGGGCGTTCTCGGCTTCGAGGGCGTCGAGGCGCGCGCGGAGCGCGGCAGTCTCGTCTGCGGCGGTGAGGTCGGTCATTCCCCCCTTATAGCGCCTGCGGATGACGCACCGCCACCCACCTCGCGGTTCGGCGTCGAACTCCGGCCTCGAACGCGTCCGACACCG
Organism: Microbacterium sp. LMI12-1-1.1; assembly: GCF_040676455.1. Classification (NCBI taxonomy): domain Bacteria; kingdom Bacillati; phylum Actinomycetota; class Actinomycetes; order Micrococcales; family Microbacteriaceae; genus Microbacterium; species Microbacterium sp. LMI12-1-1.1. The sequence continues at coordinate 32,933 of NZ_JBEGIA010000016.1, read as the reverse complement.
GGATCCGTCGGCGCGAGGTTCAGACGGCGCGCAGTACCGCGACGACCTTGCCGAGCACCGTGGCCTCGTCGCCCAGAATGGGCTCGAACGCGGAGTTGCGGGGGAGCAGCCACGTGTGGCCGTCGCGCTGACGGAACGTCTTGACCGTCGCCTCGCCGTCGAGCATCGCGGCGACGATCTCGCCGTTGTCCGCGGTGGCCTGCGACCGTACGACGACCCAGTCGCCGTCGCAGATGGCCGCGTCGATCATCGACTCGCCCGACACCTTCAGCATGAACAGGTCGCCCTTGCCGACGAGCTGGCGGGGGAGCGGGAAGATCTCCTCGACCTGCTGCTCGGCCGTGATGGGCACGCCGGCGGCGATGCGGCCGACGAGGGGCACCAGTGCGGCATCGCCCACGGAGGGCGAGGTGTCGGCGGGGCTCTCGGTCGCGGTGCCGGGCAGGTCGATCAGCACCTCCATCGCGCGGGTCTTGCCCGCGTCGCGACGCAGGTAGCCGCTCAGCTCGAGCTGGTTGAGCTGGTGGGTGACGCTGGAGAGCGACTTCAGGCCCACCGCGTCGCCGATCTCGCGCATGCTCGGCGGGTAGCCGTGCCGTGCGATCGACCGCTGGATCACCTCGAGGATCGCCAGCTGCTTGTCGCTGAGGCTCTTGCGCCGACGAGTCTGGGGCTTGTCTCGCCCGGCCGCGTCGCTCATCTTCCGGCTCCGTCCTGCGCTCGGCGGTGGAGCGCTGTTTCTTCGAATGTCGGAGGCCCGTGGTGGGGTTCTCGTATCGAAACCGTATCCGGATCGCGGGCATCTGGGGAACAACCCGGCCGCGTGTCGCGTTCGAGAGATCGGCGCCCGGATCCGGTATTGACATCCTACAGACTCGAAGATAGCTTCGGAAGAGAGGTTCGCATTCTCCACTCCCGGCCGAGTGGAGAATGCGAATCTCTCCCCATCAGGAGGAGCCCAGCATGACCGCGATCGACTTCACGACATCCGTCCCGTCGCCGACGCGCGCCGCGCGTGTCGCGGCGCAGCGCGTGCACGGCACGGCACGGCAGCTCGCCGGGGGCACTCCGCAGCAGGCGTTCATGCGACCGGCGGCTGCGCCGTCGACGCGACTGCGCCTCACGATCCGCGGCCGGAGAGTGCTGGCCGCGATCGCCGCTCTGCCCGCCGTCATCGCGCTGAGCGCCGCTGTCATCGGCGGCGGCGCGGCTCTGGCCTCGCGTGACGCGGGCGCGCCTGCAGGTTCGTTCAGCACGGTGACCGTGGCTGACGGCGACTCGCTGTGGAGCATCGCGGAAGACATCGCCCCCGATCGCGATCCGCGCGACGTCGTCGATGAGCTCGTGCGACTGAACGCTCTCGACAGCGTCGTCGTGCAGGCCGGTCAGAGCATCGCGATCCCGGCAGCCTACGACAGCGGACGCTGAGCCGCTCCCGTCGGTCGGGTGACCGTCGCCCGGCGTCACGCGGCGGTCGAGCAGCACCGCACGCGCCTACCATGGGAGAGGTGAGTGCACGTCTCGAAGACCTCCCCATACGCGCCGATCTCCGCGGCCAGAAGCCGTACGGTGCCCCGCAGGCGCCGCTGCCGGTGGCCCTCAACGTCAACGAGAACACGCATCCCGTTCCGCCGGAGGTCGCCGACGACATCCTGGACTCGATCGCGCGGGCGCTCAGCGATGTGAACCGGTATCCCGACCGCGAGTTCACAGCCCTGCGCGAGGGCTTCGCCGGCTATCTCGGCCACGGCCTCACCCGCGACGAGATCTGGGCGGCCAACGGCTCGAACGAGGTGCTCCAGCACATCCTGCAGGCGTTCGCCGGACCGGGCCGCACGGCCTTCGGCTTCGCACCCACCTACTCGATGTATCCGCTGCTCACCCGCGGTACCGGTGCCGAGTGGATCTCGGGCACCCGAGCGGCCGACTACTCGATCGCGGCGGACGATGCCGCGGCCCAGGTGTCGGACGCCTCTCCCGACGTGGTGTTCCTGTGCTCGCCGAACAACCCCACCGGCACCCCGCTCGGACTCGACGTGGTGGAGGCCGTGTACGAGGCGACGGACGGCATCGTGATCGTCGACGAGGCGTACTTCGAGTTCGCGCCGCACGACGAGCGGTCCGCCCTGACGCTGCTGCCCGATCGCGAGCGGCTCGTCGTGTCGCGCACCATGAGCAAGGCGTTCGCGTTCGCGGGTGCGCGCGTGGGCTACATGGCTGCCGACCCGGCGCTCATCGATGCGCTCCGGCTGGTGCGCCTGCCGTATCACCTCAGCGCGCTCACGCAGGCGGCGGCGACCGCGGCGCTGCGGCACGCGCCCACGATGCTGGGCATGGTCGACGAGATCGTCGCGCAGCGCGACCGCATCTCGGCGACGGTCGAGGCGCTCGGCTACACGCCCCACGAGTCGTGGACGAACTTCGTGCTGTTCGGGGGAGTAGCCGACCCGGCGGCCACGTGGCGCGCGCTCTACGACGAGGGGGTGCTCATCCGCGACGTCGGCATCCCGGCGCACCTGCGGGTCACGGCGGGCACCGACGAGGAGACGACCGCCTTCCTCGACGCCCTCGCCTCGGTAGGATCGGCGGCATGAGCGCCGCACCACGAACCGCCTCGCTGCGACGGGCGACGAGCGAGTCGACCGTCGAGCTCGAGCTCGATCTCGACGGCACCGGCCGCAGCCGCATCGACACGACGGTGCCGTTCTTCGACCACCTGCTCACGGCGTTCGCCAAGCACTCGCTCACCGATCTGACGGTGCGGGCCTCGGGCGACACCGACATCGACGCGCACCACACGGTGGAGGACATCTCGATCGTGCTGGGCCAGGCGATCCGCGAGGCCCTCGGCGACAAGTCCGGCATCTCGCGGTACGGCGACGCCCTCGTGCCCCTCGACGAGGCGCTCGCGCAGGCCGTCGTCGACATCAGCGGCCGTCCCTACCTCGTGCACACCGGCGAGCCTGCAGGCTTCGAGCACCACCTCATCGGCGGCCACTTCACGGGGTCCCTCGTGCGCCACACGTTCGAGGCCATCTCGTACAACGCCGCGCTCACGGTCCACGTGCGGGTGCTGTCGGGCCGCGACCCGCACCACATCGCCGAGGCCGAGTACAAGGCCTTCGCGCGCGCGTTCCGCCAGGCGAAGGCGCTCGACCCGCTGGTGCACGGCATCCCGAGCACGAAGGGCGCCCTGTGAGCGAAAGCACGCCCTCCCGCGGCGAGCGGCCGCTCGTGGCCGTCCTCGACTATGGGTCGGGCAATGTGCACTCTGCCGTCAAGGCGCTGGTCGCGGCGGGAGCGGATGCGCGGCTGACGGCTGATCGTGGTCTGATCCGCGACGCCGACGGCCTCTTCGTGCCGGGTGTCGGCGCCTTCCGCGCGGTGGCGGAGGCGCTGCGCGCCAGCCGCGGCGACGAGCTCATCGAGCGTCGCCTCGCCGGCGGACGCCCGGTGCTCGGGGTCTGCGTCGGCATGCAGATCTTCTTCGAGCGCGGCGTCGAGCGCGGCGTCGACACCGAGGGACTCGGCGAATGGCCGGGTGTCGTCACCGAGCTCGACGCACCCGTCCTGCCGCACATGGGCTGGAACACCGTCGAGCCCGGCGAGGGCACACGCCTCTTCCGCGGCATCGAGCACGAGCGGTTCTACTTCGTGCACTCGTTCGGTGCCCAGAAGTGGCTGCTCGACGTCCAGCCGCCGTTCCCCCAACCGGTCCTGACCTGGTGCGACTACGGCGCACCGTTCCTCGCAGCGGTCGAGAACGGCCCGCTGTCGGCCACTCAGTTCCACCCCGAGAAGTCGGGGGATGCCGGCATCCGACTGCTGGCGAATTGGATCGACGGGCTTCGCAGGGCTACCCTCTGAGACCGTGCCGTCTGCGGGAGCGCGTGCTTCCGGGATCCGCCCCCCACAGCTTTCGATGCCTGAACCAGGAGCCATGAACGATTTCGCGTCCACACCCAAGCTCGTCCTCCTGCCCGCCGTCGACGTCGCCGACGGCAAGGCCGTCCGCCTGACGCAGGGCGAGGCGGGTACCGAGACGAACTACGGCGATCCCGTCGACGCCGCGCTCGACTTCGCACGGCAGGGCGCCGAGTGGATCCACCTCGTCGACCTCGACGCCGCCTTCGGCCGCGGCAGCAACGTCGGCGTGCTCCGCAAGGTGATCAAGCAGGTCAAGGGCGTGCAGGTCGAGCTGTCGGGCGGCATCCGCGACGATCGCACCCTCGAGGCTGCGCTCGAGAGCGGTGCGTCGCGGATCAACCTCGGCACGGCCGCGCTCGAGAACCCTGAGTGGGCTGCCGACGTCATCGGCCGCTACGGCGACGCGATCGCGGTGGGCCTCGACGTGCGCGGCACGACCCTGGCCGCCCGCGGGTGGACCCGCGAGGGCGGCGACCTGTGGACGGTCCTCGACCGTCTCGAGTCGGCCGGCTGCAGCCGGTACGTCGTCACCGACGTCACCAAGGACGGCACTCTCAAGGGTCCGAACCTCGACCTGCTGCGTGAGCTCACCTCGCGCACGCCGAAGCCGGTCGTCGCCTCGGGTGGCGTGTCGAGCCTCGACGACATCGCAGCCCTGCGCGATCTCGTCCCGCTCGGTGTCGAGGGAGCGATCGTGGGCAAGGCGCTGTACGCCGGCGCGTTCACGCTCGCCGAGGCGCTGGATGTCGCCGGATACTGATCCTCCTGCCGTCCCGGGTCACGGACCCGGCGGCGACTCCGCCGGCGTGCCCTGGGAGGGGCGCAGCTTCCAGTCGAACCCGCATGCCTCCGACGACGGCTCCGCCGACCCGGCGCTGCTGGCGGCACTCACCGCGTTCCGCGCGGGCTCGGGCGGGCAGCGAGAGGTGATCGACGCCTACCGGGCGGCCCGCCTGCTCATCCCGCTCGTCGCCGAGAAGGGCGACCACGGCATCGGCGCCCACGGCCTCGAGGTCGACAAGACCCAGGAGCTGTCGATCGTCACCGTGGCCGCGCCCGACGGACGCCGGGTGCTGCCGGTGTTCTCGTCCGTGGATGCGATGAAGCGATGGGATGCCGAGGCCCGGCCGGTTCCCGCCGACGGCGTCCGCACCGCGCTGTCGGCCGCCGCGGACGACACCGATCTCATCGTGCTCGACCCGGGCTCCGACACCGAGTTCGTCATCCGTCGCCCAGCCGTGTGGGCGATCGGCCAGGGAAAGCCGTGGGAGCCGAGCTTCCTGTCGCCCGAGGTCTTCGCCGGACTGCACGACAGCATCGGCGGCGAGCTGGCGGTCATCGATCTGTCCGTGGAGCCCGGCGACCCCGACGCACGCCTCCGCGGGCCGGAGCTCGTGGTGCGCCTTCACCTGATGGACGGCCTCGAGAAGGCCGAGCTCGACGCCGTGCTGGCGCGGCTCGCCTCGCGGTGGGCCGCGGATGACCGCATCGCGGTGCTCGTCGACTCGCTCACGGTCAAGCTCGTCCGCGCCTGAGCCGGCGTAACCGACCCCCGTGCGGCGGGGCCCATGGCCTCAGGCTCAGGCTCAGGCTCAGGCGCAGCCGTTCGCCTCGGCTCTTGCGGCCGGGACCGCGCGCGGCGCATGATCGGGTCGGCGAAGGGGGCCCGGCATGGACGACGGCGTGACCGTGGAGCAGTACCGGGAGGCGCTCGAGGTCGCCCATCGACACGCGTTGAGCTGGCTGGAGGCGCTGGCCGATCGCCCGATCCGTCCGGAGGCCGACGCCGACGGGATTCTGACGAGGCTGCCCGACGTCCTGCCCGATGAGGGGATGCCGCCGACGGCGGTGGTCGAGGAGCTCGCGGACGCAGCCGGGCCGGGTCTCATCGCGCTCGGCTCGCCGCGGTTCTATGGCCTGGTCATCGGCGGGACCTACCCGGCTGCGCTCGCCTCGGATTGGCTGGTTTCGGCGTGGGATCAGAACGCCGGTGCGCGGCAGCTGACCCCGGCGGCTGCCGCGGTCGAGGAGGTCGCCGCCTCCTGGCTCCTCGAACTGCTCGGCCTGCCCGCCGGGAGCGGTGTGGGATTCGTGACGGGTGGGACGATGGCCAACTTCACGTGCCTCGTCGCGGCACGTGACGCCGTCCTGCGCGGCGCCGGCGCGGACCCCGCGGCCGGGATCCAGCAGGCACCCGTCATCCGCTTCCTCGCGGGCGACGCCGTCCACGTGTCGATGGTGCTGGCAGGTCGGCTCGCGGGTCTGGGAGCGCCGAGGACCGTCGGCGCAGATGATCAGGGGCGGATCGATGTCGGCGGGCTCGAGCGGGCGCTCGCCGAGGGAACGGGGCCGGCCATCGTCGCGCTGCAGGCGGGCGACGTGCACTCGGGTGCCTTCGACGACTTCGCGAACGCGGTCGAGGTCGCCCACAGAGGCGGCGCCTGGGTGCACGTCGACGGGGCGTTCGGCCTCTGGGCGGCCGCGAGCCCGCGCCTGCAGCACCTCGTCGCCGGACTCGCCGGCGCCGATTCGTGGGCCACCGACGCGCACAAGACGCTCAATGTGCCGTACGACTGCGGCGTCGCGATCGTGCGCGACGAGGCCGCGATGACGGCTGCGCTCGGGGCGCACGCCGCGTATCTGCCCGCGATCATGAGCGTCTCCGATCCGTACGACCGCGTCCCCGAGTTCTCGCGCCGCGCGCGGGGCGTGCCGGTCTGGGCGGCGCTGCGCTCCCTCGGCAGGGACGGCGTGGTGGCGCTGATCGACGGGCTGGCGGATGCCGCGGCGACGCTCGCCGCCGGGTTCGGCGAGATTCCCGGCCTCGAGGTGCTCAACGACGTCGTGTTCACCCAGGTGAGCCTCGCCGCGCCGGACGACGCGATGACCGCGGCGCTGGGGGAGTGGCTGCGCGACGAGGGGACGGTCTGGGCCTCGTCATCGGTGTGGCGCGGCCGCACGGTGGTGCGCTTCGCGGTGAGCAATCACGGCACCGATGCCGAGGCCGTGCGCCGCACGGTGGACGCCGTGGCGCGCGGCGCCGCCGCGCTGGGCATCGAGGGCTGAGCGCGATCGCGCCCGTCGTCAGGTCTGCCTGCCGTGGGTGTCGACGCGCTTCGCTCGCTCAACCTTGACCCGTCGCACATCAACGCTCGCTGGCGCTCGCATCGACCCGCGACACGTCAAGTGACGGGCCCGGTCCACTTCTCGCCGGGGCCCTTGCCGATCGGATCGGGGATCACGGATGCCTCGCGGAACGCCAGCTGCACCGAACGCAGGCCGTCGCGCAGCGAGCGTGCGTGCATGTCGCTGATCTCGGGGGCGCCCGCGGTGATGAGGCCGGCCAGGGCGTTGATGAGCTTGCGCGCCTCGTCGAGGTCGGTCTGCGTCGCGGGGTCGTCGGCGAGGCCGACCTTGACCGCGGCAGCGCTCAGCAGGTGCACGGCGGCGGTCGTGATGACCTCGACGGCCGGCACCTCGGCGATGTCGCGCGAGGCGGAGGCCGCGGCGCGCTCCTGCTCTTCCCAGCGGGCCTGACGCTCGGCATCCACCGCCGTCGTGCTCGTCGTATCGCCGTCCTGGTCTCGAATCGTGTCCACGCCGTTCTCTCTGATAGACTGCTGCGGTCTCCGGTGCGTTCTGTACCGGATCGGAAAGTGGATCACATCCCACCCGCGCTTGCCGTTCCAGGCTACCGGGTCATGCACTCCGCCCCGACCGTCCTGCGGCCACGCAGAAACGGGAGGGGTAGCCGCCAGGGCAACCGCGCGGGAGCTCCGTCACAGGAGAGGGTGCAGGAAGTCGGCGCTCGAAGCGTCTGACGGGTGGAGTGGATCTTCCTCCGCCCGCGACATGAACATGTGTCGCGGTGGTCCAACCCATAACCCAAGGAGTTCCGCATCAGCGATCCCCGCACCAACGACCGCATCCGCGTCCCCGAGGTCCGCCTCGTCGGACCCGCGGGTGAGCAGGTCGGCGTCGTCCGCATCGAGGTGGCGCTGCGCCTGGCCCAGGAGGCCGACCTCGATCTCGTCGAGGTGGCCCCGAACTCGAAGCCGCCCGTGGTCAAGATCATGGACTACGGCAAGTTCAAGTACGAGGCTGCGCAGAAGGCCAAGGAAGCGCGTCGCAATCAGGCGAACACCGTCCTCAAGGAGGTCCGGTTCCGTCTGAAGATCGAGGCCCACGACTACATAACCAAGCTCAAGCGCGCCGAGGGCTTCCTGCAGGCGGGCGACAAGGTCAAGGCGATGATCCTGTTCCGTGGCCGCGAGCAGTCGCGCCCCGAGCAGGGTGTGCGTCTCCTCCGCAAGTTCGCGGAGGACGTCGCCGAGTTCGGCACGGTCGAGTCCAACCCGACGATCGACGGCCGCAACATGGTGATGGTGGTCGCCCCGCACAAGAACAAGTCCGAGGTGAAGACCGAGCAGAACGCGCAGCGCGCCGCCAACAAGGAGGCAGCGCGTTCCGCCCGCAGCGGCGGTGGCCCGCAGGGCGACGCCGACTCGGAGAGCTCCGACACCGCAGCCGAGACAGCTCCGGCCGCCGAGTCCGAGACCGCCACGGCCGAATAGGCCCCCACAGACTCCCGCACCGCGGGATACCGACTCCCGCCTGGGCGGGAAGTGAAACGAAGGAAGAAGAGATGCCGAAGCAGAAGACCCACTCGGGCGCCAAGAAGCGCTTCAAGGTCACAGGCACCGGGAAGCTCATGAAGCAGCAGGCGAACCTTCGCCACAACTTCGAAGGCAAGCCCAGCCGCCGTACCCGCCGCCTGTCGCAGGACCAGGTCCTCGCGAAGGGCGACGCCAAGGTCGCCAAGAAGCTCCTCGGCCTCTGAGCGCCGACGCAGGAATAGGAATCAATCGAAATGGCTAGAGTCAAGCGGGCCGTCAACGCCCACAAGAAGCGTCGCGTCATCCTCGAGCGCGCCTCCGGTTACCGGGGCCAGCGCTCGCGTCTGTACCGCAAGGCGAAGGAGCAGGTCACCCACTCGCTCGTCTACGCGTACCGCGACCGTCGCAAGCGCAAGGGCGACTTCCGCCGTCTGTGGATCCAGCGCATCAACGCCGCTGCCCGCCAGAACGGCATCACGTACAACCGCTTCATCCAGGGCCTCGGCCTCGCGGGTGTGCAGGTCGACCGTCGCATGCTCGCCGAGCTCGCGGTGAACGAGCCCAAGACGTTCGCGTCGCTCGTCCAGACCGCCAAGAAGGCGCTGCCCGAGAACGTCAACGCTCCGAAGAGCGCCTGACGCCGGTTCGCCGTCTCGAAAGGGGCGTCCTCCTCACGGGGGCGCCCCTTTTCGCGTCCGCCGCCCCCGCGTTCCCTGCTCCGCCGCCCCCGCGTTCCCCGCTCCGTCGCTCCGCGCTGACCGCGAGACCCCACCCGACGGACGAGACCCCGGGGTTCTCCCACCGTCTCGTCCGTCCGCTGGGGTCTCGCGCTGAGGTGGCGGCGGAATCCGTGGCGGCGGGAGGATGCCGCGACCCTAGACTGATGCCGTGCTCGAGAACCCTCGCTCTCCGCGTGTCCGCGCCGTCGCGAAGCTGACCAAGCGGAGCGCCCGTCAGGAGACGGGGCTGTTCCTGCTCGAGGGGCCGCAGGCGGCCCGCGAGGCGCTGGCGTACCGTCCGGAGACGCTCGTGGAGATCTTCGCCACGCCGTCCGCACTCGAGAAGCACACCGACCTGCGCGACGCCGCGATGGATGCCGGTCTGGAGGTCGTGTACACGACCGAGGCGGTGCTCGACGCGATGGCCGACACCGTGACGCCCCAGGGGATCGTCGCCGTCGCCCGGCAGTCGCCGACGTCGGTCCGCGACGTGTTCGCGGCGTCACCGCGCCTCGTCGCGATCTGCGAGGAGGTCCGCGACCCGGGCAACCTCGGCACCATCATCCGGGCGGCCGACGCCGCCGGGGCGGATGCCGTCATCCTCACCGGGCGCACGGTCGACCCTTACAACCCGAAGGTCGTCCGCGCGACGACCGGCTCGCTCTTCCACGTGCCGGTCGCCGTCGGCGTCGACCTCGCGACGGCGGTCCAGAAGGCCCGCGCGGCCGGAGTCCGCGTCATCGCGGCCGACGTAGGGGGAGGGGACTTCCTCGCCGCCCGCGACGTGCTCGCCGAGCCGACCGCGTGGCTGTTCGGCAACGAGGCCCGCGGCCTCGACGACGACGCCCTCGCGCTGGCGGACCTCTCGCTGCGACTGCCGATCTACGGCGCCGCCGAGTCGCTGAACCTCGCGACGGCCGCCAGCGTGTGCCTGTACGAGACCGCCTTCGCGCAGCGCGCCGCCGGTTGACCCTGCGCTGTTCCCGCGCTGTTACAACACGGTAAAGACGCGGCGCGCTACTGGTAGAGCCTCCCCGCGGCGCCATAGGGTGACCGTATGACGACGCCCGATGACAGCTCGCCGAAGACGTCGAACATCAACGTCCGTCGCGGCGATCCCCTGGTCCAGATCACCGACGTGCAGAAGCACTACGGCGACTTCCAGGCACTCAAGGACATCGACCTGACGGTCAATCGCGGCGAGGTCGTCGTGGTTATCGGCCCGTCGGGGTCTGGAAAGTCCACCCTGTGCCGCACGATCAACCGCCTCGAGACGATCACGAGCGGCACCATCACGATCGACGGCAAGGAGCTTCCCAAGGAGGGGAAGGAGCTGGCGACGCTGCGCGCGGACGTCGGCATGGTGTTCCAGTCCTTCAACCTCTTCGCCCACCTGTCGATCCTCGACAACGTCACGCTCGGGCCGCTCAAGGTGAGGGGCATGAAGAAGGCGGATGCCGAGAAGATGGGTCGTCAGCTGCTCGAGCGCGTCGGTGTCGCTCAGCAGGCGGCGAAGCTGCCGGCGCAGCTCTCCGGCGGACAGCAGCAACGCGTCGCGATCGCGCGCGCCCTCGCCATGCAGCCCAAGGTCATGCTCTTCGACGAGCCCACCAGCGCGCTCGACCCCGAGATGATCAACGAGGTGCTCGACGTCATGGTCGGCCTCGCCCAGGACGGCATGACGATGATCGTCGTCACCCACGAGATGGGCTTCGCGCGCAAGGCGGCCGATCGCGTCGTCTTCATGTCCGACGGGCAGATCGTCGAGGAGGCGACCCCGGAGGAGTTCTTCACGAGCCCCCGGAGCGACCGCGCGAAAGACTTCCTCTCGAAGCTGCTGACCCACTGAGACTCGCGCCTCACAGCGGCGCGGAAACGAAGAAGACGCATACGCAACCCAGGAGGAATCACATGCGCAAGACACGAATCAGCGCCTCGATCGCGGGAATCGCGCTCGCGGCCATCGCCCTGACCGCTTGCAACAGCGGCACGCCGGGTGCGGACCCGACCGAGGACGGCGGCGACGGCGGCGACGACACCACCGCGCTGTGGGAGGTCGCGACGGACGTCCAGATCGAGGGCAGCCCGACATTCGACGCCATGACCGAGCGTGACGGCGTCATCGTGGGTGTCAAGAACGACCAGCCCGGTCTGGGCTACGAGGATGCCACCACCGGTGAGCGCACCGGCTTCGATGTCGACATCGCACGCTGGATCGCGGCATCCCTCGGATTCGACGAGGACCAGATCGAGTACGTCACCATTCCCTCGGCCAACCGCGAGCAGGCGCTCGTGAACGGGGACATCGACTACTACGTCGGCACCTATTCGATCACCGACACCCGCAAGGAGCTGATCGACTTCGCCGGTCCGTACTTCCTCACGGGTCAGGGCCTGCTCGTCGCGGCCGACAACGAGGACATCAACGGCCCCGACGACCTCGAGGGCAAGATCGTCTGCTCGGTGACGGGCTCGACGCCGCTGCAGCGCATCCGCGATGAGTTCAACCCCGGCGACACCGTCGAGTACGACACGTACTCGCAGTGCGTCGAGCAGCTGCTCGCCGGCTCGGTCGACGCCATCACGACCGACGAGGCGATCCTCGCCGGCTACGTCGCGCAGCGTCCTGACGAGCTGAAGATCGCGGGTGAGCCCTTCAGCGAAGAGCGCTATGGCGTGGGCGTGGCCAAGGGCGACACCGTCATGGTGGAGCACATCAACACGCTGCTGACCGACGGCGGCGACGTCTGGACGGCGCTCTTCGATGAGCACCTGGCGCCCGCCGGCATCACGGGCACGCAGCCCGAGGTCGACCCGGCCTCGTGACGCACGGTGGTGGCGGCGCCTCACGCGTCGCCACCACCTCCCCGGCGTGACGACTACGAGAGGAGTGGGCCGCTGAACGTCATCACCGACAACTGGGATGTCTGGGCCGAAGGCCTGATCGGGACGCTGATCCTGTTCGTCGCGGGAGGGCTCCTGGCTCTCATCCTCGGGATCATCGTGGGCGCGATGCGCGTCTCGCCGATCCCGGTAGCGCGGAGCATGGGGTCGCTCTACGTGAACACGATCCGCAACACCCCGCTCACGCTGGTGTTCTTCGCGTTCGCCTTCGCGCTTCCGCCGCTGCTCGGACTTCGTCTCACTGCCGACGTGTCCCTCACGCTGGCCGTGTGCGCGCTCGGCATCTATACGGCGACATACGTCGCCGAGACGATTCGCTCGGGCATCAACACCGTTCCGGTCGGTCAGGCCGAAGCGGCACGTGCCATCGGCCTCACGTTCGGGCAGGTCATGACGCTGGTCGTCATGCCGCAGGCGTTCCGCTCCGTGATCCCGCCGATGATGAGCGTCTTCATCGCACTGCTGAAGAACACGACCGTAGCCGCAGGCTTCGGCGTGGTGAACCTCGGCGCCGCCCGGAACTACCTGAGCGAGCGCGGTGCCAACCAGATGCTCGTCATCATCTGGGTCATGATCATCTTCGTCGTGCTCGTCCTGCTGCTCTCCTGGGCGCAGCGAGCGCTCGAGAACAAGTGGAGGGTCGCCCGATGAGTTCCGTCCTCTACGACGTTCCCGGACCCCGCGCGATCGTCCGCAACCGCATCCTCGGTGTCATCACCGTCGTCGTGGTCGCCGCGGTCCTGGGCTTCTTCCTCTGGCGGCTGATCGACACCGGCCAGTTCACAGCCGAGAAGTGGCAGGCCTTCACCTACACGAACGTGTGGGTCCAGATCGGCCTGGCCACGCTCCGCACGCTCGCCGCGTTCGCCGTCGCCGCGATCGGCGCACTCATCCTGGGCTTCGCGCTCGCGATCGGCCGGATGTCCGATCACGCGTGGATTCGCGTGCCCGTCGGTGCGGTCGTGGAGTTCCTGCGCGCCGTGCCCGTCCTGGTCTTCATGTTCCTGCTGTACTACGGGCTCCCTGTCATCGGAATCCGGATGGCGCCCTACTGGGCCGTCGTCATCGCGCTCATCGCCTACAACGGCTCGGTTCTCGCCGAAGTCATCCGTGCCGGCGTGGAGTCGCTCCCGCGCGGCCAGAAGGAAGCCGGCTACGCGATCGGCCTTCGCAAGTCCGGCGTCATGCAGCTCGTGCTGCTGCCGCAGGCGATCCGAGCAATGATGCCGGTGATCATCGCCCAGTTGGTCGTGACATTGAAGGACACGGCGCTCGGTTTCATCATCACCTACCCCGAGCTGCTGTTCTACGCACGCTTCATCGGCTCGCAGTCAGAGCTCGGGTCGCCGATCATCCCGGCGACGATGATCGTCGGCGCGATCTACATCGGCCTGTGTCTCATCCTCTCGTTCGTCGCGAACACCGTCGAGAAGCGACTGCGTCGCTCGTCGGTCGGCGTGCGGATCGCGCAAGCCGAGCAGCCGACCCAGGAGATCACAGACACCGAGCTCATCGTGACGCAGCGGGGAACGGGGTCACCCGGCTGAGCCCGCACAGAACGCGGCGGGGCGAGGCATCCGCTCTCGGTAGACTCGGTTCTCGTGTCTGATGCTCACGAGATCACGCCCGAGGCGGTGGAGGCGGCCGTTCAGGCGGCGCTCGACGCCGTCGCCGCGGCCGGCGACACGGCCGCGCTGAAGGCCGCCCGCTCCGCGCACGCTGCCGAGGGCTCGCCGCTGGCGAAGCTCAACGCGCGACTGCGGGAGGTGCCGAACGACAAGAAGGCCGAGTTCGGCAAGCTCGTCGGTCAAGCTCGCGGCCGGGTGACCCAGGCGTTCGCGGCGCGCGAGGAGGAGCTCGCCGCGGCGGAGACCGCTGCGAAGCTCGAGGCGGAGCGCGTAGACATCACCGCATTGGCGGCCCGCGCGCGCGTCGGCTCGCGGCATCCGATCTCCCTCCTCCAGGAGCAGATCGCCGACATCTTCGTGGGCATGGGCTGGGAGATCGCGGAGGGTCCCGAGCTCGAGCACGAGTGGTTCAACTTCGACGCGCTGAACTTCGACGTCGACCACCCGGCGCGTCAGATGCAGGACACGTTCTTCGTCGACCCGGTCGAGCGACACCTCGTGATGCGCACGCACACCAGCCCCGTCCAGGTGCGCTCGATGCTCGAGCGCGACCTGCCGCTGTACGTGCTGTGCCCGGGGCGGGTCTACCGCACCGACGAGTTCGACGCGACGCACCTGCCGGTCTTCACGCAGTTCGAGGGCATCGTCGTCGACAAGGGCATCACGATGGCCCACCTCCGCGGCACGCTCGACCACGCCGCCAAGGTGCTGTTCGGCGCGGAGGCGAAGACCCGCTTCCGAGCGAACTTCTTCCCCTTCACCGAGCCGTCTGCCGAGCTGGACCTCTGGCACCCGACCTTCAAGGGCGGCGCGCGGTGGATCGAGTGGGGCGGCTGCGGCATGATCAACCCCAACGTGCTGCGCGCGGCCGGGATCGACCCTGAGGAGTACTCGGGCTTCGCGTTCGGCATGGGCGTCGAGCGCACGCTCATGTTCCGCAGCGACGTCCAGGACATGCGCGACATGGCCGAGGGCGATGTCCGCTTCAGCGAGCAGTTCGGAATGGTGGTCTGATGCGCGTCCCGCTCTCATGGTTGCGTGAGTACGCCGACGTTCCGGCGGATGCTTCGCCCGAGGACGTCCTCGCGGCGCTCGTGCGCGTCGGCTTCGAGGAGGAGGACGTCCACCGCTTCGAGCTGCAGGGCCCCATCGTCGTCGGCGAGGTGCTCGAGTTCGTCGAGGAGCCGCAGTCCAACGGCAAGACGATCCGCTGGTGCCAGGTGCGCGTCGCACCCGACGGCGAGCCCGCCGCGGACGGCGGCGACGCGGTGCACGGCATCGTCTGCGGTGCCCGCAACTTCTTCGCGGGCGACAAGGTCGTCGTCACCCTTCCGGGCGCCGTGCTTCCCGGACCGTTCCCGATCGCGGCGCGCAAGACGTATGGGCACGTGTCGGACGGCATGATCGCCTCCGCGCGCGAACTCGGCCTCGGCGAGGAGCACAACGGAATCCTCCGGCTCGTCGAGCTGGGCATCGACGCGCCCGTCGGCACCGACGCGATCTCGCTGCTGGGCCTCGACGACGTCGCCGTCGAGATCAACGTGACTCCCGACCGCGGGTACGCACTCTCGATCCGGGGCGTCGCCCGCGAGTACTCGCACTCGACCGGTGCCGCATTCCGCGACCCCGCCGAGCGCGCGTGGGACGAGATCGCACCCGGCCAGGGTTTCCCCGTCACCGCCGACGACGCCGCACCCATCCGCGGCCGTGCGGGCGTGACCGAGTTCGTCGCCCGTGTCGTGCGTGGCGTCGACCCCACCAAGCCCACGCCGGCGTGGATGATCGCGCGCCTGTCGCTCGCCGGCATCCGTTCGCTCGGCATCCTGATCGACATCACGAACTACGTGATGCTCGAGCTCGGCCAGCCCATCCACGGCTATGACCTCGACAAGCTGCAGGGCGGGATCACGGTGCGCCGAGCCACCGCGGGCGAGAAGCTCGAGACGCTCGACGGCAAGGTCCGGACGCTCGATGTCGAAGACCTGCTCATCACGGACGAGTCCGGCCCGATCGGTCTCGCGGGCGTCATGGGCGGTGGCGCCACCGAGATGAGCGACGCGACGCGCAACGTGCTCATCGAGGCCGCGACGTTCGACACCGTCTCGATCGCGCGCACGGCGCGCCGGCACAAGCTGCCCAGCGAGGCCTCACGCCGCTTCGAGCGCGGCGTCGACCCGCTCGTGCCGTTCGTCGCCGCGCGCCGGGTCGCCGACCTGATGGAGGAGTACGCCGGGGGCACGAGCGACGACGAGTACGGCGCCGCGCTCTTCGCCGAGGTGTTCATGCCCGGCATCGAGCTTCCGCCGCTGTTCGTGCAGCACCTCATCGGGGTCGACTACACGCCCGGGCAGATCGAGGCGGCGCTCCGCCTCATCGGCTGCGAGGTCGTGCCGGCCGAGGACGACGCCGCCGGCTGGCAGGTCATCCCGCCGTCGTGGCGCCCCGACCTCACCGACAAGTGGACGCTCGCCGAGGAGGTCGCCCGCATCGAGGGCTACGACCGCATCCCGTCGGTGCTGCCGCTGCCCCCGTCGGGCCGCGGGCTCACCCCCGCCCAGCAGGGCCGCAGTCGGGTCGCCAACGCGCTCGCGGCCGCCGGGTACGTCGAGACGCCGTCGTTCGGATTCACCACCGAGGAGCAGAACGACCTGCACGGCTCGCCCTCGGGCGAGCACCTGCCGAGCGTCAAGCTGGCGAACCCGCTCGACGGCCAGTCGCCGTTCCTGCGCCGCTCGCTCGTGCCGGGACTGCTCCAGGTCGCGCACCGCAACGTGGCGCGCGGACTGACCGACCTGTCGCTGTTCGAGACCGGTGTCGTCTTCCTCCCCGAGCCCGGAGTGCAGTACGGCACGTCGCACGTGCCCCCGCTGGCCGTGCGCCCGGATGCCGCGACGCTGACCGAGCTCGACGCCTCCATCCCGCCGCAGCACCGCCACATCGCCGTGCTGCTCACGGGCAACCTCGTGGCCAAGCAGCCCGGTGTGGCGCCGGTGGCGGCAGAGCTCGCCGATGCTCTGGACGCCGTCCGCACCATCGCCGCGGCGGCGGGCGTCACGATCGACGTGGCACAGTCGGAGCGCGCCGCGCTGCATCCGGGCCGCACGGGCGTGCTGTCGGTCGCCTCGGCGAGCGCGGGGGATCGCTTGGAGGTGGGCTACGTCGGCGAACTGCTGCCGGCGGTGGCCGAGGCATCCGATCTTCCCGGTCGCGTGATCGTCGCCGAGCTCGATCTCGATCTCGTCCTGTCGCTGGCGGGCGAGAAGGTCGTCGCCGCGTCGCTGTCGGGCTTCCCGGCCGCGACGCAGGACGTGTCGCTCGTACTGCCCGCCGATGTGCCGGCCGCCGAGGTGCAGGCCGCGCTCGCCGAGGGGGCGGGCGAGCTGCTGGAGTCGCTGCGGCTCGTCGACGACTACCGCGGACAGGGTGTGCCCGAGGGCGCGAAGAGCCTGACGTTCGCGCTGCGCTTCCGCGCTCCCGACCGGACGCTCACCGCCGCCGAGGCCACCGAGGCGAAGCTGGCCGGCGTCGCCGCGGCGACCGAGCGCTTCGGTGCGACCCTGCGCGAGTAGCGCGAGCACGAGTCCACCATGGATGCCGCCTCCTGACGGGGCGGCATCCGTCGTTCCGGCGGCGCGGTCCCTCAGCCGCCGCCCGGCCGAGCCGGTCGAGCGCGTGACGCCGCCTCGATGGCCTCGCCCAGCTGCGCGATGCCCTCCCGCACGGCTTCGTCGTCGATGTTCCCGAACCCCAGGACGAGCGCCGGCGGCAGATCGCTTCGCGCTCGTGCGAACGACGCCAGACCCGTGACGCGCAGCGAGCGGTCGGTCGCCTCGGCGACGACGCTGAGCTCGTCGACGCCCGGCGGCAGGCGGAGGATGCCGTGGAACCCGGCGGCGAGTCCGGTCAGGGAGGCTGTCGGGAGGAGGCGTTCGAGAGTGTTGAGGACCACCGCGCGCCGAGCCGAGTAGACGCTCCGCATTGCGCGGACGTGCTTGTCGTGGCGGCCGGACTCGATGAGCATGGCGAAGGCGAGCTCTTCGAGCGCAGGGCCGCCGCGGTCCGCGACGAGTCGTCGCGCGGCGAGGTCGTCGGCGAGCGGCCCTGGTGCCGCGATCCAGCCCACGCGGGTCGCGGGGGCGTGCGTCTTGCTCGCCGACCCGATGAGCACCACGCGATCGGGCGCGAGACCCTGGAGCGCGCCGACCGGCGTGCGGTCGTAGCGGAACTCGGAGTCGTAGTCGTCCTCGATGATCCAGGCGCCGGTGTCTGCTGCCCACTCCATGAGCTCGAGCCGGCGAGCTGCCGACAGCACGACGCCGGTCGGAGACTGGTGCGCCGGTGTGACGAGCACGGCGTGAGCTCCGGCATCCACCAGCAGGTCGGCGCGGACGCCGTCCGCATCCACCGGGATCGGTGCGAGCTGGATGCCGGCGGCCCGGGCCACGCCATCGACGCTCCGGTCTCCGGGATCCTCCACCGCGAGCACGCGCACGCCGCACGCCGCGAGGGCGGGCAGCACCAGAGCGAGCGCCTGGGCGAACCCCTGGCACAGCAGCACGTGATCGGCGGCCGTCGCGGCGGCGCGCACGCGCCGCAGATGGTCCGCGATCGCCGCCCTTGCCCGCGGGTGACCTCGGCCGTCCGCATAGTCGAGATCGCTCGACCTGATCCGCCGCGTCGCCTCGCCGTGCGCCCATGCCCAATCGGCCGCGGGGAACCTGCGCAGGTCGGGAACCCCGGGGCGCAGGTCCCAGCGCGGCGGTGCGACGCCGGCGCGCGGCGGCGGCGTCTGGCTCGCCGGAACGGCGCCGGACGAGACGCGGGTGCGCGCACCCGCGCGCGAGACCAGGTACCCCTCGGCGCCGAGCTGCTCGTAGACCCGGACGATGGTGCCGCGGGCGACACCGAAGTGCTCCGCGAGCTCGCGCGTCGACGGCACTGCGTCTCCTTCGCGGAGGACGCCGGCGCGGACCGCGTCCCGCAGCGCGGCTTGCAGCCGTGTTCCCCACCGGGGGCCGGCTGCCACGGCGAGCGCGAGCGAGAGATCCGAAGTGGTCCAGTTCTGCGACATCCCAGTGGACCATACCACTGGACCACTTGCGCCGTAGTCTTCTGACGCCGGAAGCTCCGGCGGTGGGAGGAGGGGCAGACATGGGCTCGACGGTGCTGTACGTCACGGTCTCGGTCGATGGGTACGCGGCCGCACCCGGGGACGACCTGTCCCGGCTGCATCGGTGGCTCGACGATGCCGGACCGCAGGGCGGCGACGACGTCGCGAGGGAACTGGTCGAACGATTCCGCAGCGCGGGCGCCATCATCTTCGGCCGCCGCACCTGGGACGCAGGCCAGGAGCCATGGGGCGACGATGACGTCTTCTCGAGCCCGGTGTTCGTGGTGACGCACGAGTCTCGGGCACCCGAAGCCAGGAACGGCACGCTGTTCACCTACGTCTCGGGCGAGCCGTCGAGCATCCTGGCGCAGGCGAAGGCCGTCGCGGGCGACGCCGAGGTGGTGATCATGGGAAGTCCGCACACGGCGCAGCAGTTCCTCCGCGCCGGCCTCGTGGACCTGCTCCTCCTGCACATCGCTCCCGTGCTGGTGGGCGGTGGGATCCCGCTGTTCGCCGACCTGCCGGCATCCCACGAACTGGAGCTTCTCTCCTGGCGTCGGGCGCGCGACGTGTTCGCCGTGGAGTATGCCGTGCTCCCCGCCGACGGACGCTGAGAGCACGGGCTGCAGGGGTCCGGCGACGGGGCCGGGGCTCTGGCCACCCCGCGAGCGCGTCTGGTTGGGTGGTGACATGACCGACGTGCTGGTGCTGGGCGGGACGGGCTGGTTGAGCGGGCGCATCGCCGAGCGGTGGACGGATGCCGGCGCCGCCGTCACCTGCCTCGCTCGAGGCGGGCGGGAGGCACCGTACGGCGCCGCTCTCGTCGTCGGCGACCGGGACGCAGCCGACGCCTACGCCCCGGTGGCGAGCCGGGACTGGGACGAGATCGTCGATGTCTCATCGAATCCGGCGCACGTCGCATCCGCCCTCGAGGCGCTGAGCGACCGGATGCGGCACTGGACGTACATCTCGACGGTGTCGGTCTACGCCGCGGACGACGAGCCCGGCGCCGACGAATCTGCCGGACTGCTCCCGCTCGGCGACCCCGGCGCGGACGAGGACTACGGTCGCGCGAAAGTGCGGGCCGAGGCATCCGTCCGAGAGTCGCTCGGTTTCCGCGCGGCGATCGTTCGCCCGGGCCTCATCGTGGGCCCCGGTGACCCCACCGACCGGTTCGGCTACTGGGTCGGGCGGTTCGCACTCGCCGGCGACGAGGATGTGCTCGCGCCAGAGACGCCGGATCGTGGCGCGCAGGTGATCGATGTCGACGACCTCGCCGAGTTCGTGCAGGCGATCGGGCGAGAGCGGTGGACCGGCGTCGTGAACGCGGTGGGCGATCCCGTCGGCCTCGACCGGCTGCTCGCAGACGCCCGTGAGGTGGCCGGGCACACAGGATCCGTCGTGTCGGCGGACGATGCCTGGCTCGAGGCGCAGGGGGTGGCGTACTGGATGGGTCCGCGCTCGCTGCCGCTGTGGCTGCCCGCCGGCATGCCGGGTTTCTGGACCCGCTCGAACACCGCGTACCGGCTGCTGGGGGGCCGGCTGCGCCCTCTGCGCGAGACGCTCGCGCGCACGCTGGCGGACGAACGCGAGCGCGGCCTGGCCCGCGAGCGCCGCGCGGGTCTCACGCGCGACGAGGAGCTCGGGCTGCTGCGCGAGCTCCTGGTGTGATCCCGGCGAGAGCCGCTCGCGCTCGCATTCGATTTGCGGATGCCGCGACCGGGCGGCTATCGTCGGCCCATGCCTTCGGCGACCCAGGGACTTCCGACGCTCCTTCCGAGCGTCGCTCCCGCGCGCCGACGCCGTCTGGGCGAGCGCCGACTCTAGGCGACCCCCGCACCGCCGTCCTCGTCAGGGACGTCTGCGAGCGGGCGTCGCCGTCTCCGGCCCGCAGCCCCAGACTCTAAGGTG
Organism: Microbacterium sp. LMI12-1-1.1; assembly: GCF_040676455.1. Lineage (NCBI taxonomy): Bacteria > Bacillati > Actinomycetota > Actinomycetes > Micrococcales > Microbacteriaceae > Microbacterium > Microbacterium sp. LMI12-1-1.1. The sequence goes on along the minus strand of NZ_JBEGIA010000016.1, from coordinate 12,118 downwards.
GAATCCATGACATATTCGGTCGCCGTTTCCGGCGCATCCGGCTATGCGGGCGGCGAGATCCTGCGGATCCTCGCCGCGCATCCCGACGTCGAGATCCGCACCGTGACCGCGCACTCCAACGCGGGACAGCCGCTCATCCAGCACCAGCCGCACCTGCGGTCGCTCGCTCACCTCACCCTCGAGCAGACCACGCCGGAGGTGCTCGCCGGGCACGACATCGTGTTCCTGGCGCTCCCGCACGGGCAGTCGGGGCAGTACACCGACGCGCTCGGCGACACGCCCCTGGTGATCGATGCGGGCGCCGACCACCGTCTCGAGTCGGTCGCCGACTGGGATCGCTTCTACGGCGGCGACTTCCACGACCCGTGGGTGTACGGCGTTCCCGAGCTCCCCGTCGCCGGCTCGAAGCAGCGGGACCGGCTCGTCGGTGCGACCCGGATCGCCGCGCCGGGCTGCAACGCCTCGACCGTGAGTCTGAGCCTCGCTCCGGGCGTCGCGGCCGGAGTCGTCGACCCTTCCGACATCGTGACGGTGCTGGCGGTCGGACCGTCGGGCGCCGGCAGGAGCCTCAAGACGAACCTCCTGGCCAGCGAGGTCCTCGGCACGGCGAATCCGTACGCGGTGGGCGGCACGCACCGGCACATCCCCGAGATCCGCCAGGCCCTCGCCGCCGCGCGCAGCGCCCGGTCGTTGAGCGAGCGAGGAACGTGGTCGTTGAGCGAGCTTGCGAGTCGAGACGCAGAGACGAAACGCCCCGAGCATGCCGACGACGTCTCGTCTCGCTTCGCTCGCTCAACGACCGATGCCGCGGACCAGGGCATCCGGATCTCGTTCACCCCCGTTCTGGTGCCCATGTCGCGCGGCATCCTCGCCACGTCGACGGCGCCCATCGCGCCCGGTGCGACCGACGACGAGATCCGCGCCGCGTGGGAGGCCGCCTACGGCGACGAGACGTTCGTGCAGCTGCTGCCGGCGGGGGAGTTCCCGCGCACGGCCGACGTGCTGGGCGCGAACACGGCGCTGATGGGTCTGGCGATCGACCGGGCTGCGAACCGGGTGGTCGTCGTGACGGCCGTCGACAACCTCGTCAAGGGCACGGCCGGAGCCGCCGTGCAGTCCATGAACATCGCGCTGGGCCTCGCCGAGGGCACCGCGCTCACCGTGAACGGAGTTGCCCCGTGAGCGTCACCGCGCCCCAGGGATTCGAAGCGGCGGGCGTCGCCGTCGGGCTCAAGTCGACCGGCAAGCCCGACGTGGCCGTGGTCGTCAACCGTGGGCCGCTCAAGGTCGGCGCCGCAGTCTTCACGAGCAACCGCGCGAAGGCGAACCCGATCCTGTGGTCGCAGGAGGTGGTCCGCGACGGCGTGGTCGAGGCCGTCGTGCTCAACTCCGGTGGCGCGAACTGCTTCACCGGTCCGTTCGGCTTCCAGACCACGCACCAGACCGCCGAGAGGGCCGCGGAGCTGCTGGGCGTGAGTGCCGGCGACATCCTGATCTGCTCGACGGGGCTGATCGGCACCGGCGACGAGGTCTTCCGCGGCAAGGTGCTCACCGGCACCGAGCAGGGCATCGCCGAGCTCTCCGTCGACGGCGGCGAGGCGGCATCCCTCGCCATCATGACCACCGACTCGCGGCCCAAGCGCTCCGCCGTGACGAAGGACGGCTGGTCGATCGGGGGCATGGCGAAGGGCGCCGGGATGCTGGCACCCGGCCTCGCCACCATGCTCGTGGTGATCACGACCGACGCCGTCCTCGACGCCGCCCAGGCCGACGCGGCGCTGCGTCAGACGACCGGGCGCACATTCGACCGGCTGGACTCCGACGGCTGCATGTCGACCAACGACCAGGTCACCCTCATGGTGAGCGGGGCGTCGGGCGTCACGCCCGATCCGGATGCCTTCGCCGCGGCGCTCGGCGACGTCTGCAAGGACCTCGCGCAGCAGCTGCAGGGCGACGCCGAGGGCGCGAGCCACGACATCACCATCCAGGTCATCAACGCCGCTTCCGAGCAGGACGCCGTCGAGGTGGGCCGCTCGGTCGCCCGCAACAACCTGTTCAAGGCAGCGATCTTCGGCAACGACCCGAACTGGGGCCGCGTGCTCGCCGCCATCGGCACCACGCAGGCCGAGTTCGACCCCTACGACGTGGACGTGTGGATGAACGGCGTCCGCGTGTGCTCGCATGGGGGCCCCGACGCGCCGCGAGAGGACGTCGATCTGACGCCCCGCGCGACCGATCTCATCATCGACCTGAAGGTCGGGGCGGCGGAGGCGACGATCCTCACCAACGACCTCACTCACGACTACGTCCACGAGAACAGCGCCTACTCCTCATGACTGACCTGCAAGAGACCGATCCCGGCGAAGCCAGCGCGCGCGCCGTGACCCTCATCGAGTCGCTGCCCTGGCTCCGGCGGTTCCGCGACCAGATCGTCGTGGTGAAGTACGGCGGCAACGCGATGGTGAGCGAGGAGCTGCAGGATGCCTTCGCCGCCGACATCGCCTACCTCCGCTACGTCGGGGTGAAGCCGGTCGTGGTGCACGGCGGGGGCCCTCAGATCTCGTCGATGCTCGATCGCCTGGCGATCCCGAGCGAGTTCAAGGGCGGCTACCGCGTCACCTCCACCGAGGCGATCTCGGTGGTGCGGATGGTGCTCACCGGGCAGATCAATCCGCAGCTCGTGTCGAAGATCAACGCGCACGGCCCCGTCGCCACGGGGCTCAGCGGTGAGGACGCGGGCCTGTTCGGCGGCCGCCGCCGCGGCGTGGTCATCGAGGGCGTCGAGCACGACCTCGGCCGGGTCGGAGATGTCGTCGAGGTCGATCCGCAGCCCGTCCTCGACCAGCTCGCGGCGGGCCGCATCCCCGTGGTGTCGAGCATCGCTCCCGACCTCGACCACCCCGGGCACTCGCTGAACGTCAACGCGGATGCCGCGGCATCCGCCCTCGCTGTCGCGCTGGGCGCCGCGAAGCTCGTCGTGCTCACCGACGTGGCCGGGCTCTACGCCGACTGGCCCAACCGCGACTCGCTCGTGTCGCACCTGACCTCGACGGAGCTTCGGGCGATGCTGCCGACGCTCGAGTCGGGCATGATCCCGAAGATGGCGGCGTGCCTGGAGGCCGTCGAGGGCGGCGTGGAGACCGCTGCCATCATCGACGGACGGGTGCCGCATTCGGTGCTCGTGGAGATCTTCACCAGCAAGGGAATCGGAACAGAGGTGGTGCTCGGATGACGTGGCAGGACGATGCGGGGCGCGACCTCGTGAGAAGCTTCGGCGCTCGCATGCAGATGTTCGTCCGCGGTGAGGGCTCGTACCTCTGGGACGCGGACGGCAAGCGGTACCTCGACTTCCTCGCCGGAATCGCGGTGGACTCGCTCGGCCACGCGCACCCGGTGTTCGTCGACGCGATCGCGACCCAGGCGGCGACGCTGGCCCACGTGTCGAACTACTTCGCGACGCCGCCGCAGCTCGCCCTCGCGGCGACGCTGAAGCGTCTCGCCGGCACCGGCGACGACGGGCGCGTGTACTTCGGCAACTCGGGCGCCGAGGCGAATGAGGCCGCGTTCAAGCTCACCCGCCTGCACGGCGGCGCCGAGCGCCCGCGGATCCTCGCGCTGAACGACGCGTTCCACGGGCGGACGATGGGAACGCTCGCCCTCACCGGCAAGCCGTACATGCAGGAGCCCTTCCTGCCGATGACTCCGGGCGTCGAGTTCATCGACTCGACGGTGGAGGCGCTCGAGGCGGCGATCGACGACCGCGTCGCCGCGCTGTTCGTCGAGCCCGTCAAGGGCGAGGCGGGCGTGCTCCCGCTGCCGGAGGGCTACCTCGCCGCGGCCCGCGAGATCACCGAGCGGCACGGGGCGCTGCTCATCATCGACGAGATCCAGACCGGCGCCGGCCGCACGGGGGAGTGGTTCGCCTTCCAGCACGAGGGCATCACCCCTGACGCGATCACGGTCGCCAAGGGCATCGGCGGCGGCTTCCCGATCGGCGCGCTCATCACCTTCGGCAGCGCGAGCGAGCTGTTCTATCCCGGCACGCACGGCTCGACCTTCGGCGGCAACGCGCTCGGCACCGCCGTCGCGGCGGCCGTGCTGGGCGAGATCGAGCGCGCCGACCTGGTCCGCAACGCCGCCGAGCGGGGCGCCCAGCTGCAGGCGGCGATCGAGGGCATCGACTCCGCGCTGATCGACGGATGCCGCGGCACGGGGCTCCTGATCGGCGTCGGGCTGCGGCATCCCGTCGCCAAGGCGCTGGTCGCTGCGGCGCAGGAGCACGGGCTGGTCATCAACGCGCCGAACGACGAGACCATCCGCCTCGTCCCGGCGCTCACGATCGGCGACGTCGAGATCGACGAGTTCGTCGAGCTCTTCACGGCATCGCTGCGCACGGTGGAGGACGCCCTGGTCCTCGAGTCCCCGACGGAGGTTCCCGCATGACCCGCCACCTGCTGCGCGACGACGACCTGACCCACGCCGAGCAGGACGAGATCCTCGATCTCGCCGTCGCGCTGAAGAAGGACCGCTGGAAGCTCAAGTCCCTCGAAGGACCGCAGACGGTGGCCGTCATCTTCGACAAGTCCTCCACGCGCACGCGCGTGTCGTTCGCCGTCGGCATCGCCGACCTCGGCGGGTCGCCCCTCATCATCTCGACAGCCAACAGCCAGCTCGGCGGCAAGGAGACCCCGGCCGACACGGCCCGCGTGCTCGAGCGCCAGGTCGCCGCGATCGTGTGGCGCACCTACGCGCAGGCCGGCCTCGAGCAGATGGCCGAAGGCACGCGTGTACCGGTCATCAACGCGCTCAGCGACGACTTCCACCCCTGCCAGCTGCTCGCCGACCTGCTCACGATCAAGGAGCACAAGGGCGAGCTGAAGGGGCTCACACTGGCGTTCTTCGGTGACGGCAAATCGAACATGGCGCACTCCTACGTGCTCGCCGGAGTCACGGCGGGCATGCACGTGCGCGTCGCATCGCCCGAGACGTACGCCCCGCGTGATGACGTGATCGCCGACGCGGACCGCCGTGCGGCCGAGACCGGCGGATCCGTCACCCTCTACACCGACGCGAACGAGGCGGCGGCCGGCGCAGACGTGATCGTCACCGACACCTGGGTGTCGATGGGCAAGGAGGAGGAGAAGCTCGAGCGGCTGCGCGACCTGGGCGGGTACAAGGTGACCCAGGAGCTCATGGCTCTCGCGCAGGACGACGCGATCTTCATCCACTGCCTTCCCGCCGACCGCGGGTACGAGGTCGACGCCGAAGTGATCGACGGGCCGCAGAGCGTGGTCTGGGACGAAGCCGAGAACCGGCTCCATGCCCAGAAGGCCCTGCTCGTCTGGCTCCTCCGCCAGGACTGACCGCGTCGGCGCGCAGGGGTCCCGGTCGGTGAGCGAGCGAAGCCAGACGGAGCGCGCCGTGGTGCATGAGGACGGCTGGCTCGCGTCGCGCTGGATCCGGCTGAGCGGCCCCGGCCGCATCGGCGGGGTCGATCTCGCGCGCGGGCTGGCGGTGCTCGGCATGTTCGCGGCGCACCTGCTGTGGATCACCGGGTCCTTCGACTGGACCCGGCCCGACACCTGGATCACGGTCGTCGAGGGCCGGTCGTCGATCCTGTTCGCGACACTCGCCGGCGTCTCCATCGGCCTGATGACAGGCGGACGGATGCCGCTGCCCGCGGCACGCATGACCACGGCGCGCGGGCGGCTCGCCGTCCGGGCGGGTCTGCTGTGGGTCCTCGGCATCCTGCTCATCGCCACGGGCGTACCGGTGTACGTGATCCTCCCGGCTTACGCCCTGATGTTTCTGCTCGCGCTCCCGCTGACATCGCTGCCGGCCCCCGTGCTGCTGCCGCTCGCGGGGGCGCTGGCCGTCGTCATGCCCTTCGTGCAGGTCCTTCTCGACGCGCTGCCGCTGTGGACGTCGCCCGCCGGGCCTGCGGTGTCGACGGCCCTCGGCTGGCACTATCCGTTCACGACGTGGATCGCGTTCGTCGTCGCGGGACTCGGCGTTGCGCGATCCGGGGTGACCCGCCTGCGGGTGCAGGTGTGGCTGGTCGTGGCCGGCGCACTCCTCGCCGCGGCCGCCTACGGGGCGGATGCCGCCACCGGCGCACGCCCCGAGGCGGAGGCGGCCTCGTTCCTCGGGGCGCTCTGGACGGCGCGACCGCACTCCACGGGTCTGCTCGAGGTCGTCGGGTCCGGGGGCTTCGCCCTCGCCGTGCTCGGCGTGTGCCTGCTCCTGTGCCGCACCGTGGTGCGGTGGGTGGTGCTGCCGCTGCGCGCCGTCGGCGCGATGCCGCTCAGTGCGTACACGCTGCAGCTGGTCGTGTGGGCGGCGATCGCGACCGCGACCCTCGACCGCGTCGGCGACCTCGCCGGGTTCCGGGAGCTGCAGCCGTTCTGGCCGCTCACCATCGCCACCGTCGTGCTCTGCACCGCGTGGGCGCTTCTCATCGGCCGCGGCCCGCTCGAGACCGCGCTGGATGCCGCCTCGCGCTTCGCCGTCCCGGGCGACCGCCGATCCGGCGGCGGGGCTGACGAGCGAGGGCGCACGAGCCCTGCGGATAGGCTTGTCGAGTGAGTGAATCGAAGGCTGACGGCACCAACGAAGGCGCACTGTGGGGAGCCCGCTTCGCCACGGGACCGTCCCCGGAACTGGCAGAGCTCAGCCGATCGACGCATTTCGACTGGGACCTCGCGCTCTACGACATCGCCGGCTCGCACGCGCACGCCAAAGCGCTCGCCGCCGCCGGGTACCTCACCTCTGACGAAGAGCTCGCCATGCACGACGGGCTCGACGTGCTCGCGCGAGGCCTGACCGAGGGCACACTGCGGCCCGCGGCATCCGATGAAGACGTCCACGGCGCACTCGAGCAGGCGCTGATCGGTGTCGTCGGCGCGGAGCTGGGCGGCAAGCTGCGCGCCGGCCGCAGCCGCAACGATCAGATCGCGACGCTCGTGCGGATGTACCTGCTCGACCACTCGCGCACGGTCGCGCGCGAGATCCTGCGTCTCGTCGATGCCCTCGTCGCGCAGGCGGAAGCGCACCCCGACGCCGTCATGCCCGGTCGCACCCACCTGCAGCACGCGCAGCCGGTGCTGCTGGCCCATCATCTGCAGGCGCACGCCTGGCCGCTGCTGCGCGACCTCGAGCGCCTGCGCGACTGGTCCGCCCGCGCCGCGGTGTCGCCGTACGGCGGCGGCGCGCTCGCCGGCTCGACGCTCGGGCTGGATCCGCAGCTCGTCGCGCGCGAGCTCGGTCTCGACCGGCCCGCCGAGAACTCGCTCGACGGCACGTCGTCGCGTGACGTGGTCGCCGAGTTCGCGTTCATCGCGGCGATGATCGGCATCGACGTCTCGCGCTTCGCGGAGGAGATCATCCTCTGGAACACGCGCGAGTTCGGCTTCGTGACGCTCGACGACGGATATTCGACGGGTTCGAGCATCATGCCGCAGAAGAAGAACCCCGACATCGCCGAGCTCGCCCGCGGCAAGGCGGGCCGGCTCATCGGCAACCTCACCGGGCTGCTGGCGACCCTCAAGGCGCTCCCGCTCGCGTACAACCGCGACCTGCAGGAGGACAAGGAGCCGGTCTTCGACTCGGTGCGCACGCTCGAGACCGTCCTGCCGGCGTTCGCCGGCATGGTGGCGACGATGCGGTTCCACACCGACCGCATGGCGGCGCTCGCCCCCCAGGGCTTCTCGCTCGCGACCGATGTCGCCGAGTGGCTCGTCAAGCGCGGCGTGCCCTTCCGCGATGCGCACGAGATCTCGGGCCACCTGGTGCGCGTCTGCGAGGACAACGGGATCGAGTTGCACGAGGTCACCGACGAGCAGCTCGCGTCGGTGTCGGCGCACCTGTCGCCCGAGGTGCGCGAGGTGCTGAGCGTCGAGGGCTCCGTCGCGAGCCGCACCGGCGTCGGCGGGACGGCTCCGGTCAGAGTGGCCGAGCAGCGGACCGAGCTGATCCAGCGCGTGCAGGCGACCGCCCACGCCCTCGGACTCTGAGCCTCGGGCTCCGGCCGGCGATCACCAGATCGCGAGGCGGACGAGCGCGCCGACCACGCACGCCCACACCAGGCTCGCGAGGGTTCCGATGATGAACCGCTCCCGTGCCTCGGCGCTGGCGAGCTCGGAGAACCGGCCGATGCCCTTCAGCGCCACCACCACAGCGATCGCCTCGGGGAACCCGGCGATGATCCCGAGCGCGACCGCGACGCGTTCGAGGTAGCCGATGGTGGTGCCGCCGCGCATCACCTCGCGGACGGCGCCTTCGCCGGCGACCGCTCCCGGCAGGGACGGGGCACGCAAGAGGATGCCGCCGTTGTCGCCCTCTTCCACGCGGCCGTGGCTGGCGATGTCGAGTATGCGACGCGTGATGGGGTTCCCGCCGAGGACCGCCAGGGTGGTTCCGAGCAGTGCGATGCCCAGGCCGAGGAGCAGCGGCACGTCGACGGGCGAGACCGTCACCGCCAGCAGGCACAGCACGACGAGGACGCCCGCGACGATGAGCGGCACGTCGGTCGGCCGGCGCAGGCTGACGACCACCAGCACGAGCGCTGCGCACAGAGCGACGAACAGGAAGATCGAGAGCGCGGCGGTCAGCACGACGTCGGGGAGGACCATGGCGTCAGTCTGGCACGAGCCCCGGACGGCGCCCGGGTGCGGCATCCCGTACGCGCGAAGCCGGTCGTCGCCGTCGCGCTCACCCGCGTTCGGGCGGCGAGACGGTGCGCGCCCCGTCGTCCAGGCGCGCGAGCACGCGTGCCAGTGCGGGGACGGCGGCCTCCTCGACGCGCAGCGCCGCTGCCTTGGCGCGCAGGCTGATCGCGCCCTCCGACACGCCCAGGCGTGCGGCGGCGTCGCGCTGGGTGAGTCCGTCGGCGAGCAGGTCGTAGACCTCCCACCCCTCCGGCGTGCGGCGGTCGCGCAGCTCGATGAGAAGGCGGACGAGCGCTTCGGCGTCCTCTCCGCCCGCGGGTGCGGTGACGGCCAGCCGGGTCGGTGTCTTCTTGGCGCGATCGACAGCGTCCCTCGCGTTGATGAAGGCCTCCCCGCGTGCCGCCCGGACGCTCTGCGGGAGCGGCGACTCGACCGCGCCGACACCGACGCCGACGGCCCATTCGCCGGCCCTGGTCAGCTCGAGAACGATCGACAGAGCCGCCGAGGCGTCGGCGACGGCGACCTGCAGCTCGTCGCCGGCCGTGCGCTCGGGCGGCAGTGCGAGCCCTCCGCTGCCGTGGCGCGTGACGACGGCGAGAGCGGACGGGACGGCGTCGGCGTTGACACGGCTGGCGCGCTGATCGGCGGTGAGGACGTACATCGCTTTCCTTTAGTCCAGGAGATTGAGTAGTGGCAAGTTTAGCATTGAAGCTATATGTAGACAGCCTCTTGGCTAAAGCAATGTCGACTTCAGCTAGATAGCTATAGCGATCTCACAACGTAGCCGCCTGGGCAGCACTCATCCCGGCCACGCACGGGCCGCCGCATCTGCGCTGATAGCCTGGCTCGCGTGTCTGAAACCCTCGTGAGCGCGACCGCGCCTGCGATCGACCCGGCGTTCGAGAACGTGTGGGACGAGATCGTATGGCGTGGACTCGTGCATGTGTCCACCGATCAGGAGGCGTTGCGCGCCCTTCTCGCCGGGGACCCGATCACGTATTACTGCGGCTTCGACCCGACTGCGCCGAGTCTGCACCTCGGCAACCTCGTGCAGCTTCTGACGATGCGCCGCCTGCAGCTCGCGGGCCACAGGCCGCTGGGCCTCGTGGGCGGATCGACCGGCCTCATCGGCGACCCGCGCCCCTCGGCCGAGCGCACGCTCAACACCAAGGAGACGGTGAACGAGTGGGTCGGGTACCTGCAGTCGCAGGTCGAGCGATTCCTCAGCTTCGAGGGTGATAACGCCGCACGCATCGTCAACAACCTCGACTGGACGGCGCCCATGAGCGCCATCGACTTCCTGCGCGATATCGGCAAGCACTACCGCGTCGGCACGATGCTCAAGAAGGAGGCGGTCGCCGCGCGCCTGAACTCCGAGGCGGGCATCAGCTACACCGAGTTCAGCTACCAGATCCTGCAGGGCATGGACTACCTGGAGCTCTACCGCCAGTTCGGGTGCGTCCTGCAGACCGGCGGCAGCGATCAGTGGGGCAATCTCACCAGCGGCACCGACCTCATCCACCGCGTGGAGGGTGCATCGGTGCACGCCATCGGCACCCCGTTGATCACCAACAGCGACGGCACGAAGTTCGGCAAGAGCGAGGGCAACGCCATCTGGCTCGATGCCGCGATGTGCAGCCCGTACCGCATGTACCAGTTCTGGCTCAACACCGACGACGCCGACGTGGTGCAGCGCCTCAAGATCTTCACGTTCCTCACGCGGGCCGAGATCGAGGAGTACGAGAGGCTCGTCGTCGAGGAGCCGTTCCGTCGCGCCGCGCAGAAGCGCCTGGCGCTGGAGGTCACCACCCTCGTGCACGGGACGGATGCCGCGGCGGCGGTGATCGCGGCATCCGAGGCGCTCTTCGGCCAGGGCGACCTCGTTGCGCTCGATGCGACGACGCTGCGCCACGCGCTCGAGGAGCTGCCGAACGCGGCCGTGCCGGCAGGGTCCGCCGTGGTGCAGGCGCTCGTCGACACGGGACTGGTCGCGAGCCTGTCGGAGGGTCGCCGGGCGATCGCGCAGGGTGGGGTCTCGCTGGACGGTGTGAAGATCGAGGACGACGCCGCGACGGTGACGGGTGCGCTGCCCGGCGGAGTCTCCGTGCTCCGGCGCGGCAAGAAGACGCTCGCGGGCCTCTTCGTCGGCTGACGCGGCGCGGTGAGCAGCGCGACGCCGGCGACAGGGTGACGGATGCCGTTCACCCCGAGCCACGCTGTCGTCGCGCTGCCGTTCCTCCGCTCGCCGCTGGTGCCCGCCGCGATCGCGATCGGCGCGATGGCGCCGGATCTGCCGCTGTTCGTCCGAGGACTCCCGCTTCACTACGGCCGCACGCACGCGTTCGGGTGGCTGCCGGCGACGGTCCTTCTCGCGCTCGTCCTGCTGCTCGCCTGGCGGTGCGTTCTGCGGCCCGCCGCGCGTGAGCTGTCGCCGCGATGGCTCGCCGCGCGGCTGCCGGGGGAGTGGGATGCCGGCGCCGGCGCCGCGTGGCGAGAGACGTTCGCGATCGCTCCGCCCGGCGGGCGGCGTGTGCCGTGGACCGGGATGCTGGTGCTGGTCGTCTCGCTGCTCATCGGCGTCGTGAGTCACATCGTGTGGGACCTGTTCACGCACGAGGGCCGGTGGGGCACGATTGCGATCCCCGCGCTCGCGGCGGACTGGGGAGCGCTGCCCGGCTACAAGTGGCTGCAGCACGGGTCGAGCGTGGCCGGTCTCGCGATCATCGGCGTGTGGATGCTGGTGTGGCTGGGCCGACGACCGGCCGCGGCATCCGTTCCGCGCGTTCTGGCCGATGCCGTGCGCTGGGCGTGGTGGGTCTCGCTCCCCGTCGTGCTCGCGGCGGCCTGGGCGTGGGGCCTCGCGGCGCACGGTCCGCTCGACGCCGAGTTCACCGCCGCGCATCTCGCGTACCGGGTGCTTCCGCCGGCGTGCGCGGTATGGGGTGCGTCGACGGTGGTCGTGTGCATCGTGATCCAGGTGCTGCGCCGGCGCGCGGTCTCGAAGGGTGTTCACGGTGAGAACCGCGGAATCACGGGGCTCTAGACCGACGACACGCCCGGGATGTGGGGTGGATTCGACGGCGGGGGCGGTTCGGCGTAATGTTCTTGTTGTTCGCCCCAAAGGGTAGAGCGGAAGGCCGGAAGGCCTGGCTCCCCTCAAGCAGTGAACGACCTCCACTCCTGAAGATCCGCTTCACGGATCGTCCGCTTGCGGACAGGTGTGGAACCTCGTTCGAGGAGCTCCGGTCGATTTGACGGGATCGCTTCGGCGAGATAAGATAGTGAAGTTGCCCAGCCGGGGCAGCGAGTCGAGAGATTCGCGCTGGCTGGTGCGTCCGATCTTTGAGAACTCAACAGCGTGCACTTGTCAAATGCCAATTTTTGTATCCTCGCTGACCATTTGTTTGGTTGGTGGGGGTCCTTTTTGGATCAATTCATGGATGTCAGTTTGA